>PNOH01000024.1 GCA_013824715.1 Odoribacter sp. | reverse complement strand
AGGGGCCGGCACATACGGCAGTATCACGGTCAAAGATGCCAGCAACTGCACAAAGGAAACCAACAGCATCACGATCACCGAACCAACGGCTATCACGGCCAGTTCGGCAGCGGGCGCCACCAGCCTGCTATGCAACGGGAATACGACGACCATCACGGTGACGGCCAGTGGCGGCACGAGCACACTCCAGTACAGCCTTGACGGGACTACCTACCAGGCGGGAAACAGCTTTACGATAGGTGCAGGCATTTACGGCAGCATCACGGTCAAAGATGCCAACGACTGCACGAAGGTGACCAACAGTGTTAGCATTACCGAACCAACGGCTATCACGGCCAGTTCGGCAGCGGGCACCACCAGCCTGCTATGCAACGGGAATACGACGACCATCACGGTCACGGCCAGTGGCGGGACGGGCACACTCCAGTACAGCCTTGACGGGACTACCTACCAGGCGGGAAATACCTTTACGGCAGGGGCGGGCACTTACGGCAGCATCACGGTCAAAGATGCCAATAACTGCACAAAGGTGACCAACAGCATTAACATTACCGAACCGGCCACTATCATGTCATTAGGTGCATCAAGTAAGACAAATGCAACCTGTTTTGGAACCAACACTGGTACAGTAATCGCTGGTATCGTAAATAATGCAGTAGGAACAGTCACATACACATGGAAAAACGGAAGCAACACCATTGTAGGAACAACTTCAACAATACTTAATCTGCCAGTTGGAACTTATACATTAACAGTAAGTGATAATTGTAATGTCAGGAGTAATAGCGTTACTATATCTGAACCATCAATGATAAGCATAAGCAGTACTACTGTGCCTGTTACCTGCAAGGGTAAGAATGATGGCTCAATTAACCTTACAGTTTCAGGAGGCACTCCTCCATATAGTTATTCATGGACCGGGCCTGGTTCATATTCTGCAACTACTGAAGATATATCTGCAATTCCAGGCGGAACATATAATGTTTCTGTAACTGATTTTAAAGGCTGTATCAAAATAGAAAGTTATATCGTTGTTTATGACAATAATAAACCATTGGCTTTAAATGATAAAGAGGTGATTAATGAAGATCAGCCACTGGTAAGCAATGTTTATCAGAATGATTTACCAAGTTGTGATGGAGGTAATGTATGGAGATTAATAAATGCACCGAGTCACGGAACGCTTTTGTTTAACTCAGATGGAAGTTTTACTTATAAACCGAATACTGATTATACAGGCAGTGACAGCTTTACTTATTCTGTTTGTGATGTGGACAACGAATGCTCAAATGCTGAATTTAAAATTTCGATAATTCCTGTCAATGATTCTCCCATAGCGAAGAACGATATCAATACAACTTTTAGGGATAGGGCAGTAAGTGGGAATCTGCTTACCAACGACAGTGATCCTGAAGGAGATATTTTAACAGTTAAGACGACTGCAATAACATCACCAGTCAATGGAACAGTAGTTATCCTTTCCAACGGCAACTACACCTATACCCCGAAGCCGGGCTTTACTGGCAGCGACAGTTTCGTCTATGAGGTTTGTGACAATGGAAGTCCTTCTTTATGCGATCAGGCTACAGTCAGTATCGAAGTGATTGAAGAAACTATTTCAACCACCAATCATCCACCTGTAGCCTTACACGATGCTTATCAGGGCTCAATTGGATTTCCGGTCAGAGGATCAGTATTGAACAATGATTTTGATGTTGACGGTAATCTTAATCCGAACAGTGTTACATTGGTAGGCTCAGCGCCTTTGAGTGGCAGTTTGACGCTGAATCCAAACGGAACCTTTACCTATGTGCCGACAGTAAGCTTTATAGGGCAGGTTACATTCGACTATCGAGTATGCGATCTGGCCACTCCGTCGTTGTGTGACGGAGCCCGGGTGATCATTGATATTTTGCCGAATCCGACAGGCAATTCGACCTATGCCAGCGACGACACATTCTATGGCAAGGAAGACCTGTTACTTACCGGGAATATACTTGTAAACGACAACGATCCTCAGGGAGACACTCAGACTGTCAACAGAACTCCGGTGATCTCTCCGGCACATGGAACCCTGGTATTGAATTCGAACGGAGCCTTTACCTTTACCCCTGCTCCGAATTACGTGGGTCAGGATCAGTTTGTTTACGAAGTCTGCGACAATGGCAGCCCAGTTGCATGTGATCAGGCAACCGTTTATTTGATATTGGGTCAGGATGACGACCAGCCTATGGCAGCAGACGACATAAATACGACTAATGAAGATAATTCAGTGACAGGAAATGTGAAAGTAAACGACCTGATAAGCAATGATGGATTAAATGTTTGGTCAATAGTAAAGCAACCTAATCATGGTCGTGTAGTTATGGTACCGGATGGCAGTTATACTTTTACTCCTGATGCTGACTATTATGGCAGTGATAGCTTTATTTATAAGCTATGCGATATTGATGGTGATTGTGATGAAGCCAGGGTAACAATAACCGTTAATCCGGTTGATGATCAGCCGGTAGCCAACGATGACCTTGTTAGCATATTTATTGACGGGGTATTGGATGATTTTGTTGGTGAAAATGACCTGCCAAGCGGAGATGGTGGAAATGTTTGGACTTTGGTGACTTCGCCCCTAAATGGTAAGATTATCTTTAATATGGATGGAAGCTATTCCTATACTCCTAATCCAAATTTTAGTGGAAATGATACGTTCATTTACAAAGTTTGTGATGTGGATGGCGATTGTGCACAGGCAACCGTGACGATAACCATTGAAGATATTATCCTTCCCAATCAAGTGCTTACACCCAATGGTGATGGAAAAAACGATACCTTCTATATAGTTGGTATAGAGTTTTATCCGGCTAACAGGCTGACTATATATAACCGTTGGGGAAATGTGGTTTATCAAAAATCAGGATATCAAAATGAATGGGATGGCTATTCAAATAAAAATAAAGTTGGAAATACTTCCTTACCGGTAGGCACTTATTTCTATGTGCTTGACTATGGAATTCAAAAACATAAAACAGGGTATGTATATCTGGAAAGGTAGTATTGACTTAAAATATTTATAAGATGATAATTAAGCGAAATTTTGATCTGAAAAAAGGCATTATAGTTATAGTTATGCTTTTATTCACTGTGTGGAATACCTCAGCACAGCAAGATCCGATGTTTACCCAGTATATGCATAATCCGGTATCCATAAATCCGGCCTATGCAGGTAGCAGGGGAACTCTTAACTTTGTCGCTATGCACAGGCAGCAATGGGTTGGTATGGATGGCGCTCCAAAAACTTTGACTATATCGGTGAACAGTCCTTTTATTGGTTATAATGTCGGAATAGGTTTAAGTTTGATTCATGATGAAATAGGACCGGTTAAACAGACCGGATTATATGCTGACTATTCTTATCATTTGAAGATTACACCCAAAACCAAGCTGTCTTTCGGGCTTAAGGGAGGTGTAAATATGTATGATGTGAACCTGTTAAACCTGATTGGAGCTCAAAACGATGATCACTTGATTTTATATGGTGTCCGTAAGTTATACCTTCCTAATTTTGGACTAGGCAGTTATCTTTATTCCGACCGGTTTTATCTTGGTTTTTCTATCCCAAAGATGCTTCAGAACAGCTTATCCGATGATCAGAATACCTTGAATTATGCAAACAAGGAAGAGCGACATATCTTTATATCAGGAGGTTTTGTGATAGACATTGCTGAAAATATTAAATTTAAACCATCAACTTCGATGAGAATGGTAAGTGGTGCGCCTTTATCTGCGGAGTTTTCCGCTGCCTTTCTGCTGCACGACAGGCTTTGGCTGGGAGGAATGTACCGGTTCGGCGATTCATTTGGCGGTCTGGTGAAATTTGACCTTACCAGTCAACTCAGTATCGGTTATTCATACGATACCACACAATCTGACTTACGGGCGTACAATCAGGGCACTCATGAAGTATTAATAAGCTATGATGTCATGTTTAAAAATAAAAAGATTTTATCACCGCGATACTTTTAGCAACACTTTTTCCTATGAAATACATGCGAATAAATATTTCAATACCTGTGATTATACTGTTGGCAATAGTATTTTCAACAGGTTTTGCATCTGCACAATCAATTTCAGAAAAAAAAGCTGATGAGTTATATGACGACTTTGCCTATAACAAAGCTGCTGCAGCCTATGAAAAATTGTCTCAGGAAGATAAGGCTAATCCAAAGTACATCCAGCGATTAGCTTATAGTTATTATAAGATGCTGAATTTTACAAAAGCATTACATTATTATTCACTGCTGGTTCAACAAGACTTAAAGCAACCACAGGATTATTATGAATATGCACAATTGCTTCGAATTGCAGGAAATATTGAGGATTCCAAGATTTGGCTTGAAAAATACATTGTTATTTTACCAGGCGATCAGCGCGCAATAAAGCAACTGGAAAATATCAACCAACTCATTAAGTTAAAATCAAATCTTCAGAATGTTACTTTTGAAAACCTGGATGGAAATACCCGGTTTATTGATATGTGCCCTGTTTATTACGAGGATCGTATTGTTTATTCTTCTTCGAAGGATAGCTTTTCGATGGTTAGAAATAATTTTGAATGGAATAATCAGCCATTCCTTGATCTTTATGAGTCGAAACCCGGAACCATGAAAATTCTCAGAAACGATAATAAGTTTTCGTCTTCCTTAAATTCGAGGGTTCATGAAGGTCCGATTTGTTTCAGTTCAGATTTTAATACCATTTATTTCACACGGAATAATTTTAAAAATGGGAAAGTCGCAAGAACTCCTGATGGTATAAATAATCTGAAAATACTAGTTGCTGAACGTCGCGGAAATGATTGGCAGAATATTCGCGAACTTCCGTTTAACAGCGATAATTATTCAGTCGGGCATCCGGCCTTATCTATAGACAATAAAACGCTTTACTTTGTTTCTGACATGCCCGGGGGATTTGGCGAGACAGATATTTATAAATCGGAATTTCTTAATGGCAAATGGAGCAAACCCCTTAACTTAGGGGAAAGTATTAACACCAAAGGGAAAGAGATGTTCCCCTACATAGATAAAAACGGATTTTTATATTATTCATCAAATGGGCTGCCTGGTAATGGAGGTCTGGATGTTTTTGCTGCCAAACAAGAGGAAAACGGAAATTATATGCTTGTCAATTTGGGGATACCTGTAAATTCGGATCATGATGATTTTGGATTTGTTGTTAATACTGATTCTTTAACAGGATATGTGACTTCCAACCGGACTGAAGGAAAAGGTGAAGACGATATTTATTCATTTAGGGTGAACAAAATTGATCTGATGGTTACATGCTTTGATATTCAAACCAAAGAGCTGATTCCCGGTTCACGGGTTGCACTTTTAGCTGAAGATGGAAGAGTAATTGATTCGAAAATTGCTGATAAGAAGGCTGCCGTTCAGTTTTTGGTTAATCCTGGCTTTAAATATCAGTTACTGGCTGAAAATAATTCCTATTTGTCGGAGCCCAAAGAGGTGCAAATTAAAGGTTCTGTGTTTGGTTTTTTACAAGGCGAAGAAATTTTCCTGAAACGTGGCTTTCCTTATCTGACTATCGAAGTTATAGACAAAGAATCCGGATTAATCATTCCCAATGCCTTAGTTGACATTTCTGAAGGAAAATACGATGAATCTGGACTTGAAGATAATAACGGAGTTATCCGGATGAAAATGAATGATTCAACCGATTATACTTTTTATGCTACCGCTGAAGAATACTTTGAAAAAACGGTGAAATATTCGAGTGTCGGCAAACCTTTAGGAGATTATTCAATGACCATTGAGCTTGAAAAAATTTCGGCCGGAAAACAATTTGTTCTTGATGATTTGTACTACGATTTGAATAAGTACAACATCAGGAAAGATGCCGAAATAGTTTTAGATAAGTTACTTAAAATCTTAATTGATAATCCTGAAGTCAGGATAGAAATAGGATCTCATACCGACAGTCGCGCCACGGCTGAATACAACCAAAGATTATCTCAGAACCGGTCAGAATCCGTTATGACATACCTCATTGGTAAGGGAATTGCTCCAAGTCGCCTGGTGGCAAAAGGCTATGGCGAGTCTCAGCTTATTAACCATTGTGCTGATGGAGTTGATTGTCCTGAAGTTGACCATCAGGCTAACCGGCGTACTGTAATAGAAATTCTGAATCCGGAAATTCGCCGGGTTAAGCGTGGCGCCAAGAATGTTTACTACTTCTAATATAATCTATCTATCGCGGTCTAAAACAAAGAGGCTGGATGTAATCTGATGAGTGGATGAAGGTGCCGGATTGCCAATGTGCCTGATTACTGACCACTATTTTTCAGTCATTAACTGCCTGGCTTCCTGTTGAAGAATTGCAGGCAGATGAATGTGACGACTGGCCAGGCTGGTAATCCATTTGCCAATTTCGTTGGTTTGCAGCGTGTAAAGCACATCCCGTAAATCTTCGATTTGTTTTTCTGTAAGCTGTTCTTCGCGAACATTTCGCAGTTCGTCCAGCTCTTCATCGTCGAAATAAATAATTTGATCCTGATCAAAAACTGAAGTATCAAATTCGCAGATTTCATGCGCCCCGCAACAATCCGATGCCACGTTCCGGACTTCGGCCTGCGAATCCGGTTCAGCTAATGTTTCCTGTTTCTTTTTCGAAAACCTGATCACGGCATATACTATAACTGTTAAAACGATAATTCCGATGAGATAATACATGAGGGCAAAAGTATAAAATGAAACCTGATTACCATTTCTGTTCCTGATTTGTTCAGAATTTATGAATAATATTTAACCCTGTTGAACCACATTTTGTTGATAGCGATATTGTGCTATATTTGAATTTCAGGAAATTGACTAAATGATTATTCAAACCAACCTTGAACTTATTCCTTTAAACTTCTGGCTATGAAATACATAATCTTCCTTTTCACATTAGTATTATTTATTCAAAAGTCGAACGCCCAATTGCTGAAATACTTTGACGAAAAAACCCTGCGGCTCGATTATTATCATTGCGGAAATGCCGGAACGGAGCAGTTTTTCTTTGACGAGTTGATTGAGGAACCGTTCTGGGCAGGATCGGAAACAAAACTGATTGATACCAACGGATACGGAAATCATTTTGTTGAGGTCCGACTTGCTGATACAGGCGAATTAATATTTTCGCGTGGGTATTGTACACTTTTTGACGAATGGAAAACCACACCGCAGGCACAAGCAACAGACTGCTGTTATCCTGAATCTGTAGTCATGCCTTTTCCCCGTAATAAAGTGGTGGTTTCTATCCTTAGCCGGAACAGGAAAGGCGAATTCGAGAAAAAATTTGAATATTCAGTTGATCCCAAAAGCCATTTTATCAAAAAGGAACGCGAAAAACTTTCGGTTTTTGATGTGGTAAATTCAGGACCTCCAGCTAAAAAGGTAGATGTGGTTTTATTGCCTGAAGGATATACCAATGATCAGCAGGAACTCTTTAAATCTGACTGCCAAAAGTTTGCAGAGGAGTTTTTCAGGTATGAACCTTATGCTGAAAACAGGGATAAATTCAATATTCGTGGAGTTTGGGCCCCGTCAAAGGAGGAAGGGCCGGATATTCCCGGTGATCACATTTGGAATGAAACCTGCCTGAATGCTTCATATTACACTTTCGGTTCCGAACGTTACCTCATGGTGAACGATTTTCAGGGGATACGCGATTTGGCCGGTAATGCTCCATACGATTACATCTATATTCTGGCTAATACCACAAAATATGGTGGTGGCGCCATTTATAATTTCTACGGAATAAGCGCTGCACATCATATTGACGAAACCGGCAAGATTTATATTCACGAATTTGGTCATTTATTTGCCGGATTGGGCGATGAATACGTTGGCGGAGTCGAGTATTCAGATTTTTATCCAACTTCAGTTGAACCATGGGAGCCCAACCTGACTACCTTAATTAATTTTGGCAAAAAATGGAAAAGTATGTTGTTCGAAGGAACCGCAATTCCAACTCCGGAAAAACAAGCGAATAATGAAAAACTGGGTGTATATGAAGGTGGAGGTTATGTTTCGAAAGGTGTTTACCGGCCGGCCTTCAATTGCCTGATGAATAATTTTCACACCATTGATGTATTTTGCCCGGTTTGTAGCAAAGCTATCAGGGGAATGATTGATTTTCAGTGTAAGTAATTAATTGACTGATGTGAAACCAAATATGCTAATAATATTTACTGAGCCAGTCCAGTCCTATTTTGGCAACTTCCAAATCCTGTTCACCGCTTCCGCCTGAAAAAACAGCCAGAATATAACCGGAGTTTACTTTTTTGATTAGTCCGCCTTTGTATCCCAGTTCCCCTGAATAGATTTCCCGGATTTTGCTCCCGCTATCCCGATGAGTATCTGCCATTTCCGAGGCTTTGGTATAGGCAATGCCAAGTAGGTTGGCCTTACCACTGGTTAAATTCCCAACTACTTTCATTTTCGAAATCCAGGTTTCAGTTACATCGCCTGGCAGATATGCAACAATGGCAACTCCTTTTATGGATATTTTCTTTGCCGCCTGTTCAATTAAAGCTAAACATTGATCAGCATGTTTGACGAAAATTTTCTGGCTGGTTTTTGTACCTGCCTGCTTCGTTTTAAGATCATTAACCGTTGAAAGATTATTTTGGGCCTCACCTGAAGGATAAAAGCAGATCAAAACCAGTGTTAAGAGTAATAAGCTTCTTTTCATTTGGATAGTTTTATTAAAGTGCTAATATAAAGTTTCCGACAACTAGATCTATCAAAATGAGACAAAAATCATGTGATTACATCGTTGTTTTTATTGGTCATACTGGGTACTATTTTGTAAGTTTGCAGCGATTTTCAAAAAATACTACTGTATTTATAATTTCAAAGAAGAATAACTCAATTTTTAGAACTCAACAAAACATTTACGGGAGGGCATAAAATGAATAATGATACTGTATCAACAGATGTGTTAATAATCGGAGGTGGGCCTGCCGGCTTAGCTACAGCTATCCATTTGGCTGATACTTTAAAACAAAAAGGTCAGGGCCAACGGATTTTGCTAATCGAAAAAGGTAGTTCAATCGGAAGCCATATTATTTCGGGTGCAGTAATTAAGCCTGAAGTATTTAAAGAACTATTGCCTGAAGTTGATATTTCAGAAATTCCTTTCAATGCAAAAGTGATTAAGGACAACACTGTATTACTGAGCGAAAATGGCCACCTGGCTTTGCCATTTCACATTCCATATATGAATAATATAGGCAATTACACCGCTTCGCTGGGGCAGATATGCAAGTATTTGGCAGTTAAAGCCCAGGAGAAGGGCGTTGAAATATATACCGGTTTTGCTGTAGATGAGATTTTGTACAAAGACGGAAAAGTAACCGGGGCCAAAACCAAAGATACGGGTTTGGACCATCATGGCCATCAGTTGGAAAACTTTCAGGCAGGAACCAGCATTGAAGCCAAAATCACCGTTTTTGCTGAAGGAACGCGTGGCAGCCTGGCCAAAATGCTGATTAAAAAATTCAACCTGAGCAAAGACCGGAACGAGCAGATTTACTCTTTAGGTTGCAAGGAATTATGGTCGGTGCCCCAAGGTAATATTGAGGCTGGCCAGATTTACCATACCATGGGCTATCCGCTCAATAACGATGAATTTGGCGGAGGTTTCATTTATGGATTAAACGATAATAAAGTAGCAGTTGGACTTGTTGTTGGACTCGATTATAAAGATCCGTCTTTCGATGTTCATGACGCCATGCAGGTATGGAAAACCACTTCATTAGTTTCCAGGATTTTAAAAGGTGGTAAATTACTGGAATATGGCGCCAAAACACTTCCCGAAGGAGGTTATTATGCTGTTCCCAAATTGTATGTTGACCATGCTTTAATTGTCGGCGACAGCGCGGGTTTGGTAACTATGCCTGCACTAAAAGGCACACATTTGGCAATCAAATCCGGAATGCTGGCCGCGCAAACTGCTGCCAATGCTTTGATTAATAATGACTGTTCGGAAAAAAGCCTTCAGCAATACGAGGTTTTGATGAAAGCCAGTTTTATTCATAATGAAATGCATGTTGTCCGAAATACCAGGCAGGGATTTGCAAAAGGGCTGATTATTGGGGGATTGCATTTTGGAACTCAATTAATATCCGGTGGGGCTGGTTTCTTTGGCAGACTGAGAACTCATGCCGACCATGAGACAACCTCAAAAGTGAGCGAACTTAAAAAGAAACCTTTCAGGGAACGGTTTAAAGGTAAGCTGGAGTTCGACAAAGTGCTGACATTCGACAAAGCAACCGATATTTACCATTCAGGAGTTTATCATGACGAACAACAGGTTGTACACCTTCATATTCACGATCAGGAGAAATTCAATGCCATTAACATTGAAGAATATGGGGCTCCCGAGCAATTCTTTTGTTCGTCGGAAGTTTATGAACTTCACACTAATAAAGACGGTAAAAAAGAACTTCGGATTCATGCTGAAAACTGTATGCACTGCAAAACCTGCGACATAAAAACCCCGGGAGAACGGATTACCTGGGTGGTACCCAATGGTGGCAATGGCCCGGATTTTCAAAATATGTAACAATTAAATGAGAAAATAACAATGGCTTTAACGATAATAACTTTAATCAAACAAGTCCCGGTACCCAGCGAAATGCGAATGGGTGAAGATGGGCTGATGGACCGGACCAAAGCGAAATCAATCATCAATATCGATTGCACATTCGGACTGGAAGCAGGCTTACAACTAAAAAAACAAAATCCTGACGCAAAACTGATTGTTTGCTCCATGGGGCCGGGTTCGTTTGAAACGGCCCTTAGGACGGCTATTTCGATGGGTTACGACGAAGCTTACCTGCTATCGGACCGGAAGTTGGGAGGAAGCGATACTTATGCCACAGGTTTGGCAATTTCAACGATGCTGAAACATCTTGGTTTTACTAAAGATTCGAAAGAACCTTACATTATTTTAGCTGGACGCCAAACCAGCGATGGCGATACTGCACACGTTCCATCGCAGGTTGCGGAGGCCATCGGAATTCCGCAAGCTACTTTTGTTGAGAGCGTAAAAGCTGATGGTTCGGGCAATGTCATTGCAAAAAGGATTATTGAAGGCGGATATCAAATGATGAAATTACCCATGCCATGTGTAATTTCTTTAACTCCAACCGGAATTCCTCCGCGTAAACCATCATTAAGCGGAGCCATCAAGGCCCGCAACCTGAAAATTACAACTTTCGGAATTGATGATATTGGCCTTGGAACCGAGAAAATCGGGATCAGCGGTTCACCGACTATTGTGGCAAAGGTGGTGAATATGGTCAGTGAACGTCCGCCAATAACGATGTCAGAGGGTCATAATGAAGCTTCTTTGGTTGATAGTTTAATCGCGAACCTGAAAAAAGGTGGAAATGTGATGGAGAAGAAGGAGGCTATCGCAAAAAAAGATAGCGAACGTCCCGATTTTCCTGAAAAAGACTTCCGCAACGGGGCAAGGGGAATTATTACCTGGGCTGAAATAACCAATGGCAATGTTTCCCGTCCGTCGCTTGAGTTGTTAACTCCGGCCAGGCGCCTGGCCAATCAGTTGGGCAACGACACCAAAGTAATGACCTTAATTATCGGAAAAAATGTTCAGCCTTTGGCCCGGATACTGATTGAACATGGTTCGGATGAAGTTATTCTGGTTGATGATGAGAAACTGGAAGAATATCTGGTTCTTCCATTTTCATCCATTTTCGAACAGGTCATTAAAGTCAGAAAACCGGAAATTGCACTATTTGCTGCAACTACCTCCGGACGGGAATTGGCTCCGCGTATTGGCATGAAAACCGATAGCGGGGTAACCGCAGATTGTACCGGGCTTGAAATTGGAGAGTACATCAATAAAAAAGAAAAAGTAATTTATACGCATATCCTTGAATCGAGGCGTCCGACTTATGGCGAAAGTAAACTGGCCACTATTCTTGGCTTTGTTTGTCCGCAGGTTTCAACAGCACGGGCAGGTACATTTGAAGTTCCTGAACGTGTAGAGGGAAAACAGGGCATAGTTTCAACTTTCAATCCAGTACTGAAAGATCAGGATTTTGTTGTTGAAATTTTGAAAACAGTTAGGGGTGGAGGCGGACTTCAAAATCTTTTCGAGGCCGACATCATCATTTCGGGTGGAAGAGGTACAACAAACGATAATCTGGGTCTTATCAAAGCTCTTGCCGAAGCATTAAAAAGTCAGGGAGTTAATGCTGAATGGGCATGCAGCCGTCCGGTTGTTGACGAAGGTGTTGCCGAGTATGCACGCCAGGTAGGACAAACAGGTAAAACCATTCGCCCAAAAGTATATGTTGCCGTAGGTATTTCAGGAGCAATTCAGCATGTTGCCGGCATGAAAGAAGCTGAAAAAGTAATCGCCATTGACCACAATCCGAAAGCAAACATCTTCCACAATGCCGACTTTGGTATTTGCGGCGAATATCAGGATATTTTACCTGAATTGATTGAACGTGTTAAAGCCGGATTCACCTTCGGGATTGAGCCTAAAAAGACATTTTAGAAAAGAGTTTCGGTTAGAATACCATTCGTGCATGCACAAGTATTTGGTACTTATGCATGTCCGAATTCTTTTTCTGCTTTTTCATTCATTGCGATTTAAATCTTCCTTCTGTTTTTTTTTATTGCTATATTGATAAAATATTCCCTTATCATAAGGTGTCCACAAACAAGCTCTTTGTTCACATATTTTCAGCCCTTTGTTTGTCCATGTATTACAGGTATTAAACAAAGAAAAATAACCAGTTCCTTCATAAAAGGCATCATTTTTACAATAGACCTTATCAGTCTTTATATAAATAAAACCACCTTTTTCAGTTTTTTCAAAGCTATTTTGGATATATTTTATTAACTGATAATATTGTCGTTTACTTATCTCTATTCTTAGAGATGTTCTTGTCTCAGAAACACTCTTATAATAGGTAACATGCATAGCAGATTCACCTAATCCAAACGTTGCATTAAAAGCAGTACTAAATTTCAAATCAGACCAATTAGGAGTATTTAAATAAAAGCCTTTATCTCCCCAACCAAATGCAACATAATTCATTACTGTATCATTGCCTTTTGTATTACTGAATTTAACTTTCGTACTCCAATCTATTGAATCGAATCGGATTGGTAATACTAACTCAGTGTGGACTCCATTTGTTCGTACAAAGATTACAACATCTTTATCTTTCTCAATATTTCCATTTACAGGTACAATTGAGAAGATTACTGAAAAACAAAAATACAGGACAATTAAGCAAAAAAATGCCAAAATGGTAAATCCGAAAATCTTTAATGTTTTAGTAATCATGTTTCTTGATGGGTTTTGTTTATAAATGGCCGCTAACTTACTTATTTGTCTGATAAATTCAGACCAATTCACCTAATTTTGAATGTATTGGCCTGATGGGTTTCCTTATTCTTTTTTCTTGCTTTTTTCCCTTCCAATGATTAAAATTACCTGATATTTGTAAGTTATATGCAACCAAAAGACTTAATCACAACAATAACTTGATAAACTGATAAAATAGTAATTAAAAGTGCGGAGTCAGCACTATAAACACTGGCAAAAATCAAATGAAAAAAATAACCATTATTCTAGTAGTTTTAATTGCAATGATAATTAAGGCAGATGCACAGTGGTCACGACTAACAAGTGGAACTATAAACGATTTATATTCAGTTTATTTCACTTCAACTAATACGGGTTATGCTGTTGGCGGTAGTTCTAATGGACAAATAATTCTAAAAACAATTAATGGTGGAACAAGCTGGGCACCACAAACAAGCAATATTCATACTTTATATCAAGTTTATTTCACTTTATTTTCAGTTTATTTCCCCGATGCCATTACGGGTTACGCTGTAGGTGGTGATGGTTCCCCTAGTCAAATGATTCTGAAAACAACTAATGGCGGAACAACTTGGACAGAACAAATAGGAGCAACAACTAATCAATTAAATTCAGTTTATTTCACTGATGCTAATACGGGTTACGCTGTTGGTCGTGGAGGAACAATTCTAAAAACAATCAATGGCGGAACAAACTGGACAGTGCAATCAAGTGGATCGTCAATTGAATTATATTCTGTTTATTTCACAGATGCTAATACCGGTTACGCTATTGGTGGTGGTGGTGGTGGACAAATAATTCTAAAAACAACTAATGGCGGAACAAACTGGACAACACAAACAGCTGTGACAAAACCAGTTGATTTGGCCTTATATTCGATTTATTTCACTGATGCCAATACTGGTTATATTGTTGGCGAAGCTGGTATGAGTGGAACAATTCTAAAAACAATCAATGGCGGAACAAACTGGATAGCACAACCAACCGGAACGATTCCTAATCATTTATATTCGGTTTATTTCACCGATGCCAATACTGGTTACGCTGTTGGTGGTGGTGGAACAATTCTAAAAACAATCAATGGCGGAACAAACTGGACAGCACTTGCAGGTGGAACATTAGATAAGTTCCGGTCAGTTTATTTTACCAATGCTAATGAGGGTTATGTTGTTGGTCAGTTTGGTGTAATTCTGAAAGCAAAAGAAGTTACTGCTATAGAAGAAAATATAGTAAACACACATTTAAATATCTACCCGAATCCTGCTTCTGATTTTGTCAATCTGAATATTAGCAACACAAACAATGCTGAATTGACATTAAATATTTACAATGTAATGGGGGTATTAATCAGTTCAGAAACACTTCAACAAAATCAGCAACAAATTAATATCGGTGATTTACACAACGGGATTTATATGGTTGTAATCAAATCCAAAGAATGGTCAGAAAAACAAGAACTAATAATACAAAGATAATATTGGCAGCATATAATAACAGCAAACTACCCGGCAAGTCGGGGGTTTCAGCTTCGTTGACTGGAAATTAGTAATTTAATGTGCAACTCTTCGTAGGAAGTTCATCGGGAAACTCCAGCCCTGCGTGTAGCTGCGGGACAGATTTCATTTGATGCGATACAAAAGATATACGAAAATATTAACCTAATTAACCAATGATGAAAAAAATAATTTTTGGAATATGTTCCTTGTTTGTTGCCTTCACCTCAGCAAATGCACAGGAAAACCTGACTTATCAGAAACCTTCGCGTGAAATTCTGGAACTTGTTGATTATGAAAAAGCCCCGGGTGTGATGATGGATGATAAAAAGGAGTATATGGTTTTTACCTGGCAGAATACCTACAAAACTCTCGACGACCTGAATCAGGAAGAATTGCAGTTGGGAGGCCTGCGGATTAATCCGGTTACGAATATTGCAAGTGCAATGACCTATTTTAATAACCTGAAGGTGCGCAAAACTACCGGTCAAAATCCGGTCCAGGTTCAGGGTTTGCCGTCCAAACCGCGAATCGCCAATCTAAGGTGGTCGCCCGACGATAAAAAACTGGCTTTTACAAATACAACTGACATTGCTGTTGAATTGTGGGTATTGGATGTTGCAACAGCTACTGCAACAAGATTGTCGTCAAAACCGCTTAATGCCAATCCGGGCAGGCCTTTCATCTGGTATTCAGACAGCCGGAGCCTCCTTGTTCATACAATTTCTACTAACCGTCCGGCTTTGACCGATTCAAAAAAAAGTATTCCGACCGGGCCTATCATTTCAACCAGCGACGGTTCAAAAGCACAAAACAGGACCTATCCCGATATGTTGAAGAACAAAACTGATGAAGCCAATTTCGAAACCCTGGTAACTTCAGAATTATATCGGATCGGGCTGGACGGGACAGAAACCTTGTTTAAAGGAAAAGCCATGTATTCGGATGTAAGTTTTTCTCCGGATGGAAATTATTTGCTGGTTACTACCATTCAGAAACCCTTTTCGTACATCGTTCCATTTAACCGGTTTCCTTCGAAAAGCGTGGTTTATGATTTGGCCGGAAAAGAAATTAAACTCGTTAATGAAGTTCCTTTAAGCGAAGTTTTGTCCAAAGGATTTATGGCTGTGCGCAAAGGCAAACGAAACATGAACTGGCGCAGCGATAAACCAGCAGGTTTGTATTATGCTGAAGCTTTGGATGATGGTAATCCTGAAACAAAAGTTGAATACCGCGATGCTGTTTACCAGTGGGAAGCGCCATTTGCAGGAGAGCCAACCCTCCTTGCAAAAACAACCGATCGTTTTGCCGGCATTATCTGGGGAAACGAAACTACCGCAGTGATGTTCGACAATTGGTACGATACGCGCAACACCCGCACTTATTTAATTAATCCGTCTGATCCCGCACAATTGCCAAAGGTTATTTCGAACCGTAATTCTCAGGATATTTATTCCGATCCGGGTGATTTCGAAACCCGTAAAAACAGCTATAGTCGTGAAGTCCTGTTGCTCGAAAAGGATAATGCTTATCTGGTAGGTGCAGGATACACCAAAGATGGGCAGTTCCCTTTCATTGATGAATTTAATGTGAAAGCGCTGAAAACTAACCGGATCTATCAGTCGGCCTACACCGGTAAAATGGAACGGATCATGTCAATTCTTGATGTGAAAAAAGGAGAGGTCCTGGTTCAGGTCCAATCCAAATCGGAGTATCCGAATTATTACTTACGAAACCTGAAAAAGAAGATTTCCCTCATTCCATTAACCCAATTCCCTAATCCGTTCGAAAGCATTAAAAATGTTGAGAAATCGCTGATTAAATACCAACGCAAAGACGGGGTAGAGCTTTCGGGAACCTTGTATCTTCCGGTTGGTTACGATAAGGCCAAAAAAGAAAAACTTCCATTACTGATATGGGCATATCCAACCGAATACAAGGATAAAAACAGCGCCGGACAAACAGCGGTCAACGCAAACGAATTTACTTTTCCCGGTTACGGATCTTTTATTTATTGGGTAACCAAAGGCTATGTGGTATTGGATGATGCCGCCTTCCCGATTGTTGGCGAGGGAAAAACTGAGCCAAACGATTCGTTTATCAGTCAGTTGGTCGCCAATGCCGAAGCTGCTATTGATGCTGTAGATGCCCTGGGTTATATTGACCGCAAACGGGTTGCAGTTGGCGGGCATTCGTATGGGGCATTCATGACAGCCAATCTGTTGACTCACAGCAATCTGTTTGCCTGTGGGATTGCCCGTAGCGGCGCATACAACCGTACCCTGACCCCATTCGGGTTTCAACGCGAGCAACGCAATTACTGGGAAGCAACTGATGTTTACAATACGATGTCGCCGTTTATGAATGCTGAAAAGGTGAAAACTCCCATACTTTTGGTTCATGGCGAAGCCGATAATAATCCGGGCACATTTACCCTGCAAACCGAACGGTATTTTCAGGCATTGAAAGGCCTGGGAGCGCCGGCACGCATGGTTTTGCTGCCCAAAGAAGCTCACAGTTACGTGGCAAAGGAAAATATTCTCCATTTGCTTTGGGAACAGGACCAGTTTTTCGAAAAGTACCTGAAAAACAAGAGATAATTTTTTAATTTTTAATGCGAACCAAAGACTCAAACCTTATTAATATACTGTATTTTAATACAAAATAAGGTACTAATCGGATGGTGGTTACCGGGCTCTTATGTAACTACATTTTTAAAGCCTAAACTGTTTCGTCCGAAAAGATGTCAAAGCTTTGTTCTGCTTTTTCTCGCGGACGATAGACTTAACCTATTTCCCCTTTCTATAAATATTCTGCCCCGCTGGGGCAGGCTTGTACTCTAACCGGATAAAAAAACAGTGCCAGAGGCACGAAATATTTGTAGAACAACAATTGCCGCAGTACCCGGAGTGCCGTAGGTACGAAACTGTTTAAAAATTTCCCGTAGGGAAAGCAGGTCGGTAGAAAATATGAATTCCCGAATTAGTTATGTCCCGTACGGGACATAAGATTCATTTATTATCATTCATTCTACCGACATTCAGTTCTTAACAGAACAAAAAAATGTAACTTAAACCTTGATTCCACTACGAAAAGTTATTATTATGACCTCAGAGAGGTCAGATGTTTATAGAATATGGTGAGTTTCACCATATTCTCCATTTGGAGTCGCACAATGTGTTAATTCATTGATTTCTATAAACATGTGAAACCTCTGGTTTCAGAAAAAGCTGTCAGGTAAAAACTTTTTTTGTTTGCCAAACTTTTCGGAGTGGCCTCAACATTCTCTTAATCTGACGCAACCAAATCTCTGTTTTCTGCATCATTAGAATAATATTCTGATCTATAACCATCGCCAAATGAGATATTTTATCCTGTTAATTATTGCTGCATACTTTCTGTCCTCCTGCGACGAAAATGAACCATTTAGTCAACTTAATTCCAGCATCAGCTTTGATGTTTCAGATCAGATTCTTGATGGTGAAAAGGTGGCGTGCGTTGATTTTGATCCTAATGGCAATGCCTGGATAGCTTCCGGTTCAAGCCTGATTTTTTACGAAGGGAGGAAATTCAAAACCTATGATGCAGGTTCTGCCATCCTGGATGTTTCAGTTGGTCCTGACGGAAAAATATGGCTCGCAACTAAAGATCGTGGTCTGGCTTTATTTTCTGACGGGAAGTTTACGTATTACACCATGCAGAATTCAGGGCTCCCGCGTGATTTGATTATAGCTGTGGAAGCTGCTCCCGATGGCAGTGTGTGGTTCAGTAGTTCGGCGCATAAGCTTGGTGGGTTAATGCACTTCGATGGAAAGGAATTTGAACTTTTTACCCCTGAAAATTCAATTTTAAACCAGAATTTAATTATTGACATGAAGATTGACCGGCAGGGAAATGTTTTTTTTACCAGCGAAGGAACAGTTACTCAGGCTAAGGTATTTATGATAGACAAACGAAGAAGAATGACCGCTTTGGGTGGCGATACTAAATTTTACTGGATTGGTTCGCTGGATGTCAATTCAAAGTCGGAAGCAATTGCTGCCACCGACCATTCATTATCTTCGTGTTGGGGCTGTTATACCGATGCAATATGGGTTTATCGCAAAGGAAGTTGGAATAAAATTGAAGCTGATTTTGATTTGGGATTCATGAACCGGATGTTTGTGGATAAACGGGATTTTATTTGGGTTCAGGGGAGCGTGAAGGGCGATTATCAAAGTTATTTTGTTTTTGATGGAGATGAATGGCATCGTTCACCAAAAGATCAGTTTCCTGATGTTTTTATTTATTCAGTAAAAGTTGACCCGCATAACAACATCTGGTTCTGCACCAACGACGGAATTTACATTCTAAATCAACCATAAAATCAGTAAACATGAAAAAGTCTATCCTTTTTATCTTTTTGATTGCCCTGTCATTCGCCGGGAATGCTCAATTCGCCGTGAATTATTATTACGACGGAAATACGATAGGCATTTCAACAAATCCTGAAAAAGGCCATTGGCTTGAATTCCGTATGAATACCGTACCATACATTTTTTCAGACTGGTATCATTCACAACGGGGCATTCCGCAGGCTTATTTCTGTTTTAAACTTATCAGCGATGGCAAAGCTTCTCTTTATTCAGGAGTTGGTGCAGGCATTCCCTTTCCTCATGGCGAGATTAATACCGTAAATGTCAATATCCCTTTTGGCCTTCAGTTAAATCCAATTAATCAACTGCCCCGACTTTATCTCACAGCCGAATATACACCCATGTTTGATGTTTTGAACGAAATGGAAATCACCAATACTCTGTCGGTAGGATTCAGGTACGTGTTCAGTAAAGAGAAATTTTAGTGCCGTTTGGTTCAGGAAATTAAACGCTGACAGGACCTTTGGACTCTGTCAGGTTAACTTTGCTGCCTGACCTTTCAGCGTCGTTCGACCTGGAAGCGTCAAAACTAAAATTACTAACTAAACGACATTGAATGTTTTCTCCTGAAAAAACATTTTCTTTGGAAAACCTAAATCTAAACCTGACTCCATGAAGTACAAATTTTCCTTGCCTTTCATTCTGGTATTCATTGTAAATCTGCAATACGGATTTTCCCAATCACCAAATACCTTGTGGTTCAAACAACCTGCTCAATATTTTGAGGAAAGCCTGGTTCTTGGTAATGGTAAAATGGGCGCCTCTGTTTTTGGTGGTGTAACATCTGATCAGATTTACCTGAACGATGCTACTCTTTGGTCGGGCGAACCGGTAAATCCGAACATGAACCCGGAAGCATATAAACATATTCCGGCAATTCGTGAAGCTTTAAAGAACGAAAATTACAAGCTTGCCGACCAGTTTCAACGGAAACTTCAGGGTAAGTTTTCAGAATCGTATGCGCCGCTTGGTACGCTTTTCCTCGAATTTGAAAACGTGGGCGATCCAAAGAATTACAGGAGAGAGCTAAATATTTCTGAAGCCATTTCGAAAGTCAGCTACGAGGTAAACGGGATTAAGTTTACGCGCGAATATTTTATCTCCTATTCCGACCAGATCATGGTAATCAAACTCAAAAGCAGTAAAAAAGGTACTTTGAATTTCCAGGTAAAATTTGAAAGTCAGCTCAAAAATTCGGTTTCTACAGTGGATAATATGCTGAAAGCAAAAGGTTATGCGCCCATTCATGCGGAACCGGGTTACAGGGGCAATATGCCCAATGCAGTTGTTTTCGATGAAAACAAAGGTACCCGGTTTGCCACACAGGTAAAGATCAAAAATAGTGATGGAAAACTTACTGCATCCGATCAATCTGTTGGCCTTTCAGGAGGGACAGAAGCATTGGTCTGTATCTCGGTTGCCACCAGTTTTAATGGTTTCGATAAAAATCCGGCAACACAGGGCTTAAATGCAGAATTGCTGGCCGGAAATCAATTGAAAAAAGCATTTTCGAAATCGTTCGATAAGTTAAAGAAGACGCATCTGGCCGATTATCAGAAATTCTTCAACCGTGTTAGCCTGAATTTGGGCAAAACAGATGCTCCGGATTTACCAACCGATGAACGGCTAAGGCGCTATGCCGAAGGGAAAGAAGATAAAAATCTGGAAGTTTTATACTTTCAGTTTGGACGATATCTGCTCATCAGTAGTTCGCGTACACCGGGCGTTCCGGCCAATCTGCAGGGAATCTGGAACCCACACCTGCGTCCGCCATGGAGCAGCAATTATACCACCAATATTAATGCTGAAGAGAATTACTGGTTAGCCGAAAACACCAACCTTTCAGAGTTTCATTGGCCATTGCTGAGTTTCATTAAAAATCTGGCAACAACCGGCAAAATAACCGCCAGAACTTATTATGGTGTCAATGGCTGGACGGTCTGCCACAACTCAGATATATGGGCAATGAGCAACCCGGTTGGTGATTTTGGAACAGGCGACCCGAACTGGGCCAACTGGAACATGGGCGGGGCCTGGCTGAGCACACATTTATGGGAGCACTACCAATTTACACAAGACCTTAAATTCCTGAAAAATGATGCTTATGAACTGATGAAAGGCGCTGCATTATTTTGTTTGGAATGGCTGGTTGAAGACAAAAATGGCAAGCTGATCACTTCTCCTTCCACCTCGCCTGAAAATATCTATAAAACCCCGGAAGGATATGTGGGGGCTACTTTGTATGGCGGATCAGCCGATTTGGCCATGATTCGCGAATGCTTTCAACAAACCATTCAGGCTTCGAAGGTTTTGAATCAGGATGCTGGTTTCAGAAGTAAATTGGAAGAGGCCCTGTCTAAATTATATCCTTACCAGATTGGTAAAAACGGAAATCTGCAGGAGTGGTATTACGACTGGGAAGATCAGGAACCGCAGCACCGGCATCAATCACATTTATTTGGGCTTTACCCGGGCAATCACATTTCACGTGCATTGACTCCTGATTTGGCCAATGCATGCCGGAAAACGCTCGAAATAAAAGGCGATGAAACAACTGGTTGGTCGAAAGGCTGGCGGATCAACCTTTGGGCGCGTTTGTTGGATGGCAACCATGCCTATAAAATGTACCGCGAACTGCTGAAATATGTAGAACCAGATGGTGTTAAAACCAATTACGCAAGGGGAGGAGGGACCTATCCCAATTTGTTCGATGCCCATCCGCCATTCCAGATTGACGGTAATTTTGGTGGTGCCGCCGCTGTTGCCGAAATGCTGGTACAGTCAACCGAAAATGAAATTCATTTATTGCCGGCCTGTCCCGATGTATGGGAGAACGGCTCGGTAAATGGAATTTGCGCACGGGGAGGCTTTGTGGTTTCGATGGAATGGACAAACAAAGCGATTACGAAAATGAGTATTTATGCCAAAACTTCAGGCAAAACAACCCTTTGCTTTGGCGACGTAAAAAAAGAAATCTCGCTGAAAAAAGGACAAACTATGGAATTGAGCTGGTAAAAGCAGAACTAAACTGAAATCATTATTTCCGTTTCCCCTTTTTTCAAATCGAAACATAGAACAGTTTCCGATTTACCTGTAAAGTAAGTGTTGGTTTTTAAATCTTTCAGGTTGATTATTCTTTGCAGTGGAACGCCATTTTTCAGGAATGGATTTTTTACCGTAGGTTCAATTTTCAAGGTAAAGTCAGGCGCTGCAAACGGGGCTTTCAGTTTTATCGAATTTCCGATTACACTAATTGAAGTTAATTCTTTAGCTGCCCAGTAGCGGGAGATTTCGCTCAGTTTCATCCAGATTAAGTGGTCGTATTTTTGATTCAGCCGTTGTACAACTTTTTTCAAAATGTTAAAGCCCACTTTGTCGCCGTTGAAATAAATACCCGGCCAATGGCATACCATAATTGCCGGTTCGCCGCTGTCAATTACATCAACCATTCGTCCCCGCTGTAAATCTTCAGTAATAAATTGATCCACATCACCCGGAACCAATCCGTCCCAGCCACCAAACCAGTCGCCGGTGCAGCCAATAATCGAAACCACACATTTGGGGTCACTGCTGTTCAGGTCAGATGGAAATTTAACCTGAGGAGCTACACTTTCACCTTTTTCGGTAAACAAGTCCCGGAAATAATGTGGAATTTCAGCCCCATATACATCGCGCACAGCCTGCAGAGTGCCTAAAGCCAGATTATCCTGGTTACGACCGCCGTAACCGCCCGGAGTGGTTAATCCTTCGCAAGGTAGGCCAGCCTCCTTTATAATATTCAGGGCATACGCCTGGTAAGCTGCCAGTTCGTCGGCGCTTTTGTTCTGGCTCCATTCCCAGTTTTCCATAAATTCGGGAGTGGCCTGTGCAAATGGTTTCCCGGTTTTGATATCTATAACCCGTGTGTGGCTAATCATTTCGGGATGAATATCCCAGTTGGGCATAATTACTTCGCGGACGAGCTTAAGACTGTCTTCCAGTTCGCGTTTGGTCCAGCCGGGGATAAACCGGTCCACCCATCCGGTACAGGCAGGGTAGGGTACAATGCTGTATTTTCCTTTAACACCGTTGTCAAGGCTCCATTCGCCAAATTCGCGTACAAAACTGTCCGGAATTTCGCGGGGAAGTTTGCGCCAGTCTTGTTTGTAATTTTCCGGAAAAACTTCGGCAAACTGCGGAATACCAAAATGTGCCATATTCACCAAACACGTTGAATCATCGATGATCAAACTAATCGGCACCCTGTTACGGGGATTCAATACCTCAATTTTTTGAAATGTATCGGCAGAAAAGCTGAATTGTGGAGCGACTGTTAGTGCCAGGCCACCTTTGATCGTGGTTTTTACAAATTTGCGTCGGTTGTAATTCATGGTAAATCAGGATAAGTTTACCGGAAAGTTAGCTAAAATTGGAAAGATTATCAGGGTAGGATGGATTTTAATTGACGAGATTTAGGAATGATGCATGGAAAATGACTGCTTGCGGATGTGATACTGCAGCTCTGTTATATAAATAATAAAGGCCTGAATTTCAATGAAATTCAGGCCTTTATGCTTGCGGAGAGAGAGGGATTCGAACCCCCGGACCGCTCACACGGTCAACGGTTTTCAAGACCGCCGCGTTCGACCACTCTGCCATCTCTCCAAACGAGGTGGCAAAAGTAGAACATTTTTTCAAATTTCAAAAGCATTTTGGTAGAATTATGGTAAAAATATTTTTATAAAAAACTTATGAGAAGGGTTGTTTTTTTGAATCATATTTAGGAATTTAGTATCAAATTAAAATTAACCATTTGAAAGCATTGATTTTATTAAGGTTTCATGTTTTTGGTTCGTTTTAATCAGACTTGAATTTGATTTTTTAATTCAAATATTTTTAACCTTAAACAAGTTTTCTTATGAACAAAGCACAATTAATCGATGCAATTGCTGAAAAAGCTAATTTAACAAAAGCTGATTCGAAAAAAGCCTTAGATGCTTTTGTAGATGCCACTTCTGATGCCCTGAAAAATGGAGATCGCGTTGCCCTTATTGGTTTTGGCTCTTTCTCAGTTGCTTCACGCAGCGCAAGAACCGGCAGAAACCCACAAACTGGTAAAGTAATTAACATTGCTGAGAAGAAAGTTGTTAAATTTAAACCAGGTGCTGAATTAGCTGATACGATCTAGTATTTCTCCTGAAAAAATTTACAAAAGGGATGCATAATTGATATGCGTCCCTTTTTTTATCTTTGCCAGGCCCAAAAAAATTAAGATGAACCACAAATTAATTCAGTTTCTCTCCGAATTTGTTACAGTTGAAAGGCTTGCTCTTTTTAATCAAATACTGTCATTCAGGACCAATTACCTGACCGTAGTGCTTGAAGATATCTATCAGGCTCAAAATGCCAGCGCTGTTGTGCGGACTGCCGATTGTTTCGGAGTTCAGAATATTCATGTAATCGAGAATAAAAATGTTTTTCATGTCAATCCCGACGTGGTTAGGGGTGCTTCCAACTGGATTACAGTTAACCGATATAATGGCCATAAAATGAATACTCAAAAGGCCCTGAAAAAATTACGTCAGGAAGGCTACCGGATTGTATTGGCCAGCCCTCACGAACACAATGTTAACCTGGAGGATTTTGATCTTGAAAAAGGAAAAGCAGCCATTGTCTTTGGGTGCGAACGTCCCGGGCTTTCGGAATGGGCCAAAAAGGAAGCCGATGAATTCCTGAAAATTCCGATGGTCGGTTTTACCGAAAGCCTGAATGTTTCGGTTGCGGTTGCTGTTACCTTGCACCATCTTACCCACCAACTCCGGCATATTCCTTCCATCAATTGGTATTTGACTGACGAAGAGAAACAAAGATTATTGCTCGAATGGTTGCGGGTTTCGATAAAACGGGTGGATTTGCTGGAGGAGAAATTCTATGAACTCAATAAATAATGAACAAATGGATGTGTTTGCCGAAAAATTTGCTGACCTGAAAATATTACGCTACGACGTTCCCGGATTTGAAAACCTTGATCTGAGGAAAAAACTGTACATTTATTACCTTTCGCAGGCAGCGCTTTGTGGACGTGATATTTTATGGGACCAGAACAACCGTTATAATTTGAGCATTCGTTCAGTCCTTGAAACAATTTGGAAAACTTACAAAGGAAATCGTGAATCAGAAGAATTCAAGCTATTTGTTATTTACCTGAAAAGGGTATGGTTTTCGAACGGGATTCATCATCATTATTCCACCGGGAAATTGCCTGGAGGCTTTCCGGAAACCTATTTCGACGAATTAGTTTTACTTTCTGATTGGTCAGACTTTACCATTCCTTCAGGAAAGAGTTTCGAGATGTTTATTTCCGAAATCCGCAATGTTATTTTTAATCCAGAAATAGAAATAAAACGGGTAAATCTCGAACCGGATAAAGACTTGATTGAATCTTCATCAAATAATTATTATCAGGATGTTAGCCAGGACGAGGCCGAAATCTTTTATGCACATTTGAAAACATCCGCAGGAAAAGAACCTACTTCATTTGGTCTTAATTCGACACTCTTAAAGGAAAATGGCAAGCTTACTGAAAAGGTCTGGAAGTTAGATGGTAAATACGGAAAAGCTATTGAGCAGATCATTTTCTGGCTGACGAAAGCTAAAGATTTTGCTGAGAACGAACTTCAAAAGAAAACCATCCACCATTTGGTTGAATATTATAAAACCGGAGATTTGGCTTTATTTGATCAGTACAGCATCGACTGGGTAAAAGAGCAGGAAGGTGAGGTGGATTTTGTGAACGGATTTATTGAAATGTATGGCGATCCGCTTGGCATCAAAGGCAGTTGGGAGTCAATTGTGAACTTCAAAGACAGGGAAGCCACCAAACGTGCAACGATTTTAAGCGAAAATGCCCAATGGTTCGAGGATCATTCTCCGGTTGCTTCTGAATTTAAAAAGGCTGAAGTTAAAGGTGTTAGCGCAAAGGTAATCAATGTGGCAATTTTGGCTGGCGATTGTTATCCGGCAACTCCGATTGGGATTAACCTGCCAAATTCTGAATGGATTCGAGAACGGTATGGTTCCAAATCAGTTACCATCGAAAATATTACTCAGGCTTACTTTCTAGATTCAGTGAATAGTGGAATGCTTGAGGAATTTGCCGGTTCAACTGAAGAAATTGAACGTGCCAAAACGTATGGCTATCTGGCCGGAAACCTGCATACCGACTTGCACGAGTGCTTGGGACATGGTTCAGGAAAAGTCAGGGAAGGGGTGAACACCGATAACCTGAAAAACTATTATTCGACCATTGAAGAAACACGGGCCGACCTTTTTGCCCTGTTTTTTATTATGGATGTGCAAATGATCAAGCTCGGGCTTGTTCCTTGTTTTGACGCAGCAAAAGCCGGATATGATTCCTATCTGCGCAATGGTCTGATCACCCAATTGACCCGCATCGAATCCGGACAAAACATCGAAGAATCGCACATGCGCAACCGGCAATTAATTTCACGTTGGGTTTATGAAGCCGGAAAGGCGAAAAATGTAGTTGAATTTGTTCGGTCAGACGAAAAAACCTTTGTCAGAATAAATGATTATCAGGAATTGAGGAATTTATTTGGTCAACTTCTGAAAGAGATACAACGAATTAAATCTGAGGGCGATTTCGAAGCAGCAAAAAGCCTGGTTGAGAAATTCGGTGTAAAAGTTGACAGTACGCTTCATAATGAAGTTTTGACCCGTTTCAAAAAACTTGATCTGGCTCCGTATGCCGGATTTTTAAACCCGGTTTATGAACTCAAAACCTGGCCATGCGGCACTCCGATCGATGTTTTGATCCGGTACGACGAAGATTATACTTCTCAAATGCTGCGATACAGCAGGGATTTCGGGTTTTTGCCGCTGGTGAATTAAAAAAGTTTCAAGTTCCAGGTTTCAAATTCCAACCGGACTTGGAACCTGGAATTTGGAACTTGGAATTCAAATTGCAAACCAGTTCTTTACAACTTCGGTGTACTGATTTTCGTTTCTATGCCTGAAAATATTCTCCTTTGGGAAATAGGTGTAATCAACAGCATATTTTTCGTGGTTCTCAACAATGTCGCTGAGCGCTGCGATAAAAATTTCAACTTCCTGATTGGTTGTTGTTGGGTGTAGGGACCAGCGAACCCAGCCCGGTTTTAATGATAAGTCACCCTGATTGATACGGCTTGTAATCTCGTCCGATAATTCATGGCTCACTTCAAGTAAAATATGCCCGTAAGTTCCGGCACAGGCGCAACCTCCGCGAACTTGGATTCCATGCAAATCGTTCAGGAGTTTAACCAGCAGATTGTAATGAATTTTAGCCACATAAAATGAAATCACGCCCAGCCGGTCACGGTGTTTTTCATCCATGATTTTTACTTCCGGAATACGGTCGAGTCCTTCAAAAGCCAGTTTTACCAATTCATTTTCGCGTTGATGAATTTTTTCAATTCCCATTTTTTCTTTTAACCTGATGCAAAGCGCTGTGCGGATTGCCTGTAAAAATCCGGGTGTACCGCCATCTTCGCGCATTTCAATGTTATCAACGTATTTGTATTCTCCCCAGGGATTGGTCCAGTCCACCGTTCCGCCGCCAGGTTGATCAGGCACGGCATTGTGGTACATCGACTGGTCGAAAATCAATACTCCTGAAGAACCGGGTCCTCCCAGAAACTTATGAGGCGAAAACATTACCGCATCCAGTTTTTTCATCGGATCGGCCGGATGCATATCTATTATGTCATAAGGAGCTGATGCTGCAAAGTCGATGAAAACAACTCCTCCAAATTCGTGCATAATTTCTGCAAGTTCATAATAGGATGTTCGTATTCCGGTAACATTGGAGCAGGCAGTGAAAGAACCAATTTTAAAGGTGCGGTCTTTGTATTTTTCAAGTATTTTCCTGAGATTTTCAGGAGAAACCTGTAAATTTTCATCCGGATCAATAATCACCACATCGGCATTCGTTTCGTACCAGCTTGTGTGGTTCGAATGATGTTCCATATGAGTAATGAAAACCACCGGTCGCTCAAGTTTGGAATTACCGCAATTATTATGCTTTAGTCCCAGCATACGTTGAAATTTGTTTATTACGGCAGTCATTCCCGATCCGGCTGTGATGATTATGTCGGTTGGTCCGGCATTCACATGAGCTTTTATAATTTGTTGCGCCTGATGGTAGGCATGGGTCATCAAAGCGCCGGTTTCGCTGGTTTCGGAATGAGTATTTCCAACAAAGGGACCAAATGTTTCAGTGATTTGTTTCTCGATTGGGCGATAAAGCCGGCCACTGGCAATCCAGTCGGCATAAATGATCTTTTTATTTCCATACGGCGATTGGAAATGCTGGTCGATACCTATAATTTCTTTCCTGATGGATTCAAAATGCGATTCTAGCTTGGTCATGAGTCTTGTTGAAATCAAAATGTGTTGCAAAATTACCGCTTCCCGTCATATAAAAGCAGAATAAAATCAGGTTTTGTCACACTGTAATTGACCTCAATGCCAGGTTCGGTGACAAAAAGTCATTTTTACTTTGTGGTATAGTCTTTGAAAATTTGCAGCAAATCAATATTAAATGTTAATCTAAAATTATAAAAAATGCAAAAAGGAAAAATTGGTGTAACCAGTGACAATTTGTTTCCCATCATTAAAAAGTTTCTATATTCCGATCACGACATCTTTCTTCGTGAAATCATATCGAATGCAGTGGATGCCACTCAAAAGCTGCGCACTCTTGCATCCAAAGGAGAATATTCCGGCGATTTGTCGAATGCAAAAGTGAGTGTGAAGATTGATAAGGAAGCAAAAACAATTACCGTTTCTGACAGCGGAATTGGGATGAACGCCGAAGAAATTGAAAAATTCATCAATCAGATTGCTTTTTCGGGAGCTGAAGAGTTTCTGGAAAAATACAAAGACGATGCCAATGCGATTATTGGCCATTTCGGTCTTGGATTTTATTCATCATTCATGGTTTCGAGCCAGGTTGATATTATTTCCAGATCGTACCGCGAGGGTGCAACCGCAATCCGCTGGGAGTGCGACGGAAGTCCGGAATACATGCTGGAAGAAAGTGAGAGGGCAGAGGTTGGAACTGATGTCGTAATGCACCTCAATGCCGATTCGGAAGAATTTCTGGAAAAATCGCGCATCTCAGGGATACTGAACAAATACTGCAAATTTCTACAGGTTCCGGTTGTATTCGGTAAAAAAACTACCTGGAAAGACGGTAAGGAAGTGGACACCGACGAGGACAACCAGATTAACGATATTGCACCGGCCTGGACTAAAAAACCGGTTGACCTGAATGACGAAGATTATTCGAACTTCTATCGTCAGTTGTATCCGATGGGCGAGGAGCCGCTTTTTAATATTCACCTGAATGTGGATTATCCGTTCAACCTGACCGGAATTCTGTATTTCCCAAAACTGAAAAATACCATAGAAGTTCAGAAAAACAAGATTCAGTTGTATTCGAACCAAGTTTTTGTGACCGATTCGGTGGAAGGAATTGTTCCTGAATTCCTTACGCTGTTGCACGGAGTGCTTGATTCACCAGACATTCCGCTGAATGTGTCGCGCTCGTACCTGCAAAGTGATTCGAATGTGAAGAAAATCAGCAGCCATATCACCAAAAAAGTATCGGATCGCCTGGCACAGATATTTAAAGACAAGCGTGAAGATTTTGAATCGAAATGGGACGATCTTCGGATTTTTATTGAATATGGAATGCTGACCGAAGAAAAGTTTTACGAAAAAGCCCTGAATTTCTTCCTGTTCAAAAATGTGGATGGTAAATATTTTACCATGGAAGAATACGAAACGCTGATCAAAGGCGAGCAAACAGATAAGGATAAAAACCTGGTTTATTTATATACCAATAATCCGGAAGAACAATTCTCGTTTGTTCAGGCCGCCCAAAATAAAGGTTACGATGTTTTGGTGATGAACAATGTACTGACCACACCACTTATTAACCATCTGGAACAGAAATTCAGCAACAAGCGCTTTGTACGTGTTGATTCGGATGTTGCTGAACACCTCATCTCTAAAGAAGAACCCAAACACGAACTCAGTTGGGAAGAAAAAAATGAACTAAGTCCGATTTTCAAAGCTGTTTGTCCTGAGAATAAAGATTTTGGGTTCATCGTTGACTTTAAAGATTTGGGCGAAACCGGCAATCCGATGGTGATTACCCGCAACGAATTTATGCGCCGCATGAAAGACATGAGCCAGATGCAGGGCGGCGGCGGTATGAGTTTCTATGGCGACCTTCCCGAAAGCTTAAATCTGGTCGTAAACACTTCACATCCATTGGTCAAGCAGATTTTTGAAGATCGCGATGCCAAACTTGGTGAAGATCTGGCTAAAATCAAAGATGAACTTCAGGCTAAAACCAAGGAGAAAGAAGCGGTTGACAAGAAGAAAAAAGACAAGAAAGACGAAGAAATTCCTACAGAGGTGAAGGAAAAATCGGAAGAACTCGATAAATCAATTTCGACCTTGAAAGACGAACAGAAAGAAAAGCTGACTGCTTTCGGCAAAGAAAACAAGCTGGCCAAACAACTGGTTGACCTGGCCTTACTGGCCAACGGAATGCTGAAGGGCGAAGATTTGGACAAGTTCGTAAAACGAAGTTTCGAGCTGATCAAGTAATCAGAAATAGAATACAACAAATGCGAAAGCTGTTCTTAAAAGGGCAGCTTTTATTATTACAATGCTGTTTTGAGTGAAAATTCAAAATCTTCCAACGAATATTTTATCTTTGGATTGAAATTGTGATTCGATTAACTTTTATGCAATGAAGACTTTAACCATTGATATAGTAAACGATAAAGCGATAAAGCTTTTGCAGGATTTAGAATCTCTGCAACTTATCCGTGTTCGCAGGGAAAAACCGTCTATTGATACAGAAACAAAATGGGATATTAAATACAAGGGTGCAATGCAGAAACAACTGCTGAGTGAGGTTGATAATCAATTAAATGACCTACGAAACGCATGGGAATAAAATACCTTTGGGATACTAATACAGCAATTTACTACTTGCAACAACAGTTCCCAACTTCGGCTGAGAAATTTATAGATGATTTGTTAAAACACGAATTACCAACTATTTCAGCTATTACCGAAATTGAATTCCTTTGCTGGACGACTGCAACAGATAAGGATTTGGATGTGTTGAATGGTTTTATCAGCGATGCTCTGGTGATAGAACTCGAACAGGCAATAAAGCTGAAAACTGCTGAAATCCGCAAAGCTCATCGAATCAAACTTCCTGATGCAATTATTGCTGCTACTGCTATCGTTTATGAACTTACATTGCTTACCCGAAATACTGAAGACTTTAAAAATATTACCGGAATCGTCACCTTAAATCCTTGGAAAATAAGGGAATGAACCGATATGTAGATTATAGAGAGATAATCCACAAAAAATGAACGACAAACTTACTGCTTTTGCCCGCCTTTTGGAAATTATGGACGAGTTGCGCGAAAAATGCCCGTGGGACAAAGAGCAAACCCTCGAATCGCTCCGGAAATTGACCATCGAAGAAACTTACGAATTGGCCGATTCTATCCTCAACAACGACCTGAATGGAATCAAGAAGGAACTGGGTGACCTGATGCTTCACATTGTTTTTTATGCCAAAATTGGTTCTGAAAAAGGCGCTTTCGATATGGCTGATGTATTGAATTCCATCAACGAAAAGCTGATTTACCGGCATCCGCATGTGTTTGGAGAGGTTGATGTAGCCAATTCGCGCGAAGTGGAACAGAACTGGGAAACATTGAAACTTAGTGAAAAAGGTGGAAATACAAACGTTTTGGAAGGTGTTCCGGCAGCCTTGCCAGCTTTGGTCAAGGCAAACCGCATTCAGGAAAAAGCCAGTGGGGTAGGGTTCGATTGGGAATACCGCGAACAGGTTTGGGACAAGGTGAAAGAAGAGATTCAAGAGCTGAGTGACGAAATTGATTTGGTTGACCAGGATAAAATAGAAGGCGAATTTGGCGACCTGTTTTTTGCCATGGTCAATGCTGCCCGCTTGTATGGCATCGATCCGGAAACCGCGCTGGAACGCACCAACCTGAAATTCATCAAACGATTTAACTTCCTCGAAAGTCAGACTTTGCAGAAAGGCATCGACCTGAAGAAAATGACACTGGCCGAGATGGATGTGATTTGGGACGAAGCGAAACGGTTGGAAAGAGAGTGAAAATAGTCAATAGTCAATAGGAAAAGCTTAAATAGTGTTTTAATCCTATGCGAAAATATCCTTTGCCGTCTGGCTTTAGCTGACGGACATGAGAAAAAATAGAAAAAAGAAACGCTAATGATACAAAAATTTAAAAACTACGCAATTCTATTTTTACTCCTGATATTTCTGTCAAACGAAGCTTTTACCCAAATTGACACTGTTCGTTTAAACAAATATTATTTCAAAAAATACTGGACAGACACCAAAGCTGTAGTCATATCTCCGGCAAGCTGGGATCAGAATGATTGGATCAAGCTGGGCGTATTGGTTTCGGGAACTGCCGGATTATCGCTTGCCGATCAGTCGGTTAACGATTATTTTCAGAAAAACAGGACTGCCGGCCTGGATCGCGTTTCAAAAAATTTTCTGGAGCCTTTCGGTGGAAATTACAGCCTGCTTTTAATGTCTGGATTCATGGCGCACGGGCTGATAGCAAAAAATCAAAGAAGCGTTAGTACCTCACTGCTCTGTCTGGAAAGTTTTGCACTGGCAAGTCTTTTTACGCGAATTCCCAAAATTCTGGTAGGAAGGGAACGCCCCAATAATCCCGAGGGATATGGCCCTTACACTATAAAAGGTCCATTTCATGGCAACAGTTTTCCTTCAGGCCATACCACGGCAGTTTTTGCGGTTGCTTCGGTGGTTGCAACACAATACCGCGATACCGGATGGGTACCGGTTACAGCCTATTCGGTGGCCACTTTGGTGGGTCTTTCCAGAATCTACGATAACAAACATTGGCTAACTGATGTGGTTGCCGGGGCGACAATCGGCACACTCGTCGGTAATCTGGTCAATCACCGGAACTCAAATTCAAAACTTACCGTTGTTCCATTCAGAAACAGTAACTTTCAGGGAGTAAGATTGGCCTATACTTTGTAAATAGGTGCGAAATAAATAGCTTTGTTACCAATAGAAAATCACAACAAAATTGATTTATGCGAAAATTAGTATACTTTTTTCTGACTGGTATTTTGCTTCTGAATTCATGTTCAACCGGTCTGAAATCATTGCAGCGCGGCGATTATTATGATGCCATACTGAAGGCAGTCAATCGTTTAAGCAGCGATCCTGACAATAGAAAGGCCACGCAGGTAGTTCGGGATGGTTATCCATTGGCTGTTGCTTATTATCAGGAGAAATTGATCAGATACTGACCGGTAACGATCCTTTCCGTTGGAATCGGACACTCGAAATTATGCTGACCGTCAACCGCGTTTCGGACGAAATTCGCCGTATTCCGGCTGCACGAAAATTGGTTCCATCGCCCAAAACTTATACTTCTGAAATGTCTGATGTTCAGAATCGGGCGGCAAAGGAATTTTATGATGCCGGATTGGACGCTCTTGGAAGGAATACACGCGAAACAGCCAAACAGGCATATTATTATTTCCAGAATGCCGATGGATTGGTTCGCGGCTTTAAAGATTCGCAGCAAAAAATGAGGCTGGCAAAAGATATGGCCACTCTGAATGTTGTAGTGGAACAAATTCCGGTAAACGGCAAGTTCGAATATTCAGCCCAATTCTTTTACGACCATGTTTTTCAGATGCTGAACCAGCAATTTCAGGAAAAGGATTTTGTCCATTTTTTTTCACCGGAAGAGGCCGAACGATCAAAATTGAAATATCCTGATATGGTTTTGCAAATGGGTTTCTACGATTTCTTTATTGATCGGCCACAACATTACGAAGAAGAAAAAGACCTCTCGGGTGAGATCGAAGAAAAATATCAGGTGAAGATTACAAAAGATTCGACAGTGACCCGATCGCGAATGGTCAGGAAAAGAGGTAAAATCAGGATTGTAACCGATCAGGTAAGTTCTGGAGGATTGCTTGAACTGAAAGCAGTTGAATTTCAGTCGCAGAAAATAGTGTTTACCGATAAAATCCAGGGGATATATACCTGGGAAAACAAATACGGCGTTTTTGTCGGCGATAAAGAAGTGTTGGACAATACACTATCAAACATCATAAGCAACAAGGCGATGATGCCACCTGCTCCTCAGGATATGTTTGTGCTGTTTACCAAACCCATCTTCAATCAGTTGACTGATAAGTTAACCAACTATTTTAAGCAGTACAATTAGAAAAATTCACGATGTAGAGACACGATTCCATGAAATTCATCATAGTTCAATTCTGGCATAGGCTTTGTAAAATAAAATCACAAAATTTCATTTCAGGCAAAGACCAATGCGTAAATTCTGCTTTCTTACCTTTTATTTTTCAATAGTTTTCGTGAGCTACTCTAATGGAATAGGCTCTACGAAAAAACCTGATTATGCCAGGGTTTTGAACCAGTCTATTTGCCGATTGAACAGCCATCCGGATAATCAAAGGGCAAAAAAGAAAGTCCAGGATATCTATACTCAGGCGTTGAATTATTATCAGCACGAAATCGATCGTATCCTGATGAGTGATGATTCATTCAAGTGGACCAAAACGCTTGATGTGCTGGAAGAAATAAATGGGTTGTCGGATGAAATACGATACAATTCCGCTGCTTCACAACTGATTTGCGAACCCAGGATTTATACCTCAGAACTTACTGACGCCAAAGAAAAAGCTTCTGCAGAACTTTATTCTGCCGGAATCAGCCGTTTAAACCAACATTCGAAAGAAAAAGCAAAAGAAGCTTTCCATTATTTTGTTGAGGCCAGTAAATTAAATCCCGAGTATAAAGAGGTTCGCAAAAAGGTTTTGGAGGCAAAAGATCTGGCAACCTATAAAGTTGCTATAGAGCCAATCTACGCTTATACCCAAAATGGTATCAGGGAGTTTTCAACAAAAACATTTACTCAAACCTTAATACTCAAACTTCGGGAGGAGTTTACAGCTAACCGTTTTGTTTTCTTTTATACTTCTGAAGAAGCTAAAAAACAGGGTTTTAAAAATCCTGACTTAACTGTTTTTATCGAAATGTCTGATTTTGAATTGAGTTCAAAAGTTATACATTACGGTGGTGAAGTCGTGCCAAACCCATCTCATGTATTAAAATTAATCGACGGGAAATATGTTTGGGAGAAATATGTAGGACCACCTAATAATCGAATTTCAAATCTGAAGACCCGTAGCGAATTGTATATGAAGGCCAATACGGTATTGAAAATAGGATCTGTGCCTGACCATGTTGTCGTTTTTAAAGAGCGTATTCCCTGGAATTATCTGGAAGATGTGAATTATGAATTCAAATCAGAGGTTAATCAAACAAAAGTATCGAACAGTCCTGATCTCCAAATATTTTTCGATCATTTCTCGTTGTCATTATGCGATCCGCTTGTTTATCGCATTTCTGATTTTTTTTGACCGATACCATTAGCTTTTCGGCAAGGCGGTAAACAGCGCCAATCCGGCCTTGCTAGTTTCCTTGTAATAGTTCGATAAATCTTTAACGTCTTATATATTTTTCTGATTGATTCCAGAAATGATGAATTGATGTAAACTAAATGCGACGACTTTGGGTTAAAGGTAAAATTTGTCAGGGTTTCGTGCGTTCTTATTTTTCAATTTCGCCGCTCCTGAAAAATCTAAGCATAAATCTCTGCATAACTGAAAAAATAATCGGTAATTTTAGATTCTGAAATAATACATTCTATGAAACGTTTAAACAAATTATCACCTCAGCCCTTGTGGAATTATTTTGAAGAAATTTGCCAGGTTCCCCGTCCTTCCAAAAAGGAAGAAAAAATCATCCGGTTTTTGCTCGGTTTTGCTGAGAAAAACAGGCTGAAAGCCAGTAGGGATGTGATTGGAAACGTATTGATTTTTAAACCGGCAACACCCGGACGGGAAAAAAATCAGGTGGTAGTTTTGCAGTCGCATTTGGATATGGTTTGCGAAAAGAACAGCGACACCAAACATGATTTCGAAACCGATGCTATCAAACCGTTTATCGATGACGGATGGGTAAGAGCCGAAGGAACCACCTTGGGCTCTGACGATGGAATTGGTTTAGCTGCTCAAATGTCCGTCCTGACGGCTACCAATTTGTCGCACGGCCCCATTGAGTGTTTGTTCACCGTTGACGAAGAAACCGGACTTTCAGGCGCTTTTGCCCTACAGCCTGGATTTTTGAATGGCCAGATTTTGCTCAATCTCGATTCGGAAGATGAAGGCGAATTGTTTATTGGCTGTGCCGGAGGGATTGATACGGTCGGAACTTTAAACTATACTCCTGAATATGGGCATGAAGGTTCATACGCAGTTAAATTCGAAGTGAAAGGTCTTCTGGGCGGACACTCAGGCGACGACATTAATAAAAACCGTGGAAATGCGAATAAAATTCTAAACCGGTTTTTGATCGAGGCGTCCAAACTGTTTGATTTGCGGATTGCTGATTTTAACGGTGGAAATCTCCGGAATGCCATTGCCCGCGAAGCTTCAGCAATTGTATTGGTTCCTCATTCGCAAAAGGAAAATTTGATTGTGGAATGGAATGTTTTTGCTTCTGAAATGGAATTCGAATTCGAACATTCTGAACCCAAACTCATGTTTCAGCATCATTCAGTCAATTTACCTGAAAATGTAATTGATCTGGACACTCAGGGAAGATTGCTGAAATTGATTGCCGGTTGTCCGCATGGTGTGCTGGAAATGAGTAGCCGCATGATTGGAATGGTGGAAACTTCAACCAATCTGGCTTCTGTGAAATTTTCAGAAAATAATGAAATTGTACTGACAACCAGCCAGCGAAGCGAAATTGACAGCCGAAAAATGATGGCTGCCGAAATGGTTGAATCTGTGATGGTTTTAGCCGGTGCGAAGGTTGAGCATTCTGATGGCTATCCGGGCTGGACTCCAAATCCGGATTCTGAAATTGCTAAAATCACTGCCGAATCGTATCTGAATTTATTTGGAAATAAACCCGCTGTAAAATCCATTCATGCCGGATTGGAATGCGGTTTATTCCTCGAAAAATATACTGAACTCGATATGGTTTCATTTGGACCGACCATTCGCGGGGCACATTCGCCCGATGAACGGATTAATATTGAAACGGTGGATAAATTCTGGAAGCTGCTGGTTGATGTGCTTGAAAATATCAGGTAGTGCAGAAATCAATTTTTGTTTCTTTCATAGGGTAAATCCGATTTTTTTTCGGATTTACCCTATGCTGTTATCCGCCAACTGGCGGATCCCTTCAGGACTTTCAAAGGGGCAAAGCCCCGATTTGTATGAGCATAGGACGAAGTGAAACGGAGTCCTATGTTACTAAAATTGAGTATTCTGGTTTTTGTGTAAGAATTTAAAAAAATCACTAAAAATTTGCATCTTCACAATTCCCAAAACCTAAATCATGAACCGAAAACTGTTTTCCCTTCTTTTGCTTTTAATCTGTTTTTTTTCAGGATTATTAATCCAAGCCCAGGAAAACTGGACCCATCTGCGAGGAAGCCATCTCGATGGGTATTCGTTTTCAAAGCATGCTCCGATAAACTGGAGCGAAACCACTAATCTCGTTTGGAAAACTGCAATTCGTGGGATTGCCTGGTCGTCGCCAGTCGTATTTGGCAATCAGGTTTGGACCAGTTCTGCCACCTTGAATGGTGAGGAAATGTTTGCCGTTTGTACCGATTTTAACTCCGGAAAAATTCTGAAAGAATTGATGCTTTTTAAACCTGATTCGGTGCAGCATATTCATCCAACCAACAGCTATGCGACTTCAACTCCTTGTATAGATGACGGTTTTGTTTACGTTCATTATGGAACTTACGGAACAGCCTGCATCGATACCCGGACTTTTCAGATAATCTGGACACGTACCGACCTGAATTGCGAGCACATGCAAGGAGCGGCATCTTCACCAATCCTCTATAAAAATCTGCTGATTTTGCACATTGAAGGAACTGACGTTCAATACCTGATTGCCCTGGACAAACGCACCGGTAAAACCGTTTGGAAAACAGAACGACCGCAGGAATTCTACAAAAATGTGGAACCGGTTTACCGGAAAGCCTATTGTACGCCAATCGTTGTTCAAGTTAATGGTAAAGATCAGTTGATCAGTAATGGAGCACAACTTTGTATTGCTTACGAACCCGAAACAGGAAAGGAAATCTGGCAGGTTTTTTATGGCGACGATTCAACAGTTGCTATGAATCTGAGTTACAATGGAATGGTTTATGTCAATTCGGGCTGGATGTTTCCAAAGGGTGGCACTTTTTATGTGCGTCTGTTGGCTGTCGATCCATCCGGAACCGGGGATATTACGAAAACACATGTTCCGTGGGAAGTTGTCGAAGATGTTCCTCAAATTTCAACTCCGGTGATTGCGGACAGCCTGATTTACATGGTTCACGAGCGTGGCGACCTGACTTGCCTGAGTGCAAAAACCGGGACGGTAATCTGGAAAACCAAATTAAAGGATCAGTTCAACGCTTCAGTTTTGTATGCCTCCGGAAACATTTATTTGTTCAGCCTGAAGGGAAAAACATACGTGATAAAACCAGGGCTGACTTTTCAGTTGGTTGCAGAAAATCAATTGGATGGAACAATCAAAGCTACTCCGGCCATTGTTCGCGACAATATCATTATAAGAACAGATAAGTTTTTATATAGGATAGGAAAATAACGAATGGAAAAGATTTGGGGGACTTCGTTGGTTCAATATATGAACTTTAACCTATCAAAAATACACAACAACTGCCGTTATGATTCTGTATGTATTTTGTTAACCTCTGATATCCTGAATTTTATATGAAAATATTTATTTTTATATGAAAATATTTTCGTATATTTATTGGTATGTGATTTTGCCAGTACACGATTTGTGTATTTTATCTCTCTGTAATCATACATTTTAAATTTCTATTTTATTAAAATTTAGAGAAATCAAAAAAGTATTAGTAGAAAAAAGCTATTCCTCATATTCCCTAAAAGAATAAAAAAATGAAAAAGCTCTTTTTTATCGCGGCAATTCTCATTAAGGTAAATCTGAATATTGATTTTGTACAGGCACAAACATGGTCATCTGTCGGTACAGGAGTTTCAGGTGGGTTAAATCCGCCTCAGGTTATAGCGCTATGTGTGTATAATTCATCTCTCTATGCAGGAGGAACCTTTGATTCTGCTGGTGTTTATCGTGTAAATCACATTGCCAGTTGGAATGGAAGCGACTGGCGAAATGCAAAAACGGGCGTGATGAAAAGCGGAAATGTTGGTGTGATGGCATTGGCTGTACATAATTTAAAGCTCTATGTTGGTGGTTACTTTTTTTCAGCAGACAGCATTTTGTGCAATTATATAGCATCCTGGGACGGAGCAAACTGGTCAGCCGTTGGAGGAGGCATGGATGAACGAGTTTATGCGCTTGCAGTGTACAATGGAAAGCTTTATGCAGGAGGAATGTTCGTAAACGCTGGAGGTAATCCTGCCAGTTATATTGCACAATGGAATGGCTCGACATGGACTTCAGTTGGTACGGGTACAAATGGCATGGTGAATTCATTGGCTGTTTATAATAACGAACTTTATGCAGGAGGACAATTTAACTCTGCCGGAGGTATCACTGCAAATGGTGTTGCAAAGTGGAATGGAACAAACTGGTCGGCTGTTGGAAGTGGAGTATTAGGAGGTGTCTTTGCAATGCAGGTTTATAACAACGAGCTGTATGTAGGTGGTGGCTTTTCTTTTGCCGGTGACAATCCTGTTAGATGTATCGCAAAATGGAATGGCTCATCGTGGTCAGCGGTTGGAGACGGTGTAACAGGAACAGGAGCTATGGTGCAAGCTTTATCCGTTTACAACGGAGAACTTTATGCCGGCGGAGTTTTCGATAATGCCGGAACAGTTGCAGCCGCTAATATTGCCAGATGGAACGGATCTACCTGGTCGAATATGGGGATAGGAATGAATGCCCCGGTTTTAGCATTAGGCGTTTACAATGGAGAGCTTTATGCTGGTGGACAATTTGAGACTGCAGGAGGTATTTCTGTTAATAAAATTGCAAAATGGAAAATTGCAACAGGCACGGAAGAAAATTTTGTGAATGATGATATATCTGTTTTCCCAAATCCATCTACAGATAATATTACAATCAATCTTCCTGAAAAAGCCACAATAGAAATTATTGGTATGGAAGGACAAATTATTAAAACAATCAATGCCACCAATCCAACAACAAAAATTGATCTAAGAAATTTAGCAAGCGGGATTTATATTTTAAAAGCAAATTCCGACGAAGGAATTTTTATAAAGAGATTTATAAAACAATAGTTTTTCGCTGTTAGCTCTTTGGTCAACTCTGGTTTATTACCCATGGACTTTCAACAATGGAAGTTTCATTTGGAATTTGGAACATTAAACTGACAGATACCATGGTTCCGCCAATTCAGGCAAAGCCATCCTTATCCGCCATTCTTTCGGAAAGTAGTTGTTGGCGCGGTTTCCCAAATTTTTTACAAAACCAAGCGGCACTCCCTGATATTGAACCAGCAGCCAACCTTTTGTTGCCGAATTGATTCGTATTTCGTCTTTTTTCTGAAAGAGCAAAGCATCACGCAAATCCAGTTCAACGGTTTCAAACACTTTAGGATTACGGTCAACCGAAAGTGCAAAAGTATGTTCAGGGAGCAAATCGTTTTTCTTGAATTGCGCTAACGGCAAGCCAAAGCTGATCACACGGAGTTGTTCGCTGAGTGCGTTCAAGACCGGAATTTTATCTTCAGGAAAGGCTATCAGGAATTCACTTTTGGCAAAAAACTCTGAATCTGAAGTTTTAAGCCAATTCCTGATTTCATCAAACTGTTTCGGTATTTTCTCAAATCTTGACTTTATTTTTTTTGGAATCGAGAACGAACTGTTGCCGTCTTTTTTGCGGATCAAAGTCAGGAAAAACCCTTCGCCTTTTACTTTGTGCGGAAGGAAACGGTATCCAAACAATTCGTTGATTTCCATTTCTTCAACACCCCAGCTTTCCTGAATTGGAATCCGGATACTTTCCACTTCGTTATTTTCTGCCAGCCATCTCAGGTTTTCTTCATTTTCTTCCGGATTGAACGTGCAGGTACTGTAAATCAGATAACCACCGCATTTCAGCGATGGCCAGATATCGGCCAGAATGCGGCGCTGACGGGTAGAACATAAATTGGTATTATCAACCGACCAATGTTTGATGGCCGAGGCATCGCGCCTGAATAGTCCTTCGCCCGAGCATGGAGCGTCAACCAAAATTACATCAAACATTCCATCCAAATTGCTGAAGTCAGCCGGATCGTTGCTGCAAACAACTACATTTTGGTGCCCCCATTTGCGGATGTTTTCGTCCAGAACCGATACACGCGAGCGAATCACTTCATTGGCAACCAACAAATCGCTGCTGTCAATTAAACTGAGTAAATGAGTGGATTTTCCACCGGGTGCTGCACACAAATCCAAAACTACCCGTTTGTCGCTGGTTTCAATTTGCCTGAAAGCCTGCTCCATGAACATCGAACTGGCTTCCTGAACGTAATAGGCTCCGGAATGAAAAATGGGATCAAGAGTAAACGATGGGCGTTCGTTCAGGAAAATACCAGTTTCGCACCAGGGAATACGTTCCGAAGAAATTGGAATATTGAATTTACGCGGATTGGTTCGTAAACTGATAGCCGGAACCTGATCGATTGATTGAATAAAGCGATCAAAATCTTTAGGGAACTGGTTTTTTATTCGGTCAAGGAATGCGATGGGTAATATTTCGGAGGTCTTTTCGATGGTTTTTTGAGTTTTCTTTTGATATTTGCTGACAAGATAAATGGATTGAGATTATAAAACAAATTGAGATGGTTGATCAGAATATAGTTTCGGACCTGAACAAACAGGCAGATGCTGCAAATTTAGCAGGAATGTTGGAGAAAGTAGCAAATCAATTTCCGGGCAAAGTGGTTTTTACAACCAGTTTAGGAATCGAAGATCAGGTAATAACTGACATGATTTTCAGTAATAATCTTGACATCAAAGTGGTGACTTTGGATACTGGCCGTTTGTTCGAGGAAACGTATAAGGTAATGAACAGAACCATAGAAAAATACGGAAAACAGATTCATGCGTACTTTCCAAAACACAAAGCGGTGGAACAAATGATCACAGAAAAAGGTCCGTTGAGCTTTTATTTGTCGCCCGAAAACCGTAAGGAATGCTGCAACATCCGTAAAGTTGAGCCGCTGAAAAGGGCATTGGGTGGAAATGAATGCTGGATCACCGGTCTTCGGGCATCACAATCCGAAAATCGTCAAGTTCTTGATTTTTTCTTATGGGATGCTGGATTTCAACTAATCAAATTCAATCCGCTTTTACACTGGTCGCTCGAAGATTGCCAGAAATACGTGAAGGAAAACAATGTTCCCTACAATGTTTTGCACGACCGCGGTTTTGTAAGCATTGGCTGTGCGCCCTGTACACGTGCCATTCAGCCGGGCGAAGATTTCCGCGCTGGCCGCTGGTGGTGGGAAAACGACTCGAAGAAAGAATGTGGGCTGCATACGCATCAAGAGTAATCAGTCACAGTATTCAGTCGCAGTTTGCAGTCTCATGTGGTCATTTATTGTCATTCGTTTCACGTCATTGGTGGTCATTTATTGTTTTAGCACCAGAGGTGCGGAATATTTGTAGAAGGGGAATGAAAAAAGAAAATCGTCCGCGGGATGAGGCTGAACATAGCTTTAACCTCATTTCGGACGTAACAGAATCGGTCTTCAAAAAAGAGGGTGCATAAAAGTCCCTCAGCATAAAAAAAGCAGCCCATAAACGAATGACTGCGTGAAGCCCCCTTCCCGTTCCCCCAGAAAGGGGGTAAGCTTTGGGTATCGGTTCTCGTTGGATTTCAGCCCTGTAAGGGCGACAGATAATAGCACAGGGCACCGCCCTGTGAAAATGGGAAAAAAGATAAATCCGTCCGCGGGAAACCCTTCTTCAAGAAAAAACCTTTTTTCGGACGTAACAGAATCGGTCGTCAAAAAAGAAGTTACACAAAAGCGATTGGCATCCGATTGGATTTACAAAAAAAGTCGCACATCTATAAAAGATGACATAAAAAGTATATATTCGAATGTTCAGAAAATGAGCGTGTGACAATAGAATACAGATTATTTCCCGTATCAGGAAACAATCAACCAACCAACTAATTTATTGACTAACCATATTTCATGAAGAAATTTACAACCGTATTCATCCTGATTGTATTATTACTTGCCGCAATCGGATATTCACAAACTCCCGTTACTATCAACCCTTCAACTACAAAGCACGGCCCCGAAAAGGGTTCGCTGATCATCATCGGCGGCGGCCAAATACCTCCCGAAATCTGGAAAAAATTTACAGAATTGGCCGGTGGCGAAAAAAAGGCCAGCATCGTGGTGGTAACAGCAGCTTTGGGCGATTCTGCCGGATTCAACCCTGAATCGGTTGAAATGATAAAACGGGAAACCGGGATTAGTAATGTCACTTTGCTACATACCAAGAATCTGGCCGAAGCCAACAGCGAAAAATTCATTCATTCACTGAAAACCGCTACCGGTGTGTTTTTTGTCGGAGGCCGGCAATGGCGGATTGCCGATTCTTACCTGAATACTATGACTCATCAGGCTTTCTTCGAAGTACTTGAACGTGGCGGCGTAATTGCCGGAACTTCTGCCGGTGCAACCATTCAAGGTTCCTTTTTGTGGCGGGGAGATACCAGCGGGGCTCATATATTGGTTGGTGACCACACTCAAGGACTTGGATTTCTTCGTAATTCGGTTATCGATCAACATTTGCTGAAGCGAAACCGGATGTTTGATCTGGTGGATGTTGTCAAATCGAATCTTCAGCTTATCGGTATCGGATTGGATGAATCAACCGCAATACTGGTACAACATGATACGCTTGAAGTCATGGGCAAATCGTACGTCGCTATTTACGATTACAGTACCATACAAGGCAATGGCCCAAAACACACGGTTGGCGACAAGGAAGATTTCACCGCTTCAAACGGACCATTTTTCTTCCTTCATGAGGGACAAAAGTATGATTTAGGCTCAAGAGCGGTGATAAAGGGAAAAACTGACAAAAAAAATAACCGATGACAAAAAAATTTACCCTGATCATTTTCCTGTTGACCATTGTTTTGGCAGGTAGCAGTATCGCGCAAGACTTATCGTATTACCTGCCAAAAGGAGTTGTTTACAATCCTGAAATTCCAAAACCCGAAGATGTTTTGGGCTTTCGGGTCGGTGAATTTCATGCCAGTCACGACAACATTGTGGATTATTTCAGGCATTTGGCACAGGCTTCGCCCAGGGTAAAATACGAAGTTTACGGCAAAACGCACGAAAACAGGCCAATTACGGTTGCTATTATCAGTTCCGAAAGCAATATGAAAAGGATTGAGGAAATCAGGCAGCAACATCTTCAATTAAACGACCCTTCGGTTTCATCAAAGCTGAATGTTACCGATTTACCAGTGGTCGTATGGTTGAGCCACAGCATTCACGGAAACGAGGCCAGCGCTACTAACTGTTCGATGCTGACAGCCTATTATCTGGCATCCGCTTCCGGAAAAGAAATGGAGGAAATGCTCGAAAAAACCGTCATCCTGATTGATCCGGCCACAAATCCTGATGGTGTGCAGCGCTTTTCGACCTGGGCAAACGGCAATAAAAGTTACATGACGAATCCTGATCCGGCCAGCAGGGAGCACAACGAATCGTGGCCAGGTGGACGGTACAATCATTACTGGTTCGACCTGAACCGCGACTGGCTGCCCATCGAACAACCCGAATCTGAAGCCAGGATAAGGAAACTTCAGGAATGGAAACCAAATATCCTGATTGACGAGCATGAACAGGGCGCTAATTCATCGTTTCATTTTTCACCCGGAGAGCCAAGCCGTATAAATTCGTTGATTTCAGCCGAAAATCAGGCATTGACACAGAAACTGGCCGACAATTATGCCAAAGCATTCGACGAAGCTGGTTCTTTTTATTTTTCAAAAGAGCGATACGACGATTATTACATTGGCCGTGGCTCGACTTACCCCGATTTGAATGGCGGTGTTGCCCTGCTTTTTGAGCAGGCAAGTGTCAGGGGATTTGTTCAGGAGTCGGAAAACGGCTTGCTCACATTCCCATTTGCCATCCGGAACCAGTTTATCGGAACAATTTCGACCGTCAAAACGGCTTTCAGTTTAAAAAATGAGTTTCTCAATTATCAGCGAAACTATTACTTATCGGCAATTGAAGAGGCCAAAAAAGAAATACAAAAAGCGTATGTTTTCGGTGCCTTAAATGATCGGAACACCACGTTTAAATTTGCCCAACTTCTGAATAATCATGGAATAAAATCGTATCTCCTGAAAAATGACCTGAACGCGGGAACACACTCTTTCAAAGCATCTTTTGCTTATGTGGTTCCAGTTGATCAGGCTCAATACCGTCTGATAAAATCAATTTTTGGACTTCATCTCAACCCAAAAGACAGTTCATTTTATGACATATCGGCCTGGAATATTCCTCAGGCTTATAACCTGCCCTTCGAAATGATAAAAACTTATTCCGGTATAACCGGAGATATTTTTTCGGAAGAGCAATTGCCAAAAGGTAAAATTATAGGGAGCGGATTGACCATCGCCTATGTCTTTAAATGGGATGATTATCATGCGCCAGGGGCTTTGTCCCGGCTGCTGAACGAAAATATCGTAGTTAAAGTCGCCGGAAAATCTTTCGAAACACTGGACGGGCTGAAATTCGGCCAGGGTTCAATACTCATCCCACTTGGTTCAATAAATACTGATCAGGCTAAGGTGGAGAAGATAATTTCGGAAATTAATTTGATTGATGGGATTGATGTTTACCTTATAAATACTGGCGACAATAAGTCGGTTGATCTGGGCAGTTCTTATTTTTCGGTGATAACAAAACCAAAGATTGCAGTTCTTACCGATGACGGGGTGAACGCTATAAATGCCGGTCAGATATGGCATCTGCTCGATACGAAGTATAAAATACCATTTACCATGCTGCCTCTGAAAGCCTTTAAACAGAGTAGTCTGAACCGTTATAATATCATCGTAATGCCTGATGGAAATTATCAGGATTTGGATGAAAAAGTTACCGGAAAACTTCAGGATTGGGTGGCAGCAGGAAATACTCTGATTGCTTTTGAAAGTGCGATCAACTGGTTAAACAAAAATAAACTGGTAACGATTGAACTTGAAAAGGATGAGATCAAAGCAATCGGGTTCAATTATGAGAATTCTGCACTGTTCAAAGCATCGCGTGAAATTCCGGGGACTGTCTTTGAAACACGGCTCGATCTGACCCATCCGATCAATTATGGATTTCAGACCGACCGGCTCCCAGCTTTTAAAGACAATAAAATCATTCAGCTTAAAGCTGAAAATATTTCGGCCAACTATCCGGTTTGGTACACCAGTTCTCCCTTGCTCGACGGCTATGCCCCGCTCAGGTTTATCAAATCGTTGAGCGGCACGCCGGCACTGGGGATTTTTGGTTTAAAGAAAGGGAGGATTATTGCCTATTACAACAACGTAGTGTTCCGTGGATATTGGTCGGGTACCAGCCGTCAATTTGCAAACGGCCTGTTTTTTGGCGATAAAATCCGTTTGTCATCGGGGAATGGTCCGGAGTAATCCAACATTATTTGTCAACAATCTCTCGTCCAAACGGAGTTAATGCGAGCGAAACAAGTTTGAAATGCTGTTTGGCCCATGGAATTCCGATGATGGTGATTCCCAGTAGCAATCCGAAAATCAGGTGGGTTAAGGCGATCCATAAACCGCCAATGAGCAGCCAGATCAGGTTCATGATGGTTGACAGGCAACCCGGATTTCCCGGCGTTAAAACGATGGTTTTACCAAACGGCCACAAGGCAAGCATGGCCAGCTTAAATGCCTGAATTCCAAACGGAATCCCGATAATGGTGATACAGAGTAAAAAACCAGCAACCATGTACTCAATAAATACTAAAAAACCACCAAATACCAGCCAGATTAAATTTCCAAGTGTGCCCATAATGTTTCGTTTATTTAATTTTTGATTTTAAAAGTACGACATTTGAGTCAATCAAATGAACTGCTTCCGTAAAGAATAGAGCACCAATTGAATTTTACCGGTAAATGGAATATCTATATTTGTCAACATCGAAAGATACCTTCCATAAGTTGAAAATTTAGGTATATATTGCACAGAAGAGAATGACAAAGATGTTTTCCAACGAAGCTTTCGCGGTCATGCACATCAGCAATTTCCGCTTGTTTATGGCCTACCGATTCTTTATGACAGCAGCAGTTTTGATGCAGGCCGTGATTGTGGGCTGGCAATTGTACGACATTACCATTTTTGTTGGTTCGTCGAATGAACTTGGAGCTTTTGAATCGGGAGCCGCCGCCATCCTGATAGGATTGGTTCCTTCGGTTATTTTTGGCGGGGTGATGACGCTGATTGTGGTTGGTGTTGCTACATTTTCCGCGCCCAGACTAAGGAACCTTTTACTCAAGAATTATTCTGACTAATAATAAGGAAAGAGTTCATTAGTCCCAAGGTAGAATAACTGAAGAAAATGAAAGCCATCAAAGGCAAGCAAAAACAGTTGTTTTTCTTACCCCAAAGATGTAAGGATAATTGAACATGACGATTAAACGGTGTTAATATCCCGTGGGATTGGTATGATTATAGAAATGATCAAAAAACCATTTCTCCAATCCCGAAGGGATGACATGATGATAAGATGTCGATGCCACCCCTTCGGGGTTGGTTGTTTAGGTGCAATTATCTGGCTATAATCTTATCACACCTTCGGCGTTAAAGTAATACCAAGGGGGTTTTGCTTATTTCCTATTCTTTTCCCTCTTTCCTTTTTTCTTTGTTTCTATACTTTTATTGTCTTCCATTTTCCTTTCCTGAAATAGTACCAGGCCGTCAGCGTCAATGCTGTTTCGGCAGCTACAATAGCTACAGAAATCCCGTAGATTTTCATGTCAAGAACAATAGCAAGCAGGTATGCCAATGGTATTTCGAACAACCAGAAGCAAAACAGGTTGATTCGGGTTGGGGTCGCAGTGTCGCCGCTTCCGTTAAATGCCTGGGTCAGCACCATTCCTAACGCATACGAAATAAAGCCAATACTGATCATCTGCAGACTGATGGCGCCATTTCGGATAACTTCAGGATTATCGATGAAAATGCGAATAAAAGCTTCAGGAAAAACAATCAGTATTAATCCAACCAGCCCCAGTAAAAACATGTTAATGTAACCAGTAATCCAGACAGTCCGTTCAGCCCGTTCTGGTTGTTTAGCCCCCAGGTTTTGCCCGACCAGTGTTGATGCTGCATTGCTCAGTCCCCACGATGGAAGCAACACAAAAATCACAATCCGTATCGAAATAGTATAACCAGCCATTACTTCTGATCCCAGTTCAGAAATAATACGGTAAAGGGCAATCCAGCTTGATGTGGCAATAATGTATTGCAGAATTCCGCCAGCAGAAAGTTTGAACAGTTGAACCATCACTTTGAATTTGATTTTCAAATGCTGAAGTTCCATCCGGATACGTTTATTTCCGTGAAAGAGCAAATAAACCTGGTAACAAACTGCCAATCCGCGGCCAATGGTGGTTGCAATGGCGGCGCCTTTCAGCCCAAATTCAGGAAAAGGACCGATGCCAAAAATCAAAAGCGGATCAAGGACAATGTTAATGAGGTTGGCAAATACAAGAACCCGCATCGAAACTGCTGCATCTCCTGAACTGCGGAAAACTGCATTGATGATAAAAAGCAGCATGATGACAGCATTACTACCGAACATGATGGCAGGGAACATATATCCGGCTTCAGCCATTTCTTCGGAGGCACCCATCAGCAGTAGAAATTCTTTGGCATAAATGATACCCGGAATGGCTATCAGGATAGATACAATTAGTCCCGAAATTATTGCCTGGAATGCCACTACGCCAGCTTTCCCTGCTTTTTTCTCTCCAATCCGGCGCGCAACCAAAGCGGTTGTTGCCGTACTCAGTCCCATACAAATGGCATAAACGATGGTCATTGATGATTCGGTAATTCCAACAGTAGCAACCGCATCAGCGCCTAATCTGGAAACAAAAAAGATATCAACTACGGCAAAGATTGACTCCATAATCATTTCCAAGACCATTGGGATGGAAAGAATGAGCAAAGCTTTGCCAATACTGTCGCTGGTGAAATCACGGTCAGTCCCGGAGATTGCTTCCTTAATGTCGGTCCACAACGACTGGAATGGGATAGATTTTAATTGGGCTAAAAATGATATCGGATTTCTATCAGACATGATAAAAATGGATTTAAATGAAAAAAAAGTTTGGGTAAAAGAATGATGAATCCGCTTTCTGCCAGGCAGAAATTAGATGTTTGCGGATATACAGACCGCCGGAGTTGAAATCAGTTTCATATTTCGGTCTTTTTGTTATCGGCAAATATAAGCTAATTGATGCATATATTTGAACCTGTTGACGATAAAAATGTTTCAGGAGTAAAAAATAATGAAATGAAGCTTCTACGGATCCCTGCAATTATTGGAATGGTTATTTTTTTATTCTCCTGCAAAAATAATGAGAATGGGCTGAATGTCATCAATTCAGGTTCTTTTCCGGATAGGAATATCACCCTCGATCATTCGTTAAATCAGCGGCTCTTAGCAGATTCGGCTGTGAATATTTCGGGACAAAATCAGCTATCCATAAAACTGGACGAAATGATTTCTCTTGTAGAAAGACTTAGAAGAAATCAATCGGACAGTATTTGGAATACACTTTCGGCAAATTGGTGCGATTTAGCAAAAGATGGATTGTCTTTATTACCGGCTGATTCCTTGTCGAATTCTGAAGCATCGGCAATTGCAAACAAATGGGCCGATCTCAATATCATTTTACTGAAACTGTCGGCTGAAGTTAAGTTTGGCGATGCGATTGAGGAGTTGCTTTACCAGTTCCCGTGGCAGGTACTGTCTGAAAAACAACTGAAATCGATTATCTATACGCATATCGACGATCAGATTTATATCAATATCATTGGTTCATCCATCCTGACACATCAGCATACGACCGGCGGAACGATCAAATTAATTCAGGAAACTACTTTCCCCGCAAGCAATGAAATGACGCTGAAATGTGAATGCAGCGATGTTCGTTATCTGGATGTCTTTATACGGATTCCTGAATGGGCCGTTAATCCTTCAGTTACCCACGGAAATGTAAAGTACGTGGCTCATCCCGGTGAATATTGTCAGATTTCGCGTAAATGGAGAAATGGCGATGAGTTCAAAATTATTCTTAAAAATTAACGGGAAGGGATTTTATCAGGTACATTCATTTATCTTTGTGAGCATTCAAAAAAATGAGATATGAGCGATCGGTCCCTGATTTTGATTACCAACGATGATGGCGTTTCAGCAAAAGGATTGAAAGAATTAATTGAAGTCATGCGACTTTTTGGCGATGTAGTTGTTGTGGCGCCCGATAGTCACCGCTCCGGAATGTCGAACGCCATTACGGTTGATCATCCTATCCGGGTTACCAAAACCATTGAGGAAGAAGGTTTTCAGGTTTTCAAATGTACCGGCACTCCGGTTGATTGTGTGAAGCTTGCATTTAACCAATTGCTCGACCGTCATCCCGACTTCGTAGTTTCAGGAATTAATCATGGTGCAAACTCTTCCATCAGCATCATGTATTCAGGTACGATGGGCGGAGCTCTTGAGGGGTGTATTCATGGAGTACCGTCAATAGGATTTTCGTTGAATGACTCTGATCATGAAGCTGATTTTTCACGGGCGAAAATTTATGTGGCTCGCGTTTTTCAACAAGTAGCCGAAAATGGGCTTCCACCATTTGTTTGTCTGAATGTGAATATTCCGAAGGGAGAAATTAAGGGCGCAAAAGTTTGCCGCCAAACTTCAGGAAAATGGGTGGAAGAATACGATAAGCGTACCGATCCTCATAAACGTGAATATTATTGGATGACAGGATATTTTAAAAACTTCGAGGAAGATGTGATAGATACCGATATAACTGCACTCGAAAACGGTTACGTCTCAGTGGTTCCGGTAAATGCAGATATGACTTGCTATGAGACCTTTGAGACCATGAAAAGCTGGAGGTTTTAATATGGCCCTGCAAAAACAAAACCGCCTGGATCAAATTTTGACTGGCTTGTTAATCGGGATCATTTTGCCGGTAATTATATTCCTGATCACCTATCAGGTCAAATACAGCGATTTGGAATTTACGGTTTACCTGCGAAAAATTTGGCAAATGAAAATATTCCTGAAAATACTGAGTCTTTGCGTGTTTCCAAACCTGGGAGTTTTTCTGCTTTTTCTTTGGATAAAATATGAACGGGCTGCCAGAGGTGTTGTAATGGCAACCTTTATATATGTTTTTTTTGTGCTAATCGCGAAACTAATTTGAAAAACGCAGTCAGAAAGGAAATAGTCATTCATGGTCATTTGCTTCGCGTCATTCATGGTAAAAACTTCGCATGAGTTGACGATCAATGACTATTGAATGACTTATTGACAATCAATGCCGCCTGACTTGTCCTCCAGTAGGCGGATGGAACTTTGAATTTGAAATCTGGAACTACATGAGATACTACGTTTTAGCCGGTGAAGCCTCAGGCGATTTACATGCCTCCAACCTGATCAAAGAAATCAGCTTGATTGATCAGCAGGCTCAATTTCGAGGATTTGGCGGCGAATTGATGGAAAAGGCCGGAATGGCTGTCCTGAAACATTACCGGGATTTGGCATTTATGGGCTTAGTTCCGGTGATCCTGAACATCCGCACCATCCGGAAGAATTTCAGATATTGCGAACAGGACATGCTTGATTTTAAACCGGATGTTCTTATTCTGGTGGATTACCCCGGATTCAACCTTCGTATGGCCCAGTTTGCCAAAGCCCACGGCCTACGAACCTTTTATTACATTTCACCCAAAATTTGGGCATGGAAAGAGAAGCGCGTTTATAAGGTGATAGCATACGTTGATGAGATGTTTACCATCCTGCCTTTTGAAACCGGGTTCTACAAGAAATATGATTATCCGGTCAATTACGTTGGCAATCCTTTGCTTGACGCCATTCTGGAAAAGAAAATTGCGCCTGATTTCCCGAAGTTTTGGGCTGAAAATGAGCTACCCGAAAAACCAATATTGGCAGTTTTGCCCGGAAGCCGGAAAGGCGAGATCAGTGTGTTGCTGCCCACTATGCTCGAAGCAGCAGCGCAGTTTCCCGAATTTCAATGTATAATTGCAGGAGCGCCCAACATGGGAATTGAATACTACCGGCCATTTATGAAAGAAAATCAGGCACCAATTATCTGGGGAAAAACTTACGAAATAATGATTCACAGTCGCATTGCCATTGTTTCATCGGGAACAGCAGCGCTCGAAACGGCAATTTTAAATGTTCCACAGGTAGTTGTTTATCAGATGACACCAAACTGGTTGTTTAAATACCTGAAATTCTTTTTGATCACCAAATGGGTGTCGCTTGTGAACATTATTTTAGGCCGCGAAGCAGTTACCGAATTAATACAATCGGATTTCACCCTGAAAAATGTGGTTCACGAACTGAAGAAAATTCTTCATGATCCGGAAAATGAAAAGCGGATGCTGGCTGATTATCGCGAAATGATGATCAAACTGGGCGAACCGGGAGCTTCGAAAAAGGCGGCTGGATTGATGGTGAGTAAATTACAAGCATATAATTCCAATAAAAATTAAATTGTAGGTCTGCATAACCGTTCACTGAAGTGAACGGCAAAGGATATCACCTAATAGAATGAAAATAGAGTTATTCTTTGCCGTTGGCTTCAGCCAACGGGTGATAGGAAGAAGTTCAATCCGTCCGCGAGATATTGATGAGCAATGCTTTTACTTTCTTTCGGACGAAATAGATTAAGCCTTAAAAAGAGGGCGTTTTGGGTTTTTACCGATATATTTATTTTTCACATGTTCAGTCTCTTAAAAAAAGAAATTACCAGTTTTTTTGGATCGCTCACAGGATATGTGGTGGTTTTCGTATTCCTGTTGGCCACCAGCTTGTTTTTATGGGTTTTTCCCGGAAATTACAATATTTTGGAAGGTGGATATGCTTCGCTCGACGGCCTTTTTTCGCTGGCGCCCTGGGTTTACCTTTTTCTGGTTCCGGCCATTACCATGCGCCTGTTTGCTGAAGAAAAAAGGTTCGGAACGATGGAAGTACTGCTTACCCGGCCATTGTCGGTACTGCAGATTGTTTTAGCAAAATTCCTGGCAGGTCTGTTGCTCGTTAGCATTTCGCTTCTGCCAACACTTATCTATTTTTACTCAGTCTATGCGCTTGGAAACCCGATAGGTTGTATCGATACCGGCGGAACATGGGGCGCTTTCATTGGTTTGTTTTTTCTGGCGGCCATTTATGTGGCTATCGGTTTACTGGCTTCAGCGCTGACTGACAACCCGGTTTTCGCCTTTATCCTGGCTTTGTTCCTTTCTTTTATTGCTTACCTGGGATTCGATCTGGTTGGCGCCATGCAGCTTCCTTCGGCTATTCAGCAGTTAATAACAGGCTTTGGTATTAACGAACATTACGCTTCAATCAGTCGGGGAGTGGTAGATTCGCGCGATCTGGTCTATTTTGGTTCAGTCGTGTTTGTCTTTCTATTCTTAACCAGCAGGATTATTCATTTTCATAAAATCAATTTTAAAAGGGAAATTAAATCCGGAATTTTGGTTTTGATTGGCATCGTTTTTCTGGACGTTGTTTCCGATCAGATGTTTTTTCGCCTTGATCTAACTGCCGAAAAACGATATTCGATTAATGGGGTGTCAAAGAAATTGGCAAAAAACCTGGAAAAACCCGTAAACATTATCCTTTATCTGGATGGGGAATTACCTGCTGGTTTCCGGAAATTGAAAAAGTCGATTGTTGAAAAAATTGCCGATTACAATGCGTATTCATCACAACTGATCAACCTGATCATTTTTGATCCTTACGAAATTTCTGATGTAAAAAGACGGGACAAATTATTTGTAGAGCTTGCCAAAAAAGGACTTCAGCCTACTGATATTCGGCAAAATACAGATCGCGGTACCATAACCCGACGCATTTTCCCTGGTGCCCTGATTGAGTATGGTGAAAAGCAAATAAGTGTGAACCTATTAAAAAACAATCAAAATCTACATGCAGAAATTAATCTGAACAATTCAATCGAAAGTCTGGAATATGAGTTTTCCTCTGCATTTTCGGACCTGATGAATGACAAAAAACAAGCGGTGGCTTTTCTGAACGGGCATGGCGAACTGAACGAATATGAAATCCATGATTTTGCCAACGCAATGGCTGAGAAATATTCCGTCGGACAGGTTTCAGCCTCGCAGCTAATTACAAAAGTTGATTCATTTAATTTACTCATTGTAGCGAATCCAACATTGGCATTTACTGAAAGCGACAAGTTTTGCATCGATCAGTATTTAATGAATGGTGGCCGGATCATGTGGCTGATTGATCCGGTTTCGGTTAGCCTTGATAGTTTAAGCAACGGGCAAACAACGCTTGCTTTTCCGCGAAACCTTAATTTAGACGATCAGTTTTTTAAATACGGAATTCGTCTGAATTCCGATCTGGTTCAGGATGTTGAATGTTTGATGTTACCAATTAATACGGCTCCGTCTGGCACTTCGCCTAAATTTACACCTGCCCCGTGGTATTTTTCTCCATTGCTTATTCCATCCGAAAACCATGTGATAAGTAAGAACCTGAACCGCGTGAAAGCTGAATTTGTTAGCTCGATTGATACGGTTGGGAAAAATGACAAGGTGCGTAAAACGATTATTTTGAGTACATCGCCCTATTCGCTCGTATCACAAACTCCGCTCGAAGTGAGCCTGGCGAGCATCAACAATCCACCCGACTGCAGGCTTTTCAAACAACCGTCGCAAGCCGTCGGCGTGTTGCTTGAAGGTACTTTTACATCGGTCTTCAACAACCGGATGGTTGATTCGTTTGGTGTAAAAACTTCGGAAGTAAAATCGGAAAGCCAGCCCACCAAAATGATTGTCATTTCGGATGGAAATCTAATGGCTAATCAGTATCGGTTGGTCAATGGAAAACCCGAATACAGTCAATTAGGTTACGACCGGTATTCGAAGCAGACCTTTGGAAATAAAGCATTTCTGCTGAATGCGGTAAATTATTTATGCGACGATGAAGGTTTGATGGAGTTGCGGTCGCGAACATTTAAAATCAGGCTTCTGGATAAAGTCAGGACCAAAGAAGAAAAACTCAGGTGGCAGCTTTTAAATGTACTGGTTCCCTTGTTATTAATTTCTGCTTTTGGAGCTGTTTATGTGTATCTTCGCCGACGCAAATATGGATGCTGATTTCTTTTGAATAAAATAATCGTCCATCAATAGGTTAAAAATATCAAAGTTTGTATATTCGTGAGCTTCCCGATGATTTTCAGTGGGGAGTGATTTTAAGGCAAATAAGTAAAACTCTAAAAAAAATAACTAATGAAATTTGTTGTTTCAAGTACCGAATTACTCAGTCATTTATCTGCTATCAGTAAAGTGATCAATTCAAAAAATACACTTCCAATTCTTGACAATTATTTGTTTTTACTGGAAGATAATCTTCTGACTATTACTGCTTCCGATCTGGAATCAACCTTAATTACCAGTTTGGAACTGGATAATACCAACGGTACCGGAACCATCGCTGTACCTGCCAGGCTGATGAACGAAACTCTTAAAGAATTTCCGGAACAACCTCTAACTTTCCAGATTGATCCGGAAACTTATGCTATTGAAATCTTTTCTCAGAATGGAAAATTTAGTATAGTAGGGCAAAATGGCGAAGACTTTCCGCAACAACCCATGTTGAACGAAGACAACGCTTCGACCATTAATGTTAATCACAGCGTACTTTTAAGCGGGATTAATAAAACCCTTTTTGCCACTGCCGATGATGAGCTGCGTCCGGTGATGAACGGCATTTTCATTGAATTGACTACCGATGAGATGAAATTTGTGGCTTCCGATGCGCATAAACTGGTGCGGTACAAACGTTTTGATGCCAAAGCCGAAAAGGATGCCTCTTTTATTCTTCCAAAGAAACCTGCTGCTTTATTAAAGAGCTTGCTTCCGAAAGAAGAATTTGATGTGAAACTGGAGTTTGACGAAAAAAATGCCTTCTTCACTTTAAGTAATTTTAAGTTGATTTGCCGTTTGGTTGAAGGTAATTATCCAAGTTATAACTCAGTTATTCCACTGAACAACCCCAATAAATTGATTATCGACCGTGTTGAATTTTATAATACAGTTCGTCGTGTATCCGTATTTTCAAATCAGGCAAGTAATTTGATCCGGTTAAAATTAACCGAAAACCAATTGGTTGTATCTGCCCAGGATATTGACTTCTCCATTTCGGCGGTTGAGCGTTTAAATTGCCAATACGAAGGCGACGATATGGAAATCGGCTTCAAATCAACCTTCCTTCAGGAGATTTTAGCCAACCTTTCTGCTGCTGAAGTAAAAGTTGAACTCTCGGATCCGACTCGTGCTGGTTTGCTTTTACCTGCTGAAAACGATAATGAAGAAGAAAATGTACTGATGCTATTAATGCCTATGATGATCAATGCTTAGTCATTTTAAGCCTATATAAAGCGACCCTAACAGAGATGATCTGTTGGGGTCGTTTTGGAATAAATAACCAGTGAAAATATTTTTGAATAAATCCTTCCCGACATGGCACACCGAATTCATGGATAATGATGAAAAAGGAAATCATATTTCTGTTACTGGTAATAACCTTAATTCTTGGGATTCGGGTAGAAACAATATTTGGTCAAACATACTGCAACCCATTGAACCTGAGTTATCAGTACGGCTCAGATCCGAAAACAAATCCTGATTTAGCCGATCCAACCATTGAACTATACAAAGACAACTATTTTTTATTCGCTTCAAATGCTGGTGGATATTGGTACTCGGGCGACTTGCTTTCCTGGAAGTTTGTGACTGCTGAAAACCTGCCATTGGAAAATTTGGCCCCAACAGTTGTTGTGATTGGCGACTGGCTCTATTTTTTTACATCTTTCAGCGATAAAATATATCGGTCAAATGATCCAGTTGGAGGGAAATGGGAGGTATATACCAGTTCGTTGCTGATGTCGTTGATTAGCGATTTTGCGGTTTTTGCCGATACCGATGGAAAGGTTTATTGCTACTATGGATGTTCAAATAATGACGGGGTAATGGCGCGTGAACTGGATGCAAACGATCTATTCAATCCCATTGGTGTCGCTGAAATCTGTCGAAAAGCAAATCCTTTGCAAGACAGGCGGAAGAAGATTAAAAACAACTCTGATGCAACCAGCAGTTATAATGTTAAAGGTTCGTGGATGAATAAATATAACGGAAAATACTATTATCAATGCGCTGAATGGAACATTGACCTGAATAATTATGGCGATGTTGTATATGTTTCGGATAATCCAAAGGGACCTTTCAAATTTGCTGCGAATAATCCTTTCTCTTACCGTCCGAATGGGTTTGTATGCGGGGCTGGTAATGGATCTACATTTGAAGATAAACATGGCAACTGGTGGCATGTTGCAACTCTGACTGCTCCTGTAAATTCTAAATCTCAATCCAGACTTGGGCTTTTCCCGGCAGGTTTCGATAAGGATGGAAACTTGTTTGCAAAAACAGATTTTGGCGATTACCCGACCATAATGCCTGCCGGCAAATATATCAATGTGAGCAAGCTCGATCCGGAATGGTCGTTACTTTCTGATGAATTAACGGCCCAGGCATCTTCAAGTCTGGTTACATGCCCGGTTTCCTTTGCTTTTGATGAAAATATAGGAACATACTGGAGTGCACGTACCGGAGAAAAAGGTGAATGGTTAAGTGCTGACTTAGGATCGGTTTGTACGCTAAATGCCTTTCAAATTAATTTTGCTGAAAATAAAACACAAATTATAGGGCCTGATGGTGTACTTGCTTTCCAATATCTTGTTGAATATTCAATTGATAAAAAGACCTGGATAAAACTGAGTGATAAGACTTCAAACATTGAATATCAACCCAATTATTACGAATCTGTAAAAATTCCTGTTCAGGCCCGGTATATAAAAATTACAAACTATCGTGTGCCAGGCGGTACTTTTGCTATTTCAGGCTTCCGGATTTTTGGATCCGGAACTAACCGTAAACCGAAAAAAGTTAATTCATTCCGTGCGGTTCGTGATTACCGTAATGCACAGGTAATTAAAATGTCGTGGGAAAAACAGGCCAATACTGCTGGCTACAATATTCGGTATGGTACTGATAAAGATAAATTATATCACAGCTATCAGGTTTATAAAAATACCCGGTTAACTATTCGCTGCCCTGATAAAAACAAGACTTACTGGTTTGAAATCGATGCTTTTAATGACAGCGGGGTTACACCTGGCAAATTACAACTTTCGAAATAACCAGACATTTTTAATTTCAATATTTAAATTATTAACATGGAGCTCAATCTAAAAAATCCCTTGATTTTCCTCGATCTTGAAACAACCGGGATGAATATTGTAACTGACCGGATCGTTGAAATTGCGTTGATCAAAGTTCATCCAGATGGAAGAGAGGAAGAAAAACAATATCGTATCAATCCTGAAATGCTTATTCCTGATGTTGTAAGTAAAATTCATGGAATCTACGATATAGATGTGAAGGATAAACCTTCATTCAGGGAAGTTGCCAAAACCATTGCACAATTTATGGAAGGTTGTGATTTTGCCGGATTCAACTCCAACCGGTTCGATATTCCGCTATTGGCCGAGGAGTTTCTGCGTGCTGATGTTGATTTGGATTTGAAAAAGCGCAAGTTTATTGACGTTCAGGCCATATTTCATAAAATGGAAAAGCGCACGCTGGCTGCTGCTTATAAATTCTATTGCCAGAAACCGCTTGAAGACGCGCACAGCGCCATGGCAGATACGAAAGCTACTTACGAAGTACTGAAAGCCCAGCTTGATGTTTACAAAGACGAGGAATATGAAAACGGAAACGGTAAAATATCCAAACCAATTGTGAATGATGTTCAGGCGTTGAGTGAGTTTTCGGCTTATGATACCAATGTTGATTTTGTTGGCCGTATTGTTTACGACGAAAATGGGGTAGAGATCATCAATTTTGGAAAAAACAAAGGTCTTCCGGTCGAAAAAGTTTTACGTGAACAGCCTGGTTATTACGGATGGATTCTGAACAGCGAATTTCCATTATATACAAAGAAGGTACTGACGGCAATAAAGTTACGGATGAAGTAGGCCGAAGTTGTCATTGGTGGTCATTGGTGGTCATTGGTGGAAAAGAAAAAAACAATGAATGACATCAATGACACGAAGTAAATGACTAAATAATGACCAATTTTAAAAACAGATTCAAATTATCAAATTTTAACAAACCATGAAAATAATCTGTGTTGGCCGCAATTACGTGGCTCATGCCAAAGAGTTGAACAACGAAGTCCCGGATGAACCGGTTCTGTTTATGAAACCCGATTCGGCTTTGCTCCGCAACAACGATCCGTTTTATATTCCTGACTGGTCGAACGATGTGCACCATGAAATTGAACTGATCGTGAAAATCAGCAAACTGGGAAAAAACATTGAAAAACGGTTTGCCAACCGGTATTACAAAGAAATTGGACTTGGAATAGACTTTACTGCCCGCGATGTTCAGAATGCATTAAAAGATAAAGGACTGCCCTGGGAAAAATCGAAAGCCTTTGATCAATCTGCTGTGATTTGCTCCGAATTCGCTTCCATTGAATCCTTGCCCGATCGGAATACCATACATTTCAGGCTCGATAAAAATGGAAAGACTGTTCAGGAAGGAGATTCGGCGTTGATGATTTTTTCTATTGACGAAATTATTACACATGTTTCAAAGTATTTTACCCTGAAAATTGGAGACCTCATCTATACCGGAACTCCTGCAGGAGTGGGGCAGGTGCAGGTTGGCGATCGCCTCGAAGGGTATCTGGAAGGGGAAAAGAGGTTCGACTTTTGGATAAAATAACGAATATATAGCTATATTTGGAGTGAACTAACCAAAATGACCAACTATGAAAAACAAGAAAGGACTCTTGATAGCAGTTCTGATTTTGTCTGCATTGTTACTTTTTTATATTCTATTCCAAATATTCGGGATTACTTCTTTCTTCACAACCGATGCCAAAAAATATCAGACTTCTATAGTTGACAGAGGGCAGGTATTCATTCCTTTGGATGCCATTGGTACTGTTGAACCCGAAAACGAGGTTATTCTGCTAAGCCCGCTCACTAGTATTATCAGGAAAATCAGCAAGGAACCAGGTAGCCGTGTAAAAAAAGGCGAAGTAATTATAGAGCTTGATCCAGAACCTACCCGCCAGGAAATCGAACAAATCAGCGATCAACTGGAAGTAAAATCCAATTCACTTGAACGGTCGAGGCTCGAAGGGCAGATGGCGCGCATTGATCTGGATTACAATGTTGAAGTGAAAAAACTGAGAATTGTATCCATCAAGGCACAACTGGCTGACGAGGAGCAATTGCTGAGTGTCGGTGGTATTTCATCAGCTAAAATTGACGAAACCAGGCAAAACCTGGTACTGGCTGAAAAAGATTTGGATGTAGTACAGAAAAAAAATGCCATTCGGCTTAAACAGATGAAAACTGAAGAAACCGGACTGAACCTTCAGATTGAAATTCAGAAAAAACAGTTGGCTGATAAAATAGAGATGCTTGGTAAATCGGATATCAAAGCTCCTTCTGACGGAATTATCCTTTCAGTTTCAGGAAAGGAAGGAGAGAAGGTGGGTAACGATAAGTTGCTGATTACCATGTCTGATCTCACCACTTTCAAAATAAAAGGTTTAATTGATGAAAAACTTTCGGACCAAATCAAAACCGGAAACCCGGTTTTTGTTCTGTCGGAGAATGAAAAGCTTTCAGGAACGATTGGAAATGTTACCCCGACTGTGGCCGATAATAAAATTCAGTTCAATGTTCATCTCGAAAACAGCAATAATTCCAAACTGATTCCAAATCAAGCAGTTAAACTACTGGTTTTAAAGTCGGTAAAAAACAATGTGCTCCGAATTTCATCTGACAATAATTTCAAAGCAAATTCAGAACAGACCGTTTATATACTCGATTCAGGTAAAGTAGTAGCGAGAACGGTAAATTTTGGCATTAAAGGCAATGAATTTCAGGAAGTTATTTCCGGATTAAATGAAGGAGAAAAGGTAATACTTGCAGATTCACCGTTTTCAAGGAATTCTAAAAAAATTGAAAAGCTGAATTAGATGAAACGAACAATTACCAAATGGAGTTTTAGGGGAACAGTTGCTTGTTTTTTCATGATTCCCTTTATGAACCTCCTGGCTCAGGATTCAATTCAATACAGTCTTGATCTTCAGGATGTTGTTGTACTGGCAATTGAACAATCAATGGCTGTGAAGTATGCACAAAACCGCAATGTGAATTATTACTGGCGATGGAAAAATTTTAAAACCCGAAACCGGCCTCAGTTGGTATTATCAGGTAATTTGCCCGATTTCACACAGTCAAATATTGGGGTAACCCAGCCCGATGGCAGCCTGGAATTTAAACAGGTTACCAATTTGGCAACTTCGGCACGGCTGGCGCTTAACCAGTCAATAGCTTTTACCGGGACTTACCTTTATGCGTCAACTTCGGCTTATCGGTTTCAGGATTACAACAAGGATACCGTAAACTTCTCCGGAAGCCCTTTTTCGTTTGGTTTTTACCAGCCCATTTTTGCTATTAACTGGTTGAAATGGCAGCAAAAAACTGAACCACTGATTTATGATGAAGCCCAGAAAAATTTTATTCAAACCATCGAAGAGATTTCGTTGAATTCGATGTACCGTTTTTTCAGGTATTTGCTGGTGCAAACCAATTTCAAGCTGGCGACCAGTAACCTGAAAAACAGTAACGACAATCTGAGAATTGCCCAAACCAAGAAAGAACTTGGTACTATTTCTGAAAACAATTATTCGCGGAACGAACTGGCAGTTCTGAATGCCCAAAAATCTTTAAACAGGGCAAAAATGGACATGAAAAATGCTGACTTTGAATTAAAGTCATATATTGGCCTTTCACAGGATCAAAAAATAGAACTTCAGATGCCGCTGAATATTACCTTGTTCGATATTAATCCGTTAAAAGCGCTTGAGGAAGCAAAAATGAACCGAAAGGAAGGATCGGAATTTAAGCGCAGGTTAATTGAAGCCGACCGCGATTTGGTAAATGCCAAGCGCAGTACCGGATTGAGTGCCACCCTTCAGGGAAGTTACGGATTGTCGAACAGCGCCGGAACGATGACTGGAATTTATCAGAAACCAGAGCGTCAACAGACGTTAAAGCTAGCTTTGAGTATTCCAATATTGGATTGGGGGCAATCGGCATCGGCAGTTAAGCTGGCCGAATCGCAGCGCGACCTGGTTATTTATGACGTGGATAAAGACCGGACTGATTTTGAACGAAGCGTGATAGTTCAGGTTGAACAGTTCAGCTTGATGAAGGATCAGTTGATCACTGCAAAAGAAGCTGATAAAGTGGCAGAAAACGGCTATCTGATCGCACTGAAACAATTTCAAAACGGCGAAAGTACCATCACAGACCTCAATATCGCCCTTTCGGAACGCGACAATGCGAAACGGGATTACATTTATTCGTTACAATCGTACTGGGAAGCCTATTATAAATTGCGGATACTGACTCTGTATGATTTTGAAAAAAATCAGAAAATCGGCTATGTCAATCCGATGAGTGAGAAATAGAGTATTTTTTTGTGCAGATATTCGAAATTCATTTAACGAATACGCCTGAATTATTGTTTTTTCTTTAAAAGGATTATAAAATTAAGATAGAGTCGTTTTCAAAAAACTTAATAACTTTATTGTCGATCTAAAAATCATCATTTTAGAATTCAACCACAAATGTAGAATCATTGTCTTATAATCATTTTTGGCAATCTATGAATAAATCTGCAACCGAAATAAATAAGTTTAAACAAAAGCGAAAGATTCTGAATCTACTGCATACTCATAAAAATCTTTCTTCTCCTGATCTAAGTAAAATGCTTAGAATCAGTTTACCAACTTGTATTGTCTTGTTGAATGACCTGATGTTAGCAGGATATGTTATAAATATTGGGACAGGCGAATCCAGCGGTGGTCGGAAACCTACCCTTTATGCTTTACCCAAAAATGGTTTTTATGTCATTTCGTGCGATTTTGCCCGTTATTCTGCTACTATGGCCATTCTCGATTGTTACAATGATTTTGTTTCCCCAATTGTGGAGATCGACACGCATATAGATGACCCGTTTCTTGTAGATAAATTATATGAGGTTGCTGTAAAACTCATTGCCGAACAAAACATTCCAGAGTCTAAAGTATATGGTTTGGGAGTTGATATGCCGGGATTGATTGATTCGAAAGCAGGAATAAACTATACGATTAAAGACAAAAAATTTCAAAACATCCGGCACGATTTGCATGAGCGATTCAAAAAGCTTGTTTACATTGACAATGATGCCCGAATGCATGCTTTTGGAGAGTTTCATTTTGGAGCTGCCAAGAATTATTTCAATGCTATTATCATTCACTGGAGTTGGGGGCTTGGCTTGGGTATATTTGTAAATGGTCAACTTTATAGCGGAAACAATGGTTTTGCCGGTGAATTTTCGCATATTCCAATGATAGAGAATGGCGATTTGTGTATTTGTGGAAAACGGGGATGTTTGGAGACGATCGCATCATCAAATACGATTATGCGCCTTGTTAAGAATGGTTTAGATAACAATGAAGTTTCCTCATTACTCCATCAGTTTAAGAATAATCCTGAAAAAATAAGTCCTGAAGATGTGATTCATGCTGCCCGCATGGGTGATGAATTCTGCATTTCAATACTAAATGATATAGGTAGCGCAATGGGGAAGGGGCTTTCCTATATTATACAGCTTCTAAATCCGGAAATAATTGTACTAAGTGGCTCGCTCTCGAAAGCCAGACAGTATGTATTGTCGCCTATTCAACAGTCACTTAATCGGTTGTGTCTTGAAAAAATATCTGGAAATACGACCCTTATAATTTCTGAAATGGGTGATCAGTCCGCTCTACTCGGATCATCAGAAATGGTTTTTCAAATGGTTTTTTCAGAAATGAATTTTTAATATCCTTTTTCTTAGCTAATAAAGTTCAGTGTATATATTAATATCACTTTACTAAAAAAGGGTGTCACTTTGTTTTACCCTTCTTGCCGACATGCTTAACGGTCAAATAATTGTCCTAAATGCAATTATGACAATGAAAGATTTCCCCACTTAGATAAGGTTATATCCTTTTATCTATTGATAACTGCAACTTCCGTATTCTTTTCAGATTATAACATTCCGCGTTTATAATTAGTTGCTTATTTATTAAAATATGTTATAAAGTATATATAATTATTAAATAATAAATTTATCTTTGTAAATAAATTTAATAACATAGTCGTCGTTAATTAGATCATGAAGTTACTTGTTTGCATTTATGTTTTGTATTATGCCTGAAATTGAGATTACTGAGTTTAGAGGAGTTTCTGCTTCTGAATTAAAAAAAATCAAGCAGAAAACGCGAATCCTTGGTTTGCTTCATGCCTATGGAACTATTTCAGCTCCTGAACTCAAAAAATTACTGAAAATAAGCCTGCCCACTTGCATTGGACTAATGAATAATCTGATTTCTTCGGGCTTTGTAAAAAATATCGGTATAGGTGAATCAAGTGGTGGTCGTAAGCCTGTGCTATATGGCTTACCCGAAAATAGGTTTTATGTGATTTCGTGCGATTTTGGGCGATTTTCGGCCAGCATGGCTATACTCGATTGCTATAACAGGTTTGTTACCCCGATTATTGAAATTGATACTCATATTGATGATCCACAGCTTGTTGATAAACTGTATAATACGGCTAAAAAGTTAATGGCCGATTATCAGGTTTCTGATGACAGGATTTACGGGTTGGGGGTTGATATGCCGGGCTTGGTGGATTCGAAAATCGGGATTAATTATACCATTAAGGATAAGAGGCGACAGAATATAGGGCGAGACCTGAGACAGCGTTTCAATAAGTTGGTTTACATCGACAACGACGCCCGGATGCATGCCCATGGTGAGTTTCATTTTGGTGCGGCCAAAAACTACAAGGATGCAATTATTATCCACTGGAGCTGGGGTATTGGCCTGGGTATTTTCATCAATGGCCTTCTTTTCAGTGGGAACAATGGATTTGGCGGTGAATTTTCACATATCCCCATGGTTGAGAATGGTGAATTGTGCATCTGCGGAAAGCGTGGTTGCCTGGAAACCATTGCGTCCTCCAATACCGTTATGAGGCTCGTAAGGCAAGGCTTTGCCCATAACGAAATCTCCTCGTTGATTAACAGGTTTTCCGGACAACCGGAGAAAGTGACCCCTGAAGAAGTCATAAATTCGGCCCGCCAGGGAGATGAGTTTTGTATATCGATCCTGAATGAGGTAGGGAAAGCCATGGGGAAAGGCCTTTCGTACATCATTCAACTGCTCAACCCGGAAGTGATAGTGCTGAGTGGCCCCCTTTCAAAAGCCAAGCAATATATACTGTCGCCGGTGCAGCAATCCCTCAATCGGCTATGCCTTGAAAAAATCTCACAAAACACCACGATCATTGTATCTGAAATGGGTGATCAGTCGGCTCTTTTGGGAACGTCCGAAATGGTATTCCAGAAGGTTTTTTCAGGAATGAGCTTTTTATCAAAGAATATTGCCATAGAATGAAGAGTGTTTATTACTTATTAATTTACTAAAATTAAAACTTATGCGAAAGGTTTTATTATTGACCGTAATGTGCATGGCACTGTTAGGAAGTGCAATGGCGCAGTTTTCGGTAACAGGGACCGTGGTTTCCGAATCTGACGGGCTTGGATTACCAGGTGTCACCGTAACAGAAAAAGGGACTACTAAGGGTGTTGTTACCGATTCGAATGGTAATTTTTCTATCAAAGTGGCTTCAGGAAAAGCTACTTTGGTTTTTTCGTTCGTTGGAATGAAAAAAGTTGAAGAGATTCTAAACAATCGTAATTCGTTAAATGTAAAGATGATAACCGAAGACATTGGATTAGAAGAGGTGGTGGTAACTGCTTTGGGAATCAAGAGGGAAAAGAAAGCCCTTGGCTATTCCATGCAGGAAATGAAAGGTGAAGTTTTGCTCGAAGCAAGAGAGAGTAACCTAGCAAATGCCTTATCTGGTAAAGTTACAGGTTTGCAGGTTATCCGCGGGAGCAATGGACCTGCCGGATCATCAAAAATTGTACTTCGGGGAAATAGCTCGTTAACAGGTGATAATCAGCCATTGATTGTTGTTGACGGTATCCCGATTGACAACTTTACCGGTGCTTCCAACAACGATTACTGGAACCCATCAACAGATATGGGTAACGGTTTGGGTGATATAAATCCTGAAGATATCGAGAGTATGTCTGTGTTGAAAGGAGCTTCGGCTGCTGCGCTTTATGGTTCTCGTGCAGGGAATGGAGTAATACTTATTACAACCAAATCAGGTAAAAAACGAGATGGGTTAGGCATAACAGTATCTTCATCTGTTGGCTTCGAAACAATTTTCACCAATCCTGAAATGCAAACATTTTTCGGACAAGGAACTGATGGTACGTTTGATAATCGTTCAAACTCAAGTTGGGGGCCAAAAATTTCAGGTCAGTCTGTTGTCAACTGGGATGGAAAAAATGTTAATCTGAGCGCTTATGACAATGTGAGAAATTACTTTGACACTGGAATTAACTTTAACAACAACGTATCATTACAACAGCAATTCAACCAAACATCGATTTATTCTTCTATCACAAGTACAAACGATAAGAGTATGATTCCAGGTGCCGAGTTGAACAGAACGAACTTATTGACCAGGGCTATCACCAAACTTGGGGACAAAGAGAATTGGATAGTTGATACAAAAATTCAGTATATCAAAGCCAATGCAATGAACCGTCCATTAGTTGGACACAACGCATCAAACAGTTTCCGAACAATGTACCTGCTTCCTGTTTCGATGGACATAACCGGATTCAAAAATCCAAAGAATGAATTGGGCCAAATGATTTGGTATGGCGGTGGTAATGCGGTAAATCCATATTGGGGTTCAGAATTTAACCTCAATGAAGATACCCGCGATCGTTTTATCTTCCATGGTTCGTTAAAACACATTATCACCGATTGGCTCGACGTTGAAGTAAAAGCAGGATCTGATTTGTACACTACAAATACTGAAGGCAAACTATACGCCAGAAGTCCGTTAGCTGCCAACGGAAGGTACAGTATGGGTAAACAAACACACGCTGAAACAAATTACAGCACCTTGATGACCGCTAAGAAAGATAATTTATTTGGTAAAATTGGTGGAGCTGTGGCTATTGGTGGCAACCTGATGAAACAAGAAAAAAGTGGTATCAGCGGAAGTTCCGGAGAACTGGAAGTTCCTGATTTATTCGCACTTAATAACGGGAAAAACAATCCTACAATCGGTGAATCATTCAGTATTAAAAAGATAAACTCTCTGATCGGAACAGTCCAGACAAATTATGACGGGTATTTATTCCTTGATGCAACTTTCAGAAACGACTGGTCATCTACTCTTTACATAGATAACCGTTCATATTTCTATCCTTCTGTAAACTTCTCATGGGTTGTCTCAGATATGTTCTCAAAAGTTGGTGTATCTACTCCATCATGGTTCTCATTTGGAAAAGTAAGGGCATCCTATGCCGAAGTTGGCAATGATTTGAGTCCTTACTCATTGTACAATACTTACTGGGTAGGAAAAGATCCTGTTGGTACTACAACTGCCGGAATGGGTAACACCCTCTATAATCAGGATGTATTAAGCGAATTGATAAAATCATACGAAGCTGGGTTAGATGCCCGTTTCTTCAAGAATCGTTTGTCATTCGACTTTGCGTGGTATAAATCAAATGCAACCCGCCAACTTATTGATCTGCCCTTGGATCCGATGAGTGGATTTAACAGCAAAAAAATCAATGCCGGAGACATTCAAAACACAGGTATTGAGCTTACAGTGAATGGTCGGATCATTGAATCGACCAGTAATGGTTTTGCATGGGATGTTCAGTTGAATTTTTCTCAGAATAAAAACACCATTGAAAAGCTTGCCGATAATGTAAAAACGTATGCCCTGGGCGGATTTGATAATTTGCAAATTTCTGCTGCTGTTGGTGGCAATTATGGTGAAATTTGGGGCACAACGTATAGAAGGGTCGAAGATAAAACCAATCCAAACTTCGGTAAACTACTTCTAACAAACGATGGATTGCCACAAGGAAATACTGAAAAAAAACTATTGGGAAGCCAACAACCTGATGCATTGATTGGATTTTCTAACACAATGTCATACAAAGGATTGACTTTAGGGTTTCTGATTGATGCACGGATAGGTGGAGAATTGTTTTCGGCCACGAACTTAGCGATGCAGGCCGCAGGAACTGCAGCAGTTACTGCCCCCGATGGAACGCGTGAGAATATTGTAGTAGATGGAGTAATTACAAAAGACAATAACTTTGTGAAAAATGACAAGTCAATTACTACACAGCAATACTGGACTGCAATTACAGGTTCAACAGGAAATCTGGGTATTGGCGAAGCAAACATTTATGACGCAACCAACATACGTTTAAGAACGGTTCAACTTTCATACAACCTACCTCGCAAAATGTTGTCAAAAACAGTTTTCCAAAGAGCTAAAATGGGATTTTCCTGCAATAATGTTTGGATGATCACTAGCCATTTAAAGGGCGTTGATCCGGAATCTGTTTTTGCCACCGGGACTAATGCTGTTGGATTTGAAAATACAGCTCCTCCGACATCAAGAACTTTTTTATTCAACATTACATTAGGATTTTAAATTAAAAAAAAATAT
>PNOH01000023.1 GCA_013824715.1 Odoribacter sp. | reverse complement strand
AATAGCATTTAACGGTGTTCGAATTTCATGACTCATATTCTGAAGAAATGATGTTTTAAGCCGGTCATTTTCTTCAGCTTTTTCGCGTGCCTTTATCAGTTGATTCTGTGTTTCCTTCAATTCAGATATATCAATACAAACTGCCAGTGCATCAATGAGCTTCAGATCTTCATTAAGCAAAGGATAAACCGTTAACATTGCAGTAAAATCCTCACCCGATTTGCGTCGCATCACAATCTCTTCCTTACGGCTCCAGCCAATCTCATCAAAATCAGTTCTAAGCGTAGGAAAAAAATCAGAATGGTTCAATAAATGGAAGATTTCCAAAGGCTTTCCAATAACTTCATGAGAAGAAAATCCAAACATTTTTTCAGCGCCAGGACTGAAACTCCGGATGATGTATTTATCTGACAAATCAAAAGTAATGAACGAAACATCGATGGCCGCGTTGTAAACTGATCGAAGTTTACGTTCATTGGCCCGCAACGCCTTTTCGATGACCTTGCGTTCATTAATTTCTCTGTTCAGACTTTTATTGGTCAATGTGAGCTCTTCAGTTCTTTCCTTTACCCTTCGGTCGAGTTCTCCGTTCAACCGGTTCAATTCCCCGTACATAAAAATATTTACAAGCCTTTCTGCTGCAAGCTGAACAATCTGTTGCATAAGCTTGAGCATTGGAATAAACCTGTTGCCTGTTTTACTGTTATCGAGAAAAACAAAATAACGATTATAAATGCCTTTGCAAAAACAAGGAATAATCAACGCAGAAGTTGGCTGAAATGTCTGATCAAATATTCTGAACGAAAATCCATACGATTCAAAGTCAGATTCTTCCAGAATCAGAAATCTTTCTGTCTGAAGAACTTCAAGACTGATTTCAGAAAATGACAACTGAACTTCATTTTTCTGGAATTCGGCAAATGAAGCATAAAACCCGTCAACCATCAAGCCATCAAAACCTTGTTCGAGGCATGCGCAAAATGGAATATCTTTCAGGATTGAAATTCGTTCCAGAATCTGATTAATTAAAAGAACCGAATCTTCAGTCTGGTAAATGATTTCTGCTGCAAGACCAATGATAAGGGCATCTTCCATTTTTTCCGGATTCTCTTCTTTTAAAGTCTTTATTTTTGGCATAAGGTTTATAAATTCATTCTGCATACCCGGGCACTTGTAAGTTCAAACAAATATCTGCGATTTTGCATTTATGACTATTTTCCAGAGATTTCAAAGTTGGGAAACAGTGGCAACCAGAGTTTATACTTTAAAAAAAGCATTGCATAAAACTAAAAAAAAGAATCGGATTTATACAGCAATTTAATTTATTTCAGTTTAAATGAATCTTCCTGACAATGCCATAATCACTCCACGAAAATCTTTTTCATCAAAATCTTCAGAATCCTGATTAGTACAAGAAATAATTGCTTTTTTTATATAAATTTGGTCAACTGTATTAATACCAGTAAAGAGTTGACATTATGAAACGAACATGTTGTCGGCAACACAATCATCAATGGAAATAATTCTCAACAACATGTGAGTTCCATCAGACAATTAAAAAACAAATTATTTACTGATGAAAAAAATACTCATTGCCGATGTCAAGTCATCCATCACCAATCTCCTCATTCAGTTTTTAAGCAGCAGGTACATTATTGAAACGAAAGAAGATGGTTTTGAAACGCTCGCCTGGCTTCAAATGGGTAATTTTCCTGATCTGATCATTACTGATTTGCAGTTGCCAAACCTGGATGGAGTTGAATTAATACGACGGTTGAAAGAAAGTGGCTATTTCAGAAGTATTCCAATCATCGTTCTTAGCAGCAACGACAACAGCACAGTTCGGGTTCAATGTTTAAAGCTTGGCGCTGATGATTACATTGTAAAGCCATTTAATCCTGATGATTTGATAATCCGCATTGAAAATATTTTACTTCGATAAACTTTTATTTCTATGGAAACCAACAATCAGGTGATGCTGAAAATTATTCATATTGGGGCAGATCCGGAATTCAATTCCCCAATAAAATTCGAAAATTATACCGTTGAGATCAATACAACCGACAACCCATTTTCGGTCGCACAGTGGGTAACGGCCAATGGATTGCCTGATGGGGTCATCTGCGAAAAAAATATATCGGGAGATGATGCATTTAATTTTTTTGACTTTTGGATTGAGCAGTTTGACAATGGCAAAAAAATCCCTTTCATAATTCTTGACGATGAAAAGAACCAGGAAACGGTAGAAAAAGCGCTTCAATTAAAAATTGATGATGTTTACACTAAACCTGTCAGTGCAGAGACAATGATTAGCCGGATTCTTATCCTGAAAAAAATAAAACCATTAACCCATAACGATTCGATTTCGCAATTCACGCCCCAATTCTACCATACACCCTTTTTTAAACGGACTTTTGATCTCCTTTTTGCTTTATTGGGGTTGTTACTAATTTCACCTTTACTGCTTCTTATCGGCATTGCCATCAAAATTGAATCACGTGGGAAAGTTCATTCCATCTCAAAAAGAGTAGGGACTGGTTATTGGGTATTCGACTTATATAACTTACGTTCGAGGTATAGCAATCCGGATAAAAGGTTTCAGGAGCTTTCACACCTGAACCAGTATTTAAAAGAAGCCCATCCGGCATATTCTGAAAAAGACGTTGAAAATGATCCCCGGCTTACCAAAATGGGATATATCATCCATAAAACAGGTATCGACAAATGGCTTCAACTGATCAATGTTATTAAAGGTGATTTGTCGCTTGTCGGAAACCGGCCAATTCTGCTCTATGAAGCTGAAATGCTTACAGTAGGCGATTGGAACGACCGTTTTCAGGGCCCTGCCGGACTGACCGGACTTTGGAAGATTAAATCGCATAGAAGTTACAAATCCTTATCGTCTGAAGATCGAAAACGCCTGGATAATAAGTATGCTGATATTGCTAAACGAAAATATCCATTCTGGAAAGACCTCCTGATTATCTTACGGACAATACCGGCCATCGTTCAAAAGAAAAATGTATAACAGACACCGTTGTGCACCAGAGGTGCAAAATATTTATAGAAAGAGAAATTGGAAGATAAAATCGTCCGCGTGATAAACAGGTCAATGCTTTGACCTCTTTTCGGACGAAATAGGATCGGCCTTCTGAAATTTTTTGATCGTGAATCCAATTCCGTCCGAAATAAGGTCAAACTAGATTATACAACATTATTTCATTTTCTGTAACTATTCATTTTTATCGTTTATAAATGTCCGCCTGTGTGGCAAAAGCAATTTACCAAATGATCATTCACCATTCCGGTGGCCTGTATATGGGCATAAACAATTGTGGAGCCTATAAACTTGAAACCCTTCTTTTTTAGGTCTGCTGAAATAGTATCCGATAATGATGTTTTAGCTGGTAATTCCTTCAAGGTACTAAAGCTGTTTATAATTGGTCTATAATCTACAAATTTCCATATATACTTATCGAAGCTACCAAACTCTGATTGAACTTCAATAAACCTTTTGGCATTATTAATGCAGGCCAATATTTTAGCCTTATTCCTGATTATTCCGGCATTTTGCATTAGTTCATTAACTTTCATATCATCATAAGCAGCTACTATTACAGGATTAAAATTATCAAATGCCTGTCTAAACGCTTCTCTTTTGTTTAAAATGGTTTGCCAGCTCAGCCCAGCCTGCATACCTTCCAAAATCAAAAATTCAAATAACTTAAGATCATCGTGCAAAGGTACACCCCATTCTTCATCGTGGTATCTGGCCATCAGCTCATTTTTCTGAGCCCATTCACATCGGTTTTCCATAATCCGGGTAATATCTGTTAAGGATTCAAAAAATATTAAAAAAAAGCGAAATATAAGGCAATCCGGCTAAAATACTATTTTTGCTCTCTGTAAATTGCGCCGGCATGAAGAATATCTTTTTTTTCCTATTAATTCTAACGACCAATCAACTTTTTGGTCAGTTAAATATTGACCATTTCATTCGTGTTGGCAAAACGCGCATTCAGATTGGCAATTATGTCGGGGCCATCGAAAACTTCAATATAGTCATCCGTTTTAAACCTCATTTGCCCGAACCGTATTATTACAGGGGGGTTGCCAAACATCAGCTTGAAGATTTTCGGGGCGCTATTCAGGATTATAATACGGCCATCGAGATTAAACCATTTTATCCCGACGCATTCATGCATCGCGGACTGGCATATCTTCAAATTAATGACTTTAAAAAAGCCATCGAAGATTATAACCGGGCCATTGAACTTGATCCCAATAATTCAATTATTTATAACAATCGCGGTATCGCAAAGATATCAACCAAAGATATTGACGGTGCAATTGCTGATTATGACAAAGCGCTTGAAATAAATCCGAAATTCACAAACAGTTACATAAACCGAAGTAATGCCCGCCTGATGAAAAACGACATCCGGGGGGCCATTAAGGATCTGAATCAGGCCATTATGATCAGGCCTCACTTTGCAAGCGCCTATTTATTGAGAGGATCGGCCCGTTTTGAATTAAACGATTATGCCTCAGCTTTACGTGATTTTGACCAATGCATCAAACTCGATCCGGGTAATGCCTTTGCTTTCAATAACAGAGGGATCGTTAAACAAAAACTGGAGGATTTTAAAGGCGCTATTGCAGATTACAATATGGCCCTCCAAATTGATCCGACCCAGGCTAATGCTTATATGAACAGGGGGATTGCGAAGGAAATGCTCAAATTACCCGGATATAATGAGGATTATGCACTTGCTGCCAGGCTTGATCCCAAGTTTGCCTTTAATCCGCAAGATGTTGATTACAATTCGTTGGCACAGGCCAAGAAAAAAGCTAATCAATCAACCCAACAAAATCCAAATCAAGCCCAAAATCCGAATCAGCCACCTTCAAATCCGCAACAAAACACCACCAGTCAGGCCACTGACACACAAAAAGATCAGCCTGATAAGGACTCCAATCAAGAGCCAAAAAAGGAGACCAAAGAAGAGAGGGATCGAAGAAGATTGCGGTTAGCCCTTTCTGATACAGAAAATGTTCCGACAGCAAAAAAAGAAGAACCAACTGATGGCCGGATTCAAAATAAAAACATTGTAATAGACCTTCAGCCTGTTTTTATGCTGTCGTCATACAACAAATACTCAACTGATTTTGAACGTCCGCAGTATTATAATCCGGAACTTGAAACGATCAATAATTACAACAATTACAATCCGGTAATTACTATTTCTAATAAACCAGTCGGTGATCTGAAAGATGAATTCAGAAATCAGATACTTTTTTTCAACGAAAAAATTAAAATCAACAACAAGGAAAGTCAGAATTATTTGAACAGAGGTATTTTTTACTGCCTTATTGAAGACTATTCCAACTCGATGAAGGATTTAAACAAAGCTCTGGAATTGAATAATTCAAATATGCTGGCCTATTTTGCCCGCGCAAACTGTCGCATGAAAATGACAGATGCCATTGAGCAGTTAAAACAAACATCTGACCGAATCAAAGTTCCGATTACAAATGAGACCAAAAAAAACACTGAAACAGTTGTTGAAACTGTGATTGATTATACCCACGTATTATCGGATCTGGACACTTGTTTGGAAAGAAATCCAAAATTTCCTTTTGCTTATTTTAATCAGGCTTACGTAAAATGCAAAATACATGATTATCAGGGAGCCCTGGATGATTTAAACAAAGCCATTGAAATTGAAAATGATTTTGCTGAAGCATATTTCAACCGTGGATTGACGAAAATTTACCTCGACGATGTTGAAGGAGGGGCTCTTGATTTGAGCAAAGCAGGCGAACTCGGTATTCAGGATGCATACAACATTATCAAGCGGTATTGCAATTAAGTGTATCTTCGTAGTTCCGAAATTTCATCAATTTAAACATCATGCAATTTGCCAATCAACCACTTGCAGAAAGACTACGCCCTGCTACCTTAACCGATTTCATTGGGCAGGAACACCTGATAGGCGAAGGGGCAGTTTTGCGCACAATGATTGAATCGGGTAAAATTTCATCCTTTCTGCTTTGGGGACCTCCCGGAGTTGGAAAAACAACTTTGGCCAGGATTATTGCAAATACGCTAAACCGGCCATTTTACACCTTGAGCGCTATCAATTCAGGAGTTAAAGACATACGCGATGTGATTGAAAAATCGCAGCGCAACCAGTTTTTCAACCAGCCCAATCCGATTCTCTTTATTGATGAAATTCACCGTTTCAGTAAATCGCAGCAAGATTCGTTGCTGGGAGCCGTTGAACAAGGAATCATTACCTTAATTGGCGCCACTACTGAAAATCCTTCATTTGAAGTAATTTCCCCACTTTTATCAAGGTGTCAGGTTTATATACTGAAATCATTGGATAAAGCCGATCTGTTGAAAATTGTAAATCTTGCCCTGACCAAGGATTCCTACCTGAAAACTAAAAATATTCTGATTGAGGAAGACGAAGCCTTGTTGCGATTTTCAGGAGGCGATGCCCGTAAACTGCTCAATGTACTCGAATTGGTAGTAAATGCAGAGGAAAATGAAACCGTAACCATCACAAACGATAAGGTTATTGACAGGCTCCAGAATAACATGGCCATGTACGATAAAAACGGTGAAATGCATTACGACATCATTTCCGCATTTATAAAAAGCATGCGCGGAAGCGATCCTGATGCATCGGTTTACTGGTTGGCACGTATGATTGAAGGGGGCGAGGATGTCAAATTTATTGCCCGCCGGATGTTAATCCTGGCTGCCGAAGATATCGGCCTCGCTAATCCAAATGCCTTATTGCTGGCGCAAAGCACATTCGATGCGGTTCATAAGATCGGCTACCCCGAAGCGCGTATCATCCTCTCTCAATGCGCGATTTACCTGGCAACATCCCCCAAAAGTAATTCGGCCTACTCTGCAATTGATGAAGCTTTGGCCCTGGTAAAAGCTACCGGTGATCTGCCCGTTCCATTGCATATACGTAATGCTCCGACAAAACTTATGAAAGAATTGGGTTATGGAAAGGATTACAAATATGCCCATTCGTTTGAGAAAAACTTTGTTGAGCAAGATTTCCTGCCAAAAAAAATCAGGAACATGCGGTTATATACTCCGCAAAACAATCCGCTTGAGTTAAAAATACTCGAACGATTGAAAAGTCTTTGGGGAAAACGATACGATAGCTAATTTCAGGAGAATGCGGCCGAAAATGATGGAAATGTTACATTCATGGTACAATATTATTGCAACTTGGTAAGTTAAAAAGATTAGTTTCGCTTAGGCTAAACAAAACTATGAACACAATCAAAAATACACTTGGTTCTTTCAATAAAATAACATTGTCTGACATAGACAGGGTCAAATTAATGAACAGGTTTGACCAGAAATATTGTCTTCACATTTCTAAATTACCTGGCATTATAGATGCAATTAAAGCCAAATATTCCCTTCTGGAAATTGAGAATGAATCAATTTTTAAATACGACAATACCTATTTCGACACTCCGGATAATCAAATGTATATTGCGCACCAAAATGGCAAGAGAAGCAGATTTAAAATCAGGCTTAGGAAATATGTACAGACCAATGATCATTTTCTGGAAGTAAAATTCAAAAATAATAAGGGAAGAACGATGAAAGAACGAGTCGAAAGACCAGACTTTAAACCGGTTTTCGCACAGCATGAATTAAGTTTCATCTGTCAATCATCCACTTATTCCGGACTTCAACTGGAGCCCAAAATCAGCAGCTATTTTAACCGTTTTACCCTGGTTGACAATGAATTTACTGAACGGGTAACCATCGATATCTTTCCGGGATTTAAAAATCACGAAAAAGAAATAATCCTGAATAGTCTGGTAATTATTGAAGTAAAACAAAGCAAAACGGCCAGGCCAGCGATGATAACTCAAATTCTGAAAGAGAATAAAATAAGCAGCCAGGGATTTAGTAAATACTGCATAGGCCGGTCACTCCTTGAAGATAAAATCAAAAAAAACAATTTTAAACCCCTCCTGCTGAAAATCAGGAAGGAATATAACAACTAAACAATTAACCATGTATCTTTTAAACCTTTTGTTACAAATAATCCCCAACGAGGAAGAATTAAGGTTCCTGGGCATTAAACTGATTAATTCGGAAGATTACATCGAGCTTGTGACCCGGTTTGCCCTTAACCTGAGTGTTATAATCATAATCGTAGTTGGACTTTATGCAAAAACCAGCAAGCGGAAAGACTTCTATTTTACCTACATCGCAATAAGCATCGTAATATTTCTACTGTGCTTCCTGCTCGAAAGTGTGAAAATAGAGCTTGGTTTTGCCCTCGGCCTGTTTGCTATTTTTGGTATCATCAGATACCGCACTGATGCCATTCCGATTAAAGAAATGACCTATTTATTTGTGGTCATAGCGGTCTCGGTAATTAATGCGCTGGCCAATAAAAAAATCAGTTATGCCGAATTGATTACTACCAATTTACTGGTTGTTGTCGGTTTATATATACTGGAGAAAATACTGAATTTAAAGCAGGAAATATCGTACCGGGTCATCTATGAAAAAATTGAAAATGTACAGGCCGGTAAAGAAGAAATATTGCTGGCCGACCTGAAAGAGCGAACTGGAATTGACATTAAACATTTTGAGATAGAACGCATTGATTTTTTGAGAGATGTTGCCTACATCTACATTTTCTTTGATATATACAGCAAAAATAAAACCGATGCGAAATAAAATCATTGTACTGTTCCTGGCCCTTCTCCTTTCTTTTTCAGGATATGCCCAAAGTAAGCCTTCTACCTGGGTCGAACTTGAATTCAGCAAGAAAATTGTGAAAAACCTGAAAGTAGAATTTAATCCTGAATTAAGGATGTTGGGTGGTTTCGAAATGGATTCGTACATCCTCGAAGGCGGACTTTCATATAAATTGCATAAATACCTTACACTGGCCGGATATTACCGTTTTGAGAACGAATGGAAGTATAAAAACAGCACAGGCGCCTATAAAGGACAGGTTTCTTCAAACCGAATGGCTTTTGATGCCAAATCAGGATTTGAACTGAAACGCTTTGCTATTCAACTTCGAGTACGTTATACCAATGGCTCTGATTTTGACCAGACTACCGATGACAAGGCTTCCTATTTCAGGTACCGGGCAAAGCTCGATTACGATGTCAAGGGAAGTAAACTCGTTCCATTCGCTTCGGTGGAGGCTTTTCACGATTTAATCCTGAAGGATGTTGACAAAATAAGATATACTGCAGGCGTAGCCTATTCGATTAATAAAAGTAATGAGCTTGGCTTATTTTACCGGCTTCAGGATTATTCAGAAGCTGATAAAGAAAGTATGAATATCATCGGAATCGGATATAGTTTAAAATTCTGATGAATTGGATTATCTTCACCTAAAATATCAAAACAGGATGATCCCAAAACTAAAATTCGAAAACTCTAATTTTCTTCTTCTGGCTGGTCCGTGCGCCATTGAAGGAGAGCAGATGGCTATGGAAATTGCCGGGCGGATCGTTGAAATAACCAACAAGCTGCAAATTCCATATATCTTCAAAGGATCGTACCGTAAAGCTAACCGGTCAAGGCTTGATTCGTTCGCCGGAATTGGTGATGAAAAAGCGTTGAAAATACTGAGAAAGGTTAGCGAAACATTCGACATTCCCACGGTCACCGATATTCATTCAGCGCCTGAAGCCGCCATGGCTGCCGGATATGTGGATATGCTTCAAATTCCGGCCTTCCTGTGCCGGCAAACCGATATTTTGGTTGCTGCAGCCGAAACGGGTAAAGCAGTCAACATTAAAAAAGGTCAGTTTTTATCGGCCGAAGCTATGAAATTTGCTGTGACCAAAGTCCGCGAAAGTGGCAACAACAATGTTTTCCTGACTGAACGAGGCTCAACTTTCGGATACCACGATTTGATTGTTGACTTCCGCTCAATTCCGGAGTTACAAAAAAACAATTGTCCGGTAATTCTGGATATTACTCATTCGCTCCAACAACCAAACCAATCAGGCGGAGTTACCGGCGGACAACCTCAACTGATTGAAACCATTGCCCGTGCAGGAATTGCTGTTGGTGTTGATGGTATTTTTATTGAAACACATCCTGATCCTGCAAATGCGAAATCCGACGGGGCAAATATGCTTCAGCTCGATTTGCTTGAAGGACTTTTAACCCGGCTTGTCCAACTCAGGCAAGTTGTTAAATCATTTTAAAAATGGAAAACAGAAGAAGTTTTGTTATGAAGATTGCAGCCGGAATGGCGACAACAGGTTTTATTCCGGCTTCAGGGTATGCAATCGCCAGCGAGGTTCCTATGAAAAATATTTTTGTACATCATGTATTTTTCTGGTTAAAAGAACCTAAGAATCCTGAAGCCAGGGCTGAATTCGAAAAGGGATTACACGAACTGATTAAAGTACCGCAAATACAATCGAGCCATATCGGCGCCCCGGTTGAATCGCCACGTGAAGTAGTTGATGATTCGTTTACCTATTCGTTTTTGACATTTTTTAAAAACAAGGAAGATCAGGACGTTTATCAAACCCATCCGATTCACCTCAAATTTATTGAAGACTGTCAGCACCTTTGGGAAAAAGTGATAGTTTACGATGCGGTGGATTAATGAAAGAATAAATAGGCCAACAAAATGGCGGCAACAGGTGAGTTCCATGAGAGCATTAAAAATTCTATTAAAAATGAGACTTACATTTTTAATCATTTTCATTCTTGTTTTTCTTATTTCCTGTAACCGGAAACCTGCTAAAACTCAGCCTGAATGTTTAGAATCTAAAATAAAAAAAGAAGTTATTTCACATGCCAAAGACTACGCTGCAAAGCAGTTAAAAGCCCCAACCACTTCTGTTGATGGTTTTGGTATAATTACCCTTAAAGATGATCTGAAAAGATACCGGATAGATCCTTCAAAAATATTTACCGGTCAGATTGACGCGGATGAAAACAGTGATGCCCTGGTCACTTTAACCTCCTTTTACAAACAAGACCCAGGTATGCCCGAACACCTGATTCTAATCAATACCAATGGCAAATTAGTACTGGACAAGGTTTTTGAACTGGATTTGAAAATTGTAAAATTAAAGGACAGAATAATTACCGGTGAACTTCATACCAAACCCCGGACATCACCCTTATACAATTGTTCGCATTGTATTGAAATCGCAAACTATCAGTATAAGGATGGTGACCTGGTTCGATTGAAATGACTTGGGTTACTTCTTGTTTAATTTAAATGAGCATCGGGTTTATACCTAAGCTATACTTTGCCGTCAGCTTCAGCTGACGGATAGATTGACAAGCATGTCTAATGGCTTTAGCCACAGGATATTGGGCTAAAGCCCAGGTCTTTCATTTAAATATTACCCGTTGACTGAAGTCAACGGCAAAGAATAATTTCTCGATATTTTGGTCTTTAGGTAAAATACCTGATACTCATTTTAATTTAAATACCGCGACCTTTGCCCTGTTTATTCCGGCAACTATTAAGCCTGTGTCCCCTTCCATGTATTGCAACGACTCAACCATTCCCTGAAGTAAAATACCACTTTTTGATGGGGGAAGTACATGGAACGATTGATCCTTTCCATTACTTAATAGCACATAACCTTTGTTTGCATCGTAGTAACCAGTAGCAACATCGTAGGTATAATCGTTTCCTGAAATCAAAATGTCCGGAATTCTGTCTCCATTAAAATCCTTCACAATCATCTTCTTAATTGGTGAGAACTGAAGCAGTTTGGGTAACTTTTCCCACCTGAACAGACCTTTATCATTCCATAAAACATAGCTCGAAGTCGTATTAACATGAAGTTGAAAATCCAGTCGTTTCAACGTTTCAGCATCATAAACATCCTTGATACCTAAATAACTGAAGGTTTTATAGTCTGGAAATTTCTTCTGAAAGAAGGTTGATTGTGCAATCAACTCATCGAGGTAATTGATAGGATACTCGGTCATTTTACCATCCTTATCTTCCCAGTATCCGGTTGAAACAGGATCAATATTGCCATCGAGATCCAAATCAATGGCATACAAGTTTAATGGGTACTGATCGCTTACAGTAAAGCGATGGTTTTCACCTAAATTGCCGACAATATAATCATCATCGCCATCCAGATCAAAATCGCCGGCAATGATTGAATTCCAAATACCATGATGATCTTCAAACCCTGGAATATTTTGGGGAACGAGTTCTTTTCCCTGCATGTTCTTAAGAACTACTATTGAATTCCAATCACGGGTTACTATCAGATCTTCCCATCCATCTTTATTGTAATCATTCCAAACAGCATCGGTCACCATTCCCAGATTTAACTTCGAAGAAGAATTTACCGAAAGGTTTCCCTTTTCATTCAGAATAAGCCATGAATGATTTGCATAAGGAAACATTCCTTTTTTCACCCTGGCGCCGACAAACAAATCAATACTGCCATCATGATTAAAATCGAATGGTCGGATTACCGAGGCAGGGAATGCAGGAATAGGTAAAGCTTTCCGGGTAAAAGAACCATTATTATTCTCATAGAGGAAATGCTGGTAATCCTTTTCTTCCGGATTTTCATATCCACCAGCCACTGCAATTACATCATTATCTCCATCATTATCAATATCAACAACTGCCAGATCGGCCTCCGAAAACACTTTTTGGGTGGTTAAGCCACTAAAAACTGCATCCTTAAATTCGTTGCCTTTTCTCAGCAATACCGTTGTTGGAATCTTATTGGAAGAACCTATGATTAAATCTTCAAGTCCATCCATATTGATGTCCCCTTTGGCTATGATTGGTCCAATCTGTGAGTATTTATGCGGGATTATGTTCTGATGAAGGAAAAAATCAATGAAATCCTTTTGGTCATGAGTATAATTGATCAATCCGTCTCTTTTGATAAACAAATAATCACCGGTTCCGGAAATTCTTTTATTCTTTGTTGCAGGTTTTGAACCATTCTCATTCATTTCAATTTGCTGATTGATCTTAATATCCTTCAGCAATGATACCTCTCCTGAAGCAGGCCAGGTAACTTTAACCGAATCAATAACTGAGTTGGCAGCCAACCCGAAATGAACAATTGGATCAACTGACGAAGCATATCCTCTGGTCATAAAGTGCTCGGCAAACTGATAATTACCATTGCCCCACAACTCAATTTTAGCGCCAATGGCCATGGTATTGCTTCCTTTTCCGGTAAGTTTTATTTTCAGGAACCCAGTTTTGCCGTCTGATTTCTCCATTGTGTTATTCTTTAGGATAAAAGCTTCGTCATTCAGATTATTGGTCACATAATCAAGGTCGCCATCGTTATCCAAATCAACAAACGCAGCTCCATAAGAGTATGAAGGAATATCCGGCAACCATTCTTTTGATTTATTTTCAAAGTGAAGATTGCCAGTATTTTCAAAGGCGAGATTGGGCACTTTTAATGCCGGGGCCAAATCAATCACATATTTTTCGTCGCCAACAAATCCATAAACCTGTGCTTTCATGCGGGTCCAGTCCTTGTCAGTCATGTCGCGAGGATATCCATTCGTAACCAACAAATCGTTATCACCATCGTTGTCATAATCAGCAAATAAGGGCGACCAGCTCCATTCGGTCGCATAAACACCCATCATCTGACCCACTTCGCTATAGGGAAGCATTTCATCGTTTATAAACCCGTTATGAAGATGAAGCATATTCCGGAGATACTGGTGCTCGTAATCATATTTTGCATCATTGACATAGAAAATATAGCTGAACCCGTTGATGGTTTGTTTCTTTTTGTAGTATTTCTCAGGCAACATGTCTAAAGTCATGATGTCCAGGTTTCCATCATTATTTACGTCAGCCATATCATTGCCCATCGATGATTTAGTCTGGTACGACAAATATTTTCGAATCTCGTTTTTGAAGGTTCCATTTCCCTGATTAAGATAAAGCAAATCATTCGACATATAGTCGTTTGAAACATAAATGTCAGGATATCCGTCCTTATTTACGTCGCCAATAGCCAGTCCAAGTCCGAATCCTTCATACAGAATACCTGCTTCAAGCGTTACATCAGTAAAAGTACCATCGCTATTATTCCGGTAAAGTTTATCATTATTGGCAGCGCTTCCATCCGTAACTTTTGTTCGGTACGAAGTGTTCATCCGCTGAGTCAACGTATTATTCAGGATATAAAGGTCAAGGTCTCCATCCCTGTCATAATCAAAAAAGGCTGCATTGACTGACTGATCCTCATTGGCTATTCCAAATTTCTCTGCCATTTCAGTGAAAGTTGGGTCTTTACCTTCCTTTACACCATTATTGATCCATAACCTGTTCAAACATTTCTTAGGATTTTGACTCGCTGTTGAAGTGAAATACACATCCACCCATCCATCACCATTAACATCGGCAAGAGTTACGCTGCTGAACCATTGATTATTGGTAAGCCCGGTAAAATTTTCAGTAATATCCTTAAATTTAAAATTACCGGTATTTAAATAAGCTTTGGGAGAAACCTGGTTCCCTGCAAAAATGATATCCTGGAGTCCATCATTATTCAAATCACCGATACCGACACCAGCGCCATTATAGATGTATTCGTAACTCATCACATGAAAACTGTCGGTTTCAGTAACCGTATTTTTGAAATCAATTCCGGTTCTGCTGGCGCTCATAAGCTGAAATCGAGGTGATTCGGAACAAGCGGAGATTAACGCGGTACAGACTAATAACAATAGATTCCTCATCTTAATTTTAGTTACATTAGGTTTTAAACGAGCAGCAAATATAAAAAAAAAGTGGACTACCATATTGGTAGCCCACTTTCTCATATAGTAAATTAATTTTACCTGTTCTGTACCAATTTACCGTTACTCAAGTCAATCTGACGTTGAGGAATAGGATAAGTAGCATCTTCCGGGCCTACAGTTGCAGAACCGTACATGGAGTTACCCCATGGCACTGTTCTTTCATAAGCAAGAACCCTGTTGAGTTCGGTTTGTGTAATTCCCCAACGGTTCAAATCGAACCATCTGTGGCCTTCCATACCGAGCTCAAGTTTCCGTTCCATCCTGAGAGCTAAACGAGCTTGGTTTTGATCAGTAAATGGTTTATAAGGAGCAACAACATATTTAGCGGCAGGTGCATCGCCATCCATTACAAAACCATCAGGATTGGCAGCCCTGTTACGTACAGCATTTACATTGGCAAGCGCACCGGCAAGGTCATTTGTTTCAACCTGACATTCAGCAGCTAACAACAAGATGTCAGCATAACGTATCATGCGATATCCGTTGGCTGTCCAACCTGATGTCCAGTTTCCAACTTCGGTATATTGACCTGTCTGTTTTTTCTGATAAACCTGTTTCTTTGGGCTGTATGGACCAGCATACGATTGGTCGCGAATCCAGTCTGAACCGGTATGTTTTCCCCAATCCCAATATGGAATACCGCGACGGCCAATAGACCAGTCAAGACGTGGGTCAAGGTTGCCGGCATCAGGAGTAAAAGGCTGGGAAGGAGTTAAACCCTGATCGCTTTTAACCGGGAAATTGTTGTACGAATTGTCAAGCATTGGCAATCCGTCAGCAGTTGTCCGGAATGAATTCACAAATTCCTGGGTAGCCTGGAAGAAACCGCAGCATCCACCTGGTGATCCGCCACTGCCTTTGTAAGGGAAGTTCAAAACTTCTCCCCAACCGCCGTTCCAACCACCAGAACCATCATTCACAGAGTACTGTACGGTATAAACTGATTCAATACCATTCCTGTTAACGATATCAAATACTTCGCCATAGGTTGGAGCAAGTCCAATTGGAGCACCATTGGCTTTTGTCCCTGTTTTAGCAGCATTTAAGTTTGCCAAAGCTCCAGCCCAGTCTTTGTTCATCTGCATTTTGGCCTTAGCCAAAAGAACATTGGCTACAGTTCCGTTGAACCTTCCAACCTGACCCATGTTGTTAGGCAATGTAGTACCTTCCTGAAGGTCGGCTAAGATCAGCGCTTTTACATCTGCTGTATTTGCAACTTTTGACTGATCAGTTTTTTCATCAATGTATGGAATTTTTGCCCACATCCTCCATGCTTCAAAGTGATACCATCCGCGCAAAGCTCTTGCTTGTTTTACGAACAAATCACTTTGCTCTTTAGTTATAGTACCAGCCGCCAAAGCTTTTCCAGATACGGTAATAACACTGTTGCATCTTGAAATTGCTTCATAAACTGATCTCCATTTTACATTCAGATAAGGGTTTGTAGAAGTTTCAGAAAATGATTGAAGAGGATTAATATCAGGTTGGTCGCCTGCATCAGTTCCTTTGTTTCCAATCATTCCACGGATATCGCCATATACCCAGTTGGAAGAAGCTGCTTCCCATCCAAATTGTGAAGATACACCATCGAGCAAGGAATAAGCTCCAATCAGGAGGGTATTAACACCTTTTTCGGTCGCCAAAACCCCTTCATCCAAGCTCCCTTTTGGCTTGATTTCCAGAAAATCCTTGTTGCAGCCACCCAAAATGGCAAATACCGCCAGGACTATGGTAAATAATATTTTATTCTTTTTCATATTCAATTAGTTTATAAAATTACAGAGTAAGATTGAGACCTATAATGAATTGCTTCACATTGGGGTAGTTACCGGAATCCACGCCGAAAGCGCGGTCACCTCCGCCAATTTCAGGATCTAATCCTGAGTACTTGGTAATAGTGAATAAGTTAACAGCCTGAACATATACTCTTACTGATTTAAGATATACTTTACTTAAGCTGCTGGCAGGCATTGTATAACCAATTTGCAGGTTTTTCATCCTGACGAATGAACCATCCTCTAAGTAGTAACTTGAAGAAACTGTATTGGTTGAGAAATTTGACTTGTTGGATGCTTTTGGAACAGTAGCGCTGGTATTTGAAGTAGTCCAACTACGATACAGCAGGTCCTGACTTTTTTGTCCCTGGAAAGAAGGCCAGAAGTCAACCCACCATTTGTTGTTATTGAAAATATCATTGCCCTGTGAACCATAAAGGAAAGTAGAAATATCAAAGTTCTTATAGGTAAATGCTAAGTTCAAACCGTAAGTAAAATCAGGATTTGGATTGCCAATAAAGGTTCTGTCTTTAGGATCAATTACCTTATCGTTGTTGATATCAGCATATCTGAAAAATCCTGGTGCAGCGCCGTCCTGTTTAGCAGCGGAAGCAACTTCAGCATCGTTTTGGAAAAGACCAGCTACCTGGTAACCAAAGAATGATGACATTGGATGTCCAACCTGGTTTCTGTTGTAAGATCCGATTCTTGATCCACCCCAGTCAAAGAAATTTACACCATCAGCAACTTTAGTAATCTCATTATTCACCGTAGTAATTACAGCGCTTGCATTAAAACCAAGATCTCCAAATGTATTTTTGTAAGTTAATTCAATATCAAGACCTTTGTTTGACATGGATGCAATATTTACAAAAGGCTGACTTGAGCTACCAGCAGTTCCTGGTAATTCAGGATTGAATAACAGGTCTTTGGTCTGTTTGGAATACCAGTCGAAAACGATTCCTATTTTGCTGTCGAAAAGAGTTGCCTCAAAACCGATGTCAGTGGTAACATTGATTTCCCATTGTGCATCAGGATTACCAATCCGGTTCTTGCGAAATCCCTGAGCTGAAGAGTTACCAGTTCCGCTGATGTCGTAGAAAGAGTTATTTGTCTCTCCACCATACAGTGAATAAGCATTTGCCGGGCTAACTGCAAGCTGGTTACCCATTGTACCCCACGAACCTCTTAATTTCAAATCATTAAGCCAGCTAAGGTCTTTAAGGAACGATTCGTCTTTGATACGCCATCCGGCAGAAAACGATGGAAAAATTCCGTAACGCTTATCATCGCTGAATACTGAAGAACCATCACGACGGATAGTTGCGCTAAACAAATATTTATCCCTGAATGAATAATCGGCTTTGGCAAATTGAGAAACCAAAGTAACCGGTGTACTGACGAATGAATTAGCAGCAACAATGGTTTGACCGTTTGACAAGTTACGGTAATCTATAGCATCAGAAAAATATCCTGCACGTTGACCGCTGAGTTCACGATAAATACTAATTTTATTGCTCTCGTAACCTGCTACAGCAGAAACTTTATGATCTCCGAATGTTTTGTTATATGAAACAGTATTCGCCCAGGTCCAGTTGCCACCATAATTAGCCCCTTCAGTCATACTTGGGGTAGCAACGTTTTCTGACCTTTCGTAGGTCGAATGGTTGAATGAATAGTAAGCTCCATTAAAGAATGTACCTCCTAGTCTTGACCTGAAATTCAAACCATCCATGATCTTCACATCAACAAAGGCGCTTCCAATTAAGCTTAAATTGTAGTTGTTGTTGTCCTTGGCTCTTTCAAGGTTTGCCAAAACATTGCTATTATTACCTAAACGCGCAATAAGACCGGTTCCACCATATTCTCCGGGCACGAAATTACGCGCTGTACCTTTAATTGGCGTAGTAATGATAGCTGGAACAATGGGTTGCGACCGGTAAGGACCCATTTGGATCGGACTGCCTTCATTAAGGTTTCCAACACCGTGACTTGAACCATAAGTCATTGCAAAATTTTCGCCAATGGTTACGCGTCCTTCAAGTATTTTAAATTCAGAGTTGAAACGGGCCGTATATTTCTTGGTGTCGGTATGTTTAATAATACCATTCTGAATAAAAGCGCCAACTCCTGCAAAGAATTTCGCATTATCGTTACCACCGGAAAGGGTAACATCATGGTTCGATATACTTGCATTCCTGGTAATCGTTTTATACCAGTCGGTATCTGCAGCCCAGCTTGGTAATGTTGGAGTTGCATTCGACGATGGACCGTAAATTGGGTGTGTTTCAGTTGTTCCATCATTTTTATATACCAACCACTGAAGGTTTGCGTATTCCTTGGTATTAAGCAAATCCTTTGTTGGACCTCCACCAGGAAGCTGGGTACCGGTGTACATGTCGTAGGTTACCTTAACACCAATTGCACCTTTTTTCGTTGTAATAACGATAACCCCGTTTGATGCGCGTGATCCGTAAATTGAAGCCGCGCCGGCATCTTTAAGAACAGAAATTGATTCAACATCATTGGGGTTAATCGAAGCAATGTTCTGTGTGGGAACACCGTCAACAATATAAAGAGGATCGTTGTTCTCGAATGAACTGAATCCCCTGATCCTTAACCTTGATGTTTGCCCAGGTTGTCCTGATCCAACTACGGTAATCCCGGAAGTACGTCCTTGCAATTGGCTGGTAATGTTTCCGGTTGGAACAGCTTTTAATGCAGTCGTTTCAACAACGCCAACTGCACCTGTAATGTCCCTCTTTCGCTGGGAAGAGTAACCTGTTACAACAACTTCCGAAACAGCAACTACATCGGATATCAATACCACATCAATAGTGGATTGAGAGCCTACAGTAACCTGTTTGGTTTGATAACCGACAAATGAAAAGACAAGCACTGATGAAGGACCTTGTACCCTAATGGAATAGGCACCTGACATGTCAGTGATAGTTCCGACAGTTGTCCCCTGGACAACAACAGTTACGCCAGGAACAGGCCCCTCTCCTTCCGCAGTGACCTTCCCTGTAATGGTTCTTTGCTGAGCAAAAACGATGCCCACCGAAAAGACCATGCTGAGAAAAATCAGCGCTGTACGCCGCACAATTGTAGTAATTTGCATAGTCAATTGTTTTTAAATTTAGAATAAATTAGTTAGATAAATAGAATTATTAATTGCATAATCTGATCAAAGGTAGGAAACTTATCAAATAAACAAAAATAAACACCTCCAATTTTTTAACTTTTTTTAATCTTTTTTAATCTGGCTTTAATTTCTTTTTAATCTTCCCGGTTCTGTTTAAGTATTTTTTTTATTCCTATATTGTAAATAAGACAATTACCCATTTTTTTTATTCATACAACCTTAAGTTCGTGCGAAAATTCTTAATATTGCTGAATTGAGGAGAATTCGGGAAGTTTTTGAATAATTAAAAAATAAAATCAAAATTGATGAGAATACTTATAGTTGAAGATGAACCAAAAGTAGCTTCATTTATAAAAAAAGGACTTGAAGAGAGCAACTATGAAGCGGAGATTGCTTATGACGGATTATCTGCCTTCAATCTTGCCCACCAATATCAATACGACCTGTTTATTTTGGATATCATCATTCCCGGAATAAGTGGACTGGATTTATGTAAAAAGCTTAAATTGAAAAACCCGGATATCCCAATTCTAATGCTCACAGCTCTAGGAACCACTGATGATAAGCTAATCGGATTTGATGCAGGAGCTGATGACTATATGATTAAACCATTTGAATTTAGGGAGTTACTTGCCAGGATTAAGGTACTTTTAAAAACAGCAAACAAAGCGGTGGATCAGTCAAATAAACTCATTTTTGGTGATCTTGAACTGGATCTCAACCGGAAAACGGTTAAAAGGGGAATCACTCAAATAGAACTTACAGCCAAAGAGTTTGCATTGATTGAGTTTTTCATGAGAAACAGCGGGCGGGTACTTTCACGAAACGACATTGTTGAAAAAGTCTGGGACGTCAGTTTTGATTCCGGAACCAATGTTGTTGATGTATATGTGAATTTCTTAAGAAAAAAGATCGACAAAGGATTCGATAAAAAGCTAATCCATACCAAAGTTGGCTTTGGTTATATTTTCGGAGATTTATAGTATGCAGATCAGGACCAGATTAACATTACAGTTCCTTTTATGGGGAGTAATAATAATGATCTTTGCTTCATTGATTACATATTATTCTTCTGCAAGCTTCAGAAAAGAAGATTTTAACAACCGTTTAAGAAATAAAGCCAAGAGCACCGCCAGGCTCCTGCTTGAGGCCAAAGTAATTGATCCTGACCGGGTCTTGAGACTGGAGAAGGACAATCCTGTTAATCTGATTAATGAGAAAATCATCGTTCTAAACTTCCTTAATGATGTTATTTATTCTACTGATCCATCCAATGAAATAAAAATAATTGACAGCGTTCTGGAAAGGATAAGGTTGCTCGAGAATGTAACCTACAAACAGGGAAACTACGAAGTTGTTGGCGTGTTGTATGCAGCCAAGCTCGACAGGTTTGTCGTATTAGCTGCAGCCACCGATATTGAAGGATCCTTTTATCTGGCAAAATTAAGGTTTATACTTGTTCTGGTATGCTGCCTCAGTCTGGTTTTGTTCTCATTTGCGGGATGGATATATTCAGGAAGAGCATTGAAACCTATGAGCAATGTGGTAAAAAGAGTTGAAGAAATTTCTATTGCCAGTCTGAATTTGAGGGTACCGGTTAACAACGAATCGGATGAAATCGGGAAACTGGCAAAAACCTTCAATAATATGCTTGAACGTTTGGAAGCATCATTTGCCGTTCAGAAGGATTTTATCTCCAATGCTTCACATGAACTCCGGACCCCACTCACTTCAATAAACGGACAACTGGAGGTTCTGATGTTGAAAGACCGTTCATCGGAGGAATATAAGGCTGCCATTGAATCGGTTCTTGATGACATCAAATCACTGATTATACTTTCGAACCGCTTACTCATGGTTGCAAGGTCAAAATCAGAGAGTATCATCAATATAGACAAGGAAGTCAGAATTGATGAAGTTCTCTGGCAGGCACAGGAAGAGATTCAAAAGCACTACAAGAATTATCATGTTAATATTTCACTGGGTGAATCGCTTACAGATTCGGATCACCTGGTTGTGAATGGAGATGAATCTTTGATAAAGGCAGCACTTTCAAATATCATTGACAATGCCTGTAAATATTCAGATGATCATTCAGTTGACATTCAAATGGAACACACTGGTCAACATATCGAACTGGTATTTACCGACCACGGCATTGGTATTTCAGAAGCTGACCTGCAAAAAGTATTTGAACCTTTTTACCGTGCCTCCAACGCGATCGAATATCCGGGAACAGGAATAGGTCTTCAGCTTGTCAATCAGATTATTAAAACACACAAAGGAACAATAAGGATTTCATCCGAGCCTGGAAACGGAACCAAGGTAATCGTAAAACTACCATCGAAAATCTAATTACTACTTAGATTTCAATTGCTTCACAAATGCACTTTTCGCGAAAAACAACTTCCTGATTCAGATTCATGGCATTAATCCTGTTAATCCTCTGTTCCAAACATTTCGGGCAGGTGGAAAACAAACCCAAATCCCAGGTATCGGCAAAGACCCGCCCGGCTTTGAGGCCAATACCATATTGCAGGACGGTTTCCAGCGATTCAATTTTGGGAAGGCTAAAATCACCTCTTCCCAATAATTGTTCCATAGCGCCATTGCCAGCCCTGACAGGAATGATGATGCAACATTCTACACCAACGCTGAAAGCAAAATCAATTGACTTTTGTGCCCAAAATATTCCTTCTGATTCGGTAAGATACGGAGGCCGTAGCAAAATAAAAGCCCGGGAACGGATACCGTTTCTGGCAAGAAACTTTACTGAATCGCGAAAATTATCAATCGTCACGTGCTTATTAAGCTTCCGGAGAATTTGAGGATGTACGGTTTCGAGACCAATTGCGATCTGTAATTCAGGTTTTAACATATCCCTGAATTGCAGACAGCTTTCGTTAATGAATTTGGGATGACTTTCGACAATGACCGTTTCAAAGCCATTTAAAAGTGAAGCGATTTTCGGATAATCAGCAACCGGAATTGCCCTTTCATCAAAAAAACTTCCGCTGTTGTACAGTTTCAAATGTTTGACATTGGGCATCTGTTCCAACGCCCATTCAATTTGTGCCGGAATAGCGCCAACAGGAACCGGACGATCGGTGGTATTCTTCCATAAATCGCACATCAGACAATGAAACGGACATTCCATGTTGGTCAGAAAAATCGTTCCGGTATTTTCTGTTTCACCCGAAACCTGTCGTTCTTTTTCAGCCAGCCAGAAATATGGTTTGAACGGATCAACCGGATTTTTCGTTCCACGATTGTCTAAAATCCATTTGTCAAAAGTTACCGGTTCCCGTTGATCACTCATATTTTGAAAGGAATTCTTTCCGGTAGGTTATTTCACGTTCAGGAAAATGCTTTTTAAATGATTTTTCAGAGGCTGCACCATGCTGAAAGCGCCTTTTGGGAAAGACCGGCATATCCATTCCTGTAATGGCTTTTACACCCTGAGAAACAAATTGTCCTTTTAAATCATACAGTTTCTGGTGATCCCAATTGGTCAGATCAATGTAAGGAATTCCTTCTGAAATCTCGATCACATTGGGCAGAGTGTATGGACTAAATCCCTCGAAACCGAGCAAATCTGCCGGGGCAAATGTTCTCATGTAACCACGGCTCAATCCTCCTGAATAAGTCAAAGAATGCTTGATTGACTCCACACCCCAGCCTTCGTGATACAACATCAGGTTATTGAGCACACTGCGGATGGTCAGTTCAGGATTTTCCTCAATCGGATAATCTTTCAGGTTCTCATCACCACCATCGCCGTCGAGAATGTATTTCCATTCCGGATAACGTGACCTGATTCCCTGAAGCAGCGCCAAATTCATGGTAGCTGCCTGTATATCAAGAGGTTTATAATCTTCTGTAATGGTTACTGCTTTTTTCCAGTCCAAAGCGGAATACTCAACCTCAATGGGTTCCAGAAACATCTCGAGATTCACGGCTTCCAAAAATTTTCTTGCCTGAAGCAAATCTGCACCATCGCCATCAATCGAAAGTGTGAATGCTTTTAGGCGCGATGGACTTTCACCAAGTTCTATCAAAGCATGATAAGTAAGCAAAAATACAGATCCACTGTCGATACCGGCAGAAAACGTTACCCCAATTGGTCCTGAAGTTGCACGGTATTTCAGCCATTTTTTAATTTCGTTGTAAACGGTTCCAATGTAATCGGCAGCAACCCGACCGGCGTCTTCCGGAACGAATTTATTGCGTTCGGGCGTAAAGAAACGAGTGTAAACCGGATTTGGATCAGGACAACCCAACAATTCAATTTTGGTAATGTAATGCGCGGGAACCATCCGGGTGTATGATGGATGGAACTGATGGTCCATGCCTTCCTGTTTCAGATAATCGAAAATGACATCAATCCTCTCAGCAATGACCAACTGAGGGCCGATTGGTCTCTTGGCAATAAAATAACGCAACGGACGACCAATAGACCGTGCCATCCGGATGGTTTTACCTTCGACAGAAACCAGGGAAAACTGCCCGTCAATCTTTCGGACTGCTTCTACATCGCCAGATTTAACCAATTCAACTGCTTCCTCATGAGTCATGTTATAAATAACATTCTTTTCCGGCAGGGTGAGGTCCACCAATTTGCTCACATACATGCTGTTCATATTCTTTGTTTTTTGAGTTACTTTTCTTTTATGTTTCTACCACGAATTTGATAGGTAATGAAATAATAGTATAAATCTGATATTGCCCCCTAAATCCCCCAAACGGGGGACTTGGCATCCTGCAAAACTAGAAAGTATGTTCCTAAAAGATCATACTTCCAGGGTTCCCCATCCCAAACTCCCTTCCCTATTTTGGGGAAGGGTTGGGGATGGGGTATTGCGATGCGATGCCCGTTCCCTGAAGAATAGTCAGGTACTTGTCGCAACCAATATTTTTGAATATTTCCTTCTTCCCATCCGACCAGTTTATTTCCACCTGATCAATCTGCTTTTGTTGCCCCAACCCAATATGGAGACGTGGTTCATTATTCGAAAGGTAACTAGTTGCCCACTGGTTAACATGCACCTGTTTCTTTCCTCCGGCGGTGATTGTAACTTTAGCAGAAATTGCAGAAGCCGGTCCATTTTTGCCTTTCAAGGTCAACCCGAGCCAGTGATTCCCATTTCCACCTTCATTTCTGAGAAGGGCTGGAGCTACCGGTTTATTGTCAACATGAGAGACGATCACATCGAGGTTTCCGTCGTTATCAAAATCGCAGATGGCCAATCCCCTGCCCGATTTTTTTGTGGTAAAATAGGCGCCACGGTCTTTTCCAACATTTCTGAAATGTCCTTTACCATTGTTTTCAAGCAGAACCGGATATTGAAGTATTAATTCCTCGGCAGTGCCGTTGGCAGCAATCAGGTCTAAATCACCGTCATTATCGTAATCAAAAAGCGCTGCTCCCCAACTACCTTTGCCTTCCATAGCTGCAGCGGCTCCACTGTTTTCGGTAATATCAGCATAAATGCCTTGACCCATATTTTTATAAAGCGCACCGTAATCGAGATCAGTAACCAAAATGTCAATCAAGCCATCCCCATCCACATCGCCAATCGTAGGGTGCATCGAACCGGTGACTCTGCCTTTACTGTTTGCCGCAACTCCGCTGGCAATTCCCACTTCATTATATACACCTTTATCATTCCTGAAGAGAAAGTTCAACTGATGGTCGTTAGCCTGAAAAATATCCAGGTCCCCATCATCATCAGTATCCAATACCGTCAGACCCATGCATTTTGAATCAGGATAAAAGAGGTTGTTCTTTTGGGTTACATCTATAAATTTCCCGTTGGATTGCTGCTCGTATAAAAATGAAGCCTGTCCTTTATATTCAGTCGGACTCGGCATCATATCCGGCGAGCCCGGCGTGAAATAGGCCGGATCGAAAGCCATAAAATTTCCGACCATCACATCCAGCCTCCCGTCGAGGTTATAATCCCAGAATGAAGCGCCAATGCTCCATTTGGCAAATCCATTGAGTTTATCCGGTCCGGCAAGACCCAATTTTGAAGTAATATCGGTAAAAGTGCCATTGCCGTTGTTGTGATAGAATACATTTGGGCCATAATTCAGCACATATAAATCCTGAAAACCATCGTTATCCAGATCGATAGCGCTGGCTGCCATACACCATTGTTTACCAGCCACGCCAGCTTTTTCAGAAACCTCGGAAAATGTGCCATTGCCATTGTTTTTGTAGAGTTCGTTGTGCGAATTGCGGAATACTTTTCCTGCCGGATCCGAAATTCCTTCCAGGTAGGTTCCGTTCATCAGGTAAATATCCATGAATCCGTCGTTGTTGTAATCGAATACGGTTATCCCCGATCCGCTGCTCTCAATGATATTTTTGTAGGAGTAATCACCAATGGTGTATTTGAAATTTATACCAGCTTTAGCTGTCACATCATTAAACATCACTTTCTTCTGCTGGGCTGGCAACAGAACAGGCAGGCTCAATAAAAACAAACAAATTCCTATACTTCCAAATCGTTTCAACATCCTTAGTTTCTGTTTTTTAGTGAATTTCGGTAATCGTCGTGGTTAACAACCCTGGTGTTATATTCCTGAAGGTATCGCTGAAGCGCCGGGTCATTCGGAAAAACATCCTCTCTGGAAGGAGGGTAACTTTTCATGCCATGGAATGGAAGCGGTAATACAGTACTTCCCAAAGCAGTATTGATATCGCCATCCTTCACCCATCCCACACTATGGATCAGAAAATCTCTTTTCCAGCCTTTCTTTAATTGCGGCAGCACTTTGGCATCGAAACTGATGGTAGTCTCATCACCGGCATTCGAAATGATATATTTGTTATCAGAACTTGTCAGAAGTGGTAAAACGTCTCCGTACCGGGTATAATTTCCGGTCAGGTCGCGCCATTTCCGGTTTTTGTCAACCGAAGAATAATCGAACCAATGCGGTCCGTAACGGCCACCTTTCCGGTAACTCTTTGAGAAACCACGATAATGAATATCGGCCGATTCAGGATTTAATACCGTTTTATTGATTGGATAATTGGTATTAACTTCTGAAAAGAAAATCTGGTCCCAGTAAACTTCCATATTCGACCTGATTTTAATGCGGCGATCGCCGGAAAGGAATTTTCCTGAAAGATCGGCAATGACCATTTTGTCTTTACCCATTGGAAAGCCCAGGTTACCGACTGTTTCCCACTCTCCTTTTTTATTGATGACCTGAATTTCAGGCGACATAACCTTCAGTGCATCAGATTGAGAAATAGCCACGTTGATACTGGCATCTGACGGGAATATCCATCCATTCAGGAAAAGGAACAGGTTTTTAGCTAGTCCTTCTTTGCCAGGATCAAGAATCAGCTCGTGCATTTCAGTGATTCCCTGGTATTTATCCGGTGTGAATCCGGCAACGTATTTATCATCTTCTTCAGTGACCAATGCAAGAACATCGTTCCCTTCCGAATCAATGGCTGAAACCGGGAAATGCTTTTGGCTGACCTGGTAAATTTTACAACCCGGGAAAGGAGGTGGTGTAAATTGTTCAGGGACGTATATATCAACTGAATCAGGATGATCAACAGCCACCAGTTGAATCTGGTCTATATAAATGGTTTCCCAAAGTTCGGAAGTTACCTGAATGGAATATTTGCCTTCTTTGGGCTGCATCATTTCACCCGGAATCCGGATATAATCGTCCGAGGCATCAGCAAATCCGTATTTGGTGGTACCACCCATAATTCCAAGAGGCATTCCCAGTGCGCTTCTCCAGATAATATCCTTGGCAAAAACATATTCAGTTCCATTCCACGTGTACAGGAACGGACAGGAACCTTTCAGGGTTTGTGCCTCGATGATGGCCTGATCGGCTCCGGGCATAAATATATTTTGCGGAACACCGTTGGTCCACGTAATTCGGATGACATCAGCTTTGGTGCGGTTACCCAAACCGAAATGAACACCGGGTTCGGTTACTACCAGCGATTGATACAAATCACCTGAACGCATCTCAACTTTGGCCCCGATTCCAAAATGATTATTCTTGGCGCTTCCTGCCCGCAAGCCAACCAGTTTCATGTTGACAAAATGATTGATATTCCCGCCATCGTTGCGTAACAGAAATACACCGCCATTGGTTCCAGCTAAGGCAATGTCAAGGTCACCGTCGTCGTTGTAATCGAACAGGGCAATTTGTCTTCCGGATTTTGGTCCTTCAGGTAAAAGTTTGGAAACATCAGTAAAAATCCCATTGCCGTCGTTGTGATAAAGTATCAGGCCTCGCCCGCTTTTATCTAAAGATTCCCCGGCAACCAAAATATCCAGAAATCCATCATTGTCAAAATCCAGAAATTTGGCATCATTGACTTTAACTTGTTTCAGAGCTGCAAACATTTGCCGCGTGTTTTTGGCAAGTTCAAAAATTCCGTTTCCTTTATTCAGATACATTTCGGTATTTTCACCATTCATGGACGTAACAAACAGGTCGAGGAAACCATCGTTGTTACAATCGCCAACTGCAACAGCGCTTGAACCGCCTTTACTTTTCAAGCCAGATTTTTCGGTAACATCGTTGTAAATTCCCTGTCTCTGGTTCGAATACAGACTGTTGCTGGTTTTTTCATTGGCCACAAAAAGATCAATATCACCATCATCGTCAAAATCTCCAAAGGTGGCATCCTGGCTATTTACCCCTGTTCCTGAAAGTCCCATCTCAGTGGCACGCTCCTGAAAAGCGCCATCTCCGTTATTTCTGAAAACCAGGTTTGAAGAAGAGCCTGTTTCAAATAAATCAAGGTCTCCGTCGTGATCCAAATCGAAAAAAACCGCTTTGTTCCCCCCGGTTTTACTGCCAATTTTTGCATCAGAAGTAACATCTTTAAAAACTCCTTTACCAGCATTCCGATATAAGATATCTCCACCTTCACGGGTGATATAAAGATCCAAAAATCCATCGTTGTCATAATCGGTAAAGACGGCAGATGATTCCCTGCCCGAATGGTTCATACCGACTTCGGCAGATACCTCTTTAAACCTACCCATGTCATTATTGAAGAGGAAATGCCTGTAAGAACCCGAAGCCGGATCATAAGCTCCAACATACAGATCGGCATCTCCATCACCATCATAATCAGCCGTTTCAACATGAGTAAAATTCCTGTATTCCGGGTTTTCACCTTCTTTAAACGAGGTGACTACATTCAGTCCGGCTGAGGCTGTAACATCCGTAAATTTTATGACGTCAAGAAGCGATTTGCCTTCAATTGTCTGGGTATTGCTTTGCTGATCGTAGGTAATCAGCGGAAATCCGATCAATGAACCACCCGGTCCTTTAAACACAAGGATTCCAGCCTGGTATGGTGAAGTAACCTTGATGTAATTATGGAAAATGGTAAATTGAATAAATGAATTCTGCTGATCATGCTTTTTAAGCAGCGAAATTGTTTTATCGAAATAAGTAACTGCTTCTTTGGGGAATTCGGGGAATTGTTTGTGAATAATCTCCAATTGCTCAATAGCCTTATCGGTCTCTCCATTTTTGATATAGATTTCAGTCAGATTAAGTCGGGGAACCAGATTGTCAGGGGCTTTTTCGACTAGCTGAACAAGGTAATCCTGACGCTGTTTTTGTGATCCGGCATCCGATCCTGTAGAGTACAATTCCGAAAGATTGTAAAGTATTTTGATATGGTCGGGTGCAAATTTAAGCGCTTCTGTAAGTTCTGAAATGGCCTTTTCACGTTGATCGTTGACCTGATAAACAGTGGCCAGTAGCAACCTTATGTCTGCATCTTTCGGATCAATTTCGATGGCTTTGAAAAGTTCTTTTTCGGCTTCCGGATATTTCGCCATCCGGAGATAAGTCAGGCCCAGATTGGCATACCCCATTTTTTCGTTTGGAGCAATGTCAATCAGTTTTAAGAATTCCTTTTCGGCTTCATCGAGCTTAAACTCTTCCAGATAGGCCAATCCAAGAGTTTGGTTTGAAATCTTATCAATGGCCTTTTGCCGGTCATCTTTCGGAGTATTCTTGCAACTAAAAAGAATCGTTATCGAAAGGAAAGCGAAGCACAGAAAAAGAAAGTGTTTCATAAGGGAAAATATTATTGGATTGGTCGGATAAACTAATTTTATGAGATTACATTTTCATTTTGGCTTGATTTTCGGTTCAAAAATAAGAAATAAAAGCATTCATATCCGGCTATTTTTCAAGTATTGCAGGAGAACCCTTTTTAACCGGAGTTACGATCAGAGACCCTGAACGATTCCCTTTCTGATCAAATTGAATGAGGCCGGTAACACCTTCATAATGAATTTCGGACAGGCCTTTTTGAATTTTCTCACGATCAAGACCTGACTTTTTTATCGCTTCAATCAACAGATTCATTCCATCGTAAGCAAAAGTAGCGACAGTTCCCGGTACATTACCGTATTTCTTTTGAAACTCATCATTGAATGGACTTCGCTTTGTTTTCAACCACGGGCTTGAGGTTACCTGTATTCGATTTTCCATCGTTTTCATTTCCGAATTTGAAACTTTATTTTCATCCAGAACAGACAAGGTCGAAAACACAGGAATGTTCATATTTTTTGCCTGCATTTGCTGAATTATTTTCAGGGCCGATTCAGGCTTTACAAACAACACAGCGCCCTTGAGATCAGCTTTAGCCATTTGATTCAGCAAATCAGCTAAATCACGATCCGAGCCATCCAAACTGAATTGCACAGGATCAGGTTTTCCGGCCATTTTTACTTTTTTCAGAAAACTTTTCAATGCTGATTGTGAATCGTATTCCTGATCGGAAACCATTCCCACACGGCTGATGTTTTGCTTTCGGCAGATTTCTTCAACCAGGGCGGAAGCCTGTTGATTGTTATTGGGCACACAGCTAAAAAACCAGGGAACAAATGCCTGCGAAAGCGTTGGATCACCCGCCCAGGCTGATAAAAAAATAACGTGCGACTTGGTAGCAACCTGTTCAACCAGGTGAGCATTCCTTCCATCGGTTGAACCCATGATTGCACAAACCTCATCATTAAAGATCATGTTGACAGCTTCTTTTGCTCCCGTACCCCAGGGCCCTTCCATTGAACGAACCACCAATTCGAACGGCCTACCATTAAAACCGCCCTTTTCATTTGCTTCAGAAATGGCCAATTCAGCGCCATTTTTTGCAGCTACAGATTTTTTATCCGAAATCAGAAGTCCGATTTTTACAGGTCTGACTGTCTGTTCCTGATTAGACTGGGTATGCCCGTCAAACACCAAAATAGCTGCAAAAAGAAACAGAAAGTAAATCCGAAACATGGTCAAACGTTTATAAACCTTATTTGTCATGGAAACCTTAGTAGAAGTGGATTATGAAAGAATCTCTGACCTTATTACCTTCTATTGATTTATAGATGAGTTAATAAGGTTTAAAAACAGAGAGGATTATGTTATTCTACTAAGGTTTCCAAAATAAAAATAAGGTTATTCTGAAACAACGCTTTCTCATTATATAAATTCTTGTTATAAGCGTAAATTTTACCTATGCCAAACGTAATAAAACCCTTTTTTTCAATTAGATTTCCCTTCCAACGGCTTGAGCAACTTTTCCAAGGTCAATCATCAGTTGATGAAACTCCGGCAGGTCAAGCGACTGATATCCATCACACAAAGCTTCTTCCGGCTTATAATGGACCTCCATAATCAAACCATCTGCTCCAACAGCCACTGCAGCTTTGGCCATGGCAGGAACCATCCAGCGAAGCCCTGTTCCATGGCTTGGATCAACAAATACAGGCAAATGGGTCAGGCTTTTTAACATGGGTACTGCACTCAGATCGAGTGTATTTCTGGTGGAAGTTTCAAAAGTCCGAATCCCTCTCTCACAGAGAATGACTTGATCGTTTCCCTGGTTCAGAATGTATTCCGCTGCAAGTAAAAACTCCTCAATGGTCGCCATCATCCCCCTTTTCAGAAGAATTGGTTTCCGGCACATGCCAGCTTCCTTTAACAAAGGATAATTCTGCATGTTTCGTGAACCAATCTGAAGCATATCAGCATATTCTGCCACCAGTTCGACCTGACGGGTATCCATCACTTCGGTAACAAAAGGCAACCCGGTCTCCTTCCTGACTTCTCTTAAAAGATTCAATCCTTCTTCGCCCATACCCTGAAATTTATACGGCGACGAACGCGGTTTGAAAGCGCCCCCCCTTAAAATTTGTGCTCCTCCGTCTTTTACCGATCTGGCAGTTTCAAAAAGCTGTTCACGGCTTTCAACGGCACAAGGACCTGCAATTACGACAATTTGTGAACCGCCAATTTCAACCTGACCAACATTCACCTTTGTTGAATCCTGCCCGGTTTTTCGACTTACCTTTTCAGGAACTTGAAAACTAACATTAATGGGAATTTTACATGCACCATTTTCCATGGCTAAAAACTAATTGGTATAAGAGTTCGTTCCTTTTTTTCCATTTACGGCCCGTTGACCAGTCTCCATCGGAGGGGCAACTGAAAATTCAAATTTACCATTGCGTACTTCAGCCATATAAATATCGCTTACATCATTCCAACTGTGATCAAAAACAATTTTTCCGGTCACCCCCGGATAATTCTGGAATTCCTTCAGGCCAGCGATTACATCGCGGATAAGTACCCGGTTAAGCCCCACTTTCTTAATAGCGTCAATAATAATACTCATCCCGTCATAGGCATGGGCAGCGAAAACATCCGGCTCCTGGTTAAATCTTTTGGTATAATTTGCTTTAAATGCAAGGTACTTGGGATCGGTAGAATTTGGATTGTACTGACAGGTTGTAACAATCCCATCGGCCAATGGGCCGGCTATTTTAAGGAATTCAGGCGATACCATGCGGTCGGATCCAAATACAGGCTGTTTTAGTCCAGCAGCCCGGACTTGCTGTAAAACCAATGCCGACTCTTTGGCATTTCCCCAAAGCAGAATAGCATCGGGATTGGTTTTCCTGACCCGCTCAATTTGAGATTTAAAATCTGTTTCTCCGTCATTAAAACGTTCTTCGATTACAAAAGGATAACCCAATCGCACAGCGGCATCTGCGTACTCCTTCACTCCAACCCTTCCATATCTTCCGTTTACCCTGATCATGGCCACACGCTTATGACCCTTTTTTTTATGGATGTAATTAACAAGGGCATATCCACTGGCCCGGTCATCGCTAATCACACGGCATTGCCAGGGAATATTGGTTTCAGTAAAAGTTGGATCAGGATCGCCGGTACAAACCATATAGATCTCCAGTTTCAATGCTGCACGCAGAGCCACATGCGATACAATATCATCAATTGAACCCAGAAAAGCCCAAACCTTTTCATCGTCCATTTTTACCACTTCGTTGGCGGCAGCGCCCCATAATCCGGCATCGTTATGGGCCATTATTTTAAAGGGCAATCCTTTGTATCCACCCTTTTTATTAGCCTCTTCCATAGCCAGGGTAGCGCCCTGAAGCATCTGGATTCCCTGTGGCACCATCACAGAAGTGGTCAGTGGCCCAAGAAAACCAATCCGTACCTCTTTCAGGTCTTTGGGGGCCGTTTTTTCGCGGCCTGCGCCATAAAACTCCAGGGGGGTCAGAAAATGATATTTATAAGCTTTCGCAAATTTATCGTATGGAAAAATCTCGTCAGTGGCTTTTCCATAATTGGTTTTCTTTTCCTGTGCGTTCAGGTTTGGAACCTGGCCCATCAGTATGAAATAACAAAAAGCTGATATCCAAATTATTCGTTTCATTATAGTTGTCATTAGGATGTTTTACAGATTGCATAAGCTTCAATTTCAACCAAAAGGGTTTCCCAGCACAGCCTTGCCTGAATTCCGGTACTGGCAGGCAAAGGATCAAGGTTCATCCAATTGTAAAAAGTAGTCCTGATTTTATTAAACTCTGCATAATCACGCTCAATATCCCTCAGGTAATTGGTCGTCCTGACAATGTCGTGCCAGGTCATTCCTTCGGCTGCCAGAAGATTGGTAATATTGACGTAGGTACGCCATAGCTGGGCTTTAAAATCACCAATATGTTCGGCCTGACCGTGCTCATTAACGCTGGCAGTACCTGAAATAAGCAGAACCTTATATCCGCCAAGATCGAGACGTAAAGCACGCGAAAAAGAAGATGGTTTCTGATAATCGTATGCCTCATTGATAACATGTGGAGCATGAGTTACATACTTTGGAATCGGTGGCCTTTCATTGTGCAGGGAAGGATAGACAGATTCAGCAATAGTATCGGCATCCGATAAAATCCCCAATTTTTTCATTTCAATTCGCTCGCCATCAGTAAGCCTTGTCAGATCAATTAATAATTTAGAATTTCCCATTTTATTATTTTTATTCCTCGATTTAAGGTTTTTTTGTTTTTTATTAATCACATAATCAATTATTTAAGCAATTCACCACGACTCACTCCACTGGAGGTGGCTACCCAAATAAAATCCTTATCTGCATCAACGCCAATAATGAAATTATGCGATATTGATGGCGATAAGGGTATTTCCTTTTTTACCCCGTTTGTAGTAACGATGGCTTTACCATCAGCATTGTTATCATTTTTCTTGTAAGTTACCCAGTTGGTTCCGTCGGTACTGCTAAGTCCCTGATCGGTACACATAAATGCCACCCGGCCTTCAGCCCTGATGAAATTGATAAAATTACTGGCCAGGCCACTGTCGTGGTCAAAATAACCTTTCCATTTTGTGCCATCATAATTGCACAAACCGAAATAGGAGGATACCCACAATTTACCATCGGCCCAGGAAGTACCGGTAGTAATATCATGGACCGGGCCATCGTTGGGAAGCAGGTCAATTTCCATTTCACCGTCAGGATCCCGATAATCCCTGAATTTTTTGGTGCTTGTGGTGTATTCGATGACTCCTCCACCCCATGCAGCAATAAATATCTTTCCATCGCCTGCAGAAAGTCCGTAGGTCCAGGGTTCATGCATAGGCGCGTTTTTTTCTGTAAAAATCTCCCATTTTTTCAGATTGGTATCATAGTGACCAGCCCCACCGCCTGTGGCCACCCAAACATCTTTACCAGCGCAGCAAACGCCATACACCAAATCATTGGGCATACCGCTGTTTAACTGGGTGAAATTTTCGAATTTGCCACCCGACCACCTGCTCAATCCACCCAGGGTTCCAATCCAAACATCACCGGTCACTTCGCTAACATCAATGGTTACAATTCCATTGTGGGGAAGACCGTCTTTGGTGGTATAGGTCCGCCATTTTCCATTTTCATAAACGGCCAGGCCATCGTGTGTGCCTACATAAACCTGGTTACCATTGATTCGGACTGCATAGGCCTTATCAGAAGGCAAACCGTCCCTGGTGGTAAAATTCTTCCAACGGCCATATACCGGCATTGGTTTTGAATCATTGGCAACAGCCTTGACTGAAGTTTCTTTTGGGGAAGATTGATTGCTAGCTTTCGATATTTCCTTGCCGGTTTTTGGGGAACCTGAAGCTGAGACTCTTTCCATATTTCCTGTTAATCCTGAAAGAATAATAAAAGCAAGAATTACAGATTTCAGCATTGGTGAAGTTTTGATTGTAATTTTCATAATTCTCATATTAAATTAGTTAGAGGTATTTTCAGTATGTATTTCTTTTTTGAGACTTTCATAATAATCAGGGCTGCTCAGAGTTTTCAAATACTCAATCATCTCATTTAATTCAATCTTTGACAAATCGTTTGCAACGCCATGTTTGTCATACGGGCTAAACTTGGTCCATATTTCTTCGAGGGTAGCCGCTCTCCCATCATGCAGATACGGGGATGACGCGTAAATATTATTCAAATGTGGAACATCAAACAGGATGGAGTCATCGGTAGCTGCCAAAGTCCCCACATCAGCAAGTTTCCTGTTGGTGAAATACGGCGCCGGATGGCAGGTTATACAGCGATTTTCCGGTGGAATTTCTTTTCCTGTATTATCAACAGTGCGTTCAAATATTGCTTTACCGCGAAGCTGTGCTTCGGTTAATTCCCTGGTCGGGTTATACTGCAAATTCGGCGGATAAAAAATACCGGTCAAAATAAATGAAGTAATGGCATCGAGATCGGGATAACTAAACTGTTCGGTCCTGGTCAGTACAGTTGAAAAACGGATACCATCCTGCTTATATACCGTCTGATTTTTTCCGTTCCATTTAAATGGGGCAGTTTTGCTGATGTCCCTCAACGATTGGGTATTGGTCAGGTTTCGTCCCATTTCTTTTGACGCCATGTTATAGACCAACCCGTCTTCATGGTAATCAGGATGACAGGTATAACATGAATATTGGTTTTGAAAAGTATGCCCGGCATTGGCGAAAAGTATTCTTCCCCTGCGCGAAACGGTAATTTTTTTTGGGCCGCCGAGATCAATGGTTGAGATGGTTTCCATGCTTTCAGTGTTGATTACCGCAATCCTGTCCTGAAGTTGTTCGGCAACATAAAGTTTTTTTCCATCGGGCGAAAGCGCCAGTCCTTTTGGATTTGAACCTGTTGGAATTCGTTTGACCACATAACGGCTGCTAACTCCCAGATTATTCGCATACGAATTGAGCATTTCAGGAGTAGAAACAGTAATCAGCGCCCTGATAGAATCCATATCGAGAACTGAGATACAATCCACACCGGCATTCGACACAAAGGCCTTTTTCCCATCAGGAGTAATAACAACGTCAAACGGATCGGCATAATAGGCATTGGGCTCGTCGAGCAGCAACTGAATAATCCTTCCGTCTTTCTTCTGTTCGAAAATCCCGATTCCATGATTCATCATGAATCCACGTTCAACCTGGATGGACGGAACTAAATTTTTAGGTCGGACCAGCGTTACAACGGCAATATCTCCTGACGGGGTAAAAGCTACATTTTCAGCAATGTGGGCCGATTCGAGAGTCTTGAATCCTTCAATTCTGCGTGAACTGTCATTGATAAGTGTCATTTCTGTTTTCACAGGATCGCCATACGGAGCTATAATGGCCCGCCTGCTGGTTACAAAGAGCAACTTCTTTTCCGGAGAGAGTTTAATTCCCGTAGGATTGTTTCCCACTTCCAATCGTTTTTGTTCCTCTCCGGTTTCAAGATCAATGACTGAAACATTTGACGAATAAGTATTCACCGCATAAAGCACTTTTCCATCGGCGCTTAAGGCAAGTCCAGCAGGCCCGTTTGCTGTTTGGAGCGTATCAACTACTTTGGATGTACTCAGATCAATAACCGAAACATTATCCGACCATTGATTACTGACATAAGCATTTTTCCCGTCATTACTTAAAACAACGCTGTGAGGGAGTTCTCCTACGCCAATCTTGTTGATAACCTTATTCTGATTGGCATCAACCGTAATTAAAGCATTGCCTTCCTGGGCAACTACATACAAACGGCTTCCGTCTTTCGAAACAGCGAGATTAATGGGTGAGTAATAATCCTCATTCACCATTTTTGCAATTGGGCCAGTACTTAGAATATATAAATGACAATTCAGGCACGAAAGCGGATGGTCTTCTACGCCAGTCTGGTAATTGACATGCGCTCTGGCAAATTGATGACCCGGGAAATAAATGGTCAATCCAAGGGCGACAAGGATTCCCAAAATCCATATTTTTTTCGTTGATATCTTCATAACTATTCGAGTGAAATCTTCTTCTCTTTAATCTTTTCAATATGAACCGGCACATTTACCGGAAGATTTTTAACAGCCAGGGGCACACGATTCTCCGGAGTTTGTTCGTGGTCTTCATGACATCCCACACAACCCCTTCGTTCGTTGGGCCTGATCCAAATCCATTCACAAGAATGGTTCAGTATTTTGCCATTTTCATCAAGAGTGCGGATATGAAAAGGCGTATCGGCAATAACCTTTAAATAAAATGAGCCATCTTTTTCAACAGGAACAACGCCCATCGCGGAATCGGTTCCCATGATTTCAATGGCAACTGCCTTTTGTAGTACCTGAGAATTTTTGATGAAATCCGGATCTAAAAAATTGATGTCCTGACAAAGAAGCAAACCGGTTTTTACCCCAAAATCAACTTCGCTGGGCAGCTTTTTAGGCCTTACGTGTTGATGAACGACAGCAATTTCACACACATCGTAATCACTACTTGAATAAACAGGCTTCCCTAAAACCTTATTTTCCGGATCAAATTCATAAACCGAATACCGTTCAGTTTCAGACGAACGATAGGAAACCAGTAGCTTGCCAGATGGCATGGGAAATACGGATTGAAAATCGCCTTTAATTTCTGAAGTTAGGTTTACTCGTGAATGCAAAGGGCGGTTGTAACTGATGGAAGTGATATCGGTCCCATCCTGACTTCCTGGGCCGGATTCAACAAAAAAGATATTTCCGTTTGTTGTTTCAGATACTTTGCTTATCAGATTACTCCCGGCAGGACCCTCATAAAACAATTCAGCTTTTGTACCGTCGGGACGCATAACCATCAGGATGTTTTTCTGCTTGTCAGAACTGCTTGTTTTATCCAGGGCCAGAACACGACCGTCATTCAGAACGGTTAAAGCAGAATAGGCGTTGCGATTATAAGTAATTTGCTTGGGGTCGGATCCATCAGGATTACAGGTAAATAACGGATGTCCTGTTTTTACACTATCCTTGCTGGTTAACAAGCCAAAAACGAACCGGCCGTTGGGCAAATGAACCGCATTGCTGCAATTAACATCTGAGGAAGTAACCTGTTTGATTTTGAAGTTATCGAGGTTCATTTCATAGATATGCCATTCATCGTTTTGTTTTTGTTTTGCCGTAAACAACAGGCTTTTTCCATCCCATGAAATTTCAGGCGAATGTGCTGAATAATAACCCTCAGTAAGCGCTTTGATACTACCTTCCGGTTGGGTTGGGTCAACGGCAACAATTCTTGAAGGAGTATCACTTTTCCATAAATTCTGTTGCTGAATTTTACCGGACACCTCGGTACATATCATCATCCCTTCTAGCGATTTTTTTCCGCAGGAGGATAAAAATACCGATGAAAAGCTGAATGAAAAGAAGATCAGTAGAGTTGATATCGAACTTTTTCGTTTCATTTACAAGGTTTATTTGGGTTCTTTTACTGTAAGTATCTGATTGGCTTTCACATTCTCCAATACCTGAACTTGTCCCGATGGCCATTTAATTTCGATATTCTCGACCACATCGTTTTTTGCAAGCCCAAAATGCATTCTCGGGTCATTTTGAGAAAGGTACCCAGTAGTACTTTTTTTCTGTGCAATCTGAACTACACCCCCTGACGTCAGTTTTACCCTTGAGCCTATACCATCCCTGTTGCTGGTTTGTCCAATCAGGTTTAAGGTGAGCCAGTTGTTTTGATTGCCTTTGTTGTTTCGTAAGAATACAGGCCGGTCATTCAGGTTTACAATGAAAGCGTCCATATCTCCGTCGTTGTCGTAATCCCCAAAGCTGGCGCCGCGTCCAACAAGTTCTTTACTGAAATACTTCCCTCTTTCTACGGAAACATCCTTGAATTTTCCGTCGCCAATATTCTCAAACAGTTGATCTTCATGTCCATAGAGGTGTTTCAGGGCGCCGTTAATTTTAAAGATATCCACATCGCCGTCATTGTCATAGTCAATGAAAGAGGATGACCAGCCAACAAATTGACCGGCTGGCATGGCAATTCCCGATTGATAAGACTGATCGCTGAAAACTCCGTTTCCAATATTTTCATAGAGTGAACAATATTTATCATCAGAAACAAACAAATCAAGCAGACCGTCACCATTGAAATCGGCAAAATCAACCGACATGCTGACTGTTCCTTCTCCACTCTGACCAAAAGCTGTACCCGACATGGTCCCCCTGTCGGTAAAACCTTTGCCGCCGTCGTTGTGCCAGAGGTAATTGAGTGAATGGTCGTTGGCCACATAAACATCAACAAAACCATCATCGTCGTAGTCAGCGGCTCCCGCGCCCATTCCCCGGCCGTCAATATCGGTAATTCCCATAGCCCCGGTCACATCTTCAAACTCTCCGTCTCCTTTGTTATGATACAGCACGTCGGCCTGAACTTCGTAGGCCATTGGGCCCGGAAAGCCGTCAGGAGCATAAAAATATTTGTAGGTAGGATCAAAGAAAAGGTAATTGGTCACGTACAGATCAAGCAAACCATCGTTGTCGTAATCGAACCAGACAGCTCCAACGCTGCATTCATTTCCACCGGCTAAACCGCTGCGTTTGGTAACATCCTTAAAAGTTCCGTTACCGTTATTTCTATAGAGCACATTGGGACCATAATTGCTTACATACAAATCGGGATAACCGTCATTGTTGAAATCGCCCACCGTAACGCCCATTCCATAACTGTCGCCACCAACCCCGGCCTTATCGGTTACATCTTCGTAAGTTCCGTTCTTCAGGTTGTGAAACAGATGGTTTTCAGTCTTAAAATCCGGCTTTTTACCTTTACTGAAGGTTTCAATCCATTTGCCACTGCACACATAAATATCCATGTAGCCATCCTGATCGTAATCCAGGAGCGCCGCTCCCCCTCCAACTGACTCAATGATATTATCGAGTTCATCGTCACCAATGGAATGGACAAAATCCAAACCAATTTCCTGGCCAATCTCCTGATAAAAATCTTCATTAGCCTCAGGAACAGTCAGCTTGGCCTGTTTTTTAGTTTTGGAGGACGGATTATTGGAATTACATCCGGCAAGAAAAAGTAAAGCGATCAGTAGAAAAACAGAATGGCCGGAAATAGTTGATTTTCTGGTTATTTTTTTTGGTTTTTGCATAACAATGTCAGGCTAAAGAGAATTACAATGATAATACAATTCTGTTCACACTATGTTAAAACCGAATTAAAATGGCATTAAAATCCTCTAAAAATGGCGTGAATACTAATAATTGACATAAAAGAAGAAAGGGATTCCATCTTTTTCGATCAGATGAAATCCCTTTTCAGAAAAGGAGATGTAAGTCTCTTTTTATTCAGATGCTATTGGATTTTGATACTCGGTACCTCAACCTGATTATCTATTTCCCAAGTTTCTCTATAATAAAAGCTCCCAGCTTCTTCCCTTGTACTGCGCTCACATCAGCCGTAAAGCGGTAATGGATACCACCATAAATCCGGCTGACCGATGCTTCGGCTGCAGCCTCTTCAAAAGAATTAAAATCCCTCTCCATCCCGATGTACTGGAGATCACTGTTATCATGAAATGCGAAATTACTTCCAAACAGGGCAGCGAGAACTGTTGCCGCACTTGCGGAAATAGAACTGTGACCACTGGTATATTCGGGGAAAGGCGGTGTTTGCAGGAATGGAAGCCATTTGGGGTCAATCATTTCATTTATGGCAGAAACCGGTCGAATGTAACTGCTCCGGTATTTTTCGTCCCAGCACGAAAGAAATGATTCAAATAAAGCAATGGAAGTGTAGGCATAGGCTTGTGCTGTTTTTACTTCATCGGCGCCCGAGGTTTTTGAGGCAATGGCTGCAATGCCCATCCAATGTCCACCGGGAGTAATCTTCTTGTTACCGAACATCATGTGGCCGGAATGTTCAATAACTAACGGATTATCATCCCAATATTTGGCAATATCTTTTTGCTCCTGGGTGATGTTCTTACTGATGGTGTAAACTTCCATCAATCCTTTATAATATACACTTGAAGTATCTTTGCTGAAAGCTGGCGGCAAGTCCGGCTTAAACATGGATGCTGAATCCATAAGCATGGGTTTCATGGTGTTCCAGCACCATTCGACACCGTCGAGATAATCGGGCGGGGTTGGCCTCCACTTACCCGGTTCGTTACTTCCAAGGTATTTGGCTTTTCCTCTTGAAGCCGCATAGCCATCCTTGCTGGCCCTTTTCAGGATAACTGTTGCAACAGAATCACCAAAATCAACCGATCGTTTATAGGTTGCCTCATCAAGCGTTTCTTTAAAGCTGTTGTAAACTGATTCCTCATAGGCTGTCAGTGAGTCAACCGAAAATACGCGGACATTTCTGACCACATTAAAAAATGCTTTTGTCGCGGCAAGGGTGAAATTGTAGTCTTTCCCTTTTTCAGGTTCTGGCATTGCTGCAAATCCTCTTAATCTGGCCGCAATGGAAGGCGCCCCTTCCTTTTTAAACCGAATGGCTTCGTAGGATGCCAGCGAAGTATAAACATAAAGCCTGCTCGCAACCGGAGGTGTAAAAACATCATAAATGATCACTTGTGTCAGCTTATCCTGATTCTGATGCAAAATCTCTGTTTCAGGTAACTGTTGCGCTTTTTTTTGAGTACATCCTGCAACTGCCAGACTAAGTAGGGCCAGAATTGTAATTTGTTTGAATCTTCTCATAAAGTCAATTTTTAAAAATAGGTTTGGTTTTGGTTCTATGTCGGAGTGTGTGGGTAGTATAAATATTTTCATATTACAGAATTGTTCGTTTTAATCCATGTCACAAATTTCAAAAACCTTATTTTTCAAAGAAACCTTAGTAGCCAATTGATGAAAATAAATTTTAACCTTATTGGATTTCAGACCATTAAATAAGGTTGAATTTGTTGGTTGATGTCATGCTACTAAGGTTATAAATAGAAAATAAGGTTTCAAATATTTGATCATTTTCAATCGTGGCTATCCGTACCAAACGGCTTAGAACCTTGTATTTTAAAAGTCAAATGTTCGTATTTGGCCTTGTTTACCGGTTATTGTAACTGATTTCAGATTGCTGCCGACGGTTAAAAACCTTGCTGATTGCGACAAGAATGAGGAACCGTAACTGAACTCCTGCTTTTGGATACTTCCATTTTTAAACAGCAACTCTGCGCTAACATCATCAGGCTTAACAGGAACATTTTTGTTTTTTTCTTCAAGTTCAAATACCTTCAAAGGGCCTTTGTTTTGAGCGGCAGCTACCAGGTAGTTTCCTCCTGAACTTCTGAGTTTTACCAAAGCTTTTCCATTTCCGGGGATAAAAATTCCGCTTTCAGCAATGGAAAGGGCAGTAAAATCACCTTCCCCGTTTCCTTTCAGCAGAAGTCCGTTTGAAGCATCGTATCGTCCGACCAAAACATCTGTTCCATAATCGTTGCCGTTGATTATCACATCAAGGTTGCCATCGTCGTCAAAATCATCGGTAATCATACCGTTAACTGCCGAAAACTGAACAGTTGCAGGTAACGGAATCAGCGTAAACTTATTGTTTCCGTCGTTTCTGCAATACGACGATTTGAAATCGGTTGCCTGAAGTTTCAATGCCCCCTGATATTGTTTCTCAGGAAACAACTGGTCAGTGGTTGATACGGCCAGTGATTTGTAATTCTGAAATTTCACTCGTGTACGGATCATCTGCTTGACCAAATCGTCCCTGCCATGGGCCGGAAAATTCTTCAAAGTAGAATCCTGCTGACTTGTTACAAGGTAAAGTGATGGAAAAGCATCATAACTGCCATTGTTGTCGAAGTCACTTGAAATGATTGAAACAGGATACTTGTCAGATGCCCTGAAAAAGGAATTTTGTCCGAGGTTCCCAACCACATAATCCATGTCGCCGTCGTTGTCGAAATCACCGCCTGAAATGCTGTTCCACCAGCCTGTGTGACTATTGATTCCTGAAGAAGCTGTTATATCTTTAAAAATACCATTTTCATTGGACAGGAAAGTTATTGGCATCCATTCGCCGGTCAAAATCAGGTCAGTCGAGCCATCGCTATTAAAATCGGTAAAAAGTGCATCACAAACCAAACCGATATTGACCAAACCCGGGGCAACTTCTTTGGTAACATCAGAAAAATTAATTTTTCCATTTTTTGAGTCATTCCGGTAAATAAAACTTGAAACCGGTTTTGGATAATTCCACGGATCAACCCTTCCGGAGACAAAGAGATCGAGGTCGCCATCTTTATCAAAGTCTGCTGCCCTCACACAGGCTTTGCTGGTGTGGTTTTCAGGAAATACATTCTCCTTTTCGGTGTAATTTCCCCTGCCATCGTTCATATAAAAATGATCGCTGTAACCGGGCGAACCCGGATCATTTTCGAATCCCCCTGAAACCAGATACAAATCCTGATCGCCATCACCATCGGCATCAAACAGCAGGATTCCCATATCATCCCAGTTTTTGGAGGAAAGTTTGGAATCCGGAATCAGCGATTTCTGGTTAAATGTCCCATCCTTCTTTTGAAGAAAAATTTGCGCACTATTACCAGCCGAACCTCCTGAAATCAGATCATCCAAACCATCGCCGTTTATATCACCGGAAGCCAAAGCCGGCCCGTATTCCGAGAATTTATGCGGAATTAATTTTTGGATATTGAAGTCAACAAAATCGGTTTCTTTTTGTGCATAACTAATTTTTGAATAGGAGGTTACATCTTTAAAAAGAACATTCGACGCCGTCTCTTTCTGTGCCCGGGAATCATGAACCCCTGCATTTTTCAAACTTACTTTCAAAATCTGATTAGCAGCAACATCCCTGAACAGTTCTTTTTTGTCGTTTTGCCAGCGTACAACCAACGAATCAAGTTTTGTAATACTTCCCAAACCAAAATGCGCCCTGGGTTCAACAGTTGAAAGATATCCCCGGTAAGGTGAATTTTCCCAAACCTGCTTTTTACCCTGATCGTAATAAATCTCGATCCATGCTCCCACTCCGTTTCTGTTTAAAGAATCTCCCAGCAGTTGAACCTGAAAGAAGTGGCTCTTTTCCTTGTTAAGCTCTCTGGAATTATTCCGGTATAAAGAAGCTTTATCGTTAATATTATTAACCACCAGATCGAGGTCGCCATCATTGTCGAAATCGGCATAAGCAGCTCCGTTTGAGAATGTTGGTTCCGACAAACCCCATTTCACCGACATATCGGAAAAAGTAAGGTCCGCATTGTTTTTATAAATGTAATTATGAATTTTCACTTCCGGAACCTGTTTCAGGATATCCGCTTTTGAAGTGGTGGCCCAGGCATTGCTCCGGAACATTCCAAAATCACGGTCGGTAATGTCGCGCGGAAATCCGTTTGCAATGAATAAATCGTTGTAGCCGTCGTTATCAAAATCGGTCAAAAGTGGTGTCCAGCTCCAATCGGTGGCTTCAACTCCAGAATAGTAGGCGATTTCTGCAAAAACCGGAATTCGGGATGAATCCGGCATATCGGGGCGTAATCCCTGATTCAGTTGTAAGGTATTCCTGATATACTGGTAATTGTAGCCAAACTGTTCTGAATTCTGAAAAAACTGATAGCTGGCCGGGGGAAGCATCATTTTTTTCCGGTAATTGTCTTCCGGGTTCATGTCCAGAGTGATGAAGTCCATCAGGCCATCGTTGTTGATATCGCCCACATCGTTCCCCATGGCGCTGTTCGAAGTATGCTTGAATGCTGAAGAAAGCATTTCCGAAAAAGTTCCGTTCCGGTTATTGATCCACAACAAATCGTTCGAGAGGTAATCGTTGCTTACATAAATATCCTTCCATCCATCCTGATTGATGTCAGTAATACTGGCCTGATTTCCATATCCTTCAGTCTGAATTCCGGCCTGCCTGGAAACATCAGTAAAAACCGGATGGTTCAATGAACTGTTAAATTCATTCCGAAGTAATTTCCCTGTACTTGAATTCGAACCGTCTTTGACAACCGGATGAAAAACATAGGGAGAGTTTCGGTCTGCAATTTCATTTACAGTCAGGTAAACATCCAAATCGCCGTCGTTGTCGTAATCAAAGAAAGCGGCCTGCGTGGTGTGGGATTGATCGTCAAGCCCGTATTCGGCAGCCATTTCCGTAAAATGCGGTACGCCGTAGGCATCTGCCCCCTGATTGATGTAAAGGATATTTTTTCTTTTTTCTGTGTTTTTCCAGATTGTTGCTGAAATATAAATATCCTGCCATCCGTCGTTGTTAATGTCCACCACAGCCACACCCCGGCACCATTTTTCTTCGCCTGTAACTTTTGCTTCATCAGTTACATCCTGAAACGAAAAGTTACCTTTATTCAGGTACAACTTGCATGAAGTAAGATTTGCGGTAAAATATATATCAGGCAATCCGTCGTTGTTAAAATCACCGATGCCTACCCCACCCCCGTTAAAAACATTTCCGTTATCCAACTGATTGATGGAATCATTTTCAACAATGAGGTTATTAAAATGAATATTGGATTTGGAGGATTTGATCTGCTCAAAAAGCAAAGGTTTCTGATTGCAGGAAATTAAAAAACTGATTAACAAAGAGAAAGCAAAAATTTTCGTTAGTTTGGAGAGAGAGAATGAACCCATAAACTGATAAATAAGATAGAATTAGAAACTGGTATTCATGAAATTTATACCCATTGAACCAATCAAACAGCCTATTGGTTCACGCCTCTTGCCTGATTATCATTAAAATACGATTAAAATACGATTAAAATGTATTAAATTTTGCACAATCCGGCAACCAGACAATTTTCACGCACTTTTAGTGTTGAAATACAAATCTGACAGACAGGGTTTTAAAGAAATTTTGAATAGCTCTCAGGCAAGGATTAAATTTACGCCGGCGCTTTTGAATTCATCCCTAAACTCCAATGGCAAGTCTTCATCGGTAGCAACATGCCCGATTTCTGCCGGGTAGCAAATATTGGTCAATTCAGTTTTTCCGAATTTGGTGGAATCGGAAACAATAAATACATCGCATGATTTTTTTATGATGTAGCTTGATATTTCTGCCCTGAAAAGATCACGAATGGTAAATCCGGCTTTCGTAGTATAACCATCGATACCGATAAATGCTTTATCGAAGTTAATGTGATCAAGGCAGACTTTTGTTATTTTTCCGACCAAACTTTCGCTTTTTTGCTGATAAGTTCCGCCAAGCAAAATAATATTGGCCGTTTCATTTGTCCTGAACTGGCGTGCAATGTAAACATTGGTGGTAATGATTGTTACATTCTTTTTGATTAGTTCTCTGGCCAAAAGGGCATTGGTCGAACCAGACTCTATCAAAACCGTTTCCCCTTCCTTTACTAATCCTGCGACCTTTTGAGCAATCCGAAGTTTTTTGTCGTAGTTGACTCCCAACCGGATGGAAAGGTCATCCGCATCTTTGAGTACCGCTCCGCCGTGAATCCTTCGTAAAAGCCCCTCGCCTTCCAGAAAATTGAGATCCTGCCGGATAGTTACCGATGAAACATTCAGTTGGGACGATAAATCATTGACCGAAGTCAGGTCATCCCGGCTCAGCAGGTTTAATATTTTGCTTTGCCTTTCGTTTAACATGTCTCCAGTGCTAATGAAGCGGCGCCTATTACGCCTGCATGGCAACCTATTTCGGAAACGCGGATATCAATCGGGTCGAAAATCATATCGCGGACATATTCGTTAAAAGTTGACCGAATCTGATCTATGTAAAAGTCACCCCAGCTCAGCAGTCCGCCTCCCAACACAATCAATGGCGGATTTAAAGCCTGAAAGATATTGTAAATCCCAATCCCGACATACCTGCCGCTGTCGGCAATAATCGCTTTTGAAACCGGATCATTCATTCTCAGACCGCGTTTCAGGAGTTTGCCATCTACTTGTGAATATTCAAAGCCATCAGGAAGTTGAAGGTTGGAAACCATACCTTCCTTTATTTTTTTCTGAAAAAGATGTGGAAGCGCCATGCCGCAGGCAACAGACATCAGGCAGCCCCTGTTACCGCAGGTACAGGTCAGTTCACTTTCGGGTTCAACAATGGTGTGGCCAAATTCTCCGGCGGTACCTGTCAGTCCACGATATAAGCGGTTATTGATGATGATTCCGGCGCCTATGCCAGTGCTGATGGTCAAAAACACCATATCGTTATATCCCTTCCCTGCCCCAAACCTGAATTCGCCAAAAGCCTGTGCATTGGCATCATTATCGAGGATAACCGGCACCTTGAAATTTGCCTGAACGGCATCGCGGAGTGGATAATTCTTGAACCCTTTCAGATTTGATGTGGTGATAATCACTCCATCCTTGAAACGGATGTGTCCCGCACAGCCAATTCCAATCCCAATCAAATCAGCTTCCTGCAAGTTGTTCTTTTGAAGGAGCTTTTTGATGTTAGCGCTCACCTGATCGGTTAAACCTTGTTCCGACTTTTCAGCATGATCAAAATCGGTAATTTCATCCATGATTTTTCCTGAAATATCAACCAGCGCAACTGACAGTTTGGTGCCTCCGATGTCAACACCGCAAAGAATTTTCTTCATTTTCAGATTTTAAAGGGTTTGTTCGGTACGCGCAATAATATCGTCCTGCGTGTCAGGCGACAAGTTAGTAAAAAATGCGCAATAGCCCGCTACCCTAACAATAAGATCGCGATACTTTTCCGGATCCCTTTTGGCAGCCAAGAGAGTTTCTCTCGAAACAATGTTGTATTGAACATGCCAGCCTTTCAGATCGGTAAAAAATGTTCTCAAAATCGAAACAAGCTTGTCTTTGTCGGCATCGCTGCTGATGGTCGCCGGAGTCAGCTTTTGATTCAGCAAAACCCCACCCATGATCTTTTCAGTCGGAAGTTTGGAAACCGATTTGAAAACGGCAGTTGGCCCCAAAACATCACTACCTGATGAAGGAGAACTGCCTTCAGCCACAGGGGTAAATGCTTTTCGACCGTCAGGCGTGGCCGGAACAACCGATCCGCTAGGCACATTGGCCGAAATGCTTGATGTTCCGGCGTAATACCGGCAACCAATCGGGCCGCGGTTATAACGGGTAGTATGATACTTTTCGAGTTCAAGGATAAAATCAAGGTAAGCGTCCCGTAAAAGTAGATCGACGTAATCGTCGTCATTCCCGTATTTTGGGGCAAAATTCAACAGCATATACCTGATCTTTTCTCCTTCTTTTCCTTCAAAGTCACTTTCAATGGCATGGAGTAATTCGTGCTGAGTTATTTTCTTTTCTTCAAATACCAGTTTTTTGATGGCAGCAAGTGAATTGCCCAGATTGGCAATCCCGACCTGCAAACCCGAAACAAAATCGTATTTTGAACCACCTTCCTTGATCGTCTTACCGCGACTGATGCAACTGTCAACAAAAGCCGAACAGAGGATGTCCGGTACATATTCTTCAATAGCCGTATCAACAGCCGTGTCAATTTCAACCGTTTTTTGGGCATAGAATTTTATTTGATGCTGCCAGGCTTTATACAGTTCATCAAACGAGTTAAAATCTGCAAAATTTCCAATTCCCTTGTAAAATGTTTTGCCTGAAAACTTATCCAAACCGTCGTACATGGAGGCCAGCATGACGCGCATCAGGTTCAGAAAACTCATCCCTGTGCAGCGGTAGCCCCATTTCCCCGGAACAGCGATTTCGATGCAACCGATGGCCGAATAATTGTAGGCATCGTCCTTTTCTACACCAAGATTAATCAGTCCGGGAATAACTATTTCATCGTTATTGAATGCCGGCATCCCAAAACCTTTTTCAATAATCCTGATGCATTCCTTCATAAAAGTTTCACTGATATTTTGATGAAACCGAACCGAAAGATTAGGTTGGGTAAGTTTCATTTTGCCAACCGAATGAAGGATTAGAAAGCTCAATTCATTCACTGCATCAAGCCCTTCAGTAGTTTGTCCGCCAATGGTCACATTCTGGTAAAGCGGACCTCCGGCTGAAAACCGGGTATGCGACCACGGCCTGATTTTATTTACCGAAAGCAACTTAATCCAGGTGCTTTCAAGAAGTTCTGAAGCAAATTCCTCTGTAAGATTTCCTGCCAGAATATCGTTTTTATAAAATGGATAGAGGTACTGGTCCATGCGGCCAAGCGAAACCGAATGGCCATTGCTTTCAATCTGGAGGATTAATTGCACAAAATACACCAGTTGCAATGCCTGATAGAAATTTTCGGGCGCTTTTTCAGCAATCACCTTACAATTGTTGCTGATGGTTAAAAGCTCTGCTGTTCTTGCCGTGTTATTGCTGGTTTCAGCTTGCTGCAAAGCGAGCTCCTGAAACCGGAGAATAAACGACTGAAACGCTTTGATTGAAATGGACAGAGCGGTGTAAAAATGATCCTTCCGAACACCATCCTGTTCATATCGCTTAACCTGCTTATGAAAAAGCGATACCTCATCCAGATAGCCATTTAATCCTACTTCAAGAATTTTATAAAAATCAACCGCAATGTGTGCATCGCCTGATGTGAGGTTTCCTGTGGCTTTTATGATGGATGAATCCTGCAAATCGCGCAATTCCTGCGACATCAAGGCTCTTCCTTTATCGTACAAAACTTTTCCTTTCCACCAGGCAGCAATTTCAACAAGCTCTTTTTTATGCTCATCGGTAATAAAAAAAGCATCGCCTGAGCGTTTATCGAGGCTATCCATTTCTTCAGGCAACCAATCAACAGCGTATTCAGGAAAAATGGGGGCTGCACGGTGTTTCGAAGATTGATTCCCAACAATAAGTTCACCTTCATCAATAAAAATGGTCATTCCCAACAAGGTTTTTTCCAGTGCAATGGCTCGTTTAATAATGATCGGCTTGTCCTCATTCTGCGCATAAGCTTCAGTGTAAAACCTTGCACGCTCTGTACAAACAGTAGGCTTTGTACTCAAAACCTTCTCACGTAAGCCTGAAATCCTTTCAGAAACTTTTACTGATTTTACAATCTCTATCATATTATCCTCCAATTTTTGCAATTAATCCAACCGATTCAGCATAAACCACATATTCATCCAATTCATCGGCAACCAGATTTCGTATTCCTGAGTATTTATAATCCATCCCCAGCATTTCGTATTTGGCGCTTCCAAAGTTATGAAAAGGCAGAAAATGAATTTCACGGACTGTTTTCAGGGCAACTGTAAAATCGATTATTTTCTTCATTTCCTGAAATGTATGGTTGAATTCAGGAATAACCGGAACACGAATGGTCATATTTTCATTTGAAGCAGCCAGCTTTTTAATGTTCGACAGGACCAAATCAGCATTTCCGCCTGTGAATATTTTAAATTTATCGGAATCGGTATGCTTGAGGTCAACCAAAAAGTTAATGTTTCTGCCCAGGCATCGTTCGATATTTTCCCATGGAACATACAGCGATGTTTCAATGGCAACTCCTATTTTCAGCTTATTTAATTCAAGCAGTAATACATCAAGTTCGGGTCCCTGCGAGAGAGGTTCGCCTCCCGAAAATGTTACTCCTCCATCACCTTGCTCAAAAAACGACCGGTCTTTTTCTATTTCTTCGATAATTTCTCCAATGCTCTTCTCTTCTCCTGAAACGGTCAGGGCTCTTGCAGCGCAGATATTTTTAAATTTTTCAGGTTTGGTAACCGACACCCAATCAACCAAAATTCTGTTTTCTCCGGCTGACAGGTAATTGGATTCCTGTTTTAAACAATCTCCAAAACTCTTGCACAACTGTCTGTCATACATCAGGCTGTATCCAAACGCCTGACTTTCAGGATTACTGCACCAATCACAGTGCAATGGACAACCTTTGTAAAAGATCACAGTTCTTATCCCGGGTCCGTCGTGAGTAGAAAACCTTTGGATGTTGAAGATCATACAAGTTGATTTTAGTTGAAATTTCCGGGAATTTCTGGTCAGGTAGAAATCCTAAGAATTTACACAGCAAATATAAATAATTTTCATTTAAAATACAATTAGGTTTCATATGAAACTACAAAATTCTATGAAAACAAAAAAAAGGAAAGGGAAAAGTGATTTAGAAACATAGAGGAATAAAAAAAGGTTTGAAATTCAATTGAATTTCAAACCTTTAAAATATAAACTAATCTATTCTCTCAATAATTATACTGATATTTCGCCACCTACGGGGCTTCATTCTTGCAGTTGCAATTTTTTTTTCTATAAATATTTCGTTCCTAACGGAACTAAAATCGGTGCCAGGGGCACCAAATATTAATAGAACAGCCATTTCCAACCAGACTAAGAGTGCCGTAGGTACGAAATAATTCTAATCAAAATATTTTGTTGGTCGACTATGATCTACAAATTAAAATTACAGTTACAGAAATTGACTTTTAATTTATTGTGGCAATTCATTTTCGCCCTTCACATAACCGAAATTTGCCAAAATACCTCCATCAACATAGAGTATGTGCCCATTTACAAAATCACTGGCTTTGGAAGCAAGGAACAGCGCCGCGTTACCAACATCTTCAGGCTCACCCCAACGTCCTGCCGGAGTACGGGTCATAACCAGATCATTGAAAGGATGGCCATTTTCGCGGATAGGTCCGGTCTGGGAAGTCACAATGTAACCCGGGCCTATGCCATTAATCTGAAGGTTATATTTAGCCCACTCGCAGCACATGTTGGCTGTTAGAAGCTTCAATCCGCCTTTGGCCGAAGAATAGGCCGAAACTGAATTACGACCGTAAACACTCATCATCGAACACATGTTGATGATTTTACCGCTGCGTTTGGCAATCATGTTCGGAGCAACTCGCTTCGAAACAATTAGTGGAGCAATTAAATCAACGTCAATCACCTGTTTAAAATCGGCAATCGGCATATCCAGAATTGGAATTCGCTTAATGATTCCGGCATTGTTCACCAGAATATCAACGCTTCCTATTTCTTTTTCGATGATCGAAATGCCTCTGTCAACATCAGCTTCATTAGTCACATCAAAAACCAATGTAAAAACATCAATTCCTTCAGCCTGAAATTCTTTTTTACAGTTTTCGAGTCTTTCTTCACTTAGGTCATTCACACAAATTTTAGCGCCCGCTTTACCAAGCACTTTACCAATGGCCATTCCTATACCATGTGTTCCGCCTGTAATAAGGGCAACCTTTCCTGTCAGATCAAATAATTCGTTCATAAATGCTGTATTATAAAACTATCTCAATTGATTTGGCTGAACACCATCCATGTCGGAATAATCCATATTTTCACCTGCCATTCCCCAGATAAAGATGTAATTGCTGGTACCCGCAGCCGAATGAATTGACCAGTTTGGTGAAATCACCGCTTGTTCATTCTGCATCCAGATGTGGCGTGTTTCCTGCGGTTGACCCATAAAGTGACAGACTGCCTGACCTTCAGGAACATTGAAATAAAAATACACCTCCATCCGGCGACTGTGTGTATGAGCTGGCATCGTATTCCAGACACTTCCTGGCCGCAATTCGGTCATTCCCATCTGCAACTGGCAGGTTTCAATCACTTTACTAACCAGCAACTGATTAATCTGCCTTTCGTTGGAGGTTGCCGGTGAACCCATTTGCAACACATTGGCATCTTTAAGAGTAATGTGCCTGGTTGGTAATTCTTTGTGTGCAGGAGTTGAATTCAGGTAAAAACGGGCAGAGGAAGTTGTACTTTCAGATTTGAAAATAATCTGTCTGGCACCTTTCCCGACATACAGGGCTTCCTTAAAATCGAGCACATACTCGGTTCCATCAACTAAAACCATTCCTTTGGCTCCTACATTAATGATTCCTAATTCGCGGCGTTCGCAAAAATAAAGAGCCTTCATTGGGTCAATTGCTGTAAGTTCGAGCGGACCGTTGGCAGGGACTACCCCACCGGCAATGTATCGGTCGTAATGCGAATAGACCAGTCGAATTTTGTCGTCTTCCATGACTGTTTCAATCAGGAAATGTGCACGCAACTTTGCGGTGTCATACTGTTTTACGTCCTGATAATGTGAGGCAAATCGTTCTTCAAAAATAATTGACATAGTTTCCCAATTTAACAGTTCTGATTTCTATTGCGAATTGAAGAGATTATTTTCGGTATTCCAAAAACAATTCAGTTCTATGCAAAGATAAGAGTTATTTATAAAGCGCAATCGATTGCATATCTATTTTATTCCTGATGGCTTAAAAAGAAATAATTAGCATATTTGCATAATATTCAAGACTGATATGAACAAAAATTCGGAACCTACCATACACGATATAGCCAGAGAACTGAAAATCTCTGCGTCAACTGTTTCAAGGGCTTTAAACGATAATCCACGGATTAGTCTTAAAACAAAAGAAAAGATCAAAGCTATAGCCGACTCATTAGGATACCGTCCAAACACACTTGCATCAAACCTGCGCAACAAAAAATCGAATACCATAGGGATTGTTGTTCCATTGATCAACCGTTACTTCTTTTCATCGGTGATCAGTGGAGCTGAAGATGTTGCCTATAAAGCAGGATACACGGTGGTCATTTCACAATCGAACGACCTTGCTGCCAAAGAAATTAACATTGTTCAATCCATGTTTTCGAACCGGGTTGATGGTCTGATTATTTCAATCGCCATGCAGGCCAGCACATTCGAACATTTAAAACTTTTCAGGAAAAAGAATATTCCACTGGTATTTTTCGACCGCGCTGTGCCCGAAATTGAAACTGATAAAATTGTTGTTGATGATTTTGCAGGCGGATTCAGGGTTACCCAACATTTAATTGATCAGGGATACAAACGGATTGGACATTTAGCCGGCCCCCAAAACCTCATGATTTATCTTAATCGAAAAAACGGGTACATGGAAGCGCTCCGAAAGAATGGGATTCCATTCGACGAATCATTGATAAATATTAACAGGCTGACCAGTGAAGACGGGGTTGCTGCAACACAATATCTAATGAGCCTGCCCCATCCGCCCGATGCCATTTTCTGCGGAAACGATACTACAGCGCTCAGCGCTATGATTTACCTTAGGGACAAGGGAATCAGAATTCCTGAAGATGTTGGAATTGTTGGATTTAGCAACGAACCATATTCTAAAGTCGTATCCCCATCTATTTCAACTATTGCTCAACCTGGTTTCGAGATGGGGCAAAAAGCAGCCGAATTAATCATCCGAAAAATCGAAAACAATGAGCGGACTTACCAAACCATCGTTCTTCCTACCGAGTTGATTGTCAGGGAATCTTCAATACGGAAATAGGAAATAGTCTGGAGACCGGAGACAGAAGTCCGAAGGCTAACCCGAAACCAAATGAAGTCAGAAAGGGAGCATGAAATTGGAAATCCGAATCCCGGAACCCGCAACTTTTTTTACCTGATCCGGTCAATGGAACGGATCAGCGCTTCGTCTTTGCCAACCGCCCGAATGGCCAGATAATCGAAAATTATTGCAACCATCGGAAAAATCGCACCCATTTTAAAGCTGATTTTTGATCCGCTGAATGAAAAGTAAGTAAAGAAGTAAAACATGCCAATGACACCTAATAAGAACAGGATTGCAAAAACGATTACCCTTATTTGTCTGGTTCTATTTCTGAAACTTAAAATTGCATAGCCATGCATTGCCAAACCCATTCCGGTCAAAATGGATAGTAATGCTCCGCTTTTCTTTAAAACACCATCCAGTAATACCCCCTTAATATTGAACTGATAAATTACGCCATCTGATAAAATCTCTGCAAATGGCAATACAATTAAAAAAGCAATCAGAATAGCTGAAATCAGCAGGTATAAAGTTTGAATACGTTGTATCATGATTATAAAATTTTTTGCAAAAATAAGTTTTTTTCAAGGGTTTGACTTTTTACCAGGTTTTTTTTGTTCTCTTTTTGGCATTGAAAATAAGCTGAAATAACTGATTCATTCTAAGGTTCATCTATTTTATTTTATAAATTTGAACAGACAACTTTACCGCGATTCCCTGAATGACTAGATTTACCCGTGTATTAACCAAGACGATCCTGATAATCAGTTTAATTACGGGTTGGTGCAATAGATTACAGGCACAGGATGTCTATTTCTCCCAATTTTTCATGAACCCAGTTTATTTGAACCCTGCATATTCCGGAACGATGAAAGTTCCGAGAACTGGTGTACAATACCGCAATCAATGGCCGGGGATGGATAAGGCTTACACCACTTATTTTGCGTCATTTGATACCTATCTGCCTCAAATAACCAGCGGAATAGGTTTTTTGCTTTACAACGATGTTCAGGGGGATGGGATTTATACTGAAACTAGTTTTAAATTTGCCTACTCGAAAGAAATCAGGATAAATCGTAAATGGACCATGTACGGAAGCCTGACTGCCGGAGCTCAGCTTAATTCGCTCAGTTTTAACCGCTTAATTTTTGCTGACGGACTTGATCCCATTTATGGACAACATCAACCAACCGCTGAAACTATGCCTGATAACAATAACCGGCTTTTCCCTGATTTTGGAGCAGGCCTGCTGATTTTCAACGACAAGTATTTTTTCGGAATTGCAGGCGACCATCTTCATGAACCTGATCAATCCATCTACACCGGATATTCGTATTTTCTTCACCGGAAATACACCATGCACCTTGAAATCAATCTTCCCTGGTACAAGCCCGGCCACCTGCGGAAATACTGTACATTCAATCCGAATTTTATCCTTCAGGCGCAAGGAACCGAAAAAAACATCACTTACGGATTATATGCCAACCGAAAAGGTTTTTCACTTGGATTATGGAACAGATTAACTACCAGAAAAAGCGCTGATTGCATTGTAATGGCTGGCTATGTGGGCAAACAATTGAAAACAGCAATTACTTACGATTTGAACCTAAAAGGAGTTGGTCTGCGCTCGCATGGTGCGGTTGAAATTTCGATTTCTTATCTGTTAAAGGATCCGGGAAAGAAAAGCATCTTCCCCTTCTATGAAATTCCGGGCGAATGGGATATTCGTTGAAGAAGTTCGGAGTTCGGAGTTCGGAGTCCGAAGTTCCGCTCCCTGAGTAGCCCCGAGTATTCGGGGTATCGAGGGGAGCATATTAGAAGGAGAAAATCCGAAGTCCTAAGACGGGAGTCCTAAGACGGAAATTCGATAGTAAATGGTAAATTGCAAATTGTAAATCCTTTAATCTTACCTCACCAGCATTACTGTTCCTTTTTGCAAATGCCCGTAACCCTGTATGTCGGAGTATTGTACAATCCAAACATAAATTCCAAGTTCAGCTTTTGAATTTTCAGGCATGGTGCCGTTCCAGCCATTCTCAGGATTTCTCGTTGCAAATACAGTTGAGCCAACCCTGTTAAATATTTCAAATTTATATTTCTCCGGATCAATTCCTTCACGAATGGGGAGGAAAATGCGGTTTTCAGGAATATCGCTGTCGGGCCTGAACGCATTGGGGACAAAGAAGGTAAATGGAATAATTTTCACCATTGAACTGATCGTATCTGTACATCCAAAATCAGAATATGTCTGTAAAATAACCTGATATTCTCCAATATCGGCATATTTGTGGCCCGGACTCATTTCCTCACTCGAAGTCCCATCTCCAAAATCCCAATAAAATTTCACAGCTCCTTCCGATTGGTTTGAAAATGAAATATCGGGATGTTCAAGGGTAGCCACTTTGTAATTCTGTTCAAATTTCGGGATGGGCAACGGATATACATGTATAAAATTCTTTTTGGTCAAAATATCGGAACAACCTGTTAATGCTGAAAAAACCTCCAAAGTTACCGCATAGTAGCCTGCCTGCGGAAACAGGTGATTCAGCGAATCACCTTCCACTTGAGCCAAAGAATCAACACTCCATTTAAATTGCAGGTCCGGATCTTTGGGTATTGATCTCAGTACAACCGGAAACGGCTGACAGATTTCATTTTCACTGGCTTCAAAATCAAAATTAGGTTTACGTTTGACCAAAACCTTTAAGGTATCGCACGAGCAGCCATTTTCCTCAACCATAAACCCGACTTCCGAAATTTCATTGGTGAGCCGGTAACTGGCTTTAATATTTTCGTCTAAAAGCAGTTGATTGCCCTTTGCAAACCATTTGCAATTTGAATATTCTTTACTATTGAGGTATTCGAAATGGGCTGTATCCTCGTAACAAAACTCCGGATCGGCAGAAATGACCGCTTTCGGAGTGGGGAAAATCTGAATCATTTCAGGCTCAACCGAACCATTCCGGCAACCATCAATCACATTGGTGACCAGCAACGAAACATCATATTTGCCAGTATCGCGGTAACAATGTACCGGATTTTGAAGCTTTGAAACTGCCCCGTCGCCAAAAGTCCAATGGTAAACGACCGAATCCATGATAGCCACTTCGCTCCTAAACTGCACACACAATGAATCACATCCATGCACATCCTCTGCCCAATACTTGAATTTGGGATCAACTCCTATCGTTTTTGAAGTCTCCGAACTGGTGCACCCGTGTTCCTCAACAACCAGTTTTATAGTCCGGTTGCGTTTATTGGCCCCAATCGAAACCATATAAATATCCGGACTGGGATGGTCGAGTAAAACTAATCCCCCAAAATCCCAGTTGAATTTAGCAGTTGGGCCACTCTTGCCCGTGTATTTCACAATTCGTTCATAAGTACTGCATTTATCTGTAGAATTTGGAGAAGTAACTTCGAAGCTTGATTCCGGGATTTCATAAAATCCAACCTGAAATGTATCAGAATCCTGACAACCATTCCTGGTAGTCAGAATGTAATTCACGGTATAAAAGCCAGGTTTAGTTGCTTTCAGCGATACCTTGTCCGGTTGTTCATTTGACAATTCCAGACCGGCGGGTGTTGATGTCCATTTTGCAGCACCTGCATAATTCCAAAACGAAGCATCACAATTGGTAACATCAACCTTAAGTTCTGAAGTAAAAACACCGCAATGATGTATTTCTCCCTTAATCTTCACTTCAGGAACCTGAAAAACATCCACATGCACAGTATCCGAAGCCTCACAGTCAAATTCATTAATTCCGGTTACAATATAATCACCGGTTTTATCTACCCTGAATTTATTTCCGGTTGATCCATCCTGCCATTTATACGATTTGAAACCACTGGTTGCTTCGAGTACAATTTTTCCAGGGCCACATGAACTGGCATCTTTGCCCAAAACCATTTTCGGATCGCTTATCCTGATATATAAGCTGTCTGATCTTATGCATCCTCTTCCGGTTATTACCTGAACCGAATGCCATCCTTCCTTAGATGCCATGATGAATGATGTCGTATCTTTTGTACTCCAGCGGTACGTTTCAAAATATTCACCGGCATCCAGTTTCACCTCAGTTCCCTGGCATACGACAAGTGTATCGGCAATATCAAAACTCCCTCCCAAATCGAGCTGAATATCCAGGTTAAAACCTACGCCATAACCATAAGATTCAGTACTTCCTCTATCGCCAAAACCATAGATAAAGGCCAGAAAGCCACCTTTATCGGCTGTATTCTGCAACTGGTGAGTACCTTTGCTTGTGGGTATCTGTGCGTAGGAGTACCCCCCTTTCGGAAATGGGTTGAAGGAAGTACTGATATTAACTCCATCCAGATACATCGCAGATACATCTTTCGTTTCAGTAATAACATTCACGTAAAAAATATTCCTGATCAGATCTGACCCATAAGCTTCGAAGGTCACATCACTTATCTTCTGAACTACCGGACTTAAAATGATCATGAACGGATCCCCTACCCCGTTATTCTCATCAGCATTTTGCGATCGGCAAAACTGCGCAAGCAGAACTTTACGGTTTGAAATGATTCGACAAGCCTGGTTGCTGTTCAGCTCAAATTCATAGAATTCACCGCGGGCCAGTGTTACAACTGTACCAGTTCCTTCAATCCTGATTGTTGTGTTATTTTCAGCCGCCAAAACACGGTAAGTATCTTTTGAACGCAGTTTTAACGGAACCACGTAAAACTCTTTTCCCCAGGTGCTGGTAGGCGGCATTTGCTCGTAAAGATGATCATAGGATGCGCCAATAAATCCGGCAACAGGTATTGTTACAGCTTTTGCACCTGAAAAGAATGCGATGGGTTTATTCGCTGTGACATAACTACCGGTCAGGTCTTCTTTTCCGGAAGGATCGGTGTTCCCTGCCTGTACCTGATAAGACTGCCCCTTGTTTAAAGTGATGGTAAATGGAAGATTAGCCTGTTTACCTTTATCAGTATATCGGGTTGGAGTTATTTTAACCAAAGTATTATCTTCAGTTGCTACCACTAAAAATTCACTGTTCGATTCGTTGCTGGTGGTATAACGGGGAGAATAACACATGGCAAAATATTCTTGTCCAAGCGATTCAGTAGGATAAATAACTGCGACATCCGATGATCGTGTCCGGTAATTTAAGGCATAAACATTTACCGGATTGTCTGAAACTAGATGAATACCTTTGTTTTCAATGCTTTCCGAACCCTGTGCTTCCAGCAGACTGTAATTAATCGGAACAATTACTGATTTATTGGCGGGTACGGTATAACTTCCTATTGGGGTTTCGCCCGGACCATAAGTAACCGTAAAATTTGCTCCAATCCTTGAAGTTACTGTAACTTCGGTAACATGTGTGGCGCCGGTATTCCTGTTTTGCATCAGGCCAAACCAAAAATCTGTTCCTTCGGTTGAATAATGGCATGGATCGGGCTCCAAAGGATTGCCGGCCACCGAAAACAATGGCAACAGACCGAACAGAACTACTATTGCTGATACAAATTTTATCCTCATCGTTTTATTTCGGAATCATTTTTCAATTTTATTTCAATGCTCAACTTCTGAAACAATTTTGTCATTCATTGTCATTAAGTCATTGGTGGTCATTTTTTTTTAAGCGGCATGATCGGAATAATAATGACCATGAATGACTATTAATGACGCGAAGCAATTGACTTTCAATGACTTTCAGTCAACCGGGACTGAACACTTCCAAGCTACACTTTCACCCTCTTATTCTGCCTGGTGTACCAAATGTAACCTGTCACATTTTCGTAACCACAATTTTTCAATTCACGAATATACGAACGCAGTTGATATTTATACTTGTCCGACTCCACATCGCCTGATTTATAATCAACAACCACTACTTCGCCTGCGCCAATCATGATGCGGTCGGGCCGCTTAATTCCATTCGGGCCGGTTAAAATGTTTCGTTCATTTACCACCCTGAAAGTTCCGTCGAACCACGATTTTATCTCCTGATCGTTGAGCAATGCGGTCAGTTCCGATAGTATTTGACCGGCTTCACCCGACCCGATTTTCCCTTCCGTTTCAACCTGTTTGACTGCGTTTTCCAAATCCTGTGCAGTATCAACCAGCGATAGTATTTCGTGGATCAGCTTACCTTTATTAATACCCAATTGGCGTTTGTCATCACTACTAAAAAAATCTTCGCCGCGCCTGCGGATTTTCAGAAACTTTCTGAAATCGGCAAATTCAAATTCCGAAAGGCGCACATCTTTCATCAATCGGCTTTCCTTCTTCAGAGTTTCTTCCACGACTACGATTTCACCAAGTTCAAGCAACCCATTTTCAGGATTATAAACATCGGCAAACTGAACCGATTCCCCTTCCATAAGGCCAACAGTTCCCATAAATGTTTGCTTATCAACGGTCTGTTTAAGCAGATCGCCAACCGTTTTTAGCTTGTCGGAAAACGAAGCCCAAATCCACAAACCAGCTTTGGCGCGAGTGAAAACCACATACATCAGGTTCAGGTTATCAATGTAAGTGTTAAACTTCTCGGCAAAAAATTCGCGATAAAAAATTGAATTTGCCAGGTCGTTTTTATACTTCACCGGCACCAGTTCCATCTCATTAAATGGCTCAATATCTGGTTTACACCAAAGTAACGGAGCCTGTTCCGGTAACGACGACGGCTCAACTGACCAATCGAAAAACGGTACAAAAACATGGGTAAACTCCAGTCCTTTCGATTTATGAATCGTTAATACGTTGATGGCATCAATACTATCAGATATCGGAATGGTAAACCGATCGCCATTATCATTCCACCAGTTCAGAAAGCTGGTCAGTTCCGAAGCGTTGTTACGTTCAAACACCGAAATCTGATCAACAAAAGCCTGCAAATAAGCCAACTCGTCGGTCAGACTGAACAAATTAAATTTCTCACAAATGCTGTATATGATCTCCAGAATAGGTTTCCCGGTAATCAATTCCTGAAATTCCTTGCTCGCGACAAACTTCAATAATTCATTCTCCTGTAAATTCATTACTTCGAACTGCAGACTCAGATCAGGTTCGTAAGGAGTTCCAGGTTCCAAATTCCGGGTTCCAAATTCCAGGCTCCCATCTTCGGATTTCATCGAGTTGCAGGTTTCGGGTTTCGTGTTAGCCTTCAGACTTCGTTCTTCGGTCATCTGTCTCCGGTCTTCTGACTCCGGACTTCTGACTTCTGACTTCGATCTTCTGACTTCGATCTTCTGACTTCGGTCTTCTGACTCCGGTCTTCGGTCTTCTGACTCCCCCTGCCCCATGCCCCTTGTCCCCTGCTCTTCAAGTCTCGGATAAATCTTCCGGTAATACAGAAAATTCAATTCCGCTTTCACCACCTGATCATCCGGATTCAGGAAGCTGGTCAGCAGCGAAATTACGAAGCCAATTACAACTGAATTAGCGATATACAGCGATTCTCCGGAAAGAATATCAAAATTATAATTGCGGTTTTCGGGCAGGCTTTTCTGTTCCAGAAACACATCCGCAATCAGACTGGCTTCCTTTTTATAGCGAACTATAATCGCCATTTCAATCGCTTTTACTCCTTGATCCTGAAGTAATTTTACCGATTCCACCAACTCTGATAGTATCAGTTTCCCGTTTTCGCCGGCAATTTCTTTTTTCGATTCCGGAAACCGTACCCGGACATATCCCAAAGCGGCCACATCTATATTTGAAATTTCCTGAACGCTGTCGGCATATACCTCCGGAATAGTGATCTGTACCGGATTTTCGGCTATTCCGGCTTCTGAAAGTTCACCATAGATATGTTGCTGAAGGATTTCGGGTGCCAGCCTAAAAACCGTATTGTTGAAACGAATGACCTTTCCGTGACTGCGCCAGTTGCTGATCAAAACCTCATTCTGAAGGCCATAAGCCGGAAAGCTTTCGCCCAGCTTGCCTGCCAGTAAACGCCAGTCGCCATTGCGCCAGCGGTAAATGGCCTGTTTTACGTCGCCCACCACCATGCTTAGGTTATCTTCCGAAAGTGAATTACCGATCAGGGGACGAAAATTATTCCATTGCAAACCCGAAGTGTCCTGAAACTCATCAATCATAAAATGCGAGTAAACCGAACCCGTTTTTTCATACACGAAAGGTGTTTCGGAGTCGGCGATCACGTTCTTGAGCAAATGGCCCGAATCGGAAATCAGTACAATCCCTTTTTCGCGACAAAGGTCTTTCACAGCCTTGCGCAAATCAACCAGGATACCCAATGTGTAAAGCTGGTTAATGATCAGTTTTGCCGTGATATAATTGCGCGACTGGGTTTCGACCAGGTGCACGGCTTCCTGCATTTTAGGCATCAGTTTACTGTGTACCACTACTTCCAAACGCGACTTCTGCGGTTCTTTGGTCGAAGCGGTCACCCAGGCCGACAGTTCGGTGGTAGATTTAATCGTGGTTATATTCAGAACAAATTTTAAATCTTTCATTTTCTGAAAGCCTCCGGCAGGTCCACTTCCCTTCGATTTAAAATCATCAGCCGAAAGGTTTTCAATTACTAAAATGTTCAAACCCTCCTGCCCCAGCGACTTCAGTTTATTTTCGTACAGAACAATTATTTTGCTGAGTTTTCCGCGGTATTCGCGCAGAAATGAACGGTCGTTCAGTTTTTCGTACAACGCTTCGTTCAGCGATTTAAAAGTTTCGTTATAAATCTCGCTTCCCAAACGGACGATGTCCTTTTTCAGGTTCCAGCCTTTGCCTTCGCGAATTTTGTCGGAAGCAAACGCATCGAGCCATTCCAACAGTTTCAGATCATCCTCCACCGACTGGATCAAGCGGTCGGCCGCTTCCTCCAGAATACTTTTTTCGTCGAGTTCCACGTTGTAGGCCGCGTTGATGCCCAGTTCGCGGTTAAATGCCTTGATGACGCGCTGAAAAAAGCTGTCTATGGTGCTGATCGAAAAGCGCGAATAATCGTGCAGAATCCGTTTCAAAACCAGTTGTGCCTGACGTTGCACCTGCATAGGTTGCCAGCCCAGTTCTCGTGCCAAAACATCCATATAAACCGAATCACGACCTTTGGCCAACCGGTGCAACTCGCCAATGATGCGCGATTTCATCTCGGCAGTGGCCTTGTTGGTAAAGGTTACCGCCAGGATGTGCCGGTAATTGGATTCGTTGGCCAGGGCTAGTTTCATGTATTCGATGGCCAGCCGGAAAGTTTTCCCGGATCCTGCAGAAGCTTTATATACTTTGAGTTGCGACATAAGTTTAAAAAACTAAAAGTAAGCATATCTGCGATACGGAAAGCACGGTTAGGTTTGGATGAATGATAATTGTTGAAAAGTACAGGAAAAGAATTGGTTTTGAAGTAGTTTCATATAAAAAAAAGGTTGTAACTTTAAGAAATAAAGATTGGTAGTCGTCAGGCCTATACGTCCGATTTTTGATGAATAGGCCTGATAAAATCAGACCTATTTACAGCGGTAAGGTTATGAAGTGTCGCTATTTATCGGAACAAATCCAATAAGAACAATTCTTTTTTATAAACGAAAAATACATTTTCATGAGCAATGTTACAATTTTTTTAAAATCAATTTTACTGATTGGTATATGTTTAGTGTTTTTATCAGCCGTAAATGCCCAAAATGATCGGTTACCTGATCCCAAAATACAGGAAGGAAACGCCAAAGTGACTGGTACGATCACTAATTTCAAGCTGAAAAAAGGTGAAGCAGCACCTATTTTGATTTTGTATGTACCAAATCCGGTTACAGCAGAAATGAGTCAATTCAAAATGAAATTGAGTGTAGATGGCAGTTTTCATTTCGAAGTTCCGGTTGAGTGTACCACAACGATTGGCCTCATTGGTTCAGATATATTCAATTCCAATGGGTTCTGCGTCGGTTTGATACCCGGTGAAGTAACAAAACTGGAAATCTCTTTTGATGGAACCGGTAAGATAAGCGCTAATTTGAAAAGCAGTCTTGGATTAACTTCCAATGATATAATAAATTACGAAAAAATATATGTTAAGTTTTTTGGTGTCCATGATACCACGCGCACTTATAACATGACGCCCGAAGATTTCAGTCATTTTGCCATCGAAAAATTGTTGGTAGACCGATTGAATAAATCAATAAATGATTCAATAATATCAGAAAAAGCAAAGAACTACATTACAAATGAATGCAGATTAACATATCTTCAATTTAGCCTTCTTGACTATCGAAACATTATATCTCAGAACTATCGGAATTTTAAACCTAAAGAAGCACCCGATAATTTTACGCCCCAGGAACCAAACAGGTCATATTATGCGTTTCTTAAAGATTTTAAACTGAGCGATCCTCAGAATTTATACAATTACTCTTACTTCGAGGTTTTGCAAACTTTACTTTCCAATAAAACGCTCAATATTCCCGCGATCAAAGATATCCCGGTAAATGACTGGCTTAAAGAAGTAAAAACAACGATGGCCGATTTGATTGGTTCGGATACCGGTTTGTTCTATGATATGCTTGCAGCCAATGCCTATGCCCGACAATTTAATGATGAATTAAAACCTTTGTCGGATAAACAGAAAGAAAATATCAGGAGCTATTTTAAGAATGAAGAGTTTACAAAAATTCTTTTAAAAAGGAATGAAGTTGTCATAAAACTGGAAAAAGAAAAAAACTATTTCAAAACAGTCGTTAATAAAACACCGGCAGTTCCCAAAGAAGCATTAATGAATGCCATCATCTCCAAATATAAAGGGAAAGCAGTTTTAGTCGATTTTTGGGCGACCTGGTGCGGCCCATGTATGGATGCAATGAAAGAGACGAGAGATGTCAAAAATGAAATGCATGGTAAAGATGTAATCTTTGTATATATAACAAGTGTCTCTTCTCCCCAAAAGTTATGGGAAGAGAAAATCAAAATAATCGGGGGAGAGCATTATTACCTGACTAAGGATGAATGGGAATATGTAATGGATAGTTTTGGTTTTAGTGGAATACCGACTTATCTTTTTTATAACACAAAAGGTGTATTGAAAAACAAAGTTACCGCTTATCCCGGAACGGAAAAAATGCAGAAAATGATAGGAGAATTACTTTTTTAAACGTTTGCGTTTTTAGGCTTTTACGAAATGCCGGTGTAATTCAAAGCACTGATTCCAGAGTAGCTTAAAATATTCGGGGTATTGAAGGAAGTATTGCCACACATACAATTGTGTTGGTTGACCAGAACGAACCACACAAACCGTCACTTTTTATCGCCTCAAACGTTATGGTGCATAATTCCCGGTACATGAAAGACATTTCAATTTCACTAAGATATTTGGAATTCGAAAAAAATTTGTTATCTTTGGAGATAACTTTTTGCATATGACCAGACAAATAATATTTCACGGAGACTACTTCACTGACTTTTATAAAGAGCTGGATATAAAGGTTAAACAGCATTAAAAGACACAAAAAACACCAATTAATGAGATTGAAAAGGCAATGAGGATAAAGAAAGAGTATTTTGAATCTAAAAAATAAAAACATGACTGATTATAAAGGAATAAAAACATTTGATGAACTCATAGAAAAAGAGCACGGTAAAATTGGGACTGAAAGCCGAAATGAATATGAAGAAGGTGCTCAAATGTTCATCGTAAGCGAGATGCTTAAGGAAGCAAGAAAAACTGCGAATATGACTCAGGAACAACTTGCGATAAAAGCAGGAACTAAGAAAAGCTATATTTCGAAAATTGAAAACGCTAAAGGCAATATTCAATTATCAACATTGATTCGGATTTTCGAGAAGGGTCTAAATAAAAAAGTCGGATTGACATTCTTGTAACCAATTACGTGCTCGGTCTGCCCCTCGTTTGTAACGAGGGGTTGTTGTTTTTGAGTTTTTAACTCCAGCAAAGAAGAACTCCCTTCGACTGCCTTCGGCGACTTCGACAACGGCTCAGCCGAACGCTCAGGGAGCGGGATGCGGGGAGTTTAACCTTGTAGAAACAATGCATTTTCTTTACTTTGGGATTTACAAATGTTGTCCAATGCGCCGCTCCCTGAGTAGCCCCGAGTATTCGGGGTATCGAAGGGAGCGTTGATCAAAAGACAGACCCTGACTTATTTTCTTTATCGTCCACTCATACAGTTTTTAGAATTTGGATGTAAACTAAATGTTGATATATTTGTAAACGATCACTTGAAGAAATCCTGATAAGATAAAACCCAACTTATGAAGAAGATTATAACATTTCTTAGTAGTGCTGCATTCATCCTACTATTAGTAGTTGTTTCATCATGTTCGAAAACTGATATCAACAATGATGAAGCGGTAATGAACGATTTACAAGGTAGCTGGATTGGAAATGAAATGACAGGTACCATGTACCAACACATCAAATTACGAATAGTAAAGGATGCGTTTGAAGGTTGGGTACAAATCTCAGACACTCAGGCCGAACCCGAATGGACTGAACTTCCGAATGAAAAGGGATTAATTTCTTTAAGTTCAATTCATGAGGATTCTGAAAATAATATAAAATTCCGAAAATTTGCCTTTACCTGCGATGGCCGTTGCTGCGGTGATAAATCACTAACGCTTGAAGCCTTATCGGGTAAGATTAGCTATGTTGAAGGAAAAGGATTAATCCTGGGTGGTAAGTCAGAACTTATAAAAAAGGACTAGCCAAAGTTTTTGATATTGTTTTTCCTAAACGATTGAAATGAAAGGGGGTAAATATGATCACAAAATCTGCCCAAAAACACATTTCAAAAATCGCACTCATCATTATGATTTTATATACTGTACTTGTCTGTGCTGCTGCCGGACAGTCGGTTTATGTTGGCCAGGCAGGAGCCGAAGGTAAAGTATTGAGGAAGTATATTGAGCCATCAGAGTTGAAAAAACTCGTTGATCATCCGGTTGATTCAATCTGGATTATTGATGTCCGCTCTGAAAAAGCTTATTTTAATGGGCACATCCCAACTGCCAAATCATTCCCCGCCGCAATCCTCACAAGCCGGTTAAACGAAATCCCCAAAGACAAGTACCTGATTATTTATTGCACGGTTGGAGGAATGGCCAAAATTGCATCAAAAACGCTAAAAAAAGCAGGATATAAAAAGTACATGAATTGGGGAGGCATTTCACGATGGGAATGGGAAAGGGCGACTGAAGACAGTTCCGGATTGCTTCAGCATAACGAATGAATCTATCTCATCGCTCTCTTCTATACTTGCATGATAACTATTCCTCGCGTGAAATGTTAATATCCAATATTCACAACGGTTTGCCAAATCTCCAAAATTTTTAACTTTGTAAAAACGAAACCCATGAATATTCAGGCCGAAAAAATAGAAATCATGAAAATGGTTCTTGAAACTGAAAATCCAGGCATTCTTGATTCAATTAAAAAGCTATTGAAAAAGGAGTCGAAAACAGATTTTTGGGAGACTTTGCAAAATGATAAAAAAGAAGAGATTTTGTTGGGAATTGAAGAGATCGAGAACAATGAGACGATAGATTTCGACGAATTCATCAAGAAACACCTGTAATGAGGAAGGTTATTCTTTCAAAAAGAGCTTCCAACCGACTTGAAAAACTACTTGAGTATTTGGAATCGGAATGGTCGTATAAGGTCAAAAAGGAATTCGTTGATAAACTGGAGAAATCAATTAACTTAATTAAAAAATTTCCTGAAGGTTCGCAACGGTCAGAAATTGCTAAAGAACTTCATCAGTTAATCGTCACCAAACAAACTACGCTTTATTACCGGTATGATTCAAAATTCATTCGGATTGTTGCCATTTTCGACAACCGGATGGATCCGAAAAAAATAAGGGAAGAAATCAAACATTAAATCAACCCTTTACAATTTCAATTTCTTATAAATTTGGATTCACTAAAATCATCATCAATGAAAAGAATAGTGAATGTTTTTGTTGTACTATTCCTGATGGCTGTATCTGTCAACCAGGTTTCGGCTCAGGAAGCTCAAAAAGGCAAGGAAGCAGGAAAACCAATTCCTTCTGAAGTAAAAAATATTCAATCACTTCAGGCGACTACTAAATAAAACCCGGAACCTGTTTCCGCTTGTGAAGTTTTAAACAGGTAAAATTTGCCAACCATGGTAATCATCCTCAAAACCTTACTCGGCCTGATGGCCGGTTTTTTCAGCCTTTATTATTTCAAAGATGTGTTTCGTAACCGAAAACCCTTTTCGGCTAAGCCTTATTCAGGACTTTCAGGCATAGGATTATTCACCAATTTCCTTGATACTCTTGGAATCGGAAGCTTTGCGCAGCAAACCGCCTTGTTTAAGTTCTTTAAACTGGTTGACGACCGGATTATCCCGGGAACCATGAATGTTGGAAATACCATCCCAACCGTGGCACAAGCCTTTATTTTTATGACGGCAGTCGAAATTGATCCGGTAACGCTGGTTTCGGTAGCGGCAGCAGCGAGCCTGGGCGCCTTATTGGGTGCGGGCGTGGTGGCACGATTGAGGCGAAACAGAATCCAACTCGGAATGGGAATCGGTTTGTTATTGGTCGGACTGGTTATTCTGGCAGGGCTTATTGAACTGTTGCCATTAGGCGGCGAGGCTGATGGGCTGTCGGGCTGGAAATTGTTGCTGATTATCGTGATGAGTTTCATTTTCGGCGCCCTGCAAACCATCGGCATCGGATTTTATGCACCCTGTATGGCCATGGTTTATGCGCTGGGAATGCATCCGTTAACAGCATTTCCGTTAATGATGACTTCGACCGCGCTCTTAATGCTGGCCGGAAGTTCACGTTTCATCAAAGAAAATGCCTACGACCGAAAAACAGCTATCGCGCTCACCATTGCTGGCACTGCAGGTGTATTTTTGGCAGCATTCGTTGTGAAATCATTGCCATTAATTGTTCTGAAGTGGATCGTATGCGTGGTCGTTTTTTACACATCGGTAGTGATGTTCAAGTCTGCAGGTATCCGGAACAAATAAAGAAAAACCCAATTTCCAAATGAATACAATTGTTTAATTCACAGATTTGACAGTAGTAGCAGGCTTTTCAGACATTTGTTTCAATAATTCCATACGTTTCTTATATTGTTTATCGTTCGGATTTATATTTCCAGCAATCATAAAGCTTTCACGCGCATTTTTTACATCTGACAAGGCCAGATAAATATCGCCCAAAACTATATACTGATCATAACTATGCGAATTAAGTGCGATACAATTATTCAGAAGAATAGTCTTTGCTTCTTCGTTTTTACCCTGCAATTGAAATAAAATTGCCTTTTTCAGATAAAAATACCAAATCGGGTTGGTATTGATAGCCTCATTAACCAAATTAACCGCAGTTTCATAATCTTTATCCTCGGTTAAAAATTCTATTCTGAACAATTTAGGCAAAATGAATTTCGGATTAATGGCCAATGCCCGGTTAAAGTATATTTCAGAACTATACCGGTCATTCAACCTGAAACTATTCTCTCCCATCAGGAAAAACAAGACTTCATTAGAAATTGAAAGTTTTTCAGCTTTGTCATAATATTTTTTAGCCTCCTGAAAGGCTCCGTTTTGCTGAGTTTCATATCCTTTTTGAACAATTGCCCAAAATTTCCCATTCCCAATCGAATCCATAGTAGCCAATGCGATACTCAAATCCATCCCAGATAACAAATCCCGATCGGTAACTGTTGTAATACATTGTTCGATTTGGTTTATAAACAAAGCTTTCTCCTTATTAATCAATTTATTGAATGCATGATAAATTGAATAAAATGGTTGCGGTTCACTTGCCTTATTCTTTGCGAAATGAGAAATTACGGTATCGTTAAAAAGGTACAGTTGATCATGGATGTTGTCGTTTAACAGTCTGCAAATAATAGCAAAATCATCACTCCAGCCCATATCTGTCAATTCATTTTTTAGAAGTGGATATTTTTTAAGTTTTGAGATATAAATATTTTCGAGGCTGGATAATGGCATAATTTTATCTACCGAAAGAAGTAATCGAGCCAATAACTCATTATATAACTTGTACTTATAGTCCTCATAACTTTTCGTTTGGAAAATGCTTAGCATGGCCTTTTTGAATAATATCCCAGCATCTGAAACATCAATCAACATTTTTTGATTCAGGCTTTCAAAAGATCTAATAAAATTCCCGGCTTCAATACCATCGTGCGGTTTGTTCACAAATTTTAGTATTTCGTTGTGGTTTTTCAGGAGAGTATCTTTTAACTGAACCAGATTAATCAGGTTCTTTTCGTTTGAATTTTTCTGAAAAATTGCCAAACTTTTCTGGAATTCATCACCCGACTCTGAAATATTTTTCTCAATTGTTTTATTAAATGTTTCGATAGATGACTGATAGAAAGAGAATTTGGAAAGATTTGAATCAATATTCCAAAGCTTGGCTACGGTACGGAAAGTTCCGATAGCATCATTGCCGGCAAGCAAGTATTGTGATTTTTCAAGAATATCCACATACTTTTTATAATTTGGCCATAACATTTCAGGAATACTTACCGGCTCCGAATACAATTCTTCAAATTGAAAACGGAAGGTAGCAAACATATTGATTGCAGCTTTATTATAGGAAACGATTATCTCTTTAATATCTTCTTTTTCCTGAATATTCTTAAGCCTTTTTGCAGGCAAAACAATTTTGTCCTGAATCACCTTTATTTCGGCTACTTTCTTTTCTGAATCGTTTTTCGAAAAATTCCAATCCTGCCCTTCAATAGGTTTAACCCGAAAAAAAATTAGATCTGATTTATTAAAAAAAACAGCATCAACTGGTGTTTTACCCAATGAATCGGTTAATTCTATCGAAATTGATTTGCCAGTTTTATTTAGAAGATTTTTTGAGAAAAGCAGACTTGTTTTTTGTGCTAAAACTGAAAAACTTAACAAGACCAGCATTGAAAAAGCTAAGGTTAATTTAATGTGATTCATCTTCATAAAAATTGAGTTTTTTGATAAGCTTAAATCATCTAAAGTGTTCTGACCTACAGAAAGAAACTTCGTAGGTAAGTTACAATTATTTTTCCAAAATTTAACTTATTAAAATTCAATTTCAAAAATAATTACTAATAAATAGAACAGAATCATAAATTTTTATTTTTGTTGAATGGATATACATATATTGCCTTTATTCGGATGTAACTTTGTCTAAACTCAAAACGGACAATCATGATTCTAAAAATCCTTTTTGTAATTGCCATCATCCTGCAATTTTTTGCAGTGGCCGTTGCCTTAAAACTTACCCGGGTAACCAAATACAATTTTTCGTGGATGCTCCTCACCCTCGGGTTTATCCTGATGGCCGTTATGCGCCTGGTGGAATTCCTGCCGTATGTAACCCCCATCAAACCTCAGGATTACCGTGAAATATTTGTTTGGGGCGGTGTAATTACATCGCTCGCTTTTGCCATTGGGGTTTTCATGATCCAAAAGATTTTTAAATACATGAAACGGGTTGAAGATTCGCGCCGCCTGACTGAAAAAATGTTTTTGAATACCATCATCCAAACTGAAGAAAAGGAGAGAAAACGGTTTGCCAAAGACCTTCACGACGGACTTGGTCCGCTGCTTTCGAGCGTAAAAATGTCGGTTTCGTCGCTGGCCCAGATGAAACACGACGAAGCATCCCGCGAAATTGTTGAAAACACCGAACTCGTTATCAACGAAGCCATCAAGAGCCTGAAGGAAATCTCAGACAACCTGAGCCCGCATATATTGAATAACTTTGGGCTGATCAGGGCATTGAATAACTTCACCAACAAAATCAACATCACCAAAACCATCCGTATTAACCTCGAATCTGACCTGAAAGATGAACGTTTCGACAGCAGCGTGGAAGTTGTACTTTATCGCGTAGTGTGCGAGTTGATAAATAATACGATTAAACATGCCAGGGCTAGAAAGATCGACATATCTTTGACCAAAGAAGATCAATACCTGAACATTGTTTACAAAGACGATGGTAAAGGCTTTGATGTGAGTAAAATAATAGATCAACAGGGAAGCAGCGGTATGGGTTTTTCAAACATCTATTCACGTATTAATTCACTGAAAGGTGAAATTAATATTGAAAGTGAAAACAAAAAAGGAACTTTGGTAACCATTAAAGTACTGATGCATGACGAGTAAACTACTGAAACGAAAAGTAATTATTGTTGACGATCATACCTTATTCAGAAATGGGCTTCGGATTTTATTGAATAACCTGGAAAATTACCATGTGATTGCTGAAGCAGCAAATGGCAAACAATTTTTGGATATGCTCGAAAAAAATGTTCCGGATTTGGTCTTGCTCGACATTAATATGCCAGTAATGGACGGTATTGAAGCTGCAACATTTGCTCATGAAAAATATCCGGACCTGAAAATTATTACCCTTTCGATGTATGGCGAAGAAGATTACTACTACAAAATGGTTAATGCCGGAGTTAAAGGTTTTGTTCTGAAAAATTCTGACATCAAAGAAGTTAATGCCGCTTTGGATATAGTTTACGAAGGCGGATCGTATTTTTCGTCCGAATTGCTTCAAAATCTGGTCAACAGCCTGAAATCATCACCCAAAAGCAAAGAATTTCATTCCGAACTTTCGGAGCGGGAGATGGAAATTCTTATCCTCATTTGCCAGGGCTTATCCAATCAGGAAATCGGAGATAAACTTTTCATCAGCAAGCGTACAGTTGACAAGCACCGAGCCAATATTCTCGAAAAAAGCGAAAGCAAAAACACCGCCCAATTGGTGGTTTATGCCATCAAAAACAGATTGGTTGAATTATAGCATGAAGGATATAAAAGTGAAAATGAACTAATTTTTATTTTAAAATCGCTTGATAACGAAATAGCTATTATTGAATATCACTGAAGAATGACGCATGAAAAAATCACTATTAACCTTATCGCTGCTTATTCTTTTCAACCTGAGTTATGCCGGAAGACCCCGGTTTTCCTTTTTCTGTGAACTTCCGAATAAGCAATTCAACGAATTGTTTTCCGATTCAGCCTTAATCGGTCAGCTTTTTAAAATGCAGGTTTCAGTGCGAATTGGCCTGCACGACTTTAGTCCTGAAAGAACACTTACCATTCAAAAACTGAATCAGGCAGGTATTCCAATTGTAGCATGGCTGTTACTCCCGGAGGAGGATGGCTACTGGTTTAACATGTATAATGGTGAAAAAGCGGTAAAACGGTATGCCGGTTTTAAATCATGGACGGCTGAAAATCAATTGAAATGGGAAGGAATTGGAATTGACCTTGAACCGGATATGAACGATGCCAAACTGGCGGTTTCACATCCCTGGAAAATGGCATGGAAAGCCTACAAACGACTTTACGACACTCATTCGCTAAAGGAGGGCAAAGCGATTTATCAAATGTTAATCTCAACGATGAAAGCTGATGGATATTTGGTTGAAAGCTACATCATGCCATATATTTATGAAGAACGGGTAAAGAAAACGACCTCATTACAAAAGCTTCTGGGTATCATTGATATTGAAACCGAAAAAGAAATCCCGATGGCCTATACCAGTTTATTTGATAATCCGGGTATCATTCCGCTTTACCATCAGGATAAAATGCCCATAGCTTTGGGCAGTACCGGCGGTGGAGTCGTAATAGAAGGAATTGAGCTAAAATCAATGAGCTGGGATAAACTTGAGCGGGATATTTTAATTGCTTCAAAACTTACCGGCGAAATACATATTTTTTGTCTTGAAACTTCGGTTCAGAAAGGATTTCTGACTAAAATTGAATCAATTGATTTTGATCAAAAAGAACCTGACATTCAAAGATCTATAACCAAACAAAAGAAAATGAATGGAACAGTCCGGTTTATCTTGATCATTTTGGACCATCCGTTTCTATTAACACTGGTAATCCTGGCGCTTGTTTTTACACTTGTCTGGGGAGTATATCGTTTAGGCAAATTCATCCTGAAACGGTTAAAATTGGTTTGAGATTTAGTATCATCTGAAGATAGGTAGGCAGAACTACTCTTCAAATTTATTTTCCAATAGAATCTGATTTTTCGGTCAGTGACTTTATTTTTGATTTTCGGAACTTAAATATATTTTTGAGTTTAACCAGAAATTCTTTCCCAATCATGAAAATACTGAGATAAAAAGTGATTTCACCGGCAATGATCAATCCGGTAGTAATTCCGGAGGCCTTTCCAACTGTAAAACCCAGAAATGGAACAACAGGAATCGAAAACCATATCAAAATTGATACTCCAAATACAATATATCCAATCAATTTTAACATACATTTTTATTATCAGCCATTCAAAGGTACTCTTTGGCAATCTGCATGGCTTGCCAGCCGTACGAACCACCAAACAACAAATAATGGTTCAGGTCATGATAAAGCTGGTACAGGCGAATTCGTTCCTTCCAACCTTTCTGAAGGGGAAATTCCTGTTGATAGGCATCCCAAACCTGAACAGAAAAGCCGCCAAATAGTTGCATCATTCCCAGTTCCATTTCACGGTCGGCATAGTAACAGGCCGGATCGATCAAAGCCGGACCTTTTGCCGTGTACATGTAATTACCCGACCACAAATCGCCGTGAATGAGCGAAGGAACTGTTTGATGTGACAGTAATTCAGGCATTCGAACAACCAATTTTTCATAGATTTTCTGATCCTCTACCGACATTACACGCGAAGAACTGATTTGTTGTACGATGTTCCAAATCCTACGTTGTGCGAAAAACTCAGGCCAATCGTTGGTCCATGTATTATCCTGAAGTGTTGTTCCGCAATAATTTGGATGGTAAAAGCCAAATGCGGTTGCCTTTTTGCAGTGAAGCTGTGCTATCCCCCTGCCCAAACGTTCATCAAATCCTGAAGTGTTAATTGCCGGCTGAAGGTATTCCAACAACAACAATCCGGGTAAGTCATCAACTTCTTTACTCCAGATGACTTTCGGGATGATTAAAAATGAAGAGTTGGCCAGGTACATTTCATTCAAGCCAGCATCCTCTTTCAAAAACATATCGGTTGGAGCCGTGGCATTCCATTTCAGGAAGAAATCGCCTGCCGGACAACTGATTCTTACCGCATGATTGATACATCCACCACCGATAGCATGAGAGCTAAATGATTTGGCCGATGAACCATAGATTTGGGCCAGTTTTTCGATGCACAACTGAATGATCTCTTTTTCGCTGAAAAATGACATAAATGGATTCAATGATACCTAATATGGAAATCCAGCCGGGATTTAGGTATGTTTAAAGAATTTGTTATACACCTGCATGTTGCGGTCCAAATGAGCCTGCATTTTCTCGTAGGCACGTTCGGCGTCTTTTTCGCGGATGGCATTGACAATTTCCTTGTGGTATCCCAGGGTAATCTCTTTTTCGCCTTCAATATTGGCATAAATAAAATTGCGCATCCGGGGCAAAAGACTGTGAACCGGCTCCATGGTAACAATCACAAACGGATTTTCGGTAGCGCGTGCAACTGCCAGATGAAAACGGTTGTCAATGTCAGACTCTAACTGTGTGTTATCCGGATTGCATTTGGCAAATTCAACCAAATTGGCTTCCATGAGTTTCAAATCCTCATCAGTGCGGTTCATGGCGGCCATTTTGGCGATTTCAGGCTCGAATGCCAATCGGAGTTCAATGATCTGACTGATCAGGTTTTCATCGAACTTTAAGTCGTAATACAAGTTGAGCGAACTGATGGCATCTTTTAATTCGATTTTGGTAACGACCATTCCACTCCCCTTCCTGATTTCGATCAAACCCCGGGCGCTTAAACGCCGTAAAGCTTCGCGAAGTGCGGTGCGGCTAACCGCAAACATCTCACACAACTCGCGTTCAGAAGGAAGTTTAGCGCCAATAGGCAATTTCTTTTCACGGATAGCCCGTTCGATGTTCCGCTCGATTTTCTGGCTTAAAGTTTGCGTAGTGCCAATTTTTTGAAAAATATCTTCCAGTTTATCCATAGTAACTCAAGAAATTCAGTTAAAATCTGCATCGTTCAATACAAAGAAAACGAAAATTTGTAATTTGTAGGCTATCATACCGGAAAAACCTTTTCCAAAGTTTTGTCCGTCAGGACATGAATATCAAAAGAAAATCAAATAGAATCAAGCCTTTGTCCGTTAGGACATTGACTATGAATTGTTATTTCTCTACGGGAAAAGGGGTTTTCAACCTAGCCAATTCAATTGACATAAATCTTTTAAGTAACAACATTTTTGAAGGCCTATTCTTTTCCGTCCGAAGTAAGGTTTAAGCTTTGAAAAAGGCTTTAGCGCGGACGGTTTCCTTTATCGCCTTTCTGTCCGT
>PNOH01000022.1 GCA_013824715.1 Odoribacter sp. | reverse complement strand
TCGTCCGCGGGACATAGTAGAACAAGGCTTTGGCCTACTTTCGGACGAAACAGCATTGGCCTTCAAAAAATGTAGTTACATAAGAGCCCGGCAACCACTATCCGATTAGAACCTTATTTTATATGTGGATACAGCATATTAATAAGGTTTGAGTCTTTGGATAGCATGATTTGTACTAAGGTTCCCAATAAAAATAAGGTTTTATCAATCGTCATTGAGTTTGAAAAGATGTGGGGACACGGTAGCTGCCGGACGAGGCGGGGGTTGCCTGCCTGCCGCAGGCAGGGGGATGGGGCTTCTAGAAAAGTCGTTTCCGCTTCAGAAGATAGGTATAAAGCACGTGTTTGAAGTCATCGTTGATGTTGGCTTCGGCCAGATCAATATGGTATTGACCGCACCTAACCCGCATTTCTTCGAAATACTCCGAAATGGCTTTTTGGTAATTGGGTTTCAAATCATGCGGTAAAAATTTAATGTGGTCGCCGGTTTCCAAATCTACAAAACGGTAAGGTTGGTTCCTGAAATCGAACTCGCGCTCCTGGCGGTGATCAGTGACATGGTAAAGCAACACTTCGTGTTTGTTATATTTCAGGTGCTGAAGGGCTTCTAATAATTCGTCGGTACTTTCCTGTTCAATCAAATCGCTGAACAAAATGACCAGGGAGCGTTTGTGGATATTCTCGGCAATCATGTGAAGTGCATCAACCGTATTTGTTTTTTTGTGAACCTGAACTTGTTCCTGAAGGAGTAAATTTGCCAGTTGATGATAGAGCAAATCGATGTGTACGGAAGACAAACGTGCCTGGGAATGAAAGTCAACCTCGTTTGAAAAAAGGGATAAACCAACTGCATCGCGCTGTTTCCGGAGCAAATAAATGATGGCTGCTGCCGAATAAACCGAAAAAGCCAGCTTATTTATTTTTGATGGTTTTCCTTTTTCGTATGGGAAAAGCATGGACGAGGAAGTGTCGATCACCAGTTGGCAGCGCAGGTTGGTTTCTTCTTCGTACTGTTTTACAAATAAGCGATCGGTTCGTGCATATAATTTCCAGTCAAGATGTTTGGTTGATTCACCAGTATTGTAGAGCCGATGCTCAGCAAATTCGACCGAAAAACCATGAAACGGGCTCCGGTGCAAGCCCGTGATAAAACCTTCAACGATCTCTTTTGAGATGAACTCGAGGTTATCGAATTGTTGTAATTGCTGTATGTCGAGAAGATTGTTCAAGAATCATTTAAAGAATACTTTCAACTTTTGAAACAAGTGTTGATTTTGGGGCGGCGCCAACGTGTTTTTCAACAACAGCCCCATCTTTAAAAAAGAGGATGGTAGGAATGTTGCGGATACCGAATTTAGAAGCAATTCCGGGATTGCTGTCAACATCAACTTTACCGACAACTAACCTTCCGGCGTAGTCTTCGGCCAGTTCGTTAACAATTGGGCCAACCATCCGGCACGGGCCACACCATTCTGCCCAAAAATCAATCAAAACCGGTTTATCTGCCCGAAGAACCAATTCTTCAAAATTTGCATCATTAATTTCTAAAGCCATTTTTTTATATTTTTATAAGTGAATAATCTTTCTAATTCTCCAAGCGATCACAAAATTAGCCTAATTAATTTTAAAAACAAGATCATCGTGTTTTTCAAAATAGGCGAGTAATTCATCTGTAATTTCGATCCGGGTATTTCTTGAAAACAGATTAACCATCATATTTGTTTCGAGATCATAAATATCAAATCGCAATAATGATTTGCCTTTGTTGTTTAATGTAAGCCGTTCCAAATCGGAGATAATTTCACCTGTGAGAACGGAAAGGGGAATCTTCACAGTTATGCTTTTAAAATATTTTTCGCGTACCTCTTCCATCAGCTCAATCCTGCTGACTTTAAACTCAAGCTGATCGCCTCCATACCTGATTTGAACGATCCCTTTGACTAAAAGAAATAGTCCTTGCTTGCAGTATTTCCCATATTCCACATAGTCTTTGGCAAAGAAGAAACATTTATACGAATCGGTATAATCCGTTAAAACGATCTGGCTGTATGGTTTTCCGGTTTTACCCAAACTTTCGCGGGCTTCGGTTACCATACCAATAAAAGTCAGTTCGCGTCCTTTCAGGGCATCAATATTAGTGTTCAGATCTTTAAACGTTACATCTTTGGAGGCAAGGGTATCAATTTCAACTTTATACTTATCGAGCGGGTGTGAAGTCAGGTAAACTCCTACCAGGCTTTTCTCCTTTTCGAGCAGGATCAGATCGGCCCATTCCGAAACCATTGGAGGTTCAGGTTTTTGAACTGATTGAGTGGACATGATTTCGCCAAAAAGAGAAGGCTGCATGTTGTTGCTCTCATTTTGCATTTTATTTCCGTATCGGATTAACTTTTCGATAAAAGTCAGGTCGTTATCATCAGGAGCAAAAAACTGACTCCGGGTATGCTTTCTAAACGAATCGAAAGCTCCGGCCATGGCAAGCGCTTCAAGATTTTTTTTGTTGACCGACTGAAGGTTTACACGCTCTACAAAATCATAAATATCTTTAAAGGTGCCTCCTTTACGGGCTTTAATGATGTCCTGAACCGCCCCCTCGCCTACTCCTTTAACAGCAGCCATTCCAAACCGGATGTTTCCAGATTTGTTTACGGTAAATTTGGCATAACTTTCGCTTACATCAGGTCCAAGAACATTCATTTTCATGCGTTTGCATTCTTCCATCAGCTTCGAAATTTCGGTAATGTTGCTGAGGTTCCGGCTCATGTTGGCAGCCATAAATTCGGCCGGAAAATGTGCTTTTAAATAGCCGGTCTGATACGCCACCGCAGCATAACAAACCGAATGCGATTTATTGAACGCATAACTGGCAAAAGCTTCCCAGTCTTTCCAGATTTTATCAATCAGCTTTTCCGGTTCTTTGTTTCCTTCCAGGCAGCCTTCTATAAACTTCGGATTTTTCAGACACCCTTCCTTGAATTGAACTTTCAGTTGGTCCATCAGGTAAATTTGCTTTTTCCCCATGGCCTTGCGCAGGTTATCGGAGTCGCCGCGGTTAAAACCGCCCAGCGCCCGCGACTGAAGCATCACCTGTTCCTGATAAACTGTGATTCCATAAGTATCTTTCAGGTAAGGTTCCATCAGTGGATGATCATATTCAATTTTTTCATGACCGTGTTTTCGCTTGATAAACGAAAGGATGTACTCCATCGGTCCCGGACGATAAAGGGCGTTCATAGCGACCAAATCCTCGAAACGGTTGGGTTTCAGGTTGCGAAGGTGTTTTTTCATTCCGGGCGACTCGAACTGGAAGATGCCGGTGGTATCGCCATTACTGAAGAGCTCTAAAGTGAGAGGATCATTCTCCGGAAGTTGATCCATATCAACCGTAATTCCACGCGAAAGCTTAATATTTTCAACCGTTTCCTTGATAACTGAAAGGGTTTTCAGTCCCAGGAAATCCATTTTGAGCAACCCGATATCTTCCACATATTTTCCGTCGAATTGGGTAGTCAGCAAGTTTTCGTCGTCTTTGGAGAACATCACCGGAATATGGTCGGTCAACGGATCGCGGCTGATCAGGATACCGCAGGCATGAACTCCGGTCTGACGTACCGAACCTTCAAGTGTCTGGGCAAATTTCAGGGTTGTGCGGATCAGGTCGTTGTTCGACTTCAACTCTGCTTTTAACTCCGGACTATCTTTATACGCAGTTGCAAAATTCATTTTGGGGGCATCCGGAACCAGTTTCGTCAGCCGGTCGGCTTCGGAAAGTGGAAGTTTCAGAACCCTTGCCACATCTTTGATGGCCATTTTGGTAGCCATAGTTCCGAAAGTACAGATGTGCGCTACTTTATCTTTTCCGTATTTATTGGTCACATAATCGAGTACTTTCTGCCGGCCATCGTCGTCGAAGTCTATATCCACGTCGGGCATCGAAATTCGGTCGGGATTCAGGAAACGTTCGAACAGCAGATCGTACTTCATCGGATCGATGTTGGTTATTCCGACACAATACGAAACCACTGACCCGGCAGCGGAACCACGTCCGGGCCCAACCAAAACATCCATCCTTCTGGCTTCGTTGATGAAATCCTGGGTGATGAGGAAGTATCCCGGAAAACCCATCTTTTTGATCGTGTTCAATTCAAACTCAATACGTTCAGTAATTTCTTCTGAAAATGGTTCACCATATCGCGGTTTGGCCCCTTCCCAGCAAAGGTGCGCGAGAAAATCCGATTCGAGCTTTACCCTTACCACTTTATCATATCCACCGATAGTATCGAACCAATATTTGGTGAATTCTTCCACCAACATTTCTTCGGTGAAGCGTTGCCGGTAATCTTCCAGTGTTCCGAAATCTTCAGGTATCGGAAAAACAGGCATGATGGGCGCCGAATTGAGTTCATAAGCTTCAATCTTATCTGTAATTTCCTGCGTGTTGGTTAGAGCTTCAGGCAAATCAGCAAACAGTAGGTTCATTTCGGCAGTGGTTTTAAACCACTCCTGTTTGGTGTAACGCATCCGGGCCGGATCGTCTAAATCTTTACCGGTATTCAGACAGATCAGCAAATCGTGCGCATCGGCATCTTCTGCATTAATGAAATGGATGTCGTTAGTACAAATAATTTTGACCTCGTGTTTCTTCGCCAGTTCAATCAACTGTTTATTTACCAGCACCTGATTTTCATACACGCTTTTCCGCATATCGGGCGAAGTTGAAGGATGCCGCATCAGCTCGAGGTAAAAGTCATCCCCAAAAAGCGACTTGAACCATTGTATAGTTTCGTCTGCATCCTGAAGATGTCCGGCCATAATATGTTGCGGAACTTCGCCTCCCAAACAGGCTGAAGAAACAATCAGCCCTTCGTGATGCTGTTCAAGCAATTCTTTGTCGATACGCGGTTTGTAGTAAAAACCTTCGGTATAGGCGGTAGAAACCAGTTTGAGCAGGTTGCGGTATCCAACCAGATTTTTGGCCAGCAAAATAAGGTGGTAGCCCGAGCGGTCAACTTTCGCGTCTTTCTTACTGTGGCGCGAAGTTTCAGCCACATAAGTTTCGCAACCAATAATGGGTTTGATCCCTTCTTTCCGGCAAATATCGTAAAATTCTTTGGCGCCAAACATGTTGCCATGATCGGTCAGCGCCAGGGCGGTCATGCCATCACCCTTTGCCTTAGCAATAAGTCCTTTGACGCTGGCAGCGCCATCGAGAATGGAATATTGCGAGTGAACGTGTAAATGTGTAAAAGGAATCATATCAATGGATTGTATCAAATATTTAGTTCTGTGAAAGCCGAAACTTCATGAAAGTAAAAATATCATTTTCGATGCCTTAAAAGTGGATTGTTGATAAAAATTGGGAAATTAAGGAGGCAATTTGTATCATTCACACTATCAACTCAACAATAATGACAGGTGTAAAGTTCTTGTTCCGATTTATTTAGAAAACAACAAGTTTATATCCCATTTACCATACATAACAGTGAGGTTTTATTATTTTTGAAGAAATTTCGCCAAAAAATGAAAGTTTCAGAAATCATTCAATCCAAAATTTTTTTAAACATTCCGGAATTAAAACCAGTTCTGGACCAATGGCGGGAAGCCGGACAAACGGTAGTCTTTACCAATGGCTGTTTCGATCTGGTTCACCGCGGGCACATTGATTCACTGTTAAAGGCAGCCAGTTATGGCGACCGGCTAATAGTTGGCCTGAACTCGGATGTTTCGGTAAAACTGCTGAAAGGTGAAACCCGGCCACTGATTGACCAGCAATCGCGTGCTGTTTTGCTGGCTTCGCTACTCATGGTCAATGCAGTGATTTTGTTTGATGAAGAAACACCTTATGAGCTGATCCGAAGTATTGTTCCTGATATTTTGGTAAAAGGGACAGACTACAAGCTTGAGGAAATTGCAGGGTCCGATGTTGTTCTGGCTGCTGGCGGAAGGATTGAACGCATTGAACTGACGGAGGGATTTTCCACTTCGGATTTGATCAGGAAGATAAAAGATACGTTTTAAGCCAGTTCTGACTTATTCTGAAAATTTCCAATAATCAATAAAGAATAACCAATATCCAAAGTTACTTATGGGCAAAGTGAAAACCAGTTTTTTCTGTCAGAATTGCGGCGCACAATCGCCCAAATGGGTGGGTAAGTGCAATTCGTGTGGCGAATGGAATTCGTTTATTGAGGAAATTGTGGAACGCGATACTTCTAAACAATCCTCTTTTTTGACTGGCACAGGCAATCAACCCAGACTATTGCACGAAGTTTCGTCTGAAAATACGGAGCGTATTGATACCTGCAATCATGAGCTTAACCGCGTTTTGGGAGGCGGCCTGGTTCCGGGATCCATCGTGTTGATTGGTGGCGAACCCGGAATCGGGAAATCCACCCTGGTACTGCAACTGGCTTTGGACCTGAAAAGCAAAAAGATCTTATATGTTTCAGGAGAAGAAAGTATTCAGCAAATTAAAATACGGGCACAGCGACTTCAGAAAGAAAATCCGAATTGCTTTTTCCTGAGCGAAACCTCGCTCGAACACATTTTGGCGCAAAGCAAACAAATTGTTCCTGAATTGCTGATTATAGACTCGATACAGACTGTTTCGACCGAGGCGATTGAATCGTCGCCCGGATCGGTCGGGCAAATCCGTGAATGCACCAATGGCATCCTGAAATATGCGAAAGAATTTAATGTACCGGTAATCCTGATCGGTCATATCACCAAAGAAGGCAGCCTTGCCGGACCTAAAGTTCTGGAACACATTGTAGATACGGTTTTACAGTTCGAAGGCGAAAACCAATATATGTACCGCATTCTTCGCGCCATCAAAAACCGTTTCGGATCAACTTCAGAACTTGGGATTTTTGAGATGGGTAATTCCGGTTTGCGGGAAGTATCAAACCCTTCAGAACTTTTGATCAACCGGGCACACGAAGGGCTGAGCGGAACAGCTATTTCGGCGTCCATCGAAGGAATCCGCCCGTTATTGATTGAAATTCAGGCTTTGGTAAGCACGGCAGCTTATGGAACACCGCAGCGTTCGTCAACCGGATTCGATCTTCGGCGCCTGAATATGTTACTCGCTGTTCTCGAAAAACGGGCAGGATTTAAGCTGGCCACCAAAGATGTATTCCTGAATATCGCCGGAGGAATTAAAGTTGACGATCCGGCCATTGACTTAACCGTGATCACGGCCATTCTTTCATCCAACTTCGACCTTCCTATCCGCAAGAACGTCTGTTTTGCCGGTGAGGTTGGGCTTTCAGGCGAAATTCGTTCGGTGAACCGCCTCGAACAGCGCATTGCCGAAGCCGAAAAATTGGGTTTCGACAGCATTTTTATTCCCAAAGCAGGGAAAGGGATCAACCTTCAGAAATTTAAGATTGAAATTTTGCAGTTCGACCGTGTTGATGTGTTTTTCAGGCATGTATTCAGCAAAAAAGGCTGAAGTAATATTAACTTTGAACCCGAAATAAATCAAGTAGAAAATGAAACAATTCATTGGAATATTACTAATTGCTGCCACGTTGAGCGGACTCTCTTCCTGTTTCAGTACTTCGGTTAAAAAACCCGACAAACTGATTGCCAAAGACGAGTTTGTGAAAATAATGGTTGATATTTACCTGATTCAGGGAATTAATATTGAGGCCAATAAGCCCGATTCACTGAAGAAAATTACACAGACCGATCTGTACTTTTCAGTACTGAAGAAATATGATATTCCTGATACTGTTTTTGTCCGTACGCTCGTCTATTATTCAAGCTTTCCGAAAGAGTACGAAAAAATACATACTCAAATCATGAATATTCTGAATGAAAAGGAGCAACAATACAAACCTAAGGATAAAGTGAATGTTGGGAAAGAATGAAAAAATTTGCTGCCAATTATCTCGTTTCGGATAGCGGAATTTTCCTGAAAAACGGCATTGTTGTGGCAAATGATGAAGGAACTGTTGTTGAATTTATTGACACAGCAGGCGATCTGAGGGAAATTGAACAACTCCTGTTTTTCAACGGAATATTGATTACGAATTGCCGGTTTGTTAGAACCCATTTGGATTTCCCCGGTCATATAACAGATAACCTTTCAAAATCATTGATTATTCGGTTAGTTGCTGAGCTTAACGAAGTAACAATTCGAAATCTGGTTGAAATCGGGATACAAATTCAGGCGCAGTTTCCCGGAATGACAATCCAGGAAATCCTGGATGAAATAAGAAACTTTTTACTGATTGACGGAAAGTATTCCAGGCAGATTGTCCCTGGAATATTTCTGCTTATTGGCGTGAACCTTGCTGATCTGCATTTTACTCCGAAAAGTAAACTGAAGAAAATACTTTAATCAGACTGAAGACAAACAAATCTGGAATTTGGAGCCTGGAACTTGAAACTCTATCTATGTCAACATTTTTATTCGACCAAATCATATTCGGACCAGTAAAAAGCCGCCGGCTAGGCGTTTCGCTTGGAGTGAACCTGCTGCCAACCGACAGTAAAGTATGTTCGTTTGACTGTATTTATTGCGAATGTGGCTGGAATCCGAAGAAAAGGGAGAAAAAAGCAGTTTTGCCTACACGCATCGAAGTTCGGCAGAAGCTGGAAGAAAAGCTAATCCAAATGGTTTTCGAGAACGATTTGCCTGATGTAATCACCTTTGCCGGGAATGGAGAGCCAACCTTACATCCTGAATTTAAAGGAATTATTGACGATACCATAGATCTTCGCAATCGCCTCACTCCAATGGCACGTATTGCTGTATTATCGAATGCAACCATGTTGCACAAACCAGATGTGATCGGTGCATTACTCAAAGTGGAGGATAATATTCAGAAACTTGATTCTGCTTTTGAAGAAACTATCCGAAAAATTGATTGTCCGGCTTCTGATTTTAAACTGACTAAGGTAGTCGAAACCCTGAAATCGTTTAACGGGCAGGTGATTATTCAAACGATGTTTTTACGCGGAACCTATCAGGGCGCGACCATTGATAACTCAACCAAAGAAGAACTTGACGCCTGGTTAAAACTGATTGCTGAAATCAGGCCTTCGCAGGTGATGATTTATACCATTGACCGCGAAACTCCGGCAACCGGACTCGAAAAATTAAATATTGATGAGCTTCAGCAGATTGCAGATCAGGTCCATGCACTTGGCTTCCCGGTTCAGGTATCGGGATAAAAGAAAGGAGAATGACAAATGTGGGTTAATTGGTTACCCGTGTCCAGGTTGTTGACCTTCCCAACCACTTGATACCAACCACGTAACCTTTAAGGTACAGTACGTTGGGGTCTTGGTCGAACCAGGCAAAACAATGGTAAGTTTTCCCATTATCAGGATCATAAATACGGCCACCCTGCCATTCTTTGTCCGAAACATTGAACTTTAACCCGGAAAGGATTTGCAGCCCTAACCTGGATCTGGTTTTCAGTTTAGTATCCGGATTGTTGAAATCCTTTTCAGGCTCGCCATTCACATATTTTTCCGGATTAATGTAAATCACTGTTCCGGAAAATTTTCCATTTTCTTCCTTGACCTCAATTTTCGAAGTCTTTTTGTCATTCCACCAAATACCGGCAATTTTTTGTGCTTCCTGCGCAAATGCCTGCGAAATGAACAAACTGAGCAATAATACTAATCCAATTCGTTTCATAAGATATTTTTTCAGCAATTTAAAGATATTTTTTTTGAATTTGAAACATAAAGTCGTTTCCGAATTTCAGTTTTTGCGATTTTGTTAGCAAAATAGAAAGGAGATGACTTGATAAAAGTCGTATTCTGTGCCAAATCAAATATGTATTTTTATGCCAAATCAAGTTCTATGCTTCGTTTCATATTATCACTTCTTTGTTTTTCAATCACAGGTTTTGCATTTGGCCAGTTAAGGATTTCGGAAGCTGAAATTCTTATACAGAGCCGTCACATTTGGAGGGGCAGCCAGCTTGGCGATGCCTTTGCCATTGAACCAACCGTAACCCTGGAAATGGGGCGCTTCATCTTTAATTTTTGGGCTGCAGTCACTCCTGACAACAGCTATTCTGAAGTTGATCTTATTCCTTCCTGGACATTCGATCATTTTAGCCTGAGCTTATTGAATTATTACAATCCGGTTTCCGGCGATATCAATCAATACCTGAATTTTCGGGAAGGGAAGAGCCGGCATTCGCTGGAGCTGACCATTGATAATTTTTCGGTCGAAAAGAGCCGGTTAAAGTGGATGGCTGGCACTTTTCTGGCCGGTGACCGGAACAAAGAGACTGGGAAGCCTTTCTATTCTACTTATCTGGAATTCAAATATCCGTTCACGATTTTGATTATTGAAGCAGAACCATTTGTAGGATTAACACCATTTCAAAGTTTTTATGCCGATAGATTTGCAGTGATCAATGCCGGAATTTCTTTCAGTAAAGAGCTTGATCTGAAATTACCATTTATCGTTCCTCTATGCCTTTCATTTATTTCGAACCCAAATACTCAGAAGAATTTCATCGTATTTGCAGTCGGAATAGCTTTTTGAATTTATTCTCAACCAATCCTATCCCGAAGTTTTTGTCACCCTTTTTAGAATAATTAACTAATTAGCTTGAATTGGCAAGGCTGTAAAAACAAAGCTTTTACTATTTTTGTTGTTCTAATAAAATTTATAACATTTTAGTGATGAAAATTTCGGGAACAAAAAAAGCAGGGATTGTAATTGTTGGGATAATTGTTTTTGCCATTGGCTTTTACAGCTTTAAGCAAGATGATAAAAATTTCCAGATAGCAAAAAACCTCGATATTTATTACACCCTTTTCAGGGAATTGAACTTGTTTTATGTGGATGATGTTGAGCCAAATAAACTGGTTAAAACCAGTATCGATAAAATGCTCGAATCGCTCGATCCATATACCAATTACATTCCGGAGGACGATGTGGAAGATTTCAGGTTTATGACTACCGGCGAATATGCCGGAATAGGTGCGCTAATCAGTAAGCAAAACGGTAAAATTGTAATTTCAGAGCCTTACGAAGGATTTCCAGCTCAGAAAGCCGGGCTTCGGGCTGGAGATATTTTGCTTGAAGTGGCTGGCAAATCAACTGAAAAACTTTCAACTGAAGATGTAAGCAACCTGCTGAAAGGCCCGGCCAGTAAACCTGTCACGGTTAAAATACAGCGCTATGGACAGAAGAAACCGATGGATATTGAGATTGTCCGCGAAAAAATACAGATTGATCCGGTTCCTTACTATGGAATGCTTGATAAGGAAACAGGCTATATTCGTTTATCAAATTTTACCGTTGACTGCACCGAACGCGTAAAGATTGCTTTGATCGAATTGAAAGAAAAAAAAGGGGCCAAAATGCTTGTTCTCGATCTGAGGTCAAATCCGGGAGGTTTATTGATGGAGGCAGTAAGAGTCTCCAACCTGTTTATTTCCAAAGGTCAGGAAATAGTCAGTACCAGAGGAAAAGTAAAACAGTGGGACAAAGTTTATAAAGCTACCGAAAATCCGGTTGATACCGTGATGCCTATTGCCGTTTTGGTAAACCGGGGGTCTGCTTCGGCCTCCGAAATTGTTGCAGGCGCTATTCAGGATCTTGACCGGGGAATAATAATTGGTACCCGTACTTTTGGAAAAGGATTAGTGCAAACCACCCGCGACCTGAGTTACAATGCCAAACTAAAAATCACTACAGCTAAATACTATATTCCAAGCGGTCGCTGTATTCAGGCTCTTGATTATGCTCACCGAAATGAGGATGGAAGTGTGGGAGTAGTCCCTGATTCGCTGATAACGAAGTACACAACAAAAAATGGCCGTATCGTTTTTGATGGTGGTGGCGTTGTTCCTGATATTACTGTGGTAGATGAGCCTCTCAGTAATTTAGCTGTGAATCTGGTAACTCAATCGCTAATCTTTGATTTCGCGACTTATTTTAACAGTAAAACCGAAAAAATAGCATCACCTGAGGAATACAAAATCACTCCTGAAGTTTATGCCGACTTTACTCAATTCGTTAAAAATAAGGATTTTAAATACGAATCGAAAACCGAAGAAGAAATGGATAACCTGCTTGAAGTTGCTAAACGTGAGAAGTATTACGACATTTCGAAAGATGAATTTGAAAAACTAAAACAAAAATTGGGTCATAATCTGGAGCAGGATTTGGAGCATTTCAAAACTGAAATTTCAGAACTGCTTACTGATGAGGTTATTTCGAGGTACTATTATCAGAAGGGTGCAATCAGAGCTTCATTACGCGATGATTCGGATGTTAAAAAAGCCTTGGATTTGTTGAGCAAGCCTGATGGTTATGCAGCTATATTTGATAAGGGAAGAATTATTAAAGCCAATTAATTTTGGCGATAACAAAAAAAACAATAACCCGGACAGGAAACTGAGCCGGGTTTATTATTTGTTATTGAATTTCGCGACGGATATGCTATCTTCGAGGCAGGTTCCGGCATTTTCTCGTTTGAATCGAAGTACCAGAAATAAACAAACTTAAACTATGCAAACCCTAACTAACCCTAACAAACTCACCGGCATCCGTCTGTATGCCCTGTTTGCCTTGCGACTTGCCATTGGCTGGCACTTCCTGTACGAAGGTGTTACCAAACTACTCATTCCCAACTGGACATCGGCCGATTACCTTCAGGTTTCGGGCTGGATTTTCGCGCCATTTTTTCACTGGATTGCCGATACGCCTTCTGTGTTGGTTGTGGTTGACTGGATCAACATCATCGGCCTGATTTTCGTGGGGCTGACCCTGATTTTCGGCTGGATTGAACGGACCGGCGCAGTGGTTGGCATGTCGCTGCTTTTCCTTTACTGGCTGGCCAATCCGCCGTTTGTAACCAACGATTTTAATGTGATCAACGAAGGCCACTATTTAGTCGTTAATAAAAATATGGTCGAGCTTTTTGCGGTGTTTATTTTATTGCTTTTCCCAACAGGAAAGCAATTGGGGATTCCGGCGCTGTTCAGAAAGAACCGGTTGCCGGAACCCAAAGAGGAAATTAAAGATTCCGTTGCTTGCGGGCCGCCTGTTGCAAAAACAACGGAAGAAGTGCCTGAACACGCCGCGCTCGATCGACGCACACTGATCAAAGGCCTTTCGGCCCTTCCGGTGATGGGCGCTTTCGGGTATGCGCTGTATGAAAAAACTAAATGGGAAAGCTACGAGGAGCGCAACCTGGTTGATGCAGTTACCGGGGCAAGCGCCAAAACGCTGAATATGGCCAGCCTGAAAGAATTGAAAGGTCAAATCCCGATGGGAAAAATCAAAGGGTTGCCATTCAGTAAACTTATTCTGGGCGGGAACCTGCTTTCGGGCTGGGCACACTCGCGCGACCTGATCTACGTTTCGCAACTGGTTAAAGCTTATCATCAGAAAGAAAAAATATTTGCCACCCTTTTGCTGGCCGAGAAATGTGGCATCAACACGTTACTTACCAACCCGATTTTGTGTGCTTTGATTGACGAATACTGGAAACGTGGAATAGGGAAGATTCAGTTTATTTCCGACTGCGCAGGCTTGCTTTATGATGACAAAGGATCCAGACCAATGCCTATCAACGATTACATGGACAAGGTGAAAAAAGCTATTGATACCGGGGCTGTGGCCTGTTACATACAAGGCGAAACGGCTGACTATTACATGGGAAACGGAAAGTCTGAAGTAATAGCAAAAGTGATGGATTTTGTGCGTCAAAATGGATTGCTCGCTGGAATTGGCGCCCATCATATTGAAACGGTAAAAGCCTGTGTTGATGCCGGTTTCCAAACCGATTTCTGGATGAAAACCATGCACCATCACAATTACTGGAGCGCCAAAAATCCGGAGTGGCACGACAACAAGTTCGATTACTCGCCTGAAGAAACCATTCGTTACATTAATGAACTGAAAGAACCAGTAATTGGCTTCAAGGTGATGGCTGCCGGTGCGATACTCCCGAAAGAGGGATTCCGCTATGCTTTCGAAAACGGGGCAGATTTCGTTTGCGCCGGAATGTACGATTTCCAGATGGTGGAAGATGTGAACATCGCCTGCGACATTCTTCGGGGTGATTTGAAACGCGACCGCCCGTGGAGAGGATAGGAAGTGCCTAAAGTTCGGAGTGCCTAGAGTGCCTAAAGTTTATTGGGAATTATAAACCATTTCAATGCTTTATCCTTTGCCGTCTGACTTTAGCCGACGGACAGAAATCATGCGATCTTCCGTCGTTTTTCACCCACGGAATTGAATGTAAGGAGGTCAATGATTTGCTGATTGATGAGTTTGTGGGAACCGGCAACCCGAATGCACCGGGCAGTAAGAAAGTAAAGCTGGTAAATAGCAGTTGGATAAAACAATAGTTGTGGCTCACTTCAAGTTGAAATATGGCTCAAATTAGTCGTTTAATGAGCCAGAATTGGTATCTTTATGAGCTGTAAATTTGGACAGGATGGAAAAATTCGAATCACAAATAATTGAATTTGTTAAAGTTAAGCAGAATTGCTCTTCTCGTGAAATCCATGAAAGTCTGTTAAATGCTGTTAGCTATGCAACAGTAAAAAGGATTCTTGCCAAACTTACCGGCGAAAACATTTTAAAAACGGTTGGACAGGGAAAAGGAACCAGGTATCTGGTTTCTCCGGTTTACGAATTACTAAGACCTGTTGATATTGAAAAATACTTTGAAAAGGAAATTGATGATCGCGAAATCATTGAAAATTTTAATTTTTCCATCATTACCGAAGTGTTCAGTGGAAACAGTGTGTTTTCTGATAAAGAGTCAGAAAAATTAACCAAATTTCAGAACAAGTTTAAAAATAATATTTCTGAACTTTCTGAATTGGAATACAAAAAGGAACTGGAAAGATTAGCTATCGATCTGAGCTGGAAATCATCGCAGATAGAGGGAAATACTTACTCATTACTTGAAACTGAAAGGTTGTTGAAGGATAAACTAACAGCATCAGGAAAAACAAAAGAGGAGGCAACCATGCTTCTTAATCACAAAGATGCAATTGATTTTATAGTCGAAAATCCTGATTATTTAATACCCCTGTCAACCTCGAAAATTGAAGATATACATAGCATATTAATTAAGGAATTAGCAGTTGACCGTAACTTGAGAAAAAGGAGAATTGGAATTTCCGGAACCAATTATCGCCCATTGGATAACGGGTTTCAAATATCCGAAGCTATTTCACAAATGTGTGAATTGATTAATCAGAAGGAGAACGTTTTTGAAAAAGCTTTGTTGGCGTTAGTGTTAATTTCTTATATACAACCATTTATGGATGGAAACAAACGAACTGCCCGAATAGTTAGTAACGCAATTTTAATACATTATGGTTGTTGCCCGATTTCATTCAGGACAGTTGATTCTATTGATTACAAAAAAGCCATGATAATTTTCTATGAGCAAAACAACATTTCCATTTTTAAACAGATCTTTATCAGTCAATATGAATTTGCTGTAAATACCTATTTCTAAAATCTGACTAAATAATCAATCAACGAAATGCTTAAATTACAACTATAAATAACAACGACATGAAGAAACCTCTTTTACTACTGTTTTCTATCTTTTTTTGTGCGACAACTCTCCTTTTTGCTCAGGGTGGTAAAGTTTCCGACAACCTGTCTATGCCCAGTAAAATTCTGAAAATGGACCGGAAATATGCCATTTATCTGCCAGCCGATTATGAAACTTCGAACCGTAGTTATCCGGTTTTGTATTTGCTCCATGGCGCCGGTGACGACCAGTCGGGTTGGGTTCAGTTTGGCGAAACGAAACACATTGCAGACAAAGCTATTGCTGAAGGAAAATCAACTGCCATGATTATCGTGATGCCCGACGGAAATACCGGCCAGCGCGGTTATTTCAACAGTCCGAAAGGCGATTGGAATTACGAAGATTTTTTCTTTCAGGAGTTTATGCCTTTCATCGAAAAGACTTACCGGATCAGGGCAGAAAAGCGCTATCGTGCCATTTCGGGCTTGTCAATGGGTGGCGGCGGAACTTTTATGTATGCACTTCATCATCCTGAATTGTTTTCGTCGGCCTGTCCGTTGAGCGCTTATGTTGGTCCAATCAATATGGAAGAGGCCGCAGCTCGTTGGGAAAAGCAATATCCCGGCATTTCGAAGGAAGATCAGGCAAAATATTTTACCCGGTACAGCGCTTTGGAATTGGTAAATATCATACCTGACGATCAGAAAAAAGCGGTTCGCTGGTACATTGATTGTGGCGACGATGATTTTCTTTATGAAGGCAACAGCCTGATCCACATTGCCATGAAAAAGAAGGAAATTCCACACGAATTTCGCATTCGCGATGGCGGCCACAACTGGACCTACTGGCGCGAATCTTTGCCAACTGTTCTCGAATTTGTTTCACAAGCATTCCATCAATATTAAAATCAAAAAATTATGAAAACATCACGCCGTTCATTTATTCAAAACAGTGCCGTTCTGCTTGCCGGAACCGCCCTTTTGTCGAAGGCTGCTTTTGCGGCAGTAAAACCATCTGAAATAGTTGGGTTACAACTCTATTCTATTCGGGACGACATGAAGAAAGACCCACTGGGAACACTCAAGCAAATCGCCAAAATCGGGTACAAACATGTTGAACATGCTAATTACATCGACCGGAAATTTTATGGTTATACACCAGTTGAGTTTAAAAAAATTCTGGATGATCTGGGATTGAAAATGCCTGCCGGACATACCGTAATGGGTAAAAATCATTGGGATGCCACTAAAAAAGACTTCTCCGATTCATGGAAATATACCGTTGAAGATGCTGCATTCATGGGACAGAAATATGTAATTAGTCCGTGGATGGACGAGAGCATGCGCAAAACCTACGATGATTTGGTTCGTTACCTCGATGTTTTTAATCTATGCGGGGACCTTTGCCAGAAGTCGGGAATGAAATTTGGCTACCACAACCACTGGGCCGAATTCGAAGAAAAACTGAATGGAATGAAACTTTTCGATATCATGATGCAGAAACTTGACGTGAATAAAGTAGTCATGCAGCTCGATATCGGCAATATGTACATTGGCGGTGCCAAAGCTCTTGACGTGATCGGCCAGTATCCGGGTAAATTTGAATTGATTCATGTGAAAGATGAAATTGCGGTTGATACCCCTGAAAAATATGAGAGCGCCATTCTGGGGAAGGGAATTATACAAGTCAAAGATGTTATTGATCTTTGCCGCAAATCAGGCGGAACCAAAGTTTATATCATCGAACAGGAATCTTATCAGGGCAAAGAACCATTGGCATGTATGAAGGAAAACTTTGAAATCATGAAAAAATGGGGATATTGATGAACTGATGAATGTTGATTTTAACCAGCTAAACTTATGAGAAATTTTTTGATTTGGGCAGGGTTACTTCTGTCTTTTCAGATGCTTGCCCAAACCACGCCAACCCTTTATTCGTGGGAAACACAGCAGGCCAAAGTTTTGCCCAATGGCGATCTGGAATGGGCGCCTCAACCTTTTCAGTTTAAAAAAGGAAGTTCAGTCAGGTATATTGATTTCGACAACGGAAGCGATGCGAATGACGGATTGACCACCACAACCGCATGGAAACACCATCCGTGGGATCCGGCAGCCACTTTGAAAGCCCTGTCCGGATCTGGCATTCAAACCTATATCTTTAAACGTGGAGTGGTTTACCGCGGAGTTTTAACGGCTAAAGAATCAGGTGCAGCAGGAAATCCGGTCAGGCTTACTTCCGATCCGGATTGGGGAACTGGCGAAGCCGCTATTTACGGTTCGGTGATCGCATCGGGAGGCTGGACGAAAGCAAATGCTACGATTGCGCCCAAAATCCCCAATCCCGATTTGGTGTGGTCCAAAGACATTGCGGGAATTGACAACCCAACCAAAGTGGTTTGTGAGGTCACCCCGACTGGTGCCAAACGCGTGTACCTGGCCCGTTCGCCCAATTATGTGAACACGCCCACCGAGCCTATGCAAAAGTGGTGGACATTTACTGCCAAAGCCAAATCGGGAACTGTTCTGACGCTCACCGACACTAAAAATTTTAGCTGGACCGATGTGAACGCATTGAAAGGTGGAGATGTTTGGGCAATAGAAGATGCCATAGTCATGTGTACGCTCTGGAAGCAAAAAATTTCGGACTACAATCCAACTACAAAAACCATAACCGTTCCTGATCAGAATTTTGGTGGGAAGGACTGTAAATATTATGTGGAAAATACGCCATACATGCTTGATGTTCCCGGCGAATATTATTACGACAGGGCGATTGGTAGGGTGTTTATCCGGCTGGAAGGTGACAAAGATCCAAACACCACCACCATCGAGGTGGCCTCCAAATCGAACCTGATCAGCATTTCAGGAAAAAGCAATATTGAAATAAGCGGATTGACTTTTGGTTTCACCACTTACGACAATGTTCGTTACGGAACCAGTGACGGGGTCCCGACCATCAAGCTTGACAACTCTTCCAATATTGTCATTAAAAACTGCAAATTTCAATACCTGAATGGTGCAATTTTGGCCAATGGCACAGGAAAAAACCTGGTGTTTACCGACAATGAAATGAACTTCATGGACGATTTTTCCATCCTCTTGAATGGTCCCGACGAAGTTTCCATTCTCCGGAATAAAATCTTTGAGAACGGAACCCGTCATCTGGGCCGCTGGTATAGTTCCATACCTGCCATTGCCGGAAACCTGACTGTTGGCGAAATTGCCGGTAACATCATCGAGCACACCTGGGGAAACGGGCTCAATTTCTTCTGGGGCAAAGCCGACGGGGCAAGTACGACTGTTCCGTTCATCCGTGGGCTGGTACACCACAACAAGGTGTCACATTCGCTTCAGGGCGTTAACGACTACGGCGGTATCGAAAGCTGGCAGGGTGGCCCGATCTATACTTACAACAACATTTCGGAAGATGCACAGGGATGGCATTACAATTGGGGCACACAGGTGGTCTCCTTGGGTTACCCGTTTTATTTTGATGGTGCATTCAAGCAATATGCTTTCAATAACATCGTAAAAGGAACAGGCTGGAACAAAAATTCGGATGCCTATTTCCAAACCTATGGTTATTATAACATGTTTGTGCATAATGTGGCCTATAATACCGCGTCACTTACAGGCTCTGGTGATAATGGCGGTGGTCCCGACGGACAAAACTATTATCTGGGCAACGTGAGCGACAGCACTCAATTTCATATTAATCATACTACCGATGTGGCCGGCATTCCCTTTGAGTCAATAGGAAATAACTTTTTTAGCGGAAGTATTTTTCAGGGAACTTTTGTGACCAACAGCCCGAATACAAAGTTTAAATTCTCATTTAACCAGTTTGTTGATAAACTCAATTCGTACACTCCTGATTTAGGACAGGTGGGATTCGAAGCTTCCCGGCGGGTTTTTGCCAGATCCAAATCGGGCGACTTCAGGCCAACCACTACCAGCGAACTGATTGATCAGGGCGTGAAATTTTTTGCACCTTTCCCGTTGAGCAGCGTGGTGGGCGAATGGAATTTCTGCAAGCACAAAGCTGATTCGAGCCTGATAAAAGGTGAAAATTTTTACTTTACAAGCGAGTTGATTAAACGCGAAGATTATAACAATTTCCCGAAAAATCACCTGAAAGCCTACGGATTGACTGTAGGAAGTTTTGTAAAAGGAAACCTCGAAGATTTTACCGAAGGCGCTTTAATCTTCGACGGGAAACAAACATATTGCAGCCTGAAAAATGATTTAATCAGCAAAACCATCGGCAATAATGTTGACATGACCACTAACAGTTTCATTCTCGAAATCTATTTCAAAACTGTGGTGGGGCATAAAAGTGGAGTGCTTATCTCAAAATCAGCAGCCTCCGGGTACGGTTATCAGTTAGATTTGGATGCCTCAGGAAATGCCCGTTTCAGTATCCTGAATAATGGAAATGCCGCGTTCAGCCAGTCAGGTTCGGCAGTTGTGAACGACGAAAACTGGCACCACGTATTGGTTGAGGTAAACCGCGTAACTTCTTCAGTAAAAATATATGTTGACGGAGTTTTGGCAAGTAGCATAATCACGGGAACAATGCCTGCTTCAGGAGTTTCTCTGTCCAATACGGCTGATTTTTTACTTGGCAAAAACAAGGATGGCAATTTCTTCTCCGGAATTCTCGACTTTGTCCGGATTTCAAAAGCAACCCTGGCCGATGCCAAAACCACCATTGATGAATTGTACAAATGGGAACTCGACGGACCTTTTCTTCGCGATATGGCCGGAAACCTGCCCATTGGAAAACGCGATGCCGGGGCTCTGGAAAAAGGAACCAAACTCTGCAACATGACAGTTTCTGCCAATCCGCTTAATTTCGGGCTAGGCGGAGGAACAAAATCATTCACGATCGAAGCTGAAAAGGGCTTTGAGGTAGTCAAAAAGATCGGAACTTTCTACACCACAACTGCTACAGGAAATACAATCAATGTGACTGTTCCGGCTTTGACTTCAGGAACCCGTTCGGGCGACATCTACATATACGGTTGCAACGAAACACAGAAAGTAAAAATTATCCAGCAAAACATAACAGCTATCATTCTTCAGAAACAGAACGACATAAAAGTGATGCCCAACCCGGTTTCGGGCCAACACCTTACCATTTCAGTTCCTGAGGATTTAAAATCCAGCCGTGCCACATTTATGGATATGAACGGAAAAGTAATAGCGAAAAATCTGCTGGTTTCAGGAAACAACTCGATGAACATCAGCTTTCCGCGCGGAATATACCTGCTGAATATTTCGGGAAAGGAAGTGAATTACACCACCAAGATTGTTGTGAACTAATACTTTTTTCTGAATATATAAGTGTCGTTTTCTTTCAGAAACAAAGCTATTGATAGACCTTTTTTAAGGTATGCACGATAATATAATTTAAAAATGCAAAACGGAGACGCCGAAAACCGAATAGAGTAGGCTAAAATGTTAATTTAATTCACATGGGCGAATTTAGGATTTTATTAGTAATTGCAATTGCCATTTTAGTGGTATATGTATGCTACAGAATTGCGGAAAAGAAAGGTTTCATTCCTTGGTTTTGGCTTTTTACTGGTGGTTTAGGAATTATTCTTTTATTAATCCTTCCTTCTGCAAATTCTCAGGGATTATCAGAAGAAGTTATGAAAAAACGAACTGGAATAGCTAATGTCATTGGCATTTGTATTACCGTAATACTTGTTGGTGGTATATTCTTCTTGAAAAGTACTTCCGATAAATAAAGTGTATATCCAGATATTTAACTAAGATATTCATAGCTTTCAACTTCATAAGTTGGAGAAATCGAACGCCTTGGAACTGGTATTCCCGACATGCTTGAATTAACCAAACAAGCAGGACTAAAAGAACCTGATTTTTTTCAAGACTATGATTTTAAGACTGTTGTGTGGCGAAGTGAAGAACCTACCGAACAACCTACCGGAGAACCTACCGAACAAGTTAGCGAGGAAATCAAAAGAGTTTTGCTTGTGCTGGAAGGGGAAATGAAACGGATTGATGTCCAAAACTTTTTGGAATTAAAGCATCAGGAGAATTTCAGGGATAACTATCTCCTACCTGCTCTCGAAGCAAAATGTATTGAAATGATTTATCCGGATACACCAAATCATCCCAATCAGCGCTACCGGCTGACTGCAAAAGGACTGGAAATGCAAAAGACATTACGCAAAATAAGAAGAAAAAAAAGATAAAAATTGAAATAATATCCGATCTAAACTAACCAATACCAACCTATGAAACATGTTTCTCTTATTCTATTCCTGCTGGTCTCCCTTACTATCCAGGCCCAAAAAGGAACCTACGATTTTGTATTTCCTGAGAAAAAAACCGGACAAACCCCTTTGCTTAACCTTCGGTTTTTGAATGAAGAAACTGCCGGAGCGAACGGATTCATCCGTCTTTCGGACGATGGCGAAAGTTTTATGGCCGGCGATAAACCCATCCGTTTCTGGCCGGTCAATTCAGGTGGCGATATGAATGATGAAGATTTGGCCCGCCATGCCGAATTTCTGGCGCAAATGGGAGTCAACATGGTTCGCTATCACGGTTCGATCAACCCGGCAGGAAAAGGAACCGACCTTTACGATGTTGACCGAAAGGAAATCAACAACATCTGGCGTGTGGTTGCTGCCATGAAAAAACAGGGAATCTACACGACCATTTCTCCTTTCTGGCCTCACAACGGGCACATGGGTGGCTGGCTTCCCAAAGAATGGGGAATCGAAGGCTATTCCGACAAAGACGATTTGTGGGGGGTAATGTATTTCAACGACCGACTGCAGGATGGTTACAAAGCTTGGGTCAAGGTACTTTATACCGAGAAAAATCCTTACACTGGAATTGCCCTGAAAGATGAACCCGCTGTTGGGATCATCCAGATCATGAACGAGGATGGGGTATTTTTCTGGACTATGCAAAACATGCGGCCTGCCCTGAAAAAAATGGTCACAGCAAAATTTGCCAGTTGGTTGCAGAAAAGGTATGGTACACTGGCCGAAGCTTTTGCGGCCTGGGGCGATGCCAGATTGCCCGATGACAATCTTAAAAATCAAACGGTTGATCTTTATTCCACCTACGATATGACACTTGCTGCATCTGGAAATAAAGCCATCAGGTTGCGCGATCAGGTGGAGTTTTATGCGGATACCCAATACGATTTCTACCGTGGAATTCACGATTATTACCGAAATGTGCTCGGATGTAAACAGATTATCAATGCCGAAAACTGGACTACTGCAAGTCCGTCGCGACTGCACGATCTGGAGCGCTGGACCAATACCTCGAACGAAGTGCTGGCTGTCAACCGTTATTTTGATCCTGGTCATTTTGGCGATAATAATGGTTGGCGGATTGATCCCGGACATTATTACATAGGGCTTTCGGCCCTGAAACAACCTCAAAAATTACCAATCAACGTGAAGCAGGTAGCCGGACATCCATTTTTGATGACTGAAAGTGGATGGAACCTACCGCATAAGTATATGGCTGAAGTTCCTTTCCTGATTTCCACCATTCAGTCTATTACCGGATTCGATGCATACTATTGGTTTGCAGCCGAAGGGATTGATTATACCCGAAATCCGTACTTCGAATTCACCAAGGACGCAACCGGAAATCGTGCCATGCACCGCTGGACCTGTTCAGTTCCGGGTATGCTTGGTCAGTTTCCGGCTAATAGTTTGCTTTTTCGCCTGAATTATCTGAAGCCGGGCGAAATTATTTTTCATGAAGAAAAACCGATGGATAAACTCTGGAACAGGGAAATCAGCCCGATTGTTGAGGAAACCAATTTTGATCCGAACCGTGATACCAAGAATAACATGAAGACCATAACAGAGTCCGGGATTTCACCACTTGCTTTTTTAACCGGTAAGGTTGAGGTCGTTTTTGGCGGCGATGCTTCCAAAACCCGCATCAGTCCAAACCTGACGAATTTGATTGATCCGGAAAAGAAACTGATCAAAAGTTCTTCGGGAGAAATGAGTTGGGATTACGGGAATGGCATTGTTGAGGTCAATACCGAAAAAGCCAGAGGAATTTGCGGATTTCTGGATGGAAAACAAAAATTCACACTCGGAAATGTTCAGATCAATACAACCAACAAATATGCTGCAATCTGGGTGGTTGCGATGGATAATCTGCCGATTGAAAAATCGGGCAAAATTCTGATTCAGACAGGCACAGTGTATCAACCTTCAGGATGGAAGGAAGAAGAAAGTGACTTTAAAGATGACGATCAAACGCTGCATGGATACAAAATTATTGACACTGGTAAAATGCCCTGGAAAGCCGACATTACTCAGGTTAAAGTTGAACTGCCAAATTCCGGTTTAAAAAAAGCCACCCTTCTGGATGCCGGCGGTTATGCTATCGGAAATGTGGCTCTCCGGAAAAGTAAAGGCAAAGCGAGTCTGACCCTTCCGGCCAACGCTTTGTATGTGGTAGTTGAATAAATTGAAAAATCATGAAAAAACTCTTTTTACTCCTCCTTATTTTGTGCATTTCCCTGATTGGTTTTTCACAGAAGGTTGAAATCCGGAAAGATGGAAATCGCTGGAAACTTCTGGAAAATAACCAGCCCCTCTTTGTAAAAGGGGTTGTTGGCCATACCTATCTTGAGAAGGTGAAACAATACGGAGGCAATTCGATCCGTATTGGCTCGAAAAAGGAAGAACTTGATCAGGTAAGGCAATTGGGGCTGAATGCGTTGGTCAACCTTCCGGCCAATGCCGAACGCTACGGATTTGATTACAACGATACTGCTGCCATTCGCAAACAAACGGAGAAGATCGTGGAGATCGTGAAAAACACCAAAGATCATCCGGCAGTTTTGATGTGGGCAATTGGCAACGAACTCGATTATATTCCCGGAACCAAACCTTTCAACCCAAAAATGTGGGACGCAGTAAATGAAGCTGCGAAAGCCATCAAAGCCATCGATCCCAACCATCCGGTGATGACCGTAATTGGCACCAGCATGATGGAAAAAGTAGCCGACATTGTGAAACGATGTCCCGATATTGATCTGCTGGGAATCAATTCCTACGGCGATATTTACACACTTCCGGAAACACTGAAAAAATACGGATGGACCAAACCGTACGTCATTTCTGAATGGGGGCCAGACGGTTACTGGGAGGTAAAGCGAACAAAGTGGGGCGCTCCTTACGAACAGACCGGACGCGAAAAATATACCTGTTACGAAAAAAAATACCAGGCTGCTATTGACAACGGTAATGGTCAATGCCTGGGATCGTATGTATTTTACTGGTCGGGGTTCAAGCAGGAAACCACGCACACCTGGTTTTGCATGTTCAACATCGACGGTTTGGAATCGCCGCTCATTGGCCTGATGCACCAAATGTGGACAGGTAAAAAGCTGAACAATGCAGCGCCAATTGTTGATTCACTGAACATCGGGAAAATGGTGCGGTATCAGAATATTTACCTGAAACCAGACTCAGAGCAAACAGCCAAAGTAACCGCCGCTGATTCGGACAAAGATCCGTTGACTTACAAATGGGAAATCAGGCCTGAAGCAGTTTATGCCTCGTATGCCGGACAGGGCGAAAAGGAACCGAAACCAATTTCAGGATTGATTGGAGAAGAAAAAGCCGACATCCGGTTTACTGCCCCAGCCGAAAAAGGCGCTTACCGGTTATTCGTTTACGTATTTGATGGGAAAGGCCATTTCTCGACAGCCAACCTGCCGTTTTTTGTGGAATAAAAATTCACCACAAAGGAAAACGAAGGGTTTCACGAAGTAACACAAAGAATAAAATGAAAATTAAACGAATATCGATGATAAATTACACATTCAGTCATACTTCACTGCCAAACAGCTTAGTGCGCCTTTGTGAAACCCTTTGTGATTCCTTCGTGGTAAAAAAATTATAGATATTAAACAAAACTCAAAACCTAAAAAATATGGAATTAGAAAGGATTTTCAAACAGGTGTTGGACTGTTCTTTTACCGTCCATACTGAATTAGGACCTGGATTGCTCGAAAGTGCATATCAGGAATGTCTGTGTTTTGAGCTGCAACAACTTGGATTGCGCGTTGAAAAGCAAAAACCTCTTCCATTGGTGTACAAAGGTGTGAAACTGGATGTTGGTTACCGGATTGATATTCTGGTTGAAAACTTAGTGGTTATTGAGCTAAAATCGGTAGATGTACTTGCCGATATTCACATGGCACAAATACTTACTTATTTAAAACTGTCAGGTTGCAAACTTGGATTGCTTGCCAACTTGAACGTGAGACATCTTAAAGATGGCATAAAAAGAGTTATTCTATAAACTAATAAAAATTCACCACAAAGGAAAACAAAGGAATTCACGAAGTTACACAAAGGATAAATTGAAAAAAAAGAATATCGATGATAAAATACACATTCAGTCAATCTCCATTGCCATCCAGCTTAGCGCGCCTTAGTGAAGCCCTTTGTGATTCCTTCGTGGTAAAAAAGTATCCAATGCGCAAATTAATACTTTTCCTACTCATCCAGATTACTTGTTTGAATTTGTCTGCCCAGAACTGGCCACAACCCGAATTACCCGATACCACCAATTATGGCCGCTACACTTCACGAACCATGAATTTACTGCATTCGAGTACTCCGGAAAAGCAAAATACAGTAAAAATCCTGGTTTACGGGCAGTCAATCAGTGTTCAGGACTGGTGGCTGGAGGTGAAACGAAGCATCAAAACCCGTTTCCCGAACGCCAACCTGATCATGGAAAACAAAGCCATTGGCGGGTTTGCTTCTCAAATGCTATGCAAAACCGTTGAAATGGATGTGAGTACCTTTTATCCGGATTTGGTCTTGTTGCATATTTATGGGAGCAACCAAATGTACGATTCAGTTCTAAACACCATACGCAGCCGTACAGCCGCCGAAGTAGCTATTCAAACCGACCATTATTCCGGCGAAAGTGCCTGGAGCGATACCATGTCGTATTACTTTTTACCAGTCATGGCCGAAAAATACAAGTGCGACCTGATCAACATCCGCGATCCGTGGAAGAAATACCTGACCGACCATGAGCTGAATCCCAAAGATTTGCTGAAAGACGATGTACACCTGAACAAATACGGAGAGTTCCTGATGGCAGAGCTCATCAAACCGCTGTTTCAGTACAAATCAAAATTTCAGCCCGATCCGTTTGGACTTTGTACCACTTTGGTTGCCGGAAAGGATTTCAAAGTTAAAAAAAGCAAACTGGAACTGCCATTTTCCGGAAACCGGGTCGTTTTAGTTAATCTCGCAAATGCCACTTCAGGGAAGGCCACTGTTTTGCTCGATGGTAAAAAACCTTCAACATTTCAGGGAACCTGGTTTATGACCCGCCCATACGAGTCCAATGGTAAATACTGGCCGTGGGATTTGCCGGCCATGATACATATCCAGCATCAAACGCCCTGGATCGCTGAAGAATGGACCTGCAATTTCACCGAAGCAACGGCACCGTATGACGATTTCAGCTTCGAAATCAGCGGATCGGTCACCGGGAAAGATGGTTCAGGAAAAGGAAGTGAGGATTTTGTATCGAATTCGAAGCGGGTGATCATCAGTAAAGGCGATGCCGAAAAAGGGGGCGACTGGCATCTGAACCGATCGTTCAAGGTGCTGAAAACCAAAATCAATTCCGGCGATGAAATAAATTGGAAAACCTATTCGATCAGTACCAATACTTTGCAGTCAGGCGCGGAAGAAAGCTGTATCACTTTATTTCAGGGCGTTCCAAATACCAGCCATACACTTCTTTTAATTCCGGAAGGAAAAGAAAAACTGCCGGTCAGTGAAATAAAAGTTTACAGGCCTTTTTATAAGCGATAATAGAGAAATTATTACAGAATCCGGAGTTGTAAATTCCGTTGTGTGTGCAAGCGATAATGGTAACTTTGTCAAAACAGATTCAGAACCAGTTTGAAAATTTCCCGAAGGGAAAACCGGTCGGTAGAATAATTGATACCTACCCATGGGATTGTCCCGTACGGGACAAAAGAGAGGTAAATTTTCATTCAATCTACCGACCTTTGGTTCCTAACGGAACCGATAATTAAAATTTGAACAGTGAGAATATTTAGAATCTTAATAAAAATTAACCCAAGCTACTAATGAAAAGATTTGCTCTGCTTTTCGTTCTACTTTTAGTTTTTAAATGTAACCTTAAATCTTCCGACCTGGTCGAAGTCCTTCCCCTGACCAATCAAATTCTGATGCTTCATTTCGATGATGGTTATGCCGTTTACCACAAAAAGGGTCAGTTACGTGCAAACGAAAAAGTTATCGTGGAGTTGCTGAATACCACCGAAGCCGTTAAATCCCTGAATTATTTGCTGAAAAGTACAGATGATGCCAATTACGTTGCGGGCATAAAACCAAATGATGTTGGCCGGAAAACCAAAGGCACCGAATTTACCTGGCTGTGCCAGAGCTGGGCCAATGGTTGTGTTAATACCAGTCCCGATCATGTGGAAGACCACTGGATTTACCTGTACCTCGCACAGGCCATGCAGCCGGGTAAAACTTATACACTCGAAACAGGAAGCCTGGCCAAAAATGGTTCGCAATGGACTTTTACTTTCGACGAGAAAAAGCTTCGCTCCGAAGCCATTCATGTAAACCAGATTGGCTACAATCCTGAAGCCACCGAAAAATATGCCTATGTTTATCATTGGGCTGGCGATAAAGGCGGAATCAACCTTTCGGCTTTTTCCGGGAAGAATTTCCATCTCCTGAATCTTCAAACTGATCAGTTTGTTTTTACCGGAAAACTGACTTTCAGGAAAAGTAAAACCAATGCCGAAACCGGACAGGCCACCGAAACTCCATCGGCCAATTTCTCTGCAGCCGACGTTTATGAATGCAATTTTTCATCCTTTAAAGAGCCTGGCGATTATAAAATTGTGGTTGAAGGCATTGGCTCATCGTTCCCGTTCCGTATTGCTTCCGATTTATACCGCGACGTGTTTTACACCACCATCCGGGGATTGTACCACAACCGGAGCGGGATTGAACTCAAAAAACCATACACCGAATTTGAAAGGAAAGCGCCACACAACCCGCTCATCACAACCGGATTTGCCGGAAAACTGAAATATACCACTTCGCGCTTTATTGATTGGAATAACGGCGATGCTGATGCGACAGATAAACCGGCCATAGAAGCCGGGATAAAAGGCTCCATTGATAGCTGGGGCTGGTATCAGGATGCCGGCGACTGGGACGGTTATTTCTCACACCTGAATGTTCCGGCCATGCTTTTGTTTGCCTGGCAAATTTCACCTGAAAATTATGCCGATGGCGAGTTGAATATTCCGGAAGGGAAGAATGGAATCCCTGATATTCTGGACGAAGCAAGCTGGCTGATCCGCTATTTTTACCGCACCCGTCAGGAACTGATTAAAAAAGGATTTGGAACCGGCGGTGTTGGTGGCCGTGTTTGTGGCGACCATTTTGGCGGCGATGGCGAAGGCAAACCCTCATACGAAGATATTGCCCGTACCTGGATTATTTCAGGCGAAGATCCACACACCACATTCAAATATGCAGCTTTGGCAGCGCAACTCGCCTTTTGCCTGAAAACCTTAAATGTTGCCGATCCTGAAGGTGTTGACTGGCAAAAAGAAGCGCGTGAAACTTACGACTGGGCAAAAGCAAATACCAAAGTTGGTGATGAATCTACCAAACCAGCAATTGGAGTTCTGTTGAAAGACATCCGTAGTTTTGCTGCGGCCAGTTTGTACCAGTTGACCGGTGAAAGCAAGTATCACGATCAGTTGAAAACGGATTTGTCAGGAATTACCTCGACAACAAACCTGACTGGTGAAAACCGTTGGGGGCCTTTCGTTTATGCCACGATGAAAAACCAAACCGCTGATGCCGCGCTTCAGCCGAAATTGACTTCAGCATTTAAGACAACGGCCAATGCCCTGGTTTCTACAGCCAATCTGCGTGCCTGCCGCTGGGGTGGCGATTTCTACATGCCCATGCTGGTTGGTCAGTCAACTACGCCACTGATATTCGAAATTATTATGGGCTGGAAGCTGGTCAAAGATTCTGATCCAGCTCTTGCAACAACGTATAAAACCTGTGTTCAGAATACCGCTGATTATTTTCTGGGCAACAACCCGCTGAACACCACCTGGATTACCGGCCTTGGATTGCGCCGCCCTGAGCGGGTTTTCCACATGGATTCGTGGTACAACGGCAAAGACGAAATGGCTCCCGGAATTACCCCGTATGGACCGTGGCGTAAGGAATCGTATTCTACCGCACAAGGCCCTTGGGATATGGCCTGGGCGTTTAAAAGTATTTATCCTACAACTGTTACCAACTGGCCCGGACACGAGCGCTGGTTTGGAAATTCTACCACCCCCATGAATGCAGAATTTACCGTTCATCAAAATACAATAATGAATGCTGTGGTTTACGGATTTTTGTGCGATAAATCTTCAGGAACCTGGTCGGCTAACCAGCGTCCGGTCTTCGATAAAATGACCGTTAAAAAAATAAATCCTGAAACCGCCTCCGACAATCTGATTATTGAAGCTTCTGTTTCGGATGCCGATGCCAACAGCCGTATTTACAAGGTCGAATTTTTCGACACCTGGCACAAAATCGGTGAAGCTTTTGAAGCTCCGTTCAAAATAAACTGGACAACTTCAGGAACAAACAACTTCGAACTTACCGCCAAAGTATATGACGAACTTGGCGCAATTGGAAAATCAACGATCCTGAAAAGGGCAAACATCATCACGGCCTTAAATACTCCTGAAAAAGCTGACCCTCAGCTCAAAATATACCCGAACCCGACGAACGGACAGATCAATTTTCAGTTTCAGCATGTTGACAATCGATTTATTCAGCTCACTATTTATAATACCGAAGGTAAACTGATAAAAAAATTTGCTCCTGAAATCAGCCTGAACGGTTCAACCTTGCTGAGCTGGAATCCACAGAAATACAATTGCCCTGAAGGATTGTATTTATATAACTCCATCATTTCTCTGGGCGATGTAGTGAAGCGCGAAGAAGGTAAAATTGTATATCAAAAAAATTAAACATGACAACCAAACAACTTTTCCGGCTCCTTTTTTTCATAACCCTATTGTTCCATTTTGTTGCCTCTTCCCAAACCAACAAACCCCGTTTGCTCGTCCGGTCCGACGATATGGCTTCGAGCCATGCTGCCAACGAAAGCTGCATCAAAGTGGCCACCAAAGGCATCAGCCGTTCGGTTGAAATCATGGTGCCTTGTCCCTGGTTTTTTGAGGCGGCACAACTGCTGAAAGAAAATCCGGCAATCGATGTGGGCGTTCACCTCACCCTGACCAGCGAATGGGACGGTATCAAATGGGGACCGATTACTCCTTCGCCTTCGCTGGCTGATGCCGATGGAAATTTCGTGGCAGAAACCAGTCAATGGTACAACAAGCCCTACAAATTGGCCGAAGTGGAAACAGAGCTTCGTAAGCAGATCGAACTGGCCAAACGCGAAATCCCGAATGTAACACACCTTTCATCGCACATGGGCGCGCCTGATGTGAAGCCTGAGATGAAAACCCTTGTGAAAAAACTCGCTAAAGAGTATAACCTGATTTACGAAACCGAAAATGTGGTGTATGTTCCCGATTTTGGCTGGAACAAAGCTCAAAGCTTTCAGGAAAAAGAAACTGCTTTTATTGAAATGCTTGTCAATTTGATGCCCGGCAAAACTTATTTGTTTGTTGAGCATCCGGCCAACGAATCGGACGAGATGAAAGCTGTTGGAAATAAAACCATGCTCACCGTTGCCCGCGACCGTAACTGGGTAACGCAGGTTTTTACCAGCCCGAAAGTGATAAAAACCATTCAGGAAAAAGGAATTGAACTGATTGATTACACAAAGGTTGGGCTGAGGGGAAAATAATTCATTCGGGACAATAACGCTTTTTGATTCACTGATTTCCATCTTGATCATAAACCAAAAATGAATATCTATTTCTTTTTCGTAATCAACACTTTATCAATCTTATTATTGTCAATGTCAACTACTTCGATGGTGCAATCGGCCAATACAACCTTGTCGCCCAATTCAGGAATTTTATTGATCTGGTTAAAAACATATCCGGCAACGGTCGAATAGTCAATCTCATCGAAGTCAATGTGGAAATCTTCAATCAGGTCAACCAGCGTTTCAATGGGGGCGTCGCCACTAACCAGTACCGATTTATCGTCGCGAACAAACACTTCGGGCTCCAGGTTCTCACCTTCTTCAGGAACATTCCCAATAATGTTTTCAATGATGTCGTGCAGGGTAATGATTCCTTCAAAACTACCATATTCGTCAACCACGATCGCCAGATAATTTTGTTTTTGCCTGAATAAATCCAATACTTTCTGTGCATCGGCATTTTCGGGAAGAACAATGGGAGCGTTTAGTAAAGAATCAAGCGGTTCAGGATTTGGCGAATAAAAATTGATCAGGTATTCTTTGATATTCAATACGCCAATAAACTCGTCAATGTTGTTGCGACCAACGATGATTTTACTGTGCCGGAGTCCCAGGACTTCAGCATGAAACTTTTCACTGGCCTGTTCAATATCCAGCCATTCCACATCTTTCCGGTGAGTCATGATGTGCTTGGCCTTTTTATCTGAAAAATAAAATACTTTTTCGTGCATCCGGTTTTGTTCGACCTCAATTACACCTTCATGCGAGGCAAATTTGATCATGTGACGCAACTCTTCTTCTGTAACCTGACCCTCTGAATGCCTGATACCCAAAATCTTATTGACAAGGTTGGTTGAAAAGGCCAATAAACGAACAAACGGATAAAATGCTTTACTGAACCAGAAGATGGTTGGCGCTACCCGCACTGCAATTTTTTCAGGATTACTCAGCGCGATGGTTTTTGGGACCAGTTCGCCAATCACAATGGAGACAAAAGTGATGACCAGCACCGTGAGCGAAAGCGCGATTTCGTGTGCGTAAAGCCTGATGGATTCGTATTTTTCGAAAAAAGGTGTGAGGTCGCCGGCAATGTTGATCCCGCCGTAAACCCCGGTCACAATACCGATCAAAGTAATTCCAACCTGAACGGCTGACAGAAAGTTTTCGGAATTTTCGAGTAATTTGAGAGCCACTTTCGCCCCGCTTTTCCCTTTTATTTTGTATTGTTCGAGCCGTGCCCGTTTGCTCGAAATCAATGCGACTTCCGACAAGGCAAAAAAACCATTCAGTAAAACCAAAAATCCAAGTACAATCAGTTCCATTTTAGCATCAAATAATTTACAGCGAAGGTAATACGGTATCTTCAATAATTGTCCGGTTTTGAATTTTATATACCGGATATGGATTAAAACCCCTTCCCCACTGCGGAACCAGGTAACGATCCATAAAATTCCATTTCAGCAATCCGTCGTTGCTTTGAGGTTCCAACAGGTAGGAAGCCACATTGGCCAATGGTTGAGCAGTACGTATGACAAAGGTTCCGGCCTTGAATTCCAGATGTTCACTGATCCAGACGCCGGAAGCCGTTTGGTTAAAATGCCCCTGATTGAGCTTGGGTGCCGATTTAAGTTCAGTCAGTTTAAAAGTTTCCACATCAAACGTCTGGCCTTTGCTGAGTTGACTTACCTGAATGCCATGCTTCCGAAGCAGGTTGATGACCAGCGGATCTGAAACATTAAACAGGTACGCAAACGGAAATTTAACGCTTTTGGTGGCTTCGTACCTGGCAGTATAAGGAACCTGAACAGTTTTTTTTCGGTCCGATTTTTTGTACGTTTCCCTGCCTTGGGAATCAGATACAACATCAACCTCAAAAGTTTTAATCGTCACTTTCTCATTTATTGGTTTACCGGTGTAACTGATCGGGAAGGAATCGGTTGGTTCAGGGTTCAATCCCCGATCAATGGTTTTCTGATCGGCAGTCCGAATCAATTCTTTGATTTCTACAGCATGATTAACAGCATAGTCGGCAATGGAATGCAGTAATCCGTAACATCCCAGCACCCTTGATTTATAATCAGCATACACATAATTTTCATTCAGGATGGCCAGCCGGTTGCGTACGCCAATGTAATTGCTCAGGTAACGGGGTTCAGCAGCGCTGTACTCCCAACCTTTTTCGGGTGTTTTCATGTCAATAAATTCACCGTAGAAACAGTTATCGGTTTTGTATTCATTCCTGAGTTTTCCAGACACTTCCGGCATCATTTGTTTTTCCATGAAATCGGTAAGCGAACGGTCTCCTGCCGGATTCATCATCCAGGTAAAAGTTACCGGTTCTTCGTGGTACGAGCCATTAGTAGTGTGACAATCAACTGTAATCTGCGGATCCCATTTCAGTAAAACATTCTTCAGCAATCCACTCATTTCAGGAGTTTCAAGCTTCATGGCATCACGGTTGATATCGAGCATCTGACCGTTGTAGCGAAGACCAACCCCATTTTTAGGCCCATTCTGGTAAGTGCGGTTTTTTGTACTGATCGCTTCATTTCCATCAGGATTAAAATTGGGGCAGATCAATACAATTACATTTTTCAGGATCTCCTTTTTCATTCCTGAAATCAAATCACGGGCAAACATCAGCGATGCCTCTTTGCCTTCCACTTCACCGGCATGGATATTGGCCTGAATATAGAGCACTACCCGCTTGTCGGTACTTAGTTTTACCGGAGATTTAATCATCGGATCGGCTATGATCAGGAGCGGGATAGCCCGGCTTTCGATTGAAACAGCCATTGTTTCAACCCGCACAATGGATGAGTGTTTGGTTATTTTTTGGATGAAATCATTAACATCCTTTTCGGTTGAAGTGGATTCGAATTTGGAACTTTCGGCAATGGTGAGTGGTTGTGAAAAAGCCTGAAAGAAAATCAGGATAAAGGCAAATGACAGTGCAATTTTGAACATGAATAGTTTTGGTTGAAGGCCAGTTTGACAAATGTATAATTTTTCGGGCTGGTTCAACACCAATTATCCACAAGTACTGAGTTTTTAAGGTTTATGATGCTTTCATTTCAATTTTAATCACCGGAGTGCTTTCCTTCCTGAATAACCTGATTTGTTTAAACGATTCTTCATTGATTTGCTTTTCCTCTTCGAGGTCGAAATCATTCTGCAATCCAAGCCAGAATTTGGCGGAATTTCCAAAATATGAACTCAATCTCAAAGCAGTATCAGCAGTAATTCTCCTTTTCCCTTTAATAATTTGAGATATCCTGGTTTGTGGAATATGAATATCCTTCGACATCTTGTATGCTGTAATCTCCATTGGAATCATAAAGTCTTCAAGCAGAATTTCTCCGGGGTGAATGTTTGGTAATTTTTCCATAGCCTGTTTTTATTTGTGATAATCCAGAATTTCAACTTCTTTCGCCTGATTGTTTTCCCATTTGAATATGATTCTCCACTGATCATTGATTCGAATACTATAGAAATCTTTCATTTGTCCCTGAAGTTTTTCGAGTCTGTTTGAGGGAGGAATGGTCAAGTCTCCAAGGTTTTGCGAACTGTTAAGCATCCTTAATTTCCGGCGGCCAATGCGTTGAATTTCAATCGGAATCTTTGTAACACGTTCTCCTTCCCAAATGCAATTTGTATCTTTGGAACCAAATGAAACAATCATGTGATCTTCTTACATTACTGACGTCAAAGGTTAGTAATTAATTTGAATTTTCAAAATAAAAAAATGCTTTTTTGTGGATTTATGGCTTTGTAAATCATTGGAAATATACCTTTTGGATTCACTTATAATTTGATCTCGAATTTGGCACGCAGGCCAAAGGATGGTGCGCCAAGTATGGATTTTGGAGTTACCCGCCATACAGCTTCGACCCTGAACAATCTGAAAATATTCTCGACACCTGCTCCCACCTCCAGATAAGGATTGCCCAATGGAACTATAGTTACCGGAAATTCCACAATTTCCTGATGCTTGTCACTTAAAGTTCCAATCATAGTTTTTGCCGAAAAAACCTCGCGCAGCCCAATCCGTTTTAGCAAAGGCAGTCGGTTAAAAACAAATCCGTTGAGGTGATATTCGAGGTAGGCATGCAGGTATTTGTCATGAACGTATTCCATAAAGTTGAGCATGTTAAAATCGTAGGAATAGTATCCGAAAGTTTCGTTTCCGCGCGGAATATCGAGCATGGTATAAGGCAGTTTTCCAAAGTAAATACCACCTTCCAGCGCATAGTTGACAACGGTTTGCCCCAGTCGGAGGTATTGCTCCATGGTGGCGAAAAACCTTCCGTAGTAATTTTCCTTTCCTGAATAAAAAACTTTTCCGCCACCAACGGCAAAGTGAATAATCGGATAATCGGTTGCCATGTAAATGCGCAGAAATTTATCGTCTATTACCTTTTCCTGCCACGAAAACCGTGTATCCAGGCTAAGTTCAACTGCCGACACATGACCGATCAGGCTGCCACTCTTCAGGTAAGGATAAAATTCCGGTGAATAATGCCGGGTATAATTGGCGCTCAGCTTATTCATCAGGCCGGGATGCCACTCGTATTCCCAGGAAGTAGCCAGTTTCTGTTCGCGAAATAGTTCGTCCAGTTCATCACGTCTAAAAATCTGGGAAACAATGTTGTTCTCGGTCGGGGAAAGGGAATTTTCGTATAGAAAGAGGATTTTCTCGTTTTCACCTGCACGAACAATTTTGTCGTCGTACGATACTTTTACCAGTTGCCGGTGAGTACCTGGGAATTTATAGCCAAAGCCAGCTATTCCGTTGATTTTTTTATTCCGAAAGCCATATCCCAATCCACCCCAAAGCATATATCTGGTACTGATTTCACTACTGGTGCGGGCACCTGCAAATACATGTAAACCTTCAACCTTGTTGGTATTAATGACGTTTGTATAAGGACCAAATTCCCATTTCCCCAGATCGTAATAGCCGGTCATAGCCATGCGGCCCAGGTTATCGGCAAACCTGATGACGTTAATGTTACTGACAGAATCGATCGTAGCAGAAACCAATACCTCACGTTCATCAAGCTCTTCCAGACGGTGATTATCCCAGTAATTTTTATCGCGCTCAGTAGCATCGGGCAATTTGACAGTTTCGTACCGTCCGCTGTTGGCGTTAAGTTTTACATCTTCAATTTGACCGACCGAAACACTGTCGATAACGGCTGATTGTGTAAAAAACAGGCTGATTGGTTTTTTAGAAGGGTTGTTATTCAGAGGAACGTAGTTGAAAATGGCATCAATCTGGTTACGCCGGAAGAAAGGAATACTGTCGTTCACCAATTGATAATTTCCTATCAGACGCATCGATTTCAGAAAATTCAGGTTGCTCGTTGATGCCAGGGTTCCCTCCAATTCAACCAACGAATAGTTTCGGTTCTCGGTAGTGAAATATCCTTTAAAAACCTTGTCTCCAGGTCGTCGTGGAAAATATTCGATGCGGTATTCTTTGTAACCGTTTGGCAGCAGGATACTATCGGCCAAAAAATACTTGTAATAAAACCAACCATTATCGGCCAACGGACTAACAAAATTCTGTAAAAACAGATTGATGTAATTGTCGTAGAAGTTCACTTCTATATCCAAAGCGCTGGTGTAGCCTGATATTTCGTAATCGTCGAGAACGCCAACTCCCGAAGTTTTGTCGGCCAGCACAGTTGACTTTTGTTTCAGGGGATTCCGCTGAAATTCGTTAAAAACTAACTGTTCAGAGAAATAAACTGGCAGGTATTTGGTGCTGTCGCTATCTGATTTAAATAATGACTGATCGTTTCGGAAGAGTTTGGATTTGATGAGCTTTTCGCCTACATTCTGAAGATGGTATTCCCATTTCGTGTATTTGCGATACGAATACCGATCGTATTTGACTGGGTTATTCAGTTTTTTACGGTCAACCATTATTTTCAGCATTCGACGGACCGGGCCGTCATCGTGCGTAACCTGAATTTCGGTAAGTTTGATCAGTTCAGGTTTAAGACTAACTACCAGATCGCTGGTTATTCCCGCTTGTATTTTAATTATTTTGCTGAGGTAACCTACATTTGAAAAACTCAACGAATCAACTTTCTTTTGGCTGGTTAAGGTAAACAGCCCCAGCGAATCGGATAAAGCGCCAATCCGCGTATTTTTAAACATGATATTTACATAGGAAACAGGCTGACCAGTTTCCTGGTCAATAACTTTGCCGCTTACCCGGGTTGGCTGTGAAAAACTTTTCAGGGCGACAAGAAAAAAGATTAAAATCAGAAAAACCTTGCTTTCGGAGCAAAGTACAACCGAATTTAGTTTGCTGTACATGTTTCGTTCCCTGTTTCGAATGCTGATTCAAATGTATTTTATCTCAGGTAATTTTCGACAAACTCATTTTTAGGATTGAAAACCATCGGATCCCAGTTTTTGCGTTGTTCGGCATTTGGCCAGCTATGTTCACGGTAAGGAACAGGATAAATGATCTTTATGCCTTTGGCCTGATTAATTGACGCATATATGGAAGTTGAGGGACAAGTCTGGTCAACCAAACCTATTTCAACCACAATCATGGCTTTCGAATTCTTCAGGAGGTGAGCTGCATCAAAATAGGGCAGAACATTCAGCATTTTTTCTTTGTCTCCTTTCCGTTCAAACGGTTGAGGCCAGCCGCCTTTGCGACCGGTAAGTGTTCCGCCCCAGTCGCACATTGCCGGAACAGTGGCAACCACAGCACTAACTCTCTGGTCGAGCCCGGCAGCAGCCAGCGCTTGTCCCCCACCCTGGCTTTCGCCAATCACGATAATTCGTTTGCCATCCCATTCGGGCTGACGGGTCAGGAATTCGATTGTGCGTATCAAACGAAGGTACATTCCCCGGAAATAAAATTTTTCGCGGTCTTCCAATCCCTGAATGTAGTAATCCTTTAATTCACCGGTTTCCAGATTGCTGTAATATTCTTCGGGTTGACCATTGAGCATTCCATGTGCATTCAGGTCGAAACAAAGCGCTCCTTTTTTTGCATAATTCATCGCATTCGAAACTTCAGAACGGCACCAATTCCCTTTGACTTCGGCAGCATGAACCAGTAAAACAATGGGAAGCGACCGCACCTTTGCACCTGAAGGCTTGGCGAAGTAACCCCGGGAAGGTTTTGGCCCTGTACAGTTAATTTCAATATCCTGACATTCGTATCCTGAATCTTTCAGTTCCATTGTTTTGGCCTTAACTTCCATCCGAAGTGCATTTAAGGCCAGTTTTTCCAAATCCCAAAAGGCTTCAAGGTCTTTGGGATATGCACTTCCGGGTTTTAGTTTGTTGGGAGCTACAACCAATCCAAGAAGTTGTTTGTTCCCTCTTTGCCTGGCCTCCAGTGAAACAGAACATGGTTCTTTAAATACTCCTTCATAAACAATCAACGGATCGGCAGTTGGAAGGACAGCTTTTTTTAACAGAAGTTGATCATTGTTCTTCCACACTTTAATGAAAAGTGAATCTGCAACTGACTGATTCGTAGAAAGCGTAACCTGAATTTTTTCACCCTTTCGGTAAACACCATTTTCATGAGTTTGCTTCAGGGAAAAGTTTTGTGACTGAACTGAACAAAGGAAAATGAACAGGAAAATGAACAGGAATAAGGAACGAAAACTGGTTTTCATATCGGAAAGAGTTTTGGCGTTGAGAAGAGTAAAAATATAAAATTAACCCACACAAAGGAAACCTTATTTTCCAGGAAGAACCTACTATATAACTAGATCAAGGAACACTATCTATACCATTCTGTCGGTGCGATGCACCTTTACGTTCCTTTAAATTAATAAACCTACCGTATTATCTGTGCTACGCACCTGAATCGCCGCGTTAGCGGTGAAAGTATGGTGTAAAATCGTCACAAAAAAGGAAAAGCCGCTTTAGCGGTGACACAATACCCGACAATTTCGCTTATCCAGAATGTTATTATCTTGATTTTCTGTTGCAATACTGTATTGTACTTAGTAGCCCGGCAACCACCATCTGATTAGAACCTAATTTTATATCATTAGTGACCGACAAAATATTTTGAATTAGTCATATCTCCCATTATTGGGTAATACTTTCAGGTATATTTCGCTCCGCTGGAGTTCAAATTTTTTGTCTCATGTGATTTTCTACAAATATTTCGCGACTCTGTCGCTTTGGAAATAGCTGCAGAGCAGCAAGATATTTGTAGTCAAATCGTTCATTAAGAATACCAAAAGCTACGGTGTAGCGAAATATTTATACGGCAAGGCAGGGGGGAGTCTTTACTCTTTATTTTCTTCCGGAAACTCTGCGGCCAGTTCTCTGTCTTCAGCTTCGTTCTCTTCGTAAATTTCAATGATTGGTTCAGTAAACGATTTGCTTACCAGCCGTTTATCGAGTGAGAGCAGTAAAGACGGAAGAACCATTACATTGAAGAACATGGCAATCAGAAGTGTGGTCGAAATCAGAATTCCCAATGCCTGGGTTCCTCCAAATTCAGAAACAATAAATACACTAAACCCAAGGACCAGAACAATGCTGGTATAAATCATGCTGAAACCCGCTTCGTGTAAAGCATTTAATGCTGATTGTTTTATAGCTCCATTATTAACTTTCAGTTCGTGGCGGTAGCGCGAAAGATACTGAATCGCATTATCAACCGAAATTCCAAGCGCTATACTGAATACGATAATTGTTGATGGCTTTATCGGGATGCCTGTAAAACCCATGATGGCAGCAGTAATCAGCAGCGGAATAATGTTGGGCACCATCGAAACCAGTATCATCCGGAAAGAAGTAAATAAAAAAGCCATTAGTATAGAAATCAGGATGATTGCGATGATCACACTTTCAAATAAATTTTTAATCAGGAAATTGGTCCCTTTGGCATAAACTACGCTGTTGCCGGTTATTTTCACCGTGTATCTGGCCGGATCAAATATGCTGTCAACCTGAGGCAGAATATTGGCCATCAGCGAATCCATGTGATTGGTACCCACATCTGCCATCTGAAAACTAATACGGGTCATCTGTTTGGCGCTGTCGAGGAACGACTTCAGCAATCCGCTGCCTTTACCTTTCACATCCTGTGGAATATAATCAAAGATGAAGTTTTTTTCCATCGAGCCAGGCAGTGAGTATTTGCTTGAATCGCCATTGTAAAATGACTGGCGGGCAAATTTAAAGACTTCGATTAAAGAAAGTGGTTTCGAAAATTCGTCGTGTGAGCCGATCAAATTCTGGAGTTTGTCAATTTTCTGGATGTTAGAATACATTAAAACTCCGTTAGGTTTTCGGGTATCAACTGAAATTTCAAAAGGCATCACGCCGCCAAAATTATTTTCAAAGAATTTCAGGTCCAGATAGGTTGGGTCATCTTTTCGGAAATCATCCACAATTTTTCCTGAGGTTTTCATCATACTTAAACCAATGAAACCAATAACGACCAACCCGCCTGCAATGCTGTAGATCAGATTTCGCCTGTTACTGATCAGGTAAATGACTTTATCCAGAACAGCCCCAAAGAAATTATTGTCGAGGTGCTTGATGTGTTTGGGTGAAGGAGGCGCCAGCAAACTGAAAATGATGGGCAGCAAAACGATAGTCAGTACGTAAAGTACCATGATATTTATGGAGGTTATCACACCAAATTCGCGCAGCATTTGGTTTGGGACAAGTATAAACGCGGCAAAGCCAAGTGCAGTGGCAGCATTGGTCATGAGCGATGCAAACCCGATCCGGTGAATGACCTGCGATAAAGCCCTCATTTTATTGCCGTGGCTCCGGTACTCCCAATGGTATTTATTAAGTATATAAATACAGTTTTCGATAACAATGATCACAATGAGCGAAGGAATCACCCCGGTCAGGATTGTGATTTTATAATTGAAAAGAACGAGTGTTCCTACAACCCAAATAATACTTATACCCACAATCAGAAGAGAACTGGCCACAACACGCAACGACCGGAAAAATAAAAACATGATAAAGGCCGCCACGGCAGTACTGATAATAATGAACAGGAAAAGCTCATGTTTTACCTTTTGCATCGTAATTGTCCGGATGTATGGCATTCCGGAGTAGTGAATCTCAACCTTATTTTGAACGCGGTATGCTTCAACCGTTTTTACAATGTTGGCTATGAGAGTGATCCGGCTTATATCATTCAGCTTTAGCTTATCAAGTGTAATCGTCATTAGTGTAGCCTGAGTCTTAGGATTGAAAAGCATTCCCTCATAAAATCTCAGGCTAAATATGAGATTTTTTAAACTGTCAACCTGAGCTTGTGAACTTGGTTTTTGATTGACAATGGGCAGTATATTAAACTGATGAGTTTCTTCATTTTTGATCAGGTTGATCGCCCTTGAGATGCTTACCACTTCCTGTACCCCTTCTATTTCCCGGATCCGGCCACCCAAATCATACCATGCATTAAACTGATCGAGTGTAAATAAATCAGGATTAATGGCTCCGACAACAATTACATTGCCATCTTCGCCAAATAGTTTCTTAAATTCCAGATATTCTATTCTGGTACTGTCCTTTTCAGGTAATAAAGACGCATTTTCGTATGATAAGGTAGCATCCTTACCTTTGTAGGCCATAAAAGCCGTAAGTAGTGCAAGTATTACGATTAAAAAGGTTCGGTGTTTGAGTATAAATCGGGATATATGTGTAAACATTACTGCTGTTTAAAAGGCTGATTGATTAGTCGGATGATTGAATAAATCTCAAATTGCAGTCAAAAATAGAACAATATTAGTACTTTACAAAGTTGCAACAATAAAACACAGGTACTAGACACCGCCTGCAATTTTGGAAAATCGGATTTGGATAACCATACGGATAACTACAACAGGTTATAAGCCGTCAGGAGAAATATGGATACTGTAAGAAATTAATACCTGATTTTATGCCAATTTTAATAAAACTGAACTAATTTTGCTTCGTTTTTTTCTATAAATATGTTATTATCCAAACTGTCTTTTTCAAAATCTAACTGGAACAAGGATTCGCTCAATCTAAGAAGTATTATCAATTGGATTTTATTTCTGTTTACATTTAGCTTGTTTGTTCTGGCTATTCAGGACATTGGCTTTCCCGGAACTGAGAAATCCTCGCAATTTCAGATTCATAATTTATATTTCAGGATTAGCTATTTGATCATCGGGTTATTATATCTGGCCCGGGCTGTCTTGTTCAAGGGAAGCACCGGAAACAAAAAAGTATATATTACTCAGGTTGTTATCGGAATTTTTCTGGTCCTTTTCTTTCTCCCGATTTTTGTGGTAAGCTATGGTGAAACGTTTGAGTATTACCTTTATCAGACCTCGGCCATTCAGATGCTGGCCTTTTTTTTGTTTTTCCTCGAATTATCGAGAATGGAAATCAACATGCTGATTAAAGTACTGAATCCTGCCCAGTTATTCATGTCAAGTTTCGCTTTTATCATCTTTGTCGGTAGCATGTTCCTGATGATGCCCATGGCAACTACTGTACCAATCAGCTTTACTGATGCCTTATTTACCGCAACCAGTGCAGTGTGCGTTACGGGTTTAACCGCTGTTGACACGGCAACCCGATTTACTTTTTTGGGGAAATTTGTTATAATGGCCCTCATACAGATTGGTGGAATTGGGGTCATGACGATCACCAGTTTTTTTGGCATATTTTTCAAAGAAAAATCATCGTTTCGCGAACAGACGATGCTGCGCGATTACCTGAGTGAAGATAGTTATAGCGGGATCATTAAATCGTTGATGAAAGTGGTATTAATCACTTTGCTTATTGAAGCCATCGGCGCCACACTAATCTTTTTATCGCTCGAAAAAAACGCCTTAGGTTCGGCCAGCGACAATCTTAAATTCTCGATATTTCATTCCATATCTGCTTTCTGCAATGCTGGATTTTCAACACTGTCTGACAATTTGTATGATGTCCGTATCCGGACTAATTATAGCGTCCATATTTGGATTGCCAATTTGATAGTGCTCGGAGGGATTGGATTCCCGGTTTTGCTAAATTTATATCAGTATTCCAAAAGTCAGTTGAGATGGCTTATTGAATATTTCAGGACCCGCAAGTTGTATGTACACCGCGTTAACATGATTACCCTGAACTCGAAAATAGTCATGTTTACTACATTCCTCCTTTTAGCTTTTGGTACTCTGGCATTCTTTTATTTTGAAAAGGAATACACCCAGCAAGGAATGGATTTAAAAGCCAGGCTGGCAATGTCCTATTTTCAGAGTGTAACTCCGAGAACGGCAGGGTTTAATAGCTATGCCATGTCAATGTTATCTATGCCAGCGATATTGATAACTATCTTTTTAATGTGGGTTGGCGCTTCGCCGGTTTCAACCGGAGGTGGTATTAAAACCAGTACATTTGCCATTGCTTTTCTGAATGTTTTCCGTATCATAAAAGGTAAGAATCATATCGAGGTGCACCGCTACGAAATTCATGAATATTCTGTAAATAAAGCATTTGCAATTATCACACTATCCATTTTTACCATTGTATTGGGTGCATTTGGAATTTTTATTTTCGATGGGGAATTGGGTATGCTCAAGATTATTTTTGAATGTTTCTCTGCCTACGGAACTGTGGGTTTATCCCTCGATCTGACACCAAAACTTTCGGATCCATCTAAATATATTCTCATTATACTGATGTACATTGGACGAATGGGAAGTATTACCTTACTTTTATCGATGGCGAAAGCATACGGAAGCGCTTCGTTATATCGTTATCCGAAGGAAAATTTAATTATTACTTAGCGAAAGCCTATCAGGAGCTTGTGCCGGGCAGAAGCTCATTGAATCAACAAGAACTAAAAAGAAATTGAGATGAACATTGTAGTAATCGGATTAGGAAATTTTGGCGCCTCACTGGCAAAAAATCTGACATCATTAGGGCATGATGTTCTTGGTGTAGATAACGATCTGGGCAAGGTTGAATATTTTAAAGATTCTGTGGCCAATACCATTTGCCTGGATGCCACTGATCCTCATGCGTTGAGGATTTTGCCTATCAAAGAAGCGGATGCATTTGTAGTCAGTATCGGCAGTGATTTCGGGATTTCGGTACAAATAGCTGCACTGCTTAAAAAACTAGGGGTACAACGCGTTATTTGCCGGGAAAGTTCTTCGATCCATTTTACTGTTCTTAATGCTATCGGTATCATGGAAACCATAAACCCGGAATATGAATCGGCCAAGATTTTTGCGCAAAAGCTTCCGCTAAAAGGAATTCAAAACTTGTTTGCAATCACCGATTCATTTAAAATTCTTGATATGGTCATGCCGGTATCATTGGTTGGGCAAAAGTATTCGCCAGCCCTTTTCCGAAAAGAAACCCACCTGAAAATTGTTGCCCTTAAACGAAATTTCAGGATAGTTTATTCTTCTGCCCTTTCGGCCGAAAACGAAGATAAAAACGAAATCGAATTTAAAGAAAACGACACTTTGGTTCTGGCGGGCGAAATGAAAGACATCAAGCGTTTCCTGCATGAATAAAGTTTTTAACACGGGGATTTCCTATCTTTCAAAACCTTTGCTATTTTCCCGGAATGGTTACCAAATTCAACGAATTTGACTTTGCCGGAAGATCGCGCAAGATGATTTTCCTTCTGATTTTTCTTTTGTTTCTATTTCCGGAGAAATCGTTTACACAGGATTACAGGCAAACTTTCACCGGCGTGGTTACCGACATGGAGAGCCATCAACCCTTGTCGGTAGTATATGTTTTATGCGAATCGTGCAAACCTGCAATTGGAACAGCAACCGATTCACTTGGGTATTTTAAACTCAAAGTTCCGGTTGGCCGCCATGTCTTTTCGTTTAATCATTTGGGGTATTTAACCAAACAAATTGCAGGTATCCAGATTGGTACCGGTAAAGAAGTATTCCTGAACGTTGAATTGACTGAACTGGTTTTTCAAACCGAAGAAATATTTGTAAAGGCCAGCAATAATCGTTGGATGAACCCAATGGTAACGGTGAGCGCCCGCACCCTTCGCGCTGAAGATGCAACCCGTTATGCCGCTGGTTATTTTGATGCTTCACGAATGGTGACCAATTTTGCAGGCGTATTCTCCGGAAACGGCGACGATAATAACGAAATCATCATTTGTTCGACTACCGGCTGGCCGATTTTCAGTACCTAACCCGTTTGGGAATTCTGGATGCAAAAGATTATGGCATTGTTCCCCGATCGTCGGATTATGTCTTTAAAGTTTCGCTCAAAGCCGAAAAATCAGGGACTTTCGATGTTTTTGCAGTTGGAGGTTCGTCCGAAGCAGGAGACATAGACTCAGCAAATGTGGACGAACTGAAAAATGGCATTGATCAGGATGAGTTTTTAGAGACCCAAACAACCGCTGTGGCCGGGATTAAACACACCTTCTCCTTTCCAAACAATAAAACCTACATAAGAGGTACCGCCGCGTTTTCTTATCAATTTACCTCCGACCGCGACAGGAAATCGGATACATTGATGAATAAAACGAAGTGGTTTTTGAACCACGCTGGGGAATGATCATTCGTATGCCTGGCCAGCGGTCTTTCAACTTTGGACTTGGTTTTCACTCGAGGCTCGAACCCTTGTCGGTATATCATTACAAAGTAAAAGTTTCAGCAACCAAGCGCGATGAGCGTAACCAGCATCTGAAATCTGCCAAAGCGTTTCACTTCACTACAGGTTTTACTTGCAATTTCTCCAATAATCTGCAATTCTCGTGGGAGGCCTATTATCAGTTTCTATGGGCAATTCCGATAAAGGATGGCAACACCGGGCAATTCTCGATCATAAATTCGGTTGGCGGATTGTCGGATGTGATTATGGCCAACAATGGAAAGGCCAGAAATATACTCCGACGGAAGTATAGTTACAGCAATAAACAGATAATTACCCTCGATTCGAAAGGAATCGGAATGGTACCGGTATTGACTGTTAGGGCTGAATTTTAATCAAATAATATTCAGGCCAGAAAAAAACCTGAGCCTTGTGTATCTTTGTCACGATAAATTAATTTCACATTGCCATGTACCGATATTTTTCATTCGTCCTATTTTTGCAGATCAATCTGGCCGCGCAAGCGCAACCCTCCATCATTGCTCATCGGGGCTCGTCGTTTACTGCTCCTGAAAATACGGTTGCAGCCGCCCAACTGGCATGGCAGCAAAATGCCGATGCGGTTGAACTGGACATTTACCTTTCGAAAGACAATAGGGTGGTCGTTATTCACGACAGCAACACCAAACGAACAACAGGGCAGGAGTTTAATGTTGCCGAAACAAGTGCTGATGTGTTGCGGTCCCTGGATGCCGGGGATTGGAAAAATGAGCTGTATAAGGGTGAAAAAATACCTTTTCTGGAAGAAATGATCGCAACGATTCCTGATGGGAAAAAGATGGTGATTGAAATCAAATGTGGCGTTGAGGTTTTACCTGCATTGAAGCTGGCGGTTGATCTTTCCGGCAAAAAACAACAATTGATTTTTATTGCTTTTGGCTGGGAAACTATTCTGGCTACCAAACAATTATTTCCTGAAAATGCTTGCTATTGGCTGAGTGGTTGGGCTCCCGAAGTTCAGGAAAAAATGAAAGAATCCGCTATAAAGGGTCTGGACGGGCTAAATTTGAACAATAAAATCGTTGATAAAAAAACGGTCCGGCGTGCCAAACGCCTTGGTCTTGAAATGCTTTCGTGGACCATCGACGATGCCGAAGAAGCCAAACGCCTCGTAAAACTAGGAGTAACCGGCATCACAACCAACCGCCCTGATTTAATCCGCAGTAGTCTTCAATAGAGAATGCAATGAAATACCGTTTTTTCTGTATTCAATCCGATCGTTTTCAATTGCCCTTAATCTTTTTCTTCCACAATCATTTTTCTCATTCCTTCAGAGAAGAAAACCGCGTATTCGCCCTGCTGATTGCTGTACACAAAATAGACTTCAATGCCAGGAAGTTTTTGCAACAGGTCTTTGCTTTTTTCAACACCAAGCACCATAAACGCGGTGGCATAAGCATCGGCAGTCATACAATCGTCACAAACAACGGTAGCGCTCAGTAAGGCATTTCGTGCCGGAAAACCGGTTTTTGGATCGATAGTATGAGCATATTTAATACCGTCCTCCACAAAAAATTTGCGGTAGTTTCCGGAGGTAGCCAGCGCTTTGTTGTTAATTTCGATGATTGCCTGAAGATCCTTGCCAGGTTCCATATTTCCATCCGAAGGTTTGTCTATACCAATATGCCAGAATTTATTTCTGGCGTTGGTTCCTTTTCCACGAACTTCGCCGCCAATTTCGACCAGATAGTTTTTTATACTTTTTTTCTCAAAAAAATCACAAACCACATCAACCGAGTATCCCTGCGCGATGGCATTTACATCTATTTTCACACCTGGAAATTTCCTGACAACTTTTCGGCCTTCCAGTTTCACTTTATCCATACCAATAAACTGCAGTAAACTGTCGACGTGTGCTGTATCGTGTTTGGCAACCGGGCCATTGGCAAATCCCCATGCTTTTACAACCGGACCAACTGTAATATCGAAAGCTCCTCCTGATACAGAATTAATCTCTACTGATTTGTTGAAAACTTCAATAAACCAGTCGTCGGCCTCAACCGCCGGATCATCATTATTAATCCTTGAAATAATGGAAGTTGAGTCGTATATTGACAACGATTTGTCGAATGCTTTCAGGATGGAATCAATGTCGCTGGCATAATCTTCCTTGTGCGAATTTTCGTAGGTGATACTATATGTCGAACCTTGTGCGAACCCTGATATTTTCAGGTATTCACTTTTTTTTGGCTGACATGCTGCCAGAAATACAATGACAAATAAAGTTACTGAGATGAATTTCATGAATTTCAATTTTGAAAGTTGAATAAAAACACTTTAACGCAATTTGGGTTTAATTTCTGACATTCTCAAAAGGATTGCCTATTTTTGAAAAGAGTAATTCTATTTCTATGGAAATAAAAATGAGACGGATTGATTACAGGAGACTAAGCGTTATCGCTTTTCTGTTGATTCTGATGACAGTGATTGCTTCGCTGACTATCGGAAGGGACATCTACGAGAACAACAAGGAAAGCTTGCTGTCGTTTGCCATTGTGAATTTTGCTGGCTATTTGTTCTTCTTCCTGTTTATGCCCATGGAACTGGCGTTCATTTATTACCTCCGTTCATCTTATGATCCTATCATGCTTAATCTGGTTGCCGTTGCGACTTCGTTTGCAGCCCAGGTGATTAATTATCTGATTGGTTACTTCTTCAGCACAGGAGTCATTGACCGGCTCATAGGCCGGAAACGTTACGAAAAGGCAGAAGATGAAATCCGAAAATATGGCAACTGGACACTACTCCTTTCCAACCTGCTGCCACTTTCTTCGCCCGTAATTTCCCTTGCAGCCGGAATGCTGAAATACCGGGTCAAAGAGGCCTTGTTTTACAGTCTGATAGGCATGGTTCTGAGATATTTGTCGCTGACGCTGATTTTTTAACTGATGGTTTAAAATATATACCTGATAGAAAGAGCGCCACCATCTCCCCAGAATCCTGATGCACCTGCCAGGTTCAGTGCCGGTTTCCAGTCAATACTCAGGTTGATAGGCATAAAATCAAAATTGTATTCCAGTCCGAGAATTCCGTCAATCCCGATAACCGTGTAATTGTCATGATTATCGGCCCAACCAACGTTTTTCCCATTCCAAAAACCGATGTGACCTCCAAAGCCATAATACCAGTTCAAACGATCAACTTCGAAAGCCTGGTTATGAATTTCGTACAAACCGGTAATGCTAAATCCTCTCCAGCGTGTATCAAGTATTCCTTCTACAGCAGCTTTCCCGCCTAAAAAATGTTTGACAGTTAAACCGTTCCCCCATCCTGCCCGAAGACCGATTCCTGTGTTATAATCCTGGGCTTTGGATTCAAATCCAAAAATAAAGGCAATGAGTAAAATGAACATTAATTTTTTCATAGTGTAAAATTTTTTGATATTGATAATGGTTACTGTATAACAGTTAAACTAAACTCTGGTTTGAACTTGCTTTTCACAAATCGTTAATCGTACTTTGCATCAACAAAAATTGCAGTTATGCGGGCATCCAAATCATTCAGGCTTCATATAGGCATCTTCGGCAGGCGCAATGCAGGCAAATCTTCTATTTTGAACGCGTTGACCAGTCAGGAAGTTTCCATCGTATCCGAAATTGCCGGAACAACTACCGATCCGGTTGAAAAACCCATGGAACTGCTGCCGCTTGGCCCTGTGCTTTTTATAGATACTGCCGGAATTGACGACACCAGCGCTTTGGGCGAAAAACGTATCCAAAAAACGATGCAGGTTTTCGATCGCACCGAACTTGGCTTAATCATTTCTAAATCGGACGAATGGGGCGATTTTGAGGAAAAGATTCTCCGCGAATTAAACGATCGCACTATTCCGGTTATTGTGGTATTCAACAAATGTGATATAGCTTCGGGCAGCAATTTTCTTTCAAAAAGTTTCTCCGGAGAAAAAATTCCGGTAATCGAAACCTCTGCCCTAACCGGACATGGAATTCAGGATTTAAGGCAGGCAATCCTGGATTTTGCCCCCGACGATTTTATCAACCGCCCGGGAATTGTTTCTGATCTGGTCGGTCCCGGCGAAATGGCTGTGTTAGTTGTCCCGATTGATAAGGAAGCGCCAAAAGGGCGGATCATTCTACCACAGGTCCAATGCATCCGCGACCTGCTCGATAACGACTCGTTTTGCATGGTGGTAAAAGACCGTGAACTAAGTGAAGCTCTTGCCCGGCTGAATAAACTTCCTAAATTGGTAGTGACCGACAGTCAGGCTTTCCAAAAAGTGAATGCCGATACGCCTGCTGAAATACCAATTACCAGCTTCTCCATCCTGTTTGCCCGTCTTCAGGGCGACCTTTCTGAAATGGTGAAAGGCGCTATGTCCATTGACCAACTGAAAACAGGCGACAAAGTGTTAATTGCTGAAGCTTGTACGCATCACCCGATTGAAGAAGATATTGGCACCGTGAAAATTCCTCTTTGGCTCAATCAGTATGTCGGAGGGAAGCTGGAATATACACATCACCGCGGACATGATTTCCCTGAGAATTTGTCTGAATTTAAACTGATTATTCATTGCGGGGCCTGCATGTGGAACCGTCGGGAAATGTTGTCGCGACTAATGAAAGCCCGGATGGCAGGTGTTCCGCTGACGAATTACGGATTGACTATTGCCTACTCCCTGGGAATTTTTGAACGGGCATTGCAGCCTTTTCCGGAGGCATTGGAAGTTTTTCGATCATCACGCTAACCTATTCTTTTTCAATAAAAAACGATAAATAAGTCTGAATTTGGGTGGTTTGTCGGATTAATGTCTAATTTTGCGCCGTTAACACAAAGGCTCATCAATAAAGTTTGATAGAAAGCCTTTCCAAATTATTAAAATGTTATTTGAAAATTTAGATTTGATTGAGCCCGTCCTGAGGGCTTTAAAAACAGAGGGCTACGAAACACCTACTCCCATTCAGGAACAAGCAATACCCATCATACTTCAGCGAAAAGATTTACTAGGTTGCGCACAAACAGGAACCGGAAAAACGGCGGCTTTTGCCATTCCGATCATCCAGATTCTTTACGACACCCACATTCCCGCAAAAGGAAAACGCAGGATTAAGTCACTGATTGTTACCCCAACACGCGAATTGGCCATTCAGATTGGCGAAAGTTTTGCTGCTTACGGCCGGTATGCCGGATTGAAACATACCGTTATTTATGGTGGTGTGGGCGAACGCCCTCAAACAGATGCTTTACGCCAGGGAATTGATATCCTGATTGCCACTCCCGGACGGCTGCTCGATTTGTTAAACCAGGGATACATCGATTTTCGAAACATCGAGTTATTTGTACTCGACGAAGCCGACCGGATGCTCGATATGGGATTCATTCACGACGTAAAGCGCATCATTGCTGAATTGCCGCACGAACGCCAGTCTTTGTTCTTTTCGGCCACCATGCCTTCGGACATAGTCAAACTTTCGCAAACCATCCTGAAAAATCCGGTGAAGGTTGAAGTTACTCCTGAAATAACCACTGCCGAAAAAGTTGAACAACAGATGTATATGGTGAATTATGCCGACAAGCGCAGTCTGTTGCTTCATTTGCTGAGAAACCAGAAAATCGTTTCTGCGCTGGTTTTTACCCGTACCAAACATGGCGCCGACAAAGTTGTTCAGTACCTTCAGAAGAACGGACATCATGCACAGGCCATACATGGCAACAAATCGCAGAATGCACGCCAGAAAGCCCTTTCAGACTTTAAAGGTGGTAAAATCCGGCTTTTGGTTGCCACTGATATAGCGGCCAGAGGTATTGATATTGATGATTTAACCCATGTGATCAACTTCGAGATACCGAATATTCCTGAAACCTACATTCACCGCATCGGAAGAACCGGACGTGCCGGACAAAGCGGCATTGCACTTTCGTTCTGCGACAATACTGAAATCATTTTTCTGCGCGATATTCAGCGGTTGATTTCACAAACCATTCCGGTGGTTGACGATCATCCTTATCTGCTAACCGATTTTACCCCTGTGAAAGCCCCAGCCAAAGTAAGCCGGAAACCTGTCGCCCGACAGCACAACGGGCAGGCTGTAAGGGAAATTTCAGGAAACAGGGAAGTTAAACCATACAATCATCCTTCATCTCATCTGGAACCGAAACCTAAAAGGACTTTCTGGAGCAGAAGGCCGTAAATCATACTGAAAACCCCATCACAAGTGGGGTTTTCCTTATTTTGATGAACCTTTCATTCAGAATATTGTCTTTGTTTGTATATCAAATAATTTATTCAGGATATGGAATTGTTTAACGAAAACAGCAAACTCGCTTCGGTTATTCACAAAGATCATTCGTTGTTGCCAGTCATCAACCGGTTGGGTATCAAACTTGGTTTCGGAGATAAAACAATCCGGAATATCTGCGAGGAAAATAACATCGATCTCAACTTTTTCGTTGAAACCATTAATGTTTTTCATTATGAGGCGTATTTCCCTGAAAAACGTTTGCTCGACTTCCCGATTTCGATGGTTATCGATTATCTGATTAAGACTCATCAATATTACAAAGATTACCTGATCCCGGAAAACGACCGGCTGATTGAGCTTTTTCTGTCGGCAAGTCCGGATGAAAACACAGAAAACGAACTGGTCCGGAAGTTTTATGCCAGGTTCAAAGAGGAATTCGTCATTCACATCAATTTCGAAGAGCGTGAAATGTTTCCGTTTATATTAGAATTAAATGCAGTGATAGAAAATCGGGCAATCCGCGATCGGTTTACGCAAAAGTATCCTTCGTTTTCAATTTCCAGCTTCGAAAAAGAGCATTCGAACATGGACGACAAGATGGACGATCTTAAAAACATTATCATTAAATATTTACCACCCAATTACGACCAGAATCGCGGAAATGCATTTCTGACGAATTTATTTCTTTTCGAGAAAGACCTGAAGAACCATTCACGAATCGAAGATCACATTCTGATGCCAAAAGTAAAACAGCTCGAAAAACTTTTAGAAAGCTATGAATAACAATCAGAATATATCGGTTGTTGTGATCAGCCAGTCGGACATGGTGTTATCCGGTCTTTTTGAAATACTAAAAAGTAGCCTAGCGAGTGAAGTCATCCTACTTCATCGTGGCGACGAATTGATTGACTATACCGCAATGAGTGGTCCGATTTTAATAATAGCTACTTCAGAAGAGCAGGAAAAAAGCAGCTCGTTTATCCGCCAAATACTAACTTCGGTCCAAAATATACACTTCATAACACTTCATTTGGATTCCGATTCGGTGTATTCCAACCAGACTATTAACCTTTTCGATGCGCCAACCTTGATTTGCTACAAGGTGAATGAAATCCTGAATTCGTTCCTTTCAGACCAAAACAAAGATACTGACACGGAACTCACCAGGCGCGAAATTGAGGTTCTGCAACTTCTTACCAAAGGCTATTCGAATAAAGAAATTGCCGACCAATTGTTCGTAAGCACGCACACGGTAATCTCACACCGCAAGAATATCTCCGAAAAAACAGGCATCAAATCGGCATCAGGATTAACCATGTATGCCATCCTGAAAAAAATCATCGATGTTTCAGACATTAACCCTGATGAACTGATTTGACCAAATACTCATCGGATGAATTCACCCGATGAGTCAATCCGAAACTTCCTTTCTCTTGGAATAGTTGTCCGCTTTCCATACTTTTGTGTACCCAATTGAGCTTAAGGATAATCCTCTGTGTTCAATACCGGGGCGCTCCTAAAAGTTTTTAAACCGTTATCCGGACACATGAAGCTAAGCTTGAAATTGAAAATTGAAACTCCAATGAAACGTGTTGTTATAGGGCTGTCGGGAGGCGTTGATTCGAGTGTTGCAGCCTATTTGCTGAAGCAACAGGGATATGATGTAGTGGCTTTATTCATGGTGAACTGGCACGACCGCACCGGAACTGTTACATCGCGCTGCACCTGGGAAGACGACGCTATGATTGCCGAACTGGTAGCAAAGAAACTTGACATTCCGTTTCATATTGTCGATCTCAGCAAAGATTACAAACAGCGGGTAGTTGATTACATGTTTGCCGAATACAGCAAGGGGCGGACCCCTAATCCGGATGTGCTGTGTAACAGGGAAATTAAATTTGATATTTTTCTCGATGAATGTCTGAAATACAAGGCTGACTTTGTTGCAACCGGTCACTACTGCAGAAAATCTGAATTCGAAAAAGATGGACAGGCGATTCATCAGCTTCTCGCCGGGAAGGATAAAAACAAAGACCAGAGCTATTTTCTTTGTCAGTTAAATCAGTATCAGCTTTCGAAAGCCATTTTCCCGATTGGCCATCTGGAAAAGCCTGAAGTGCGTGAAATTGCACGTCAGGTAAACCTGCCAACTGCTGAACGCAAAGATTCGCAGGGAATTTGCTTTGTCGGGAAAGTTGACTTGCCCACCTTTCTTCAACAGCAACTCGAACCCAAAACAGGGAATGTGATTGAAATTACATCCGATTTTATCTCAAAAAAGAAGAATATTGAAATAACGGAGGAAAACTTAAAAAAACTCTGTTCGGCATTTCCCTATAAGCCATGGAATGGCGAGGTGATTGGCGAACATCAGGGAGCCCATTATTACACCGTTGGTCAGCGAAAAGGCCTGAATATCGGCGGCCATAAGAATCCTTTATTTGTAATAGGAACCGATGTGACCCGTAATATCCTGTATGTGGGTGAAGGCACCGGGCATCCGGGCTTATACCGTCCCGGACTTTTTATTCCGAAAGACGAAATCCATTGGATACGCCCTGATCTAGTAATGAATTCAGGAGAAAGCAGAAGATACGATTTACGGATCAGGTACCGTCAGCCGCTCGAAAAAGCAACGATGTATCAACGGGAAGATGGCATTTATATCATTTTCGACAAGGAACAACGTGGCATTACCTCCGGACAATTTGCAGCATGGTACGAAGGTAAAGAATTGATTGGGTCAGGAGTTATTGCCTGATGCCAAAAGCTGGCAGCTAGCGGCTGGCAATACAAAAATGTATTTGCCCATGTTTGGCGTTAACTTTTGCTTTATCTTTAGCAGCTAAAATCCATAATTCATGATCAGATCAATGACTGGGTTCGGAAAAACCGAATTCGAAGTAGGAAATAAAAAAATCACCCTTGAAATTAAGTCGCTAAACAGCAAACAACTCGATATAAATACCCGGATTCCTGCAATTTACCGCGAAAAGGATATTGAAATCCGACGGTTAATCTCAGAAATGCTTATCCGTGGAAAAGTTGATTTTGCACTTTATCTCGATAATCTCGGGACTGAAAGCACGTCGCGCATCAATGCGGAAATCATCAAAGATTATTACAGGCAGCTCTCAGAAGTCCATCAGGAACTGGGGCTTGAAATAAACGTATCCATCATGAACAGCATCATGCGGCTGCCCGAAACAGTTAAAACGGTGTACGATGAACTGGATGAATCGGAATGGCTGGTCGTTCGCGAAAACCTGATCAAAACACTTGAAGAACTCAACCGTTTTCGCGATCAGGAGGGCTTGGCGCTGAAAGTTGACATCGATACCAATATTCAAAATATCCTGGATTTACTCGATCTGGTTGAGCCGCATGAGACCCGGCGATTGGAAAACGTGAAGACCAAAATCATGGATAGCCTCAACGAACTGCAACTGAATGGAAGTGTTGACAAAAACCGTTTCGAACAGGAGTTGATTTATTACATGGAAAAACTCGACATCAACGAAGAAAAAGTTCGCCTGACCAATCATTGCAGTTATTTCACCGAAACTATGGCCGACATCGAACCTTCAGGCCGGAAACTGGGTTTTATCGCTCAGGAAATCGGCCGCGAGATCAACACGCTCGGCTCAAAAGCCAACGAAAGCAACCTCCAGCGCATTGTTGTCCAGATGAAAGACAACCTGGAAAAGATTAAGGAACAGGTATTGAATGTTTTATAAAAGGTCAGAACTATGCAACCAAACAATAAATACATTGAACAGTTAAAGACCAACTTGAAGGCAATCGATCCATATATGGTATTGTTATTTGGTTCGTATGCTTATGGGAGTCCTGATGAAGACAGTGATCTCGATTTGTTTGTTGTATTGAATGAACATACTTTTCCGGTAACTTTCCGCGAAAAACAAGAACTTTACCTTAAGGTTAGCCAGTTCACACGTTCTGTTGCCAAACAAATACCTATTGATTTAATAGTGTTTACAATTCCTATGTTCGAACAGTTTAAAATTGCTAACACCAGCTTTTCAGAAGAAATACTCACTAAAGGAATCGTGATTTATGAAAGCAAGTACCAGACAATGGCTTGAATTTGCCCAGACTGATTTACGCAGTTGCGAAAATAACCTGAATGATGAATTTGTAACTAATGTCGTTGCATTTCATGCCCAACAAGCGGTAGAAAAAGCATTCAAAGCACTGATCGAAGAAAAAGGGATTAAGATGTCCCGAATTCATAATCTGACAAGATTGTATGCACTAACAGAATCCTTCCTGATGAATCCGATCAATGAAACCGAACTTGAAATGCTTGATAATGTTTACACCAGTTCCCGATATCCTGGAGAAATAGGCTTAATGTCAACAGGCAAGCCCTCATTAAAAGAGAGCAAAGAGCTATTCGGAATTGCTCAAAATATTTTTGATATTCTTCTCCTTTCACTTGAGGCTGGCAAAAAACAAGATTAGAAAAATGATCAAAACTGGACTCTACTTTGGATCATTCAACCCCATTCATGTCGGGCACATGGCCATAGCCAATTACATGGTCGAATACACCGATATCGGTCAGCTTTGGTTCGTAGTGAGCCCTCAAAATCCATTGAAAAATAAAAAATCACTGTTGGATGACTACCAGAGACTGGAGTTGGTGAACCGTGCTATAGGCGACGACCTGCGTTTCCGTGCTTCGAAAGTCGAATTTAATCTGCCCAAACCTTCGTACACCATCAACACGCTGGCTTATTTGAGCGAAAAATATCCAACCCACCAGTTTTTTATCCTGATGGGAACCGACAATCTGGAAAACATCCACAAATGGAAAAATGCCGATGTGCTACTGGCAAACTACGACATCATTGTTTATCCACGCCCCGGCTTTAATCCTGAAAGTATCCGGAAATATGCACGGGTTCAGGTTGCCAATGCACCGTTGATGGAAATTTCGTCCACTTTCATCCGCGACTCCATAAAAGCCGGAAAAGATGTACGCCATTTCATTCCCTGCCGTACCTGGGATTATCTTCAGCAAATGAACTTCTACAAAAAGTAGATAGAATCTTGAATTATGAATCCTGAATGGCGAATGAAACCCCATAAGGTTAACTCATGATTCAAGATTCAAGATTCCTTGTCGTTCATCCAGATATTTCTATATTTGCATCGTTGATAAAACTCCGAGTTTCTGAAGCTAAGTGCCTGTCATACGCTTCTGAAAACCGATGGGTTGAAGGCGGAAACGCTTCAGCCTCCCGATTTCCGCAGTGGCGGAAGGACTTTGGAAAGGAGAATCCTGAAACTTCACCATTTTGGATGTCGTCAAATGTCTCCTACCTGAATTTTAAAAGGCTTTTGAATGACCCAAATTTCGAAAAATATTCTGCTGATCTCCGGCTCCGGACGCAATGTTGGTAAAACTAGTTTTATTCGTCGGGTGATTGCTCATAATGTAGGTCAAAAAATAGCCGCTATCAAAATTACCCCGCATTTTCATGAACCAACCAGCGGATTGGCTCCCATTGTCGTTACCGATAATTACCGAATCTTTCAGGAAACCGATTTAACCTCGGGGAAAGACAGTTCCCTGTTTTTACAAGCTGGGGCCGATCGGGTTTTTTACATTCAAACATCCGATGATTATCTGGAAGAAGCGTTTGGTCTTGTATTGGAACAATTGGATCCGGGAAAACCAGTTGTAATTGAATCAGCAGCCTTGCGTAAAATACTTAAACCAACATTTTATCTTTTTATTCAGAATAAATTTGAAGACATCAAACCATCGGCTTTGGAAATGCAAAAACTGGCCGATGTAATTGTGTATTCCGATAGCGGACAATTCAGCATTGATCCTTCCGCATTCAATTTTGATCAAACCTGGAAAACAAAACAAGATGATATCTCTTGAACAAGCCATCGAAATTGCATTTTCGAAAGCTCGATCCATGATCGCCGAAAATGTAAATTTTTTACATTCATCGGGTCGTATATTGGCTGAAGACATATTTGCCGATGCCGATGTGCCGCCTTTTAATAAATCGGCTATGGACGGATATGCCTGCCAGCAGGCCGATTTGGGGCATGAACTTACTGTCATCGAAATTATTCCGGCTGGTCAATTGCCAACCAAAATCATCGCTCGGAACCAATGCAGCAAAATTATGACTGGCGCGCAGGTTCCCGAAGGGGCAGATACGGTTTTTATGATCGAACATTCTGAAGAAGTTGCTCCTGGAAAAGTTCGGTTTACCGGAGAAATATCCAATGCAAACATTTGCCGGAAAGGTGAGGATTTGAAAGAAGGTGATCTGGTAATAAGTTCAGAAACTATCTTGAAGCCTCAGCATATTGCCATTCTTGCATCAGTTGGTTGTACCAATCCATTGGTATATAAAAGACCCGCTGTCGGAATTATTTCAACCGGATCGGAGCTGGTTAATCCTGAAGAAAAACCAAAACCTTCTCAAATTCGAAATTCGAACGGGCCACAACTATATGCGCAGGCAACCAAATATGGCTTTCCGGTCAATTACTACGGAATAGTGCCAGACGATGAACAATTGACCACCCGGATTATTCAAAAATCGGTAGATGAAAATGATGTGACCCTGCTTTCAGGAGGAGTTTCGGTAGGCGATTTTGATTTTGTTCCACGCATTATAAAGGAACTTGGGTTTGAAATTCATTTCAGCAAAATCAATATCAAACCCGGACAGCACACCACTTTTGCCTCGAAAGGAAATAAATACATCATCGGCTTGCCCGGAAATCCGGTTTCGTCGTTCATCCAGTTTGAGGTTTTTGTACTGCCTTTTCTTTGGAAATTAATGAACCACACCCAGAACGATATCCGGTTATCCTTGACAATGAGTCATAATTTCAACCGAAAAAAAACAGACCGGGAAGAATGTTTGCCTGTTCAAATAACCGATCAGAATGAGGTCCGGATGGTGGATTATCATGGTTCGGCACATATTCACGCCTACCATCAGGCGTTTGGAATTATTAAAATTCCGGCAGGAAAAACTGAAATCAAAAAAGGAGAAGTTGTTTATGTTCGACCGCTATAGCAGACCAATCAATTATCTGCGTATTTCAGTGACCGATCGCTGTAACCTGCGCTGTACTTACTGTATGCCCGAAGAAGGTATCCGGTTGATGGAGCATTCCGACATACTGAGCTACGAGGAAATCACTGATTTTGCCCGAATGGCCGTGGCTAACGGAATTACGAAAGTGCGGCTAACAGGTGGCGAACCATTGGTTCGAAAAGATATCGTTGAACTGGTTGCGATGCTTGCTGCAATAGATGGAATTGAGGATTTGGCGATGACCACCAACGGAATATTATTGTCGAAATATGCGCTTGATCTGAAAAATGCGGGGCTGAACCGCATCAATGTCAGCCTCGATACGGTGAACCCGGATCAATATTGCCAAATCACCCGGAACGGCGAATTGGCGGTGGTTCTGGAAGGAATTGAAGCTGCAATTCAAGTTGGATTACGGCCAATCAAGGTTAATTGCGTGCTGCTTGGACAACCCGATGATGAAACACAAAAGCTAAAACAATTTTGCGAAGACCATGGTCTCAACCTTCGTTTTATACACCAGATGAACCTGAAAACCGGAGAGTTTTCGACCGTCGAAGGAGGTGAAGGCGGTAACTGCGGCAAATGCAACCGTGTTCGCTTACTGGCCAATGGCGACATCAAACCCTGTTTGTTTAGTGATTTAAGTTACAACATCCGTGAACTGGGCCATCAGGAAGCATTGAACCTCGCTTTGGGCAACAAACCGAAAAGCGGAACTTACAACCAGTCGGGGGAGTTTTACAATATTGGAGGATGAAAAAGTTATCAGTGGTCAGTCGCAGTTTTCAGAAATGAATGTTACGAGTTTCGAGTTACGAGAACCCGCAACCCGTAACCCGTAACCCGTAACTAAAATATATGAAAAAACTAACCCATACCGACGAAAAAGGAAAGGCCAAAATGGTTGATGTCAGCCAGAAGCCTGATCAGGAGCGCGAAGCCGTGGCAAGTGGGTTTATCCGGCTTAAACCCGAAACTCTTGAATTGATTCGTCAAAATCAGATGAAAAAGGGCGATGTATTGACTGTCGCCGAAATTGCGGGTATTCAGGGAGCAAAACGTACCAGCGAGATGATTCCGCTATGTCACCCGCTTCAACTCTGGAAAATTGATGTGAAATGCAGCCTTCAGGAACATGGGGTACTGGCAGAATGCACTACTCTATGTTTTGGAAAAACCGGAGTCGAAATGGAAGCGCTCACCGGAGTAAATATTGCTCTGCTCACGGTTTACGACATGTGTAAAGCTGTTGATCAGGAAATGGTAATGGAGAATATCAGGTTAATCTTGAAAACAAAAAGCCCCCTTCCTGTTCCCCCGTTGGGGGAATGATTCGGATTGCAAGTTCAATTACCTTGTATCCGTCAGGAGCAATCCGCCTGCTGGCGGATTTGTAGCCCCGGCTTTTAAGCCGGGGAAAAGTGCAATACGATAGCTAAGCGCCGTGCAGTAAATTCCAAAAAAGAAAAAGGCAAATTTCGGCGCAAGAACATAAATGCATTTTCATATCTAAAATAAAAAAAGAAAAAGAAAAAATAATGACAACAATAAAAGTCCTTTCAGTTAATACCTCAACAAAAAAGGGAATGGTAAAAAAACCGGTAGAATCCATTCAACTAACCGGGATTGGTGTTGTTGGTGATGCGCATTCAGGAAAATGGCACCGGCAAATCAGCTTGCTGGCATCTGAAAGTATCGTAAAATTTGCGGCTGATGCTGGCCGGAATATTCAGTACGGTGAGTTTGCAGAAAACATCACTACTGAAGGTCTTCTACTGCACGAATGCAAACCATTGGATCGGTTTCGGAATGATAATCTGGAACTGGAGGTCACCCAGATCGGTAAAAAATGCCACGGCGATAATTGCTCTATTTTTCGTGAAGTTGGCAATTGTGTGATGCCTAAAGAAGGCATTTTTGCACGTGTTATCCGTGAGGGAACGCTGAAGTCTGGCGATGAACTAACCTATTTTCCAAAAATCGTAAACATCCGGATTATCACATTAAGCGACCGCGCCAGCGCTGGTGAATATGCAGATAAAAGCGGACCGCAAATCAAACTTTTAGTTGAATCTTTTTTTGCAAAAATAAACCGCCAAATTGTAGTTGCCAATCATCTGATTCCTGATGATCCAAAACAACTTGCACATCTGGTAAACGACGCCGTTTCAGCAGGCGCCGACGCAATTTTTACCACAGGAGGCACAGGTATTGGGCCACGCGATATTACCCCCGAAACAATCCGACCGGTTCTTGACAGGGAAATTCCAGGAATTATGGAACTGATAAGGGTTAAGTACGGAATGGAAAAACCGGCAGCTCTATTAAGTCGGGGAATTGCAGGCGTTTCAGGAAAGACGCTGATATACTGTTTGCCCGGAAGTGTAAAAGCTGTGACTGAATATTGTACTGAAATATTGCCCACTATCGAACATTCGCTTTACATGATTGAAGGAATTGACAGTCATTAATATATTGAAGGTCGAAATGATGCTTTCTTTTTCTTTTAGCCTTCAGAAAACATGGTATTCTTTGATTCAATGATTACATTTTGGATTATGGAACAATACCGACTATATCCATGTCAGGGATTTAGATGACTCGTGGACCGATGAAGCAATAGGCCAATATGCCCGAACTGGGTACCAAACCCAAAATCCGTCCTGAATTGTTCCTGAACAAATTGGCAAACTGACTGTTTATTAACCAATAGCACCGGAATTAATAAACTTCAAATCCAGAAAACATGAAACGAAGAAATTTTATAACACTTGTCGGAACTTCAATCGCAGCCGCCCCGGTTTGGGCCAATGTTTACAACATTCAAAATCCAATTCAGAAAGCTATTGAAAGCACATTCCCGGAACTTCCTTATGCTTACAATGCACTTGAACCTACCATAGATGCCAAAACGATGGAGATTCATTACAGCAAACACCACAAAGCTTATCACACCAATTTTTTGGCAGCGCTGAAAGATTCCCCTGCTGCAGAGCTCGATTTGAAAAGCCTTTTTGCTGAAATCAGCAAATATTCGCCAGCAATAAGAAACAATGGAGGAGGCTATTACAACCACTCATTGTTCTGGGAAAACATGTCACCAGCCAAAACTAATCCTTCAGTTGTTCTGAAAGGTGTCATCGAAAAAAGTTTTGGATCGGTGGATAAGTTCAAAGAAGAATTTGCCAATGCAGCCAAGAAACAATTCGGCAGCGGATGGGCCTGGCTGATCGCCGGAAAAGACGGACAAGTATTTGTCAGTTCAACACCAAATCAGGACAACCCGTTAATGGATGTGGTCGAGAAAAAGGGAACTCCGCTGTTGTGCCTCGATGTTTGGGAACATGCCTATTACCTGCAATACCAGAACCGGAGAGCCGAGTATGTTGATAATTTCTGGAATGTGGTGAATTGGGATACGGTCAATAAACGATACGAAAACCGTTAGTTCAAAACATGATAGAAAATGTAGTCATTATTGGCTCAGGAAACCTGGCCACACAATTGGCTCTGGCCCTTATAGAAAAAGGAATCCGCGTAAAACAGGTTTATAGCAGGTCGGTGGAATCGGCACGTCTCCTGGCAGAAAAAGTGAATGCCAGCTTTACCAATGATCTTTCGCAACTTATTCCTGAAGCGGATTTATATGTGATTGCTGTAAAAGATTCGGCTATACAGGAAGTTTTGGAAAATCTTTCGCTCGACGAAAACCAACTGATTGTACATACTGCAGGCAGTGTGCCGATGAACATTCTGGAAGGATTCACCCACAATTATGGTGTGTTCTATCCGCTTCAAACTTTTTCGAAAAGCCGAAAAGTTGATTTTTCGGATATTCCGGTCTGTATTGAAGCTAACCATCCTTCCAGCTTGCTGAAACTGGAAAAACTGGGCGAAAGAATTTCCAATACCGTTAACCAGATAAATTCTGACGAACGGAAAACACTTCACCTGGCAGCGGTTTTTACCAACAACTTTGTCAATCATTTTTACGCCATCGGAGCCGAAATCCTTCAGGTTAAAAAACTGGACTTTGATCTTCTCAAACCACTCATTCGTGAAACTGCCGCAAAAATTGAAAATATTCATCCTTTAGAAGCCCAGACCGGGCCGGCCAAACGGAATGACAAGACCATTATCGGTCCGCATTTAAAAATGCTTCAGGATAAGCCCGAATATCAGAAAATCTATAGCTTTGTGACCGAAAGTATTTTTCAGGTTCACCAAAAATAGAATCATGACCTTCTTTAAAGAAAGACTTAAAAATATCAAAGCATTCATTTTCGATGTTGACGGCGTCCTTTCGTTGGATACAACACCGCTCGATGAAAACGGCGACCCGATGCGGACAGCCAATGTTAAAGACGGATTTGCAATTCGTTATGCCCTGAAGAATGGGTTTCAGATCGCCATCATAACCGGGGCAAATACGAATCGGGTCAAACTCCGCCATAAAAAACTTGGAGTAGAACACATATACATGAATTCCTTCAACAAAACCGAATGCCTGGATGATTTTTGCGCCAAAACCGGAATTCCTAAAACCGAAATCCTTTACATGGGCGACGATATGGTTGATTATTCGATCATGCAGGAAGTTGGAATTACAGCCTGTCCTGTTGATGCCGTTCCTGAAATAAAAGCTATTTCGCAATACATTTCCGACAAAAAAGGCGGGGAAGGCTGTGTGCGTGATGTAATTGAGCAGGTGATGCGTTCGCAGCAAAAATGGTATGGGCATGAAATTAAGGGAATAAAAGCGGATTAATGTCCAGTCGAAGTAAATAAAAGTCATTAATGGTCATTAGTTTACACGTCATTCATAGTAACTCCATGCTTTTTTCAATTAATGACTATAAATGACTATGAATGACTATGAATGACCAGAAAACGCAATTAATTTGGAACCTGAAACCACATTATGCTTCTCCAAAATCTCGAACAATACGAAATCATCCTGGCATCGAAATCTCTGCGACGTCAGGAGTTGCTCCACGACCTGGGATTGAAATTCAGAGTGCAGGCGACGGATATTCCGGAAGTATTTCCGGAGGGGATGAACATGACTGAGATTCCAATTTATCTGGCCGAACTGAAAGCTGAAGCATTTCGTCCATTCCTGAAAAATAATCAAATGGTGATCACTGCCGATACGATCGTATGGCTCGATGGGCATATACTGAATAAACCAACAGATTATGCCGATGGATTCCGGATGCTGAAAGATTTATCGGGAAAAAAACATCAGGTTTTGACAGGAGTTTGCCTGCTTTCAACTGAAAAAAAAGTTTCGTTTTACGAATTAACAGATGTCTGGTTCAAATCGCTGAGCGATGAAGAAATTCAATTTTACCTCGCGAATTTTCGCCCATACGACAAAGCAGGTGCGTATGGCATTCAGGAATGGATCGGGTACATCGGTATTTACCGTATCGAAGGTTCATTTTTTAATGTGATGGGATTGCCGGTACAGAGCTTATACGAACATCTAAAGGCATTCAAATAAATCTAATTTATTGAATTGCTTGTCGCTTTTCAAAATTCATTTTGTACCTTGAGCCCAGTTATCATTCAAAAATATGAATTATGAAAATCTCATTCTTTTCACTTTTTGTATTATTTCTTGCCAGTGTTTTTATCTTTTCAGGTTGTAAAACCAAAACACCCAAAGTCGGAATCCTGATCCATAGTTACGAAAATGAACGTTGGGAAAAAGACAAAAACTATCTGTTGGAAGATCTGACCAAACTAGGCGCCGAAGTCATGCTCGAGGTGGCTGACAATAACCAGCAGAAACAAATAGAACAGGCTGCAACTATGATTAAAAATGGGGCAAAAGTTCTGATCGTTGTTCCGATCAATCAGGATGAAGCAGCAAAAATTGTGAACCTGGCACATGAATCTGGTGTGAAGGTTATTGCATACGACCGTTTGATTAACGGCTGCAAACTCGATTATTATGTATCAGCCAACAGTACCCAAATTGGCGAACTTCAGGCATCTTATCTGACGTCGCTCCGGCCAAAAGGCAAATATGCATTGATTTGCGGTTCGAAACACGATAACAACTCCATGAGACTTTTCCTTGGTCAGATGAATGTTTTACAGTCGTTTATGGAAAAAGGCGACATTCAGGTGGTGTACAGCGAATTTACCGATGACTGGTCAACTGAACAAGGGATATTTCATACCAACCGTATTTTTGATCAATCTCAGGATTCCATCACCGGAATCATTGCCGGAAACGATAAAATAGCGCTTGGGGTAATTACTGTTTTAAAGGAACGTGGAATGGCGGGCAAAACTATGGTTGCCGGGCAGGATGCTGAATTGGAAAATGTTAAGTCAATCATGCTTGGCATCCAAACCTGTACCGTTCTGAAACCACTCAGGGAAATGGCCGGGATTACCTCCGAACTGGCGGTTTCGCTGGCATTGGAAAAACCATTAAATATGAAATTTACCACCGAGAGCAACGGAAAAGCGCTTGTAAAATCCATTCTGATAGATGCCATAGTGGTCAACAAAAATAACATTGAAAGTACCGTTGTCTCATCAGGCTTTCACTCTTCTGCTCAAATAAACCAGTAATTCGTTCATACATTCAAGAGGGAAGGCTGTTCTGAAAAGAAAATCAAATTCAGGGCAGCTTTTTTTCGTTTCCTTATAAATTATGGATTAATGTGTTCACGAGTTGATTAAATTTGCCCCTCAAAATAAAATCAGAAAAGAAAAATGATCAGAAAAAGCATACTTATTATCGCATTGGCCTTGTTTTCAATTTCATCGGTATCGGCCAGGGAAGGGATGTGGATTCCTACGCTGCTCAACAAATACAACATCGAAGAAATGAAGCAAATGGGCTTCAAACTTACTGCTGAGGATATTTACAGTGTCAACCACGAAAGCATGAAAGATGCAGTTGTTCTGTTTGGCAGTGGATGCACCGGCGAACTGATTTCGAATGAAGGATTACTGATTACCAACCACCATTGTGGCTTTGATGCTATCCAAAACCACAGTTCGGTTGAACATGATTACCTGACCAATGGGTTCTGGGCAAAAAACCGTCAGGCTGAACTTGTAAACCCGGAATTGAGTGTTCGCTTTCTGGAGCGGATGGAAGATGTTACGGAAAAAATATTGGCTGGAACCGAAAACAAACCCAAAGATTCTGTTTCAGTAATTATTAGCCGGAATACAAAGAAAATTGTTAATGAAGCTGCTGAAAAAGGTAAATACGAAGCAAGTGTTCAGCCACTTTTTGCGGGCAATCAATACTTTCTGCACGTATATCTGGTATTTCAGGATGTACGTCTGGTTGGGGCTCCCCCTTCGTCCATAGGAAAATTTGGCGGCGATACCGATAACTGGATGTGGCCCCGTCATACCGGAGATTTTTCGATCTTCCGCATCTATGCCGGAAAGGATAATCAACCTGCCAAATACTCAGCCGGTAATGTTCCTTATAAACCCAAAAAATTCTTTAAAGTATCGCTCAAAGGAGTAAAACCCGAAGATTTCACAATGGTATTTGGTTACCCCGGAAAAACCCAGCAATTTCTTCCATCACAGGCCATCAGTCAAATTATGGAACAGGGCAATCCGGATAAAATTAAAATCCGCGACCGTAAACTTCGTTTGCTTGCTGCCGATATGGAAAAAGATGCCAAAGTCAGGATTCAGTATGCGGCAAAATATGCATCAACCAGTAATGCCTGGAAAAAATGGCAGGGAGAATTGAAAGGACTTCAACGCCTGAAAGCTGTTGAAGCCAAACAAAAATTTGAAAATGAGTTTAAGCTTTGGAGCGAGTCAAATCCTGACAGGCAAAGACGATATGGTGAAATACTTCCTTCATTCGAAAGGCTTTACAATCAGTTCGCTCCTTATACCAAAGCCAATGATTACTATGCTGAAATCGTTCTTCGGGGAACAGATTTGTTCAGTATCATTTCCTATTTCGAATCCATAGAATCCCGCTGGGCATCTATGTCGCCTTCCGATCAGGAAAAAATTCAGAAAGCCGTTACTTCCAAATTAGCTGATCATTTCAGGGAATATAACCAGGCGACCGATGAGAAAATATTTGCAAGCTTGATTCCTCTTTATACTAGGAATTTAGACTCCCGATTTTTAACTGAAGAATTCAAATCGCTCACGGATAAAATGACTCCTGAGGAATTGATCGGCCAAATTTATCGTAAATCCATATTCTCAAACCAAACCAGACTTACGGCAACAACTTCCGGATTAAATCCGAAGAAATTTCAAGCAATGAGAAAGGATCCGGCATTCAAACTATTCCGAAGCTTAAAAACTCATTATGAATTAAATGTTCAGCCTGCCTTCAATTCGATCCAGAAACAAATTGACGAAAACATCCAGGCTTATGTGGCCGGAATCATAGAAATGAACGGAGATAAATCATTATGGCCTGATGCCAATAAAACCCTGCGTGTTGCTTATGGAAAAGTGGAAGGTTATGAACCGATGGACGGTGTAACCTACGAATATTATACTACACTTGACGGAATCATGCAAAAAGATAATCCTGCCATTTACGACTATAATGTTCCGCAAGCCCTGCGCGATTTATACCAAAATAAAGATTACGGAAGGTACGGAACAAACGGGATCATGAATGTTTGTTTTACAGCCTCCAACCACACTACCGGAGGAAATTCGGGCAGTCCGGTACTCGATGCTGAAGGAAATTTAATCGGAATCAATTTTGACCGGTGCTGGGAAGGGACCATGAGCGACCTGATGTTCGACCCTGATCGTTGCCGCAACATTGTGCTCGATATCCGTTATGCGCTATTTATTATTGACAAATTTGCGGGAGCGGGTTATCTGCTTGATGAGATGGAGATAACAGAATAATATAGTTCCAAATTCCAAATTCCAGGTTCCAAGTTTGCTTGAAATTTGGAACCTGGAATTTGGAACTTTCAGTCGCACATCATGCAAATATCCTTTCTCGGATTAATGAGCAGGATGGGCAAATTGCCTGCTTTCCGTACGATCCGTTTCTCCGGAAGACCAATCATCAAATCAATTAATGATATAGAACTGCTGCCTGAAAAAATCATCAAATCACCCATCCATTCATCAGCCCTGTCGAGGGTTTCATTGCAAATCCCCCAACTCGACGATTTTCCCGCTGTAAGTTGATGGCGCACATTCAGGCTTCCCAGAAATTTCTTGAAAAACTCAAGGTTCTTATGCAACCGTCCGGCATCTTCCTTATTCGTTTCCTGTGCATATATCAATTGAATCTGAGAGCGGTTAAACCGGCCTAAATAGGAAGCCCATAGCGAAGTTTCCTTTGACGCCCTTCGATAATCAACAGGAACCAATACATTTTTGTAGGTTAAAAACCTGGGGATTTCACCATTCACAAAAAGAAACGCGATACTACTTTGCTGAAATGCTTTTATTACCCAATTAATGTCAGATTGATGCAGTACGAGCAATACGGCATTGTATTCATCAACCAGCTTTTGCATATTGATGTACAACGATTTCTGAAGAAGTAACCATGATACCGGCATATTGGGGAGGTTCGATTTCAGGCTTCGGGTAGTTTGAATCAGGTTTTCCTGAATGATGCTTTTTTGCCTCAAATCCTTCCATACAGCAGTCAGGCAAAGTTCCTTTTTCAGAATATCAGCCATTCGGGCCCCGTGAATGATAACATCTTTCATCCGCTCCGAGAAATCACAAATAACTATTATTTTTTGTTTTGAAATGTTTGACATTTATTTGATCTTGAAGGAATGAAAGTTACTTATTTTAGCATAACAAATTAACAAACATATTTTTCACGTTGTCAAAGTTATCAAAGTTTTAGTGCCATAACAGTCAAAAAATTCGGTACTATGACGGATAGTGAGGGTAGTTTAAATAGGTTCATATCCAGAATTGTTTGTTTTAATCCGTATTGTCAAAAAGTTTAAAAACCTTATTTTTCAAAGAAACCTTAGTAGCCAGTTGATGAAAACAGATTTTAACCTTATTGGATTTCAGTATAAATAAGGTTGAATTTATTGGTTGATCTTATGCTACTAAGGTTAAAAATAGACAATACGGGTTCAAATAGATGCCTTCTTCCCGGTATTCTTTCTGAACCAAGGTATGTATTAGGTTTGAGGCTTAAATTCCGATTTTTGGAATGATTGACTGTTGGAAATTGCGGTAAAAAGTCAGTTCCTCCTGAAAATGCTTTTGCTAACTTTGTTTCACGAATTAATAACCGGACAATGATAACTAAAGAATTGATCGCCCCAAGAAGTATTGTCGTTATAGGAGCCTCCAACAACATCTCCAAACCGGGAGGAAAATTGCTGAAAAACCTGATCGACAACAACTACAAAGGCGATTTGTGGGTAGTCAATCCTTCCTCAGAAACTGTTCAGGGAATTAAATCTTTTCCTTCAGTAAACGATTTACCGCATGTGGAAATGGCAGTGTTGGCTATCCCTGCATCAGGCTGTGTCGCTGCGGTGGAGGTACTTGCAACTCAAAAAGGCACCAAAGGGTTTATCATCATTTCGGCCGGATTTAGCGAAGAAAGTGAAGAAGGCCGAATACTCGAACAGCAGATTGTCAAAATAATCGAAGAAAATAATGGCAGCCTCATTGGCCCTAACTGTATTGGAATAATTACCTATTCCCATACCAGTGTGTTTACTACTCCAATACCCAAACTGGTACAAATGAGTTGCGACCTCGTTTCGAGTTCCGGCGCAACAGCAGTTTTCATCATGGAATCAGGTATTCCCAAGGGACTTCATTTTGCCAGCGTGTTTTCAGTTGGGAATTCAGCCCAGAACGGGGTTGAAGAAATTCTCGAGTTTATGGATGAAGTTTTTAATCCGGAAACCAGTACACGGGTAAAACTGCTTTATATCGAAAGCATTAAAAATCCCGATAAATTATTGAAACACGCGTCATCACTAATACGCAAAGGCTGTAAAATTGCTGCGATTAAGGCTGGAAGCAGTCAGGCCGGAAGCAGGGCGGCAGCTTCGCATACCGGCGCCATGGCCAATTCTGATTCAGCAGTAGAAGCCTTGTTCCGCAAAGCCGGGATTGTACGCTGTTTTGGCCGCGAAGAATTGACTACGGTTGCCAATGTATTCCATTGCAAACCTATGAAAGGCAAACAACTGGCCATCATTACCCATGCCGGCGGCCCTGCCGTAATGCTGACCGATTCGTTGGAAAGTGGCGGACTACATATTCCCCACATCAAAGATTCGGAAGCCAAAGCAAGGCTGAAAAACAAACTTTTTCCGGGCTCATCGGTAGAGAACCCGATTGATTTTCTGGCAACCGGAAATGCTGAACAATTGGCTGCAATTATTGATGCCTGCGAAAATGAATTTGATGAAATTGATGGTATGGCAGTCATTTTCGGCAGCCCGGGATTATCTCCTGTAACGGATGTTTATCAGCTTCTGAACGAAAAAATGCAAACCTGTAAAAAGCCCATATTTCCCATATTACCTTCAGTAATCAATGTTAAAGACGAGGTTGCCTATTTCATCTCGCAGGGAAATGTAAATTTTCCGGATGAGGTTTTACTGGGGAAAGCGCTGACTTCCATTCTTAATACAGCCAGTCCGTCGGAAGAAAAAATATTTATGGATAACATTGATATTCCGGAAATTCGGCGGATCATTGATTCTTCAGATAATGGATTTCAGTCGCCCGAAACCATTCACCGGTTGTTTGCTGCCGCCGGAATACCCCTGGTTCGCGAAATTACTGTTGCCGACGAATTATCAGCCATAGAAACTGCTCAAAAAATTGGATTCCCTCTGGTGATGAAAGTGGTTGGACCGATTCACAAAACCGAGGTTAATGGAGTTGTGTTAAACGTCAGGGATATGGAAATGGTCGAGCGCGAATTCAAACGGTTAATCAATATTAAAGATACGACTGCAGTACTCATGGCCGAAATGGCTTCAGGAATTGAACTTTTCCTTGGAGCTAAATACGAAGACCGTTTTGGGCATGTTATATTATGCGGGCTGGGAGGTATTTTTGTGGAAGTACTGAAGGATATCACTTCAGGCCTTGCTCCACTAACTATGAATGAGGCTCATTCAATGATTAAGAACCTTCGTTCGTACCAGATTATTAAAGGCTACCGGGGGAAAAACGGGGTGAACGAACACAAGTTTGCCGAAATCATGGTGAGGCTGTCAACCCTTTTACGCTTTGCCGTTGAAATAAAGGAAATGGATATTAATCCACTGATGGGCGATGGCGACAAGTTGGTGGCAGTGGATGCAAGGATACGGATTGAGAAATAATTTTAAAAACGAAGGCTAATAAACTTTGGTGAAACACCTTCGTTTATTAGCCTTTATGTAGTTATAGAAATTAAAACTCTAATTTCTATATAAATAGCACATCAAAAACAGTACACATTCTAATATTCAGATCTTCTGTTGCCGCCGCCAGCGCTGCTTCCACCGCCACGGTTAAAACCGCCTTTGTTGAAGCCACCACCTGAGCTACCTCCACGGTCACCACCACGGAAACCACCGCCGCCGCCAGCGCCACCGCTGCCGCCACGGTATCCACCGCCGCCACCTGAATTACCTCCGCGGAATCCTCCGCCTGAGTTGCCACCACGGAAACCGCCACCTGGACGACTACCTTCTTTTTTCTCTTCAGCTTTATTTACAACAATTGTCCGGCCTTCAATTTCAGCGTTGTTCAATTCTTCAATTGCTTTTTTAGCTTCTTCTTCATTAGTCATTTCTACAAAACCAAAACCTTTTGATCTACCTGTAGCTCTGTCTGTAATAATCTTTACGGATGTTACTTCTCCGTACTCTTCAAAAATTTCCTGTAATTCGCTTTCCTCAATTTTAAAGGGAAGGCTTCCAACAAAAATGTTCATAAATAACTGTTTAAATAATGGATAAATTTCCCCCAAAAGTAGTTATATTTTGATTCAAAATACGTTTGACTCAATAAATTATCTTTTCGAACACTATTTTATGAAAAATTTATTCCTCTAAAGCAGAAATAATTACATTTTCAGACAGAAAACTGAACTTCGGTTCGTTTGTTATCTTTACAGATCGATATGCCGGGAGGAAATCAGGATATTTTTCTTAAATTGTCCCGGCTTTATCAGGGATTTTAACATTACTACATAGATGAAAAAAATAGCCATACAGGGAATTGCAGGTTCATTTCACGAAGATGCCGCACGGCGATATTTTGAAGATGAAATTAAAGTTGTGGAGTGTAAAACATTTACAAGTGTATGCAATTTAATTGATTCTGATGAGGTTAGTATTGCAGTAATGGCTATCGAAAATTCGATTGCAGGCAGTTTGTTGCAAAACTACGCGCTAATCCGCAATTACCATTTAAAGGTTATTGGCGAAATTTACATTCACATTCAGATGAACCTGATGGTCAATCCCGGCGTTACCAAAGCCGATATCCGGACTATTTATTCACATGCGATAGCAATCAAACAATGTACGGAATACCTCGAAAGAAACTTTCCTGATGTTCAGATTATAGAAAATCAGGATACCGCAGCTTCAGGGAAACTGGTTCACGACAAAAAATTGATGGATGCAGCCGCTATCGGGAACCAGCGGACTGCCGAACTTTATGAATTGGAAATACTCGATACCGGCCTCGAAACCAACAATAAAAACTACACCCGGTTCCTGATATTATCGAAACATGCTTTACCGAATGCATTAAGTAATAAGGCTTCACTGTGTTTCGAAGTTGGCCATTATTACGGGGCCTTGGCCAATGTGCTGAATACTTTTGCCGAAAATAAAATCAACCTGACCAAAATACAGTCAGTCCCGATTATCGGCAAACCAAACGAATATACCTTTCACATTGATGTGGAATGGGATTCGGTCGAAAATTACGAAAAAGCCCTTCATGCTATCCTGAAAAATGTTTCAAGCCTTTCGGTTTTAGGTGAATACGTGCGTGGAGAATTAGCAATTCACAATTTGTAATATAAAGTTTATGAGTAAAATTGGATTATTTTTCGGCCCCTTAAAAGGTTCGGTTCACCGTGTAGCTGAAAAAGTGAAAGTAGCTCTTGGTGAGCAAAATGTTGAAATGATTTCGGTAAACGATGCCAGCGGTTCCGATATGGAAAAGTTTGACAAAATTATCTTTGGTATTTCAACCGTTGGAAAAGAAACCTGGGATTCAAACTATTCAAATACCGACTGGAGCAAATTTTTCCCAAACATCCGTAAGGTTGACTTTTCGGGTAAAACAGTTGCCATTTTCGGATTGGGCGATCACATCACTTATTCAGCTTATTTCGTGAATGCAATGGGCATGTTGGCAAAAGACTTGTTGAAAAGCGGAGCAAACATCGTTGGGCAGGTTGATCCTTCAGATTACGAATTCGACGAGTCGGAAGCTTTGATTGACGGTATGTTTATCGGACTTCCGGTTGACGAAGATTTTGAACCGGAAATGACCGACGAACGTATTGCCAGTTGGGTAAAAAGCATAAAACCAGCTTTCGGCTTGTAGAAATCTGAAACATGATAAAATACAGGTTCGACTTTTAACCTGAATTTCTGTCAAATTATTGCCAAATTAAGAGGCTTACTTTCAGATTGCAACTTACAACCCGATTGAGTTACTGATTTGCGAAACCTGTTTTGCAATACCCATTTTTCATTTGATATATCGCGAATACTTTACTTATTTTTACCCAAAATTTACGATTAGTGCTGATGAACTATACTCCGGTAAAACAAGAAATTGTAAAAAAATATATCGATCAGCTTAAAATTAGCGACCCTGGGAAAGCTTCAATCCGGGAAATTGTTGCCCTAATAAATTTGATTGAGGAAGAAAGTAAAGTGAGGTTTATCCGTATGGAAATGGGTGTCCCCGGATTACCTGCGGCAAAAGTGGGTGTTGAAGCCGAAATCAAAGCGCTTCAGGCTGGGGTTGCATCAGTCTATCCAATGATGGATGGCATTAAACCACTCAAAAACGAAGCTGCCCGTTTCATCAAAATGTTTATGGATATTGATGTTGAACCGGCAAGCTGTATCCCGACTTCTGGAGCCATGCAGGGAACTTTTGCTGCCCTTTTGGTCGCCGGAAATGTGGACAAACAAAAAGACACAACCCTTTTCCTCGATCCCGGATTTCCGGTACAGAAACAGCAAATGACCGTGATGGGTCATAAATATGAATCATTCGATGTATTCGATTTCAGGGGTGAAAAGCTTCGGGCTAAAATCGAATCGTATCTGGCAGCAGGAAATATCAATTCGATTATATATTCCAATCCGAACAACCCGAGCTGGATTTGTTTTACCGAAGAAGAATTACAGATCATTGGCGAACTGGCAACCAAATACGACGTGATTGTAATGGAAGACCTGGCTTACTTCGGAATGGATTTCAGAAAAGATTTATATTCTCCGGGGAAACCACCCTATCAACCGACGGTTGCCAAATACACCGATCATTACGTGCTGTTTATTTCAGCCTCCAAGATTTTCTCGTATGCAGGCCAGCGATGTGCCATCATGGCCATTTCGAATGCTTTGTGGAACCGGCAGTACGAAAACCTGCAAATCCGTTTTGGCAGCAAACCATTCGGGTTTACCATCGTGATGCAGGTTTTGTATGCGCTTTCTTCCGGAATTACACATTCGACACAACACGCTTTGACGGCCATGTTTAAAGCTGCCAGCGATGGAGAGTTCAATTTTATTGACGAAGTGAAGGAATATGGACGGAAAGCCAAAATCATGAAAGATATGTTTCTTGAAAACGGGTTCAGGATTGTGTATGAAAAAGATGGTGAAGAAGCAATTGCCGACGGGTTCTATTTCACTGTCGGGTATCCGGGAATGACCGGAAGCGAACTTCTGGGAAACCTGTTGTATTATGGGATCAGTGCAATTACACTGACAAATACCGGCAGCAAAAAAGAAGGGCTGCGGGCTTGTGTTTCGCACGTAAAACGAGAACAATTTGATGATCTGGAAAAACGTTTGAAGCTTTTTAATGAAGAGTTCGGAGTGCACTAAAGTTCGAAGTGCCTAGAGTTGACGCTGAATAACTTTAGCACACTTTAGGCACTCCAAACTCCGAACTTGACAAGAAAAGTAAGACTGATAAAAATACATATATGGCAAAAGTAATTGGAGCAGTAGTGGTTGACCAGGAGGAATGTAAAGGCTGCGGACTTTGTGTAGTGGCCTGCCCTCAGGATGTACTGGGTCAGAACAAACAGGTAAATAGCCGCGGATATCACTATTCGTTTATGAAAAATCCGGAAGCCTGTATTGGTTGTTCAAACTGCGCAACAGTATGTCCCGACACCTGCATCACGGTTTACCGGGTAAAACTTTAAAACAATTGACAATTAGACCATTTACGATTTACTAATAACTGTCAAATCGTAAATTGTAAATAATTAAATCGTAAATAAAAGAAAGATGGGAGAATTAAGATTAATGAAGGGAAATGAGGTTATTGCTGAAGCGGCCATTCGCTGTGGTTGCGACGGTTATTTCGGATACCCCATAACCCCCCAATCGGAAGTAATGGAAACCCTGATGGAACGTGAACCCTGGAACGAAACCGGTATGGTTGTCCTTCAGGCAGAAAGTGAGATTGGCGCCATACACATGATCTATGGAGCTGCAGGCTCAGGGAAAAAGGTGATCACTTCTTCCTCCAGTCCCGGAATTAGTTTAATGGCCGAGGGAATATCATACATTGCAGGCTCTGAATTGCCCTGTCTGATTGTTAATGTTCAGCGCGGAGGACCAGGTTTGGGAACTATTCAGCCATCGCAGGCCGACTATTTTCAGGCAACCAAAGGTGGAGGACACGGCGACTACCGGTTGATTGTTCTGGCGCCATCATCAGTTCAGGAAATGAACGACTTCGTTGAACTTGGCCTTAAACTGGCTTTTAAATACCGCAATCCGGCCATGATCCTGACTGACGGCATGATTGGCCAGATGATGGAAAAAGTTGTTCTTGCTGATTACATTCCCCGATTGACTGACGAAGAAATCAATGAAAAATACGGTTCATGGGTAACCAATGGTCGAAAACCCTACCGCGAACGGAATGTCATTACTTCTCTTGAAATGGATTCCGACATCATGGAGAATAACAACCTTCGGTTTCAGGAGAAATATGCCAAAATGGAAGAAGAAGATTTACTTTTTGAAGAAATACAATGCGAAGATGCAGAATACCTGTTGGTGGCCTTTGGTTCGTCGGCACGGGTTTGCCTGAAAACAGTTGATCTGGCCCGCGAAAAAGGCATCAAAGCTGGACTTTTAAGACCAATTACCTTGTTCCCGTTCCCTAAAAAACCAATTGCTGCATTGGCTAAACAAGTAAAAGGGATATTGGTTGTTGAAATGAATGCCGGACAAATGATCGAAGATGTACAACTGGCGGTTGGCTGTGCCGCTTGTGAAGTTCCGGTTTTGCATTTCGGACGGATGGGCGGTATTATCCATAGTCCGGTTGAAGTATTGGCAGCCCTTGAACAAAAACTGATAGGAGAATAGTTTATGGAATTGAGAGATATCATCAACCCGAATAATCTGGTTTACGAAAAACCGAAATTACTGACCGAAAATACCATGCATTATTGTCCGGGCTGTACTCATGGAGTCGTGCACCGGCTTTTGGCCGAAGTAATCGAAGATCTTGACATTCAGGATAAAACAATCGGTGTAGCGCCCGTCGGATGTTCAGTTTTTGCTTATAAGTACATTGAAATTGACTGGCAGGAAGCTGCTCACGGAAGAGCTCCGGCAGTTGCAACCGGGATCGTTCGCACAAATCCAGACAAGGTTGTTTTTGCCTACCAGGGCGATGGAGACTTAGCTTCGATTGGAACTGCCGAAATTCTGCATGCCTGCAACCGCGGCGAAAACTTTGTTGTCATTTTCATCAATAACGGCATTTACGGAATGACTGGCGGACAAATGGCTCCCACCACTTTGATCGGACAAGTCACTTCCACCACTCCAAATGGCCGCGATGTTGGCCGCAACGGATATCCGTTAAAAATTACCGAACTCATTGCTCAATTACCCGGCACTTCGTATGTAACACGTCAATCGGCACATACGCCTGCAGCAATCCGGAAATGTAAAAAAGCAATTTCAAAAGCCTTTCAGGCAGCAATTGATAAAAAAGGAACATCCTTTGTCGAAGTTGTTTCAACCTGTAATATGAACTGGAAAATGACACCTGTGAAAGCCAACGAATGGATGGAAGCCAATATGTTCCCATTCTACCCGATCGGAGATATGAAAGACAGTTCGAAAAATGATCCTGAAAGTTATACACCACTTAAAAACTGAAAACCATGACTGAAGAAATCATTATAGCCGGATTTGGCGGCCAGGGCGTGCTTTCGATGGGAAAAATATTGGCCTATTCGGGCGTGATGGCCGATCAGGAAGTTTCCTGGTTCCCATCATACGGCCCCGAAATGCGTGGCGGAACTGCCAACGTAACTGTAATCCTGAGCGAAAACCGGATTAGTTCACCGGTTCTGAACGAATACGATACTGCTATTATCCTGAACCAGCAATCAATGGACAAATTTGAACCGATGGTCAAACCCGGAGGCGTTCTGATTTATGACCCCAACGGAATCATCCATCCACCCAAACGTACCGACATCAACATCTATAAAATTGAAGGAACCCTGATTGCCGCTGAACTGGGTAATGTAAAAACCTTTAACATGGTGGTTCTGGGCGCATACCTGAAAGCCAAGCCAGTTGTAAAAATGGAAAGTGTTGAAAAAGGTTTGCAAAAATCGCTTCCTTCACGCCACCACCACCTGATTCCCATGAACCTCGAAGCCGTTCAAAAAGGCTTTGAAGGATTGGAACTGGTACAAGGAGTTTAAATCCTGAAGAATTTTACCTGAAATAAAAATACCCGCTGGAGATAATCTCTGGCGGGTATTTTTGTATAGCCTGGATTTTGAAGTTAAGCAAACAATTTAATCGTGCGCTTCCTTGTTTTTTAGATTTTGTTCCGCAAACTTCTCCATGCGCCACCGTTGTAAACTTCATTAAAGCCTTTTGACTTTAAATAGCTTTTAGCTGATGCACTTCGCGAACCCGATGCACAACACGTAATAATCGGTTTATTTTTGTTTTTCAACTTCTGAAGATTCTGACTAAGCTGCTCAACTGTAATGTTTATTGAACCTTTGATGTGTCCGCCGGCGTATTCGCCTTTACTGCGAACATCAATAATAACTGCGCCTTGTTTTACCAATTCAGCAAAATCCACTTTTGGACCAAATCCAAATAAACTCTTAATTGTATCTATCATAGCATATCGTATTTTAATTTTCATGAGGTGCTGAAACCCCGTCTGTCAAGTGCAGCGGGCAGGAAGTTCAGCATGACGCCTCGGGCATCAGATTCTCAATCCTGAACTCTGAACACTCATCACTTGAACTTTCAGGC
>PNOH01000021.1 GCA_013824715.1 Odoribacter sp. | reverse complement strand
AGATTATATAGAACCGATATTTATTCGTCTTTTTCTTCGGCTGCGTAGGCTGCCAACAATTCTTCCTGAACTTCCTGAGGTACTTTTTCGTAGGCGGCAAATTTCATATTGAAAACGCCTCGTCCGCCAGTCAGCGAACTCAACGAAGTCGAGTATTTGTTCATTTCTTTCAGTGGAACACGGGCTGTAATTTTTTCGTAGCCTCTTTCGCTGCCCATCCCCATTATTATTGCCCGGCGACCCTGCAAATCGCTCATCACATCACCCATTCGGTCGCCTTGAACCCAAACATCCAGATCATAAATTGGCTCCAGAATTTTTGCACCGGCATCCCTGAAAGCAATACTGAACGCGTTACGGCCAGCCAAACGGAAAGAGATTTCGTTAGAGTCGACCGGGTGCATTTTGCCGTCATAAATGTACACACGGATATCACGGGCATACGAACCGGTAAGCGGACCTTCTTCCATTTTCTCCATGATGCCTTTTAAAATAGCCGGAAGGAAACGGAGGTCGATTGAACCGCCTACAATACAGTTGTGGAAAACCAGTTTTCCGCCCCATGGAAGTGGATTTTCCTGAGTATCACGAACTGAAATCTTCTGTTCCTTGCCATTCATGGTAAACATGCTTTTAGGCTGGCTGCCTTCTTCAAAAGGTTCAATAATCATGTGAACCTCACCAAACTGACCCGATCCACCCGATTGTTTTTTGTGGCGGTAATCGCCTGTTGCAGATTTGGTAATGGTTTCGCGATATGGGATCTTCGGAGTTTTAAATTCGATGTCAATTTTGTGGATGTGGTCGAAATACCATTTTAAAGTGTTCAGGTGGTATTCGCCCTGTCCTTCAACGATCAGTTGCCTTAATTCTTTGGAGTACTGTACCAGATAGGTCGGATCTTCTTCTTTCACACGATGAAGGATTTCCCCTACTTTTTCATCATCAGTTTCCGATACAGCTTTAATGGCAACCCTGAATTTGGGATCCGGGAATTTAATCGGGGCAAATTTCAGGTCCAGTTCTTTTTCACAAAGCGTTTGGTTGAATTTGGTATCTTTCAGTTTCACGGTACAACCAATGTCTCCGGCAACTATTTCCGAAACAGCATGACGGGTTTTTCCGGCAGTTACAAAAAGCTGCGAAATACGTTCTTTTCCGTTGTTGAATGTGTTGTATAAATCTTTCCCTTCGGTCAGTTTTCCCGACATTACTTTGAAATAAGTAACCTCGCCTACGTGTGGCTCCAGTGAAGTTTTAAAAACAAACAATGAGGTCGGGCTTGTTTCGTTCATGACGACGGTCTTTCCCTGGACGATTTCGCGCATGGGCACTTCACTTGGGGCAGGAGCAATGTTGCATACAAATTCGAGCAAACGGCCAACGCCCATATTTTTTTTGGCTGAGACACAGAATACGGGAAAAAGGTCGCGTTTAACCATTCCGATCCGCATTCCTTTACGCATATCGTCTTCCGACAGTGAACCCTGTTCGAAATACATTTCCATCAGGGATTCTTCATTTTCAGCAGCCATTTCAATCAATTCGTTGTGCAATTCTTCTGCACGTTCTTTTTCTGAAGCCGGGATTTCCGATACTTCAGGTTTTCCTCCATCAGGTCCGTATTTATACATTTTCATTTTCAATACGTCGATGATGGAGTTGAATCCCATACCTGTTTCAACCGGATACTGAACGATGGTAACTTTGTTTCCAAATTTTGTTTTCAGATTGTCAATAGTCTGGTCAAAATTGGCATTTTCGGTATCCAGGTGGTTTATTACAAAAATCATTTTAGCGTTGGCAGCCTCGGCATGTCGGTTTGCAGCTTCGGTTCCGGCACCAATACCGGCTGAAGCATCAACCACCATCAGTCCCATCGCGGCTACCTGAAGCGAAGAAACCACACCACCGCAAAAATCGTCCATACCGGGTGTATCCAGAATGTTGATTTTTTTGCCGTTGACTTCGGTGTACATGAGCGATGAAAATACGGAATTGCCGTATTCCTGCTCAATCAGATGGTAGTCGGATACCGTATTTTTACTTCCAACGTCACCTCTGCGGTTAATTACTCCACCCTCGAAAAGCATAGCTTCAGCAAGGGTGGTTTTCCCACTGCCAGCATTACCAATTAGTGTAATGTTGCGAACCTCATCTGTTTTATAGACTTTCATATTTAGATAGTTATATTGTTTTTTTACTCATTCTGGCTCAACTTTGCGTTGCCCTATTTCTGAGAAGCGACCAAAATTAGTAATAATTACTAAACTATCAAGATAGGGTGAGATTACTTGAATTTGTTAGGCACGGCGGAGATTTATCCCTTCAATAAAGATTAAGAGAATCAACGAATTGTGTTTTTAAGATAAATTAACCTCTGAATATAAATGGCAGATAGACAAACAGATGTGCCAATTACATGTTTTTGAATATTTTTTTTTAGCTGTAAAAATTGCAGGAGTTCCGGAAAGGCGTTTGTTGGTCGTATTTTTTTAGCATAAATGAGTATGATTACCCTATCTCTTTACTATATTGTCGTGACTTTTTTTAAGCCTGAAGCCAATGTTTGCAGAAACAAATTCGATGAGTATGGATAAAATCAAATATAACAATCAGTTCATTCTGGGCATCACTCTGGTATCGGCCATGGGTGGTTTGCTTTTTGGGTACGACTTTGTAGTTATAGGTGGCGCCAAACCGTTTTACGAACGTTTTTTTGAGATTACCAATTCACCTTACATGCAAGGCTGGGCCATGAGCAGCGCGCTTATCGGTTGCCTGATTGGGGCTTTTGCTTCAGGATATTTTTCCGATCGTTTCGGGCGTAAATTACCGCTGATTACCTCAGCGGCACTTTTTACCATTGCCGCTATTGGAACCGGCGCTGCCAGTCAATTCACTCCTTTTATCATTTACCGTCTGATTGGCGGACTGGGAATTGGTCTGGCATCGGCAATCTCGCCCATGTACATTGCCGAGATTTCACCTGCGAAAATGCGGGGGCGCTTGGTTTCCATTAATCAGCTTACCATAGTAATTGGGATTCTGGCGGCTCAACTTGCTAATTATTTGATCGCAGATCAAATACCTGCCGGTTCAACCGACGAATTTATCCTGAATTCGTGGAACGGCCAATCCGGGTGGCGCTGGATGTTTTGGGTGGGAACACTTCCGGCGCTGATATTCTTTATCTTCTCATTTTTCATTCCTGAAAGTCCACGATTCCTTGCTAAATCAGGAAACTGGAAAGCTGCAAATTCAATTCTGGGGCGTATTGGCGGAACTCAATATGCCACCCTGGGCCAAAAGGAAATCGCCGAAACCTTGCAGGGAACCAGTTCAAAAATCGACTGGAAAGTCTTGAAGTCCGGAAAGGTTCGGCCCGTCCTGATTTTGGGAATCATTCTGGCTGTATTTCAGCAATGGTGCGGCATCAATGTGATTTTTAATTATGCCGAAGAGGTTTTCACTTCGGCCGGATATTCAGTTGGCGATATGCTTTTCAATATTGTGATAACCGGAACAGTCAACCTCATCTTTACCTTCCTCGCTATGCGGATGGTTGATAGCTGGGGCCGGCGCAAACTGATGTTACTGGGCTCCATCGGTTTGGCAGTGATCTATTTTATGCTTGGAACCAGCTACTTTTTTGAACTGAAAGGTCTGGCAATATTAGTCCTGGTCATGCTGGCCATTGCCATTTTTGCTATGACACTGGGGCCTATTACATGGGTGGTGCTTTCCGAAATTTTTCCGAACAGTGTGCGGGGCACTGCCATGGCCATTGCCACAACTGCTTTGTGGATCGCTTGTTTTGTGCTGACTTACACCTTCCCAATCCTGAATAAACTATTGAATGCAAGCGGAACATTCTGGTTATATGCCTTCATTTGTTTCTCAGGGTTTCTGTTTATCCTGAAAAAGCTTCCAGAGACCAAAGGCAAATCACTGGAGGAAATTGAGAAGATGTAGGGTTTAAACTGTATAATTGTTGTTAATCCTGAAAGGATGACATGATTATAGAATCAAGGTTATGAAAAGAGGCTAAATCCCGAAGGGATGACAGAGATAATACAATCCCTTCGGGATTCATGTCTAAGATTAGACCATATATCTATAATCATGACACACCTTTGGCGTTAAAAAAACTTATGGAACCTAACAAACCAACAATATGAAACACAAATTTATCCTGTTTGTCGTGCTGGCAATTTTGGCTATTTCCTGTCAAAAACCTGCCATTCAGCAAAAGATAGACCTTTCAGGAACCTGGCAATTCGCTATGGATCCTTCAGACAAAGGAGTTTCTGAAGCCTGGTTCAATCAGACTTTAAACGACACCCTGACTCTTCCCGGCTCACTTACAACCAACGGAAAGGGAGACGACATCACACTGAAAACCCCCTGGATTGGGCAAATTGTTGACAGTTCGTTTTATAAAAATCCGGAATTTGCCAAATTCCGCGAGAAGGGAAATATTAAAATTCCGTTCTGGCTGCAGCCGGTAAAATATTACAAAGGCGCATCATGGTATCAGAAAGAGGTTGCCATTCCTGAAGACTGGAGCGGAAAATCGGTTGGTTTGTTCCTCGAACGCTGCCACTGGGAAAGCCGTTTATGGGTTGACGATAAAGAAGTGGGAATGAGAAATTCGCTTGGAACACCGCATCAATACGACTTGACCAATATTCTGCCACCCGGCAAACACCGGTTAACCCTTTGCATCGATAACCGGGTGAAAGACATTGATCCCGGCGTTAATTCGCACAGTATTTCAGATCATACCCAAACCAACTGGAATGGGATAGTCGGGCAACTATACCTCGAAGCGCGGCCATTGGTAAAAATCCAGAATATTCAGGTTTATCCCGATGTTCAGAATAAAAAAATAGCTGTAAAAGTGAAAGTTCAGAACCTAACCGGAAAAACAACTTCGGTGAAACTGAACCTGAATGTAAAGGAAAATGGAACGGGGAACGGGGAAAGTTTTAATCTGAAAGAAGGCGAAAATATATTGGTGATGATTCTGGACATGGGCGCTGATGTGAAACTTTGGAACGAATTTCATCCAGATATTTATTCGCTGAAAGCCAGTCTGAAAGATAAAACTTCGGGACAAACGGATATTTTGACTACCACTTTCGGGATGCGTGAATTTAAAGCCGTAGGAAAACAAATCCTGATTAATGGCCAGCCAACTTTTTTGCGTGGAACTTTGGAATGTGCCATTTTCCCCAGAACCGGATATCCGGCGACATATATCGCCGAGTGGCTCCGGATATTTAATGTATGCCGCGCTCATGGACTCAATCACATGCGGTTTCATTCGTGGTGTCCGCCAAAAGCAGCTTTCGATGCTGCCGACCAAACGGGATTTTACCTGCATGTGGAATGTTCGTCGTGGGCCAACCAATCAACCACCATTGGAGACGGAAAACCATTCGATAACTATCTTTATGAGGAAAGCCAACGAATGGTTGAAGAATACGGAAACCATCCGTCGTTTTGCATGATGGTTTACGGAAACGAACCCGGCGGTGCCAATCAGGTTCCTTTTCTTACTGAGTTTGTCAATTATTGGAAAAGTAAAGACAACCGCCGCATCTATACTTCGGGAGCGGGCTGGCCCAATTTGCCGGTAAACGATTTTTTGAGTGACTCTAATCCGCGCATTCAGGGTTGGGGTCAGGAACTGAAAAGTGTCATCAACGTAGAAGCTCCGCGCACCGATTACGATTGGTCTGATTATAATGCCAAATTCCAGCAGCCAATGGTCAGTCACGAAATTGGCCAATGGTGCGTGTATCCCAATTTTAAGGAAATTTCCAAATACAATGGTGTACTGAAAGCCCAGAACTTCGAACTTTTTCAGGAAACACTGAAAGATCATGGCATGGCACAACTGGCCGAAAGTTTTTTGCTCGCTTCCGGAAAATTGCAGGCTCTTTGCTATAAAGCCGACATCGAAGCAGCGTTGCGTACCAAAGATTTCGGCGGATTTCAGTTGCTCGACCTGCACGATTTCCCTGGACAAGGAACGGCTTTAGTTGGCGTGCTCGATCCGTTCTGGGGCGAAAAGGGATACATTTCGCCGGCTGAATACAAGCGGTTTTGCAATTCGACAGTTCCGCTGGCGCGTATGAAGAAATGTATTTTCACCAACAACGAAACCTTCGAAGCATCTGTTGAGGTGGCTCATTTTGGCGATGGATCAATTGCTGCATGTACTCCTGAATGGAAAGTTACCGATAAAACCGGGAAGACAATTCAGAAAGGAAAATTTGCTCAAACTGATATTCCACTGGGAAATGGTTTTAAATTGGGAAACATTACATTTACACTGGTTGCAATTTCCACTCCTGAAATGTTGAAACTTGAAGTAACAGTGAATGGTTTGAGCAATTCCTGGGATTTCTGGGTTTATCCAACGAAAAAGGAAATTGTTTCCGGAGAAGAAAAAATCAAGGTTGTTCAGAAGTTGGATGCACAGACTGTTCAATTCCTGAAGAACGGTGGTTCAGTTTTGCTGAGCCTGAAAAAAGGAACGCTTCCGAAAGAAATGGGGGGCGACATCAAAATTGGTTTCTCAAGCATTTTCTGGAATACTGCGTGGACAAGAGGACAGGCGCCGCACACGCTGGGAATTTTGTGCAATCCGAAACACCCGGCGCTGGCCGATTTCCCAACCGAATACCACAGCAATTACCAGTGGTGGGATGCCATGAGCCATTCGGGAGCAATCAACCTGACCAGTTTTCCTTCTGAAATACAACCGATTGTCCGTGTAATTGACGATTGGGTCACGAACCGCCCACTGGCTTTGGTTTTCGAAGCTAAAGTTGGCAGAGGGAAAATCCTGATTTCAGGAATTGATCTGACTACCGAATTGGACAAACGTCCCGAAGCGCAGCAACTGCTTTTCAGTTTGAAAAAATATATGGCTGGAGAAAAATTTAATCCGCAGGTTGAACTGGGTTTGGGGGAAATAAAGGCTCTTTAACGGACAGTGTGGCTAATAAAATTTATCATTGGGCAACTGTTTTAACTTGGGTTATAGCAAGATGAATTGCTTTGAAACCTTATTTTCGGAAGAGGCTTTAGTAGTCCCTAAGTATGGTGGCATACAGCCCATAAATGAATAACTGGAGGATGCAAGGGAAACGGGTGAAGGCAGTTGGTGCATATTGAAATCGATATGTTTCGTACCTACGGCACTCCAGACTTTGCTGCTAGGCGTTGTTCTACAAATATTTCGTGCCTCTGGCACTAATTCGTTCTAATCGACCGAAACGTCTAATTGGTTCTTGCTCCAGAAGATCAAAATATTTATAGAAAGAAGAAATAGATGATGACAGTCGTCCGCGGGACATAGTAGAACAAGGCTTTGGCCTACTTTCGGACGAAACAGCATTGGCCTTCAAAAAATGTAGTTACATAAGCGAACCAGGAGGTGAAAGAATGTTTAACCTTATTGAATTACAGATAGATTAATAAGGTTTGAATCAAGTAGGATTATAATTTCTACTGAGGTTATTCAGATAAAAATAAGGTTTTTTTTAGCACAGCATTTTCTCTTTTTGAATTTACTTTGTGGTCAATAAAAATTCTTACCAACGCCAAACGTCATAGAGCCAAAATAAATGAGTTCGAACCAACTAATCTAAAAATACCATCATGAAAAGAAACTTAATCCTTTATTTATCGCTTTTTTTTCTGGCCGTCATTCCATTAACTTCGTTTAGTTCAGAAAAATCAGATCAGAAATCAAACCTGCCCAGTGAGTTATATACCCCAGGTCCGAAACCTGAACCTAGAATCAATGGCCCGCTGGTTTATGGTTGCCGTCCCGGACACCCGTTTCTGTACCGGATTCCCTGTCAGGGCGAGCGTCCTATCAGCTTTTCGGTAAAAGGTTTGCCTTCCGGATTAAAGCTGGATGCTTCAACCGGTATTATTTCAGGAATAGTTCCGGCAAAAGGTGACTATGAGCTTATTATTCAGGCAAAAAACTCAAAAGGAAAAGACATCAGGAAACTGAAAATTGTGTCTGGAGACAAACTCGCCCTCACCCCACCTATGGGTTATAACCACTGGTACGCCCATTACGACCGGATTACGGACCAGATGATGCGCGAAGCAGCCGACGTTCTAATCAACAGCGGGATGGCCGACGTTGGTTACCAGTACGTGAATATTGACGATTGCTGGATGAATGCGCCAAAAAATAATGATCCAAAACGGGTTGGCCCAATCCGTAACGCCCAGGGAAATATTATTCCAAATAGTTATTTTCCTGATATGAAGGGTTTAACCGATTATATTCATGCCAAAGGTTTGAAAGCCGGAATTTATACATCACCCGGAACATTAACCTGCGGCGGTTTTGCCGGGGCATTTAAACACGAGGAGCAGGATGCCAGACAATTTGCGGCCTGGGGGTTTGATTTTCTGAAGTACGACTGGTGTAGCTACGGACACATTGCATCAGGCGGAAGTCCTGAAGATAAAAATATCCCTACATGGGGCAAAGGTGCGCCAACTTTGGAAGGTTACCAGTATCCGTACAAATTGATGGGCGACATCCTGAAAAAGCTTGACCGCGATGTGGTTTTTAACCTTTGCCAATATGGAATGGGCGACGTCTGGAAATGGGGAGGCGGAGTGGGAGGTCATTGCTGGAGGACTTCCGGGGATCTGGGCTTCGAACTTGACCGTATTTTCGATGTTGCCCTGAAAAACAGTGAACATCGTGAATATTCAAAACCCGGCGAATGGAACGATCCGGATTATATCCAGATTGGCTGGATCGGAAATGCCAACAACATGGGAATCCCTGAATTGACACCCATGCCTGCCAATATGCAATATGCCTACATGTCGCTGTGGTGCCTGATGGCCGCACCTTTGATTTATAGTGGCGACATGTCGAAACTCGACGAATTTACCCTGAATGTACTTTGTAATCCTGAAGTGATTGAAGTCAATCAGGATCCGCTGGGCGAATGCGGACTGGTGATCAAAAAATCAGATCAAACATTTTTGATGGTAAAAAACCTGGTTGATGGCTCAAAAGCTGTCGGTTTGTTCAACCGCGGCAAAAGTGAAGCTGAAGTTGAGGTAAACTGGAGTGAATTGGAGATTTCAGGAAAACAGACCGTTCGTGATTTATGGCGACAGAAAGATCTTGGCAAATATCAGAATAAATATGCTGCCCAGGTTCCGGCGCAGGGAGTTGTGATGGTGAAAATCGGGAAATAATCGCCTTTTCAATTTATTCTGCTATTTTTGAGCATCAATCAACCCGCGGTATGCCTAAATTTCCCTTTTTTAAACAATACGATGCTATGGATTGCGGACCTTCATGCCTCCGCATGATTGCCGCATTTTACGGGAAAACCTATTCACTTCAAAAACTCAGGGAACTGGCACATATCAGTCGCGAAGGTGTTTCTTTGCTCGGCCTTAGCGACGCTGCCGAGGCTATCGGATTTCGGACAATTGGCGCTCGCATTACCCTCGAACAATTAATGGAAGCTCCCAAACCATGTGTGGTTCATTGGGATCAGGATCATTTTGTAGTGGTTTACAACATCTGGAAGGGAAAAGTTTTTGTGGCCGATCCGGCATTTGGACTGGTCAAATATTCAGAAACAGAATTTAAAAAGCATTGGCTGGCCACAGTCAGGCATGGCGAGCAAAAAGGAATTTGTTTGCTATTTGATCCAACCCCAAAATTCTTTGAACTGGAAGGAGAATTATCAAACCGCAATAATTTCAGGTTTTTGCTGAAATACCTGAAACCACACCGGAAACTTGTGATCCAGTTAGTGATTGGATTTCTGGTTGGAAGCCTGATTCAACTGATCTTTCCTTTTTTGACACAAAGCATCGTCGATGTTGGTATCAATACCCAGGATATTAATTTTATTTATTTAGTGCTGGCGGCACAGATGATGCTGTTCCTGAGCCGAATGACAGTTGATTTTATCCGGTCGTGGATTTTGCTTCACATCAGTACCCGTATTAATATCAGTATTATTTCCGATTTTCTGATCAAGCTGATGAAGATGCCCATTGGCTTTTTCGACACCAAAATGATTGGAGACTTGCTTCAACGCATTGGCGATCATAAACGAATAGAACGGTTTCTGACTTCACAATCGCTGAATGTGGTCTTTTCAGTGTTCAACATAGTAATTTTCAGCGTCGTGCTTGTTTTTTATAATTTGGTCATTTTCCTCGTTTTTCTACTCAGTTCAGCTTTATATATTGGTTGGGTATTTTTATTTCTGAAGAAACGCCGTGAACTTGATTTTAAACGATTTGCACAGTTGGCCGATAACCAGAGTAAACTGATTCAGTTGATCAACGGGATGCAGGAAATCAAACTGAACAATTACGAACGTCAGAAAAGATGGGAATGGGAGCGGATTCAGGCGCGTTTATTTAAAGTAAACATCAGCAATTTATCTTTACAACAATACCAGCAGGCAGGCTCGGTTTTCATCAACGAAACCAAAAATATTGTGATTACCGTACTCGCAGCTACTGCAGTTGTTCATGGCAACATGACCTTAGGTATGATGTTGGCCGTACAATATATAATAGGACAAATGAACAGTCCGCTCGATCAGATGATCGAATTTATGCAGATATCGCAGGATGCCAAAATCAGTTTGGAGCGGTTGAGCGAGATTCATAACCAACAGGATGAAGAACAGGATCAGGGTGGAAAACTGGACGTTTTACCAGCTTCACCGGATATTCATATTTCTGATTTAATATTTCAATACGAAGGGCCACATTCGCCCAAAGTTCTAAATAACATTAACCTGGTAATTTCCCAGGGAAAAGTAACGGCCATTGTCGGTACAAGTGGAAGCGGAAAGACGACACTGGTCAAACTTCTGCTCGGATTTTATCCTCCCGTATCAGGTCAAATTAAAGTCGGGGATTCCGATTTATCGGCATTCAGGCAACACTGGTGGCGCGATAAATGTGGTGCAGTCATGCAGGATGGATTTATCTTTTCGGATACCATTGCCAATAATATTGCCATTGGCGACGAAGAACCTGACAAGGAACGACTTGCATACGCAGTTAGGATGGCCAATATTCAGGAGTTTATCGAATCATTACCTTTAAATTACAATACCAAAATCGGTCCCGAAGGAGTTGGACTAAGCCAGGGACAGAAACAACGCATTTTAATTGCACGGGCCATTTATAAAAATCCTGAATTTATATTTTTCGATGAGGCAACCAATGCTTTGGATGCAAATAACGAGAAGGTTATTTTGGAAAATCTGGATGAATTTTTTACCGGAAAAACTGTAGTGGTAGTAGCTCACCGGTTAAGTACGGTTAAAAATGCCAGTCAGATTATTGTCATCGAGAAAGGTAGTATTATTGAAGTCGGCACACATGAAGATTTGACACTGAAACGTGGAGCCTATTATAATCTGGTAAAAAACCAGCTTGAGTTGGGGAACTGATTCGGGTTGCGGGTTACAGGTTACGTGGTGTCGAATCACGGAACTCGAAACTCGAAACTCGGAACAAACTGAATACTAAAAAAAATGGAGAAAGACAAAAAACCCATCGAAATTGAACTTCGAAGCGATGAATTCCAGGAGATTGTGCAGCAATCTCCACGATGGATGATTCGATCGGGAATTACCCTCATTTTCGGTTTTTTGGTCTTATTACTTGCCGGAAGCTGGTTCTTCAGGTATCCTGATATAATTGAAGCCAAAATTATAATTTCGAAAAACAGTATAAAGGAACAGATTGAATTGCTTTCTTCTCCAAAACAACAATCAGTATCTGAAAATCAATCTCCAATTACCGGAAGGATCATATTATCATTAAAAGACTCACGTAAAGTCGCCAATGGGCAGAAAGTTAACATTCGGTTCGACGACTATCCATCCATGGAATATGGATTGATAACAGGAAGAGTTAAAAGCATCTCATTAAGTCCCGATAATGGAAACTATTTAATAGAAGTGGAACTTCCAACGGATTTAAAGACCAATTATAACATTCCGTTAAAATTTGATCAGGAAATGATGGGTTCAGCAGAAATAATTACAGAAGATTTAAGATTGATCCAACGCTTCATCAATCCGGTAAAATCCCTTCTAAAACACCGGATTTCATCTGCTAATTAAGTTTTACTTTCCTTCAGGTTTTCACCTACGTTAAGAATAATCGAAAAAAGATCAATTATTTTCAAAGTTTTATTGGGTTTTCTATTGGCAATTAGTACTTTTGCGAGCCGTTTTTAAGGAAAATCTCTTAAGATCGGATTGTAAGGTATTGGAATTGTGCAAAATTAGGATACCTTTGCAGACCAATTTTTTGCGTATTGTATTATTAAAATTAAGAGTTGCTATATGCCAACGATTCAGCAGTTAGTTAGAAAAGGACGACAAAGTAATGCGGAGAAAAGTAAATCTCCGGCATTGGATTCTTGCCCACAAAGAAGAGGAGTTTGTGTTCGTGTTTATACCACAACTCCAAAAAAACCAAACTCAGCTATGCGTAAAGTGGCCAGGGTTCGTTTAACAAATGGCAAGGAAGTAAACGCTTACATTCCGGGAGAAGGTCATAACCTTCAGGAACATTCCATTGTATTGGTACGTGGTGGCAGGGTTAAAGACCTTCCAGGTGTCCGTTACCATTTAATTCGTGGCGCTCTCGATACCGCAGGTGTTGAAGGTCGTACTCAAAGACGGTCTAAATACGGTACAAAGAGACCAAAAGTGAAAAAATAATTTTTCGCTAGTTTTTTAATTTATTGACGTTCTAGCTTAGTGGTTTGAGTTGAGTAAAGAGGCCCCAGGCCGATTGAAGCCCACAAATCGACAGCTAATTTAAGTAACACTAAAGCAAATTGTAATGAGAAAATCGAAACCAAAGAAGAGGATCATTCTGCCCGATCCAAAGTTCAATGACACATTGGTTACCCGCTTCGTAAACGATTTAATGTACGACGGGAAAAAGTCAATCGCATATCAAATTTTCTACGATGCCATGGAAATCGTTGGCACGAAAATGAAAGACTCAGAAGTCAGTCCGGTTGATGTGTTTAAAAAAGCACTCGAGAAAATTACCCCTCATGTTGAAGTAAAAAGCCGCCGCGTTGGTGGAGCAAACTTCCAGGTTCCAATGGAAATCCGCCCTGAAAGAAAAACTTCAATTTCAGTAAAAAATATGATTTTATATGCCCGCAAACGTTCAGGCCGTTCAATGGCTGAAAAACTTGCCGGCGAAATTGTTGCAGCATACAACGAAGAAGGCGGAGCTTACAAGAAAAAAGAAGATACGCACCGTATGGCTGAAGCAAACCGCGCATTTGCACACTTCCGTTTTTAGTATTTAGTTCGAATAGATAGATCGTTTTAGTTTAGATAGATATTGGTTTTATAATGGCAAAAGATTTAAATTTTACTAGAAACATTGGCATCATGGCACACATTGATGCCGGCAAAACGACCACCTCGGAGCGAATCCTGTATTATACGGGTATCACTCACCGGATTGGAGAGGTCCATGATGGGGCCGCCACTATGGACTGGATGGAGCAGGAGCAGGAGCGTGGCATAACAATTACCTCTGCTGCCACCACAACCTTTTGGAAATATCAGGATACAGAACACAAAATCAACATTATTGATACTCCCGGACACGTTGACTTTACGGTTGAAGTAGAGCGTTCGTTAAGGGTATTGGATGGCGCTGTTGCACTTTTCTGTGCCGTTGGTGGCGTTGAAGCCCAATCGGAAACGGTATGGCGTCAGGCTGAAAAATATGGTGTTCCACGTATCGGTTTCGTAAATAAGATGGACCGTTCAGGAGCCGATTTTTATAATGTAATTTCTGAAGTGAGAGAAAAACTGGGTGCAAATCCGGTTCCGATTACTATCCCAATTGGCGCTGAAGAAAAATTTGAAGGCGTGGTTGATTTGATTGAAATGAAAGCCATTCGCTGGAGAGACGACGCAACTTTAGGAACTACCTATTATTTGGAGGAAATTCCTGCTGATATGAAGGAAATTTCTGCCGAATACCGGGCAAAACTGGTTGAAGCTGTTGCCGAATTCGATGATGAATTACTCGAACGGTTCTTCGAAGATCCGGAATCAATTACAGTTGATCAAATGTTGACCGTAATCCGTAAAGCTACCATTAGCGGTGCAATTATTCCGATGATGTGTGGTTCTGCATTCAAAAACAAAGGCGTTCAGCGCTTGCTCGATGCTGTTTGTGCTTTTCTGCCAAGCCCGCTCGATAAAGGTGATATTATTGCAACCGAATATAACGACACTGACGAAGTTATTCGTCATGCTGATGTTAACGAACCCCTCGCAGCCCTTGCATTTAAAATTGCTACCGACCCTTATGTTGGCAGGTTGTGTTTCATCCGTGTTTATTCAGGAAAAATTACTGCAGGCGATTCTGTGTTCAATTCAAGAACAGGTAAAAAAGAGCGTATTTCACGTATTTACCAGATGCATTCCAACAAACAAAACCCAATCGATGTAATCGAAGCCGGTGATATTTGTGCTGCAGTTGGATTCAAAGATATCCGCACAGGTGATACATTATCTGATTTAGACAATCCGGTTGTTCTGGAAAGCATGGACTTCCCTGAACCAGTTATCGGAATTGCCATTGAGCCAAAAACTCAGAAAGATCTCGATAAATTGAACCAGGGCTTATATAAACTTGCGGAAGAAGATCCTACTTTCAAAGTAAATACTGATCCTGATTCAGGTCAGACGATCATCCGTGGTATGGGTGAGCTTCACCTCGAAATTATTGTTGACCGTTTACGCCGTGAGTTCAAAGTAGAATGTAACCAGGGAGCGCCCCAGGTTGCCTACAAAGAATGTATCACCAAAATGGTTGAGCTTCGCGAAGTATTCAAGAAACAATCCGGAGGCCGTGGTAAATTTGCTGATATCAGTGTTCGCGTTGAACCTGCTGATGAAGGTAAAACCGGACTTCAGTTTGTTGATGCTGTAAAAGGCGGAAACATTCCACGCGAATATATCCCATCTGTACAGAAAGGTTTTGAATCAGCTCTATTTAATGGTCCTTTAGCCGGGTTCAATGTAGATAGCCTGAAAGTGACCTTACTCGATGGCAGCTACCATGCCGTTGACTCTGATTCGTTATCATTCGAAATCTGCGCACGCCAGGCATTTAAAAATGCAGCGGGTAAAGCAGGACCAAGATTACTCGAACCTGTCATGAAATGCGAAATTGTTACTCCTGAAGAATACATGGGTGACATTATCGGAGATCTGAACCGTCGTCGCGGGCAAATCGAAGGTATGGAAGAAAAAGCCGGAGCACGTGTAATCAAAGCAATGGTGCCACTTTCCGAATTATTCGGTTACGTCACTGTATTACGAACCTTATCGTCAGGACGGGCAACTTCATCAATGGAATTTTCGAAATACGTTGAGTTGCCAAAATTACTTGCGTTGAAGGTCCTTGAAGACCTTAAAGGAAGAACAGACTTATTATAATTATAAACTGTATTATTATTTCTCACTATGAGTCAAAAGATCAGAATTAAGCTGAAATCGTATGATCACAACTTGGTGGACAAGTCGGCTGAAAAGATCGTAAAAACAGTTAAAACTACCGGTGCAATAGTAAGCGGGCCAATTCCACTTCCTACGCACAAACGTATTTTCACTGTATTACGCTCAACCTTTGTAAATAAAAAATCAAGGGAACAATTCGAGCTGTCGTCTTACAAACGTTTGATCGACATTTACAGTTCAACAGCAAAAACAATCGACGCCTTAATGAAGCTTGAATTACCAAGTGGCGTTGAAGTAGAAATTAAAGTTTGATAACCTGTAAAAAACAAAAAAAATGGCAGGATTAATCGGTAAAAAAATCGGAATGACTTCCGTATTCAGTGTTGAGGGGAAAAACATCCCATGCACTGTGATTCAAGCCGGTCCTTGTGTGGTTACACAAGTGAAATCGGTGGCAACTGACGGCTATGATTCCATTCAGTTGGGCTTCGACGACAAGAAGGAGAAGCACACGAACAAAGCTGAATTGGGTCATTTTAAAAAGGCCGCATCAGAACCCAAAAGAAAAATTGTTGAGTTCAAAGAACTGACCGGGGAATTGAAACTTGGTGATACTGTTGGCGTTGATACCATCGATGAAGAAGGATGGGTTGACATTCAGGGAGTAACCAAAGGTAAAGGGTTCCAGGGAGTAGTTAAACGTCACGGTTTTCAAGGAGTAGGCGGCCAGACACACGGTCAGCACAACCGACTGAGGGCTCCGGGTTCTTTGGGGGCATCTTCTTATCCATCCCGCGTATTTAAAGGAATACGTATGGCTGGTCGCGATGGCAATGACAATATTACCGTTCAGAATTTAAAAGTCTTGAAAGTAATGCCAGAGTCAAATTTATTGGTAGTTAAAGGATCAGTTCCTGGTGCTAAAGGTTCATACGTAATTATTTATCAGTAATGGAAATAAAAGTTTTAAATACAGCAGGACAGGAAACCGGAAGAACTGTTACGTTAGATGAACAGATTTTCGGTATTGAGCCAAATGACCATGCCATTTATCTGGATGTCAAACAAATTCTGGCCAACAAAAGACAAGGAACCCACAGCTCGAAAGAGCGTGCTGAAGTATCGGGGAGTACCCGGAAGATCAAAAAGCAAAAAGGTACAGGTACTGCAAGGGCAGGTAGTATAAAATCGCCTGTTTTCAGGGGTGGAGGCCGTGTATTCGGACCACGCCCAAGGAACTACGACTTTAAATTAAACAAAAAAGTTAAGTCGCTTGCACGTAAGTCGGCATTAACCTATAAAGCCCTGGAAGAGGCAATTCTGGTCATTGAAGATTTCTCTTTTGAAACTCCAAAAACCCGCGAAATGGTGCAAATCAGTAATAATCTGAAAATTAATGATAAAAAGTCACTTTTCGTTTTACCGGAAGAAAATAAAAATATATATTTGTCCTCCAGAAATTTACAGGCAGTTTCCGTTATAACTGCTTCAGAATTAAATACTTATCAGATATTAAATGCTAAAAAAGTAATAGTTCTGGAAAGTTCAGTAAGTAAAATTGAAGAATTGTTTAAGATTTAAAAGGCTTGGAAAATGGAAATTTTAATTAAACCGATCGTTACCGAAAAGATGACAGGTCAGGCCGAAGGTCTTAACCGCTACGGTTTTATTGTCAATCGGAATGCCAATAAATTGCAGATCAAGAAAGCCATTGAAGGATTATACAATGTTTCAGTGGAATCTGTTAATACGTTAATTAACGCTGGTAAACGGAAATCACGTTTTACCAAAGCCGGAGTCATTTCGGGTAGTACCGGGATGAGCAAAAAAGCTATAGTAACTATAGCAAAAGGAGAATCTATTGATTTTTACAGTAATATTTAATTAAAAAAATGGCAGTAAGAAAATTAAATCCAGTTACTCCGGGTCAAAGGCACAAGATTGCTGGTTCCTTTGATACCATTACTGCATCAACACCTGAAAAATCATTGTTGAAGCCCATGACGAGTTCTGGCGGACGAAACAGCCAGGGTCGCATGACAATGAGGTATATAGGTGGTGGCCACAAACGCAAATACCGTTTTATCGATTTCAAACGCGATAAAGATGGTATTGTTGCTGTTGTAGAATCTATTCAGTACGATCCAAACCGTACCGCTCGAATCGCCCTTTTGGTTTTTCCTGATGGCGAAAAAAGGTACATGCTGGCGCCCAACGGATTAAAAGTTGGCCAGAAAATCGAGAGCGGAACCGGAGTTGCACCTGAAATAGGAAATACATTGCCACTTGCTGAAATACCTCTGGGAACGCTGATCCACAACATTGAACTTCATCCCAGTCAGGGAGGTGTGATGGCTCGTAGTGCCGGAACGTACGCTCAGTTAACTTCCAGAGAAGGAAAGTATGCTATCGTGAAATTGCCTTCGGGCGAATCCAGAATGGTGCTCGTAACATGCCGCGCTACAGTTGGCATAGTTGGAAATACAGAACATAACCTTGAGCGGTCGGGGAAAGCTGGTCGTTCGAGATGGCTTGGTAGAAGACCTCGTGTTCGGGGTGTTGCTATGAACCCGGTCGATCACCCGATGGGTGGTGGCGAAGGTCGCTCTTCTGGTGGACATCCGCGTTCACGCAAAGGCTTGTTAGCTAAAGGCTTCAAAACCCGTGCGAAGAAGAAAGCTTCCAACAGGTATATTGTAGAAAAACGCAAGAAATAATTAAAAGGAGAAGAATATGAGTCGTTCATTAAAGAAAGGGCCTTTTATCGATTTCAAGCTCGAACGTAAAGTTCTGGGCATGAATGAAACAAACAAAAAATCGGTAATCAAAACCTGGGCCAGGGCATCAGTAATTTCTCCTGATTTTGTAGGACATACCATTGCAGTTCACAACGGGAACAAATTCATTCCGGTTTATCTGACTGAAAATATGGTAGGCCATAAATTTGGTGAATTTGCACCTACAAGAACCTTCAGGGGTCATTCCAAAGGAAAAAAATAAGGCATGAGATCCTTAATTACTATTAAAAGAATTCACGATGGGTGCTAGAAAAAGAAATAGTGCAAACGAACTAAAGGAAGCTAAGAAACAGCAGTATTTTGCCGTTTTGAAGAATTGTCCTACTTCACCGCGAAAAATGAGGCTTGTTGCCGATATGGTCCGCGGAATGGAAGTGAACAGAGCTCTTGATGTACTTAAGTTTTCCTCAAAAGAATCTTCACGCAGGCTTGAAAAATTGGTTATGTCGGCCATTGCAAACTGGCAGGCTAAAAACGAAGGAAGCAGGTTGGAAGAAAGTAATTTGGTGGTGAAAACTATTTCTGTTGATTCAGGAAGAATATTAAAAAGACTAATGCCAGCTCCGCAAGGACGTGCACACCGGATCAAAAAACGGTCCAATCACGTGACGGTTAGTCTTGGTAGTTTAACTCAAGTTAAAGAAACAGAATAAATAATAATACATGGGACAAAAAGTCAATCCAATCGCTAATCGTTTAGGAATCATCAAAGGATGGGATTCCAATTGGTACGGTGGAAACAACTATGGCGAAAAGCTCGTGGAAGATTTCAGGATCAGGGAGTATTTGAATGCCCGTCTGGCAAAAGCAAGTATTTCCAAGATTATCATTGAACGAACACTCAAGCTGATTACCATCACTGTTCACACCTCACGCCCAGGTATTATTATTGGCAAAGGTGGTCAGGAAGTTGATAAACTAAAAGAAGAGTTAAAGAAGATCACCAACAAGGAAGTTCAGATCAATATTTTTGAAATCAAACGTCCGGAATTAGATGCAAAAATTGTAGCTGTAAACATTGCACGCCAGATTGAAGGTAAAATTGCCTACCGTCGCGCAACCAAAATGGCTATTGCTTCAACCATGAGAATGGGGGCACAAGGCATCAAAATTCAGGTTTCAGGCCGATTAAACGGCGCTGAAATGGCACGTTCAGAAATGTACAAAGATGGTCGTACTCCGTTGCATACTCTGAGAGCTGATATAGATTATGCGCTTGCAGAAGCCCTGACTAAAACCGGTTTACTCGGTGTAAAAGTCTGGATTTGCAAAGGCGAGATTTATGGAAAGCGTGACCTTTCACCAAATGTAGGACAAAAACCAGATGGAAGACGTCCTAACGAAGGTGGCCCAAAAGGTGGCGGATTTAAGAAAAGAAAAAAATAAGTGTAAACCTTTCAGAAGTATAGAAGGATGTTACAACCGAAAAAGACAAAATTCAGAAGAGTACAAAAGGGAAAAATGAAAGGACTGGCTCAACGCGGCAACCAGTTGGCATTTGGATCTTTTGGTATTAAATCGTTGGAAGAGACGTGGCTTACCGGACGCCAGATTGAGGCTGCCCGTGTTGCCGTAACACGTCATATGCAACGTCAGGGTCAAATTTGGATCCGTGTTTTCCCCGATAAACCGATTACTAAAAAACCTGCAGAGGTACGTATGGGTAAAGGTAAAGGCGCTCCGGAAGCATTCGTTGCTCCGATTACACCAGGTAGAATATTGATTGAGGCAGAAGGAGTTCCTTTTGAGGTTGCTAAGGAAGCGCTTCGTCTGGCTGCACAAAAACTACCAGTAACTACTAAGTTCATTGTTAGACGTGACTATGTTGAATCTGAAATCGCTGAATAATGAAGACATCAGAAATTAAAGAATTATCAAAAGCTGAGATTCTGGAAAGAATCCAGACCGATCAGGATTCCTTGTTACGGATGAAAATGAACCATGCAATTTCGCCTCTCGACAACCCACAGGTTATCGTTGGTGTGAGAAGAAATATTGCACGACTGAAAACCATGCTACGTCAAAGGGAAATTAACGCAAAACAGAGTTAGTAATGGAATCAAGAAATCTAAGGAAGGAGCGTATTGGAGTTGTTGTGAGCAACAAAATGGAATGCACAATCATTGTGGCCGAACACCGCAAAGAAAAACATCCCATTTATGGAAAGTTCGTCAACAAAACATCCAAATATTACGCCCACGATGAGAAGAACACCTGCAACATCGGCGATACTGTAAAGATCATGGAAACACGGCCTATCAGTAAACAGAAATGTTGGAGATTAGTGGAAATCATAGAAAGAGCTAAGTAATCATGATACAACAAGAATCAAGATGTACAGTTGCCGATAACAGTGGTGCCAAAGAAGTGCTTTGTATCCGCGTTTTAGGCGGAACAAGAAAGCGCTACGCATCATTAGGCGACACCATTGTAGTTACGGTAAAAAGTGCTATAGCGGGTAGTGATATGAAAAAAGGCGCCGTGTCGAAAGCAATTATTGTTCGTACTACTAAAGAAGTTCGCCGTCCGGATGGATCATATATCCGTTTTGATGACAACGCAGTAGTTTTGCTGAACAATACTGGTGAAATGCGCGGAACCCGTATATTCGGACCCGTGGCAAGAGAACTTCGTGATCAGAATATGAAGATCATTTCACTTGCTCCTGAAGTACTTTAATGCATAAAATAAAAACGATGCAGAAAAAATTACACATAAAAAAAGGCGACACTGTGGTTGTAATTGCTGGCAATTACAACGGTAAGGAAGGCAAAGTGCTCGAAGTAATCAGAGCAACCGAGAAAGCTATTGTGGAAGGTGTTAATATGGTTAAAAAACACACAAAACCAAACGCGGCACATCCGCAGGGTGGTATTGTGGAGAAGGAAGCACCTATTCACATTTCTAACCTCATGAACAAGGACCCAAAAACCGGGAAACCTACTCGTATTGGAAGGAAGCTTAATGATAAGGGTAAATTAGTACGGTATTCAAAAAAATCAGGAGAGGAGATTAAGTAATGGCTTACGTACCAACACTTAAGAAAAAATATTTAAACGAAGTAGTACCTGCATTGGTCAAGGATTTTTCCTACAAAAATGCCATGCAGGCGCCAAGGTTAGAGAAAGTTGTCATCAACCAGGGAGTTGGAGCTGCTATCGCCGATAAAAAGTTAATCGAACTGGCAACAGAAGAGATTACAAATATCGCCGGTCAGAAGGCAGTCCAAACCAAATCTAAGAAAGACATCTCTAACTTCAAACTAAGGAAAAAAATGCCGATCGGGGTTCGTGTTACCCTACGCAGAGAGCGCATGTATGAATTCCTGGATCGTTTAATCAGTGTATCTCTTCCCCGTATTCGTGATTTTAAAGGAATTGAAGGCAAAATGGATGGAAGAGGGAATTACACCCTTGGAGTTCCTGAGCAGATCATTTTTCCTGAAATCGTACTCGACAAAGTAACCCGCATCAACGGAATGAATATTACTTTCGTAACAACAGCCGAATCAGACGAAGAAGGCTACGCTTTATTGAAAGAGTTAGGTTTACCTTTTAAAAATGCTAAAAAGATTTAAGATATGGCTAAGGAATCAATGAAAGCTCGTGAAGTGAAAAGAGCTGCACTTGTTGAAAAGTATGCCGAAAAAAGAGCCAAACTTAAGGCTGAAGGCGATTATGTCGGACTTCAGAAGTTACCTAAGAACTCTTCCAAAATTCGTTTGCATAACAGATGTAAATTAACCGGACGTCCGAAAGGATATATGCGACAGTTCGGAGTCAGCAGGATTAATTTCCGCGAAATGGCTTCTTCAGGTTTAATTCCGGGTATTAAAAAAGCAAGTTGGTAATTCATAATTAAGAAGTAATGAGCAAAATTACAGATCCAATAGCAGATTATCTGACACGAATCAGAAATGCCCAGAAAGCAAAACATCGTGTTGTTGATATCCCTGCATCCAATATCAAGAAAGAAATTACCAAAATTTTGAAAGATAAAGGATATATCCTCAACTATAAGTTCGAGGAAGAAGTGAATTTTCAGGGCAACATTAAAATTGCTTTGAAATATAATCCAGAGACACGGATTCCTGCTATTAAAGCAATCAGAAGAATCAGTAAACCTGGTTTGCGTAAATATTGCCACATCGACAGCATACCCCGTGTGCTCAATGGTTTGGGAATTGCAGTAATCTCAACCTCTAAAGGCGTAATTACCGATAAAGAAGCTCGGGAATTAGGCGTTGGCGGTGAAGTCTTATGTTACGTTTATTAATCTAAGGAGGAATAATAATGTCAAGGATAGGTAAACTACCCATTGAAATACCGGCAGGAGTAAAATTTACAGTAAGCGATACCAATTTGGTTACCGTAAAAGGCCCGCTGGGCGAACTATCACAACAGGTCGATCCGGATATTACTTTCGTACAGGATGGTAATATTTTAACAGCAAATCGTCCATCAGATGAGAAAAAACATCGCGCCATTCATGGCCTTTATCGTTCACTGGTCAACAATATGATTATCGGTGTTTCAAAAGGCTACGAAATAAAACTCGAATTGGTTGGTGTTGGATATCGTGCTGAAAACGACGGTCAGGTACTCGATTTGGTTTTAGGTTATTCGCACCACACTTATCTTCAACTTCCAAACGAAGTTCAGGTTGAGGCAAAAAGTGATAAACGTAGCAACCCGATCGTAACTCTGAAAAGCTGTGATAAGCAATTGATTGGCCATATCGCGGCAAAAATCAGATCATTCAGAAAACCTGAGCCTTACAAAGGAAAAGGTGTTAAGTTTGTTGGTGAAATTCTTAGGCGCAAAGCCGGTAAATCGGCAGGAGCTAAATAGTAAAATTTAAAAACCATGGCTTTAACGAAGCAAGAAAGAAGATATAGGATTAAGAAAAGGATCCGGAAAATCGTTTCCGGCACTGCCGAAAGACCCCGTTTAAATGTTTTCAGGAGCAACAAGCAGATTTATGCCCAGTTGATTGATGATTTGACAGGAAAAACGCTAATGGCAGTTTCTTCACTTAATAAAGATTTCGCAGGTGCCGAGGGTACCAAAACCGAAATCGCTGCAGTAATCGGAAAAGCAATTGCAGAAAAGGCTCTGGCAGCCGGTATCTCTGCTGTTGTATTTGACCGTAATGGTTATCTGTATCACGGAAGAGTTAAACAATTAGCTGATGCTGCCCGTGAAGGTGGCCTTAAATTTTAATAGTTATGACAGGAGATATCAGAAAAGTAAAAACCAGTGATTTGGAACTGAAAGACCGGTTGGTAGCTATTAACCGTGTAACCAAAGTAACCAAAGGGGGCCGTACATTTAGCTTCTCGGCTATTGTTGTAGTAGGTAACGAAGATGGTGTTGTAGGCTGGGGCCTGGGCAAAGCCAGTGAAGTTACCACCGCAATTTCAAAAGGGGTTGATGCTGCAAAAAAGAACCTGATCAAGGTTCCTATTTTTAAAGGCACCATTCCTCACGAACAGGAAGCCAAATTTGGTGGAGCTGTTGTATTCCTAAAACCAGCCACATCAGGTACCGGGGTGAAAGCCGGAGGCGCTATGCGCTCTGTATTGGAAAGTGTCGGAGTTCATAACATCCTCGCCAAATCAAAAGGATCGTCGAACCCGCACAATCTGGTAAAAGCAACTATGAATGCCCTTCTCGAATTGCGCGATGCGCATACCGTTGCCGAACACCGTGGTGTAACTTTGGATAAAGTATTTAATGGATAAGCAATTATGGCTAAGATAAAAATTACACAAGTTAGAAGTAAAATTGGTTCGGATTATACGCAGAAAGCTACGCTAATCGCGTTAGGAATCAAGAAACTTAACCATTCGGTTGAACACGAAGCTACCCCTCAGATTTTGGGGATGGTAAATAAAGTGCAACATCTCGTAATTGTTGAAAAAGTTTAAACTTATTAAGAACAAGAAATATGGATTTAAGTAATCTTAAACCTGCTGAAGGTTCAACACACAGCGAAAAGCGCATAGGACGCGGTCAGGGCTCAGGTCATGGTGGCACCTCCACAAAAGGACACAAAGGTGCTAAATCAAGATCAGGTTATAAAACCCGCCGTGGTTTCGAAGGAGGCCAAATGCCTTTACAGCGTGTTGTGCCAAAATCTGGCTTTAAAAATGTAAACAGGAAAGAGTTTAAGGCGATCAACCTGGATGTTATTCAGGAATTGGCCGAGTCATTAAACCTGACCATTATCGATGAGAATACTTTAGTTGAAGCTGGAATGGCTTCGAAAAGGGACAAAATAAAAATCCTTGGTGATGGAGTTTTAACCCTGAAACTTGAAGTTAAAGCCCACGCTTTTTCGAAAAGAGCTAAAGAGACCATTGAGAAACTAGAAGGAACCACCGAAATACTCTAAACCTGATGAAAAAGTTTATAGAAACCCTAAAGAATATTTATAAGATTGAAGACTTGCGGTCCCGGTTGGGGATTACCTTGTTTTTGCTTTTAATTTATCGTTTAGGTTCGTATGTTTCTTTACCCGGAGTTGACCCGGCCCAGTTGAGTCAACTCGAAAGTCAAACATCTGAGGGGTTGCTCGGACTGTTGGATATGTTTTCAGGAGGCGCATTCTCAAAAGCATCTATTTTTGCTTTGGGTATTATGCCTTATATTTCCGCTTCTATTGTGATCCAGTTGTTGGGTATCGCGGTACCCTATTTCCAGCGGTTGCAAAAAGAAGGTGAATCAGGACGACGTAAAATCAATCAGTTAACCCGTTACCTGACTGTTATCATCCTGATCTTCCAGGCGCCTGCATATTTAGTTAATCTGCATGTTCAATTACCCGAATCAGCCTTTGCAATAACCGGAACACTCTTTACCGTATCATCAACCCTGATTTTAACAGCCGGTTCGATGTTCGTCATGTGGCTTGGTGAACGTATTACTGATAAAGGTGTTGGAAATGGTATATCAATGATCATCATGATCGGAATTATTGCCCGTCTGCCCCACTCTATCGTTGCTGAATTCGCTTCACGCATCGAACAACAAGGTGGTGGAATGGTAATGTTCCTTTTAGAGTTTGTAGTCCTTTTCTTTGTATTCATGGGTTCTATTTTACTGGTTCAGGGAACCCGCAAAATACCTGTTCAATACGCAAAGAGAATTGTTGGCAACAAACAATATGGTGGTGTTCGTCAGTATATACCTTTGAAAGTGAATGCTGCAGGAGTTATGCCTATCATTTTTGCTCAGGCAATCATGTTTATTCCGATTAGCCTTGCCGGGTTTGCCAAATCCGACAGTTTGAGTGGCTTCGCGGCTGCATTTTCAAACCATACTGGTTTTTGGTATAATTTGACCCAGTTCCTGCTGGTTATCCTATTCACATACTTTTATACTGCAATTACAGTAAATCCGATGCAAATGGCTGAAGATATGAAGAAGAACGGTGGTTTTATTCCCGGTGTAAAACCAGGAAAGAAAACTGTTGAGTTCCTTGATACCATCATGTCGAGAATTACACTTCCGGGATCAATTTTCCTGGGTATTGTAACTATCCTGCCCGCATTTGCAATGCTGGCAGGTATCAACCAACAGTTCGCCTATTTCTTTGGCGGGACGTCGCTGTTGATTTTGGTAGGAGTTGTTCTGGATACCCTCCAGCAGATTGAAAGTCACCTTTTGATGCGTCACTATGATGGTTTGATGAAATCAGGCCGCATTAAAGGCCGATCAGGAACTGGTGGGGCAATGTACTAGTAACAGACATTATTGTCTTGGATTGATGAACGTTCTAAACTTGATAAGATAAGTATAATTTTATGGCAAAACAGTCTTCAATAGAACAAGACGGAACAATCATTGAATCATTATCGAATGCAATGTTCAGGGTTGAATTGGAAAATGGGCATATCGTAACTGCACATATTTCAGGAAAAATGAGGATGCACTACATCAAAATTTTACCTGGCGATAAAGTGAAAGTCGAAATGTCGCCATACGACCTGACAAAAGGAAGAATTTCTTTTAGATATAAAAACTAAAGCACAAAATAATGAAAGTAAGAACATCCATTAAGAAGCGTAGCGCCGAATGCAAAATAGTACGCAGAAAAGGCCGTTTGTACGTGATTAACAAGAAGAATCCTAAGTACAAACAACGTCAGGGATAATTAATTAACTTTGTAAAAAATTTATTTTATGGCTCGTATAAGTGGTGTTGACATCCCTAATAATAAAAGAGGAGAAATAGCATTAACCTATATCTTTGGTATTGGCCGCAATCTTTCAAAGACTCTTTTCGAAAAAGCCGGCGTTGATCGAAACATCAAAGTTCAGGATTGGACTGATGAACATTTAGCTGCCATTCGCGCGGCTATCAGTGGAAGCATCAAAGTGGAAGGCGAACTGCGTTCTGAAACTCAGATGAATATTAAACGTTTGATGGACATCGGTTGTTACCGTGGTATCCGTCATCGTGTAGGCTTACCTACCCGTGGACAAAGCACAAAAAACAATGCGCGAACACGTAAAGGAAAAAGAAAAACTGTTGCTAACAAGAAAAAAGCCACTAAATAATTGATATTTGAATTATGGCAAAAAAGACTGGTTCTACAAAAAAACGAGTTGTAGTCGTTGAAGCAATCGGACAGGCACACATTCATTCTTCATTCAATAACATCATTGTGTCGTTGACCAATGGTAATGGTGAAGTTATTTCGTGGTCGTCTGCCGGTAAAAAAGGGTTCAGAGGTTCTAAAAAGAATACTCCCTATGCTGCTCAGGTTGCTTCCGAAGAATGTGCCAAGACCGCTTATGATCTTGGACTCCGGAAAGTAAAAGTATATGTAAAAGGTCCGGGTAATGGCCGTGAATCTGCTATTCGTGCGATAAGCAGCGTTGGCATTCAGGTAAGTGAAATTGTTGACGTTACCCCGTTACCACACAATGGATGTCGTCCTGCAAAAAGAAGACGTGTATAATCTAATTAATTAAGACAGTAATGGCAAGATATAGAGGACCTCAATCCAGAATCGCCCGGAAATTCGGTGAACCAATTTTCGGACCTGACAAAGTACTTGAAAAGAAAAATTACCCGCCCGGATTTCACGGGTTGGCCAGCCGCAGACGTAAAAAATCTGAATATGGTTTACAGTTAAGAGAAAAACAAAAAGCCAAATACATGTATGGTGTTTTGGAAAAACAATTCTCTAATTTGTTTAAGAAAGCATCCGCATCAAAAGGTGTTACCGGTGAAGTTCTGTTGCAACTGCTCGAAGCCCGTTTGGACAATGTAGTATTCCGTTTAGGGATCGCTCCTACCCGTTCAGCCGCGCGTCAGTTAGTTTCTCATAAACACATCACGGTAAACGGCGAAGTAGTAAATATACCTTCCTATCATTTACGTGCCGGTGAAGTTGTTGGCGTTCGTGAAAAATCAAAATCACTCGAAGTGATCACTGCTTCGGTGAACTCGCGTCGTTATAATAAATATGCATGGTTGGAATGGGATAGCTCTCAATTGACAGGTAAATTCCTTGCCCGTCCTGAAAGATCAGAAATCCCTGAAAACATTAAAGAACAACTTATAGTAGAGTTGTATTCTAAATAATCAATTACTCAGTATTATTATGGCAATATTAGCGTTCCAGAAACCCGACAAAGTTATAATGGTTGAAACCGATGAGAAGTACGGTAAATTCGAATTCCGTCCATTGGAACCAGGTTATGGCATTACGATTGGAAATGCCTTACGTAGAATTCTGTTATCCTCTTTAGAAGGATATGCAGTAACTACAGTCAAAATTGACAAAGTTGACCATGAATTTGCGACTATTAAAGGAGTGATGGAAGATGTTACTGAAATCATCCTTAACCTGAAGCAAATCCGGTTTAAACGCGAAGTCGAAGATTTTGACAGCGAAAAGGTTTCAATCTCAATTTCCGGCCAGGATACGTTTACCGCCGGAGATATTAATAAATTCATGACCGGCTTCCGTGTTTTAAATCCGGAATTAATTATTTGCCGGTTGGAACCAGAAGTTAAGCTGCAAATGGAACTCACGATCAATAAAGGTCGCGGATATGTCCCAAGCGCTGAAAATAAGCCTATCGATGCTGAGTTTGGAGTAATTCCGATCGATTCAATTTTCACACCTATTAAAAATGTGAAATATGCTGTCGAAAATTACCGTGTTGAGCAAAAAACTGACTACGAAAAATTAGTTTTCGAAATCACTACCGATGGTTCAATACATCCGAAAGATGCGCTGAAAGAAGCAGCAAAAATTCTGATTTATCACTTCATGTTGTTTTCTGACGAAAAAATCACTATTGATTCGGACGAAAAATTTGCAAACGAAGAGTTTGATGAAGAAGTTTTGCACATGCGTCAACTCCTGAAAACCAAATTGGTTGACATGGATCTTTCGGTACGTGCATTAAACTGCCTCAAGGCAGCAGATGTTGAAACATTGGGCGAACTGGTTACCTATAACCGGAACGACTTGCTCAAATTCCGTAATTTCGGCAAAAAATCACTCACCGAACTCGATGATTTGTTGGTGAGTTTGAACCTGACTTTCGGAATGGACATCAGTAAATATAAACTTGATAAGGAATAAGTAAAAATGAGACATAGTAAAAAATTCAACCATTTAGGAAGAACAAGCTCTCATCGGAAAGCGATGTTGTCCAATATGGCTAATTCATTGATTTTCCACAAACGTATCACTACGACTTTGGCCAAAGCCAAAGCTCTGAGATTATATGTTGAGCCTCTTATCACCAAAGCTAAAGACGACGCAACACATTCGCGCAGGGTGGTTTTTGAATACCTGAAAAGCAAAACCGCAGTGGCTATGTTATTCCGTGATGTGGCAGAAAAAGTAGGTGACCGCCCGGGTGGTTATACAAGGATTCTGAAGACAGGAAACAGATTGGGTGATAATGCCGAAATGTGCATCATCGAGTTGGTTGACTTCAACGAAAACATGTTGGCAGCTAAAGAAGGCAAGGCAAAACCAGTAAAATCGCGCCGTGGTGGAAAGAAGAAAGTCGCCGACAAAGTTCCAGCTACCAAAGCATCAGTAGCAAAAGCGCCTGTTGCTCCTAAAGTTGAAACTGAACCGGAAGTTAAACCTGAAGAATAAGATCATATTCGAAGTATAAAAAAAGGCTGATATTAAATCAGCCTTTTTTGTTTCCATTTTTGAAATGCAATAATGAGAAATATCGGGTATTAAGTTCTATTTCCAATTTAATCCTGAAAAGTTAAATCCAGTTTCTGTCGGAGGTAATAATCTATACTGGTTTTTAGTTCTTTAATTCTTACAGGTTTAATAAAATAATCATCACCGCCAATTTCCATGCAACGTTTACGCTCTTCATCAATATCATTAGTTGTAACAAAAATAATTGGAATATGTCTATTCCTGAAAAGCAAGGATTGTCTGATTCTTCGGGTAGCTTCGGCACCATCCATCACTGGCATCGACAGATCCATCAAAACAACATCATAATCATGATTATTAAGCATATTTATAGCTTCCAGTCCGTTTAAAGCAGTCTCAATTTCAAAGTACTTATTCAAAGAGTAACTTAGAAATTTCTGATTGATCGGATTATCATCAACGATTAATAATTTCACAAAGCTGTTTTTTATTTCTTAAAGTAAAACTAATGAATTAAAAACTTAAAAAGCACTATTTTTGATAACTCAAATCCTGTTTTGGATAGCTGATATCATACGTTTGAAATATAAACCCAAAAAACTATAAATATGGCCGACGATAAAAAGATTATTTTCTCGATGTATCGGGTAAGTAAAACCTATCCTCCTCAAAAGCAAGTCCTGAAAGATATTTCATTGTCGTTTTTTCTGGGCGCTAAAATTGGCATTATCGGATTGAACGGATCAGGAAAATCTACGCTGCTCAAAATTATTGCCGGACTCGAAGGGTCGTTTCAGGGCGAATTGGTTTTTGCTCCCGGTTATACGGTTGGTTATCTGGAACAAGATCCAAAATTAGACGAAACTAAGACTGTAAAAGAAATTGTTCAGGAAGGGGCTCAGGAAATTGTTGATGTTCTGAAAGCCTACGAAGATATCAACCTGAAATTTGGTGATCCTGAAGTATATGAAAATCCTGATGTCATGGATAAAATGATCGCTGAACAGGCCGTCCTTCAGGATAAAATTGATCACTTTGATGCCTGGAACCTCGATACCAAACTCGAACGTGCCATGGATGCTTTACAGTGCCCACCTGACGAACAGCTTGTCGGAGAGCTTTCAGGAGGTGAACGCCGCCGGGTTGCCTTGTGCCGTTTGCTGCTGAAAGAACCGGATGTTTTACTTCTCGATGAACCAACCAACCATTTGGACGCAGAATCAATCCAGTGGCTCGAAATGCATCTGCAGCAATACAAGGGTACCGTAATTTGTATTACTCACGACCGCTATTTCCTCGACAATGTGGCTGGATGGATTCTGGAACTCGACCGTGGCGAAGGAATACCATGGAAAGGAAATTATACATCCTGGCTCGAACAGAAATCGAAACGGATGGAGCAGGAAGAAAAGGTTGCATCCAAGCGGCGAAAATCGCTTGAACGCGAGTTGGAGTGGATCCGGATGGCACCCAAAGCCCGTCAGGCAAAATCGAAGGCCCGCATGGGAGCCTACGACCGTATGGTTAATGAAGATGTGAAAACGAAGGAAGAAAAGCTGGAAATATTTATCCCGAATGGCCCACGTTTAGGCGAGAAGGTTATTTCTGCTACAGATGTCGCCAAAGGTTACGGCGACCGCCTGTTGTTCGAAGACCTGAATTTTGTGTTGCCTCCAAACGGAATTGTTGGCGTTATCGGCCCGAATGGCGCCGGTAAAACCACACTGTTTAAGTTGATTATGGGTTTGGAAAAAGCCAATAAAGGTACTTTTGAAGTGGGCGAAACAGTGAAAATTGCATACGTTGACCAAACTCACAAGACGATTGATCCGGAGAAAACCGTATTTCAGGTGATAACCGGAGGAAGCGACCTCATTTCAGTGGGCGGGAAACAACTGAATGCCCGAGCCTATGTTTCGAGGTTTAATTTTGGAGGCGCCGATCAGGAAAAGAAATGCGGATATCTTTCGGGTGGAGAAAAGAACCGTCTGCACCTGGCTTTGGCCCTGAAAGAAGAAGGAAACGTACTGTTACTTGATGAGCCGACCAACGATATTGACATCAATACTTTGCGTGCGCTGGAAGAAGGTTTGGACAACTTTGCCGGTTGCGCCGTGGTTATTTCGCACGACCGCTGGTTCCTCGACCGCATTGCCACGCACATTCTGGCTTTTGAAGGAGATTCGAAAGTGGTGTTCTTCGAAGGCGGATTTACCGACTACGAAGAAAACCGCAAAAAACGTATGGGCGATGTTGGCCCGCAGCGAGTGAAATACAAAAAGCTGGTGTAAGGTTAGTACAGCCCAGTTAAAAATCATTGCATGTAGATTTCTATGGTTGAATTTTGTATTTTTGGTTCATTATGGAAGAAGAAATTCGAAATATTGATTCTATAATTAATCATTGGCGTGAATCTTCAGAACAGAATTACGCGTCAATGCAGAATTTAATAAAAACCAAAGAGTACTCATGGGCTTTGTTTTTAGGACATTTAGTAATCGAAAAGTTGCTAAAGGCACTGTATGTTAAAAGATTGCAAAAACACCCGGCGTTTTCTCATGATTTACTTAGATTGGCGAAGAAGATTGATGTTGAGTTACCAGAGGGCTATGATGAATGGCTGGATGAAATAACAACTTTTAATATAAATGCCAGATATGACGGCTATAAACAAAATTTTCAAAAACTTTGCACAGTTGACTTTTCTAACGAATGGATTTCTAAAATTGAAACGCTAAGACAATGGTTGATCAATCAATTATAGATACTGCAAAGCTATATATTCAGAGGATTCCCGAGAATATGGAGTTAAAGAAAGCTTTTTTGTTTGGTTCTTATGCCAAAGGGAATGAGCATAAAGATAGTGATATTGATATTGCTATTGTGATTGGTAAGATGGATGATTTCTTTTCCGTTCAGATGCAATTAATGCGGCTGAGAAGAACAGTTGATTTAAGAATCGAACCACATCCGATTTGGGAAGGCGATTTTAATATACAAAATCCATTTGCTTATGAAATCCAGACTACGGGTATTGAAATAAAATGAAACGCATGGGTGATGTTGATCCACAACGGGTGAAATACAAAAAGCTGGTATTAGAGTAGTCTATTACTCCGGGGCGACTTTGAGTCGCCCCCGGAGTTTACAAATCAAATACATAGTCCGGAGCGGGTAATCGCTTCGGACATTCTTATTTTCAGGGTTTTGGGTTGCAATTAATGTTTATAACTTCTTGTAAAGTGGCTTTGATTAGTGGGGTGAATGGGTTAAATTTGGTAAGAAACATTAAGGAGTTTTTATCAAACAGAATTTTTTTACAATTGCGCATATTGAAAAAATACCTGCAATTGGATGGTGTACAACTGTTGCCTAATGCCAAAAAGTCGCCATTGACATGACTAAACCTATATTTATGGACAAAAAGCATTTAGAATTACTGGACTTTTTATTAGTTAAGCTTTGCAACGAGAAACCGTCAGGAATCATGTTTAGACTCATTTTGACTGATTATAAGCAGTTGACTAATATTGAGTTCAATTATGATGAGAAAAATAATTTCATAGCACTTTACGAAAATATTTATTTCACTAAGGAGAATATTGACAGGTTGAAAATTACTCAATCTGCCAGACAGATTATCAATGATCACGGTTCTTTGACAGAGTATTTTAAATTTCATGAACTTCAGAAACTGCAAGAGTTTCAGGAATTACAGCAGAAACAAGAAAAAGAAGAAAATCTAGAAAATTTAAACCGACAAGAAATACAAGATATAAAGCTTGTAGTTGATAGTCATTCTTTGTCAAAAAGCCCCAAGCCTAAAAGTATAATAAACAGACTTGCGGAAAATTCGATTATTCAGATAATGAGCATTTTAGTCATAATTTATTCATTTTTTAAAATAATTGAGGTGATATTTTGTATTGACATACCAATAATTTAAGACACCACTACATAGTTTAAATTATTCACCAGATAAACCTATATTCATGAAAATTACATTTTTATTATTATTTCTTTTATGCGGGTACTTTTCTTCACAAGGACAAGAAGCAGAAGGTATTAAAACAAACCTTGATAAGAATGGCACTCTGACGGGAGAGTCTATAATTGTTTTTAAGGATAAATCTGCTGCTCAGATTTATAATTCTTCCATTGATTGGGTTTCCTATACCTTTAATAATACAGAAAGTGTAATTCAGGCAAAGATTGAGAATAAGATGATACGTATTAACGGAATTTCTAAATCTGCTCTTGGCCCTATCATGGGTTTTTATTTTGATCTTTCCTATAAAATACAACTGGACATAAAGGATGGTAAATTACGATTTATTGCTACAGATTTAAAACAAGTTGCGCAATCATCTCCATTTACGAGTACATCTTTAGAAATTATTTATAAAAAAGGTGGTGAGCTAAAATCAGGTAAGAAATATCAAGAGACCAAAGACAAAATAGATTCTCAGTTGACAGAATTACTTAGTTCATTAGAACTGGCAGTTAAAGGACAAACTAAAACTAATAATGAAAATTGGTAAGTTTCTAAAGAAAAATTAAGACACTCTGGAATAACAGCAAACTACCCAGTCGGGCTTGGTTACTTCGTTGACAGGAAATTTGTATTTGAAATGCAACTCTTCGTTTGAGGTTCACTTCAGATAATGAAAGCATGAGCAATATTAAGCTTTTTGAAAGCAAGCAAATACGGTCGGTTTGGAATGAATACTTACGAGAATGGTGAATAAAAAGCAACTGGGGTACAATTTGTCCCCTGGTTGATGATAAACAAAGTAAGGTTTTATCAATGAAACACAACATCTAAATAAAAATTAACTTCCCAAATATGACCAAAGAATCAGCCATTCAACTATTTGAACAAAAACAGGTTCGCTCGTTATGGGACAGCGAGCAGGAGAAATGGTATTTCTCGATTGTTGACGTAATAGCAGTTCTCACAGGAAGTGAAAACCCACAGATCTATTGGAGGGTTCTAAAGAAGAGGCTATTAGACGAAGGTAATGAAACCGTTACAAATTGTAACGGTTTGAAAATGCTTGCCGCCGATGGCAAAATGCGCTTGACCGATGTGGCTGATACCGAACAGTTGTTCCGTTTAATCCAGAGCATCCCTTCGCCCAAAGCAGAGCCGTTTAAAATGTGGTTGGCGCAGGTTGGGCGCGAGCGGATTGACGAAATTGAGGACCCGGAAATAGGTATCGACCGGCTGATGGAAACTTATTTACGCAAAGGTTACTCCAAAGAATGGATCAACCAGAGGCTGAAAAGTATTGAAATTCGCAAGGAACTGACCGATGAATGGGAAGATCGTGGCGTAAAGAAAGGACAGGAATTTGCAATCCTGACCGATGAGATTACCAAGGCATGGAGTGGGTTAACCACCAAACAGTACAAATCGTACAAAGACTTGAAGAAAGAAAACCTTCGCGATCACATGACCAATCTGGAACTGGTACTGAATATGCTGGCCGAAGCATCAACCACCGAGATTTCGAAAGATAAAAAGCCAAAGACATTCGGAGAAAATAAAACTGTAGCCAAAAAAGGTGGCAATGTGGCCAAAGCTGCCCGTTTGCAATTGGAGAAAACAACAGGAAAGAGAGTAGTAACCAAACAAAATGCAAAGCAACTGGCCCCTAAAAAGAATAAAGGGATTGATAACCAATAAATATGGCCGGTTTTTCCTGAATTTCCTTAATTTTGCCCCTTCCGAAATAAACAACCATGGCACAGAAACCTTCGATTCCAAAAGGAACACGTGATTTTTCACCGGCTGAAATGACCAACCGGAACTATATTTTCGACACCATCAAAAGTATTTTTCGATTGTACGGATTTCAACCCATTGAAACTCCGGCAATGGAAAACCTTTCGACTTTGATGGGAAAATACGGAGAAGAAGGTGATAAATTGCTGTTCAAAATTCTGAATTCAGGCGATTTTGCTGCGGCTCCAACCGAACAGGAATTGCTTGAAAGAAACAGCATCCGGCTCACCAATAGAATATCGGAAAAGGGTTTGCGATATGACCTGACTGTGCCTTTTGCCAGATATGTGGTTCAGTATAGAAATGACATTTCATTTCCCTTTAAACGCTATCAGATTCAGCCTGTTTGGCGGGCCGACCGTCCGCAAAAAGGCCGCTACCGAGAGTTTTATCAGTGCGATGTGGATATTGTGGGAAGTGATTCGCTGCTCAACGAAATGGAGTTGGTGCAGATTGTTGACCAGATTTTTGCCAGGCTGAAGATTAATACCGTGGTGAAGATCAACAACCGAAAAATTCTCGCCGGAATTGCTGAGGTAATTGGCGAAAAAGACCGGATTGTGGATATTACCATTGCCATAGATAAGCTGGAGAAAATCGGTCTGGAAAAAGTGAATGAAGAATTGCTCGAAAAAGGCATTCCGCAAAATGCTGTTGATAAGTTGCAGCCGATTTTGCATTTGTCGGGGTCGGTTTCAGAAAAACTGGCACAGTTGACATCGGCAATTGGTCAATCCGAAATTGGAGCGAAAGGAATTGCTGAAGTACGAACTTTATTTGCCTATTTGGGAACTTTGCAATTGACAACCGAAGTTGAACTGGATTTGACACTTGCCCGTGGATTGAATTATTATACCGGAGCAATTTTCGAAGTGAAAGCCAAAGATTCTACAATGGGCAGCATCGCAGGCGGTGGCCGTTACGACGACCTGACCGGAAACTTTGGAATGCCGGGTGTTTCCGGAGTTGGAATTTCATTTGGCGCCGACCGGATTTATGATGTACTGACCCAATTGCAACTGTTCCCTTCCGAAACGGTTGATTCGACTAAATTAATGTTTGTGAATTTTGGCCCGGCTGAAGAAGCTTTTTGTCTGCCCGTTTTAGCGGCTGTGCGCAGGGCCGGAATCAATGCCGAAATTTTTCCCGATAAGAGCAAAATGGCCAAGCAAATGGCCTGGGCCAACAACAAAAAAATACCATTTGTGGCCATTGTCGGCGAAAACGAACTGGCGCAGGGCAAAATCAATTTAAAAAACATGCTTTCCGGCGAACAACAGTTGGTTGATCCACAGGAATTGATCAAAATACTTTCAGAATAATAAAAGCCGGAAAATCCGGCTTTTGTTTATTCTTTCTTTTGATTCTTCCTGAATTCCCTGATCAAATGTGACCTGAATTCATTTTCGGTCCGGTACATCATCAATACCTTTTTCTTTGGAAGTACTTTCAGAAATTGCGAATTGTATTCTTTCAAAAGCAGCGCTTCTTTTTCGAATGAACCAATGTAATTACTGGTCATTTTTTCGATTTCAGATTCTGAAAGATTGGTGAATTTTTCATCAGGCATACGTTCAAATTCATGAATCTGCCGCTGAATATCAAATCTTTTCTTTTCAAATTCGTTGTAAACCGGCCAGAAAGTTTGTGCTTCAGAAGGTGTCAGGTCTAACTTACTGGTAAAAAAGGATATTTTTTCAGCCTTTATTTTTTCAAACATTTCAGGACTTGGGCCTCTTCTTTCCTGTGCAACCAATACGGTAAACGTAAAGATCGACAAAATGCTTATCAGGAATAACTTCTTCATTATTAATTAATTTTGAATTTCAGAATAAATTTCAACATCATTCAAGCCGGTAGAAAGATAAGCCAGAAATTCATCCGGATTAGTTTCAGCGAAAATGTTTGTCTCATCAGTAAAAATGGCATTTATCAATGAATTATCATCAATTGAAGCTATATTGATGGAATAATCATTTAGCAAGTCGGTGCCGGTAGTATCTGTTAGTTCTGTTTGGACAGTGTCTTTCAGCAGGAACTTATTAATTGGATAATAAGCCAGCATATAAACCAGGGTAATGCTGGCTGCTATACCCAGCGCAGGTTTCAGGAACCGTATTATTCTGGTTGAAGAACTTTTCTTCGTCTGGTCTTTAATATTCCCCATAATCCGGTCTTCGAGTGACTCAAAATAGGAATCAGGAGTTCGAAACGGATTTTTTGGGGGCCGTTTCATAAAATCGGGTTCTATATTTTCTTCTTCGTACATGATCTTCTAATTATATGGCTTTGACATCTTTAATTTCAAATAGTTTAATTTTCAACCTGTTTAATTTTCATCCATTAAGGTTCTATTCTTGTTTCGTGCGACTTAACGTATTCTTCAACTTTTTTCACCGCGTGGTGGTACGATGCTTTCAGGGCGCCCACCGATGTCTCCAGAATTTGCGACATTTCTTCATATTTGATTTCCTCAAAGTACTTCAGGTTGAATACCAGCCTTTGTTTTTCGGGCAGGGTTGCAATAGCCTTTTGTAAAATCATTTGCCATTCGTCGCCATCAAAATAAGAGTCACTTTCCAGGTTATCAATTAAAAATTGGTTTTCATCATTCAAACCCGACATTGCTTTGCGCTTTCGCTGATTCAGAAAAGTGATTGATTCGTTGGTAGCAATGCGGTACAGCCAGGTAAACAGACTCGATTCGGCCCTGAAAGAGCCAATTCCGTTCCATATCTTGATAAAAGTATTTTGAAGGACATCGTCGGTATCATCATGGTTTAACACGATTTTTCGGATGTGCCAGTAAAGCCTTTCCTTGTATTTGGAAATCAGATGCCTGAAAGCCAGTTCCCTGGTTGAAGGGTCTTTCAGACTATCCAATATTTGCTGGTCGTTGGTCATACAAAAACAATCGTTGATGGTAAGACAGGAATAGGGAGAAATGGTTTAATTTGACAATTCGAAGATTCGACAATGAAACAATTTGGCAAATCGAAGATTCGACAATTAAACAATTTGGCAATTTGACAATTATATAGTTTTCTTCTAACTTCTAACTTCCGCCTTCCAACTTCTGACTTCCGTCTTCTGACTTCTAACTTCCGTCTTCTGACTTCTAACTTCCATCTTCTGACTTTTATTATTCAATCCTGAAATTCAATCCCTCATCCTTAAGCTTTTCGTAAACCTGAATATCAAACTGATATAATTTGGCCGCGCGATGGGCCACGTTCTGCTGTTTTTGGCCCGAATCAATTAATAATTCCATTTTGGCCAGTTTCTTCCTGAAGTTACGCGTGTCCATCTTTTTATTCAGGATGACTTCATAGAGCGACTGAATTTCGGTCAATGTAAATTTGTCGGGCAAAAGGTGAAATCCAATTGGATGGTACATGACTTGCTGGCGCAATTTCAGGAGGGCTTGCTGAATGATTTTATCATGATCGAAACATAGAGTTGGTATTTCATTCAGGTTAAACCACTGCAACGATTTGGCCAGTTTCGATTGTTTCAGGTCGTAATAGTCAGGATTAATCAATGCGTAATAGCCGATAGTAATTACCCTGATATATGGAACACGTTCAAGCGAGCCAAAAGCATTAATTTGCTGAAGAAAAACATCATTCAGTCCGGTTGCCTGAAAAAGAAGGTCTTTGGCAAATTCATCCAAATCCTGTTGTTCGGGAACATGTCCGCCAAATAAGCTCCAATCAACATCACTCGTAAATACCGGATGTTTTTCATAAATCTGCCTGATCTGATCAGAGCTGGCCTGTTCAGGAAGAACCTGTTTAAGGATTTCTTTGTCAGTTTGTACAAGTAAAACTTTTAATCCGGATTTGTCGAAACCGAAAATAACGCAATCAACTGAAACTGAATTTAAAATCATGGAGCATAAGCTTTGAACGCAAAAGTAATATTCCGGAATATAATCTCTCTCATTGTGTTGATAATAATTGCTTTTTAGTTGGTTGAATCGTTTATCTTTACACCATATATCAAAAGATAAAGTGGAATGACTTTAAAATGTGGAATTGTTGGGCTTCCGAATGTAGGAAAGTCAACCTTGTTCAATTGTTTGTCGAGCGCAAAAGCGCAGTCGGCAAATTATCCGTTTTGTACGATCGAACCCAATATTGGGGTAATTACTGTTCCCGACAACCGGTTGATTGAACTTCAACGGATTGATAATCCAAAAAAGGTCGTTCCAACGACCATCGAAATTGTTGACATTGCCGGATTGGTGAAAGGGGCCAGTAAAGGCGAAGGCCTGGGGAATCAGTTCCTTGCAACTATTCGTGAAACCGATGCAATCATCCATGTTTTGCGCTGTTTCGATAACGACAACATAGCGCATGTTGACGGATCAATTAATCCGATCAGGGATAAAGAAATTGTTGATTTCGAACTGCAGTTGAAAGACCTCGAAACCGTCGAAGCCCGTATTTCAAAGTGGGAAAAGGTAGCAAAACATGGAGCAGATAGTTCGGCCAAAAAGATAGTCGAAATCAGTCATCGTTACCGCGATGCGCTTATCCAGGGCAAATCGGCACGCACGGTCGAACTTCATCCGGAAGAGAAAAAGCTAACACATGATTTCTTTTTGCTTACCAACAAACCTGTTTTGTATGCCTGCAACGTTGACGAAGGTTCGGCAAAGAATGGCAACCGGTATGTTGAGATGGTTCGAGAAGCTGTGAAAGACGAGAATGCCGGAATTTTGGTGATTGCAGCAGCAACCGAATCGGATATTGCTGAACTGGAGACCTACGAAGAAAAACAAATGTTCCTGGAAGAACTTGGCTTAGCCGAGCCTGGAGTCAATATGCTGATTCACGCTGCGTATAAATTGCTGAACCTCGAAACTTATTTTACCACCGGCGCCGACGAAAGCCGTGCCTGGACTTATGTTCATGGAACAAAAGCTCCCCAGGCAGCAGGTATTATTCATACCGATTTTGAAAGGGGTTTTATCCGTGCCGAAGTGATCAAATACAAAGACTATATCCGTCTAGGTTCTGAAGCTGCTTGCCGCGAGGCCGGTAAAATTGGTATCGAAGGCAAAGAATATGTGGTTCAGGATGGCGATATTATGCACTTTAGGTTTAATGTTTAGCCTTGATTGAAAAAATATGGTTCTATAACGATTCGTTTGGGTAAAGATAAAATGGTTCATTAACGAATGCTGTGGGTATTATAGCTTTATCCGGAGTAGTCTCATTTGTCATGGGTACAGGAATTTTCATTTTTTAAAACCTTATTTGTCTGAGAAACCTCAGTAGTAATTGTTCGTGAATATGAATTTGACCTTATTACCTGATTGATTTATAGATGAATAAATAAGGTTAAAAAAACAAGGAAAATTATGCTTACTACTAAGGTTGTTTAAATAAAAATTAGGTTTTTCTTAGCAAAGAATTTCCTTGTTTAAGATTTACTTTGTAGTCAGTAAAAATTCTTACCCACACCAAACATTATAGAACCAAAATATGGGGAAAGGCAGTCAGTTTTGGCAGCCTTTTTACATTTTCGTAACAATCGTGCAACAATATTCTCCTGAATGGGTATGCTGGGAAAACAGATTGTTGTTTTAGTTGTTTTGTTGTTGAAATGAGGGGGTAAAGAAAATATAGTTGGATTTTTACAGATTTGTTGATAGCAAAATAAGGGAGGCATTCGAAAAATCAAAATTCATCAATTCTACAAAAATGAACCAGAATTGATTTATTTGATAGCAAACTGAATAGAAATAAGAAATATGTCAGTTATTCTTTCTGAAATAAATCAAAATGACTATTTTTGAACGCAAATTATATTTCAATAAAGTTAATATTTAAACCCAAAATACTATGTGCGGATTTGTAGGTGTATTTGATTTAAAAGTTCCGGCGCATGAATTGCGTCCTCAGGTTTTGAAGATGTCGAAGAAAATTCGTCATCGTGGTCCCGATTGGTCGGGCATTTTTTCGTGCGACAAGGCAATTCTTTCACACGAGCGTTTGTCGGTTGTTGACCCCGAATCAGGTGGTCAGCCTTTGTACAGCAAAGACCGTAAACTGGTTTTGGCCGTAAATGGTGAAATATATAACCATCTTGAAATCCGTGAACGGATCGGCGATTCGTACGAATTTCTGACCCATTCCGACTGTGAAGTTATTTTGGCTTTATACCGCGAAAAAGGAGTTGATTTTCTGGAAGACCTGAACGGAATTTTTGCTTTTGCATTATACGATCTCGAAAAAGATGTTTATCTGATTGCACGAGACCATATCGGAATCATTCCGTTGTACCAGGGATGGGATAAGCATGGCAATTATTACGTGGCTTCTGAGTTGAAAGCATTGGAAGGCCATTGCAGTAAAATTGAAGAGTTTTTGCCCGGACAATATTTGTTCAGCGCAGATGGTGAAATAAAAACCTGGTACGACCGGGAATGGAAATCGTTTGACGCTGTAAAGGACAACGGCTTTGATATGGATGAGCTGCGAACTGCGCTCGAAGCCGCTGTACACCGCCAACTAATGTCGGATGTTCCTTATGGGGTTTTACTTTCAGGCGGCCTTGACTCGTCGGTAATTTCGGCCATTGCGAAAAAATACGCGGCTTTCCGGATCGAATCTCATGATTCGGAAACGGCCTATTGGCCGCAGTTGCACTCGTTTGCCGTTGGGTTGGTTGGTTCGCCCGATTTGGCAGCAGCCCGGAAAGTCGCTGATCATATCGGAACGGTCCATCATCAAATCCATTTCACTGTTCAGGAAGGTTTGGATGCCATCCGCGATGTGATCTATCACCTCGAAACTTATGACGTGACAACTGTCCGGGCATCAACGCCAATGTACCTTTTGTCACGGGTAATCAAATCCATGGGCGTAAAAATGGTGCTTTCGGGCGAAGGCGCAGATGAGATTTTTGGCGGCTACCTGTATTTCCACAAGGCGCCAAATGCAAGGGCTTTTCACGAAGAAACAGTTCGCAAACTGGGCAAATTACATTTGTATGATTGCCTGCGCGCCAACAAATCGCTGGCTGCCTGGGGTGTTGAAGGCCGCGTTCCATTCCTCGATAAAGAATTCCTGGATGTGGCCATGCGGATTAATCCGGAAGAAAAAATGGCCAAAAACGGTCGCATGGAAAAATGGGTGGTTCGCAAGGCATTCGAAGATTATTTGCCTGAAAGTGTGGTTTGGCGGCAGAAAGAACAATTCTCGGATGGTGTCGGTTACAATTGGATTGATTCGCTGAAAGCGATGGTTGCTGAAAAAGTGACAGACGAAATGATGAGTACCTCGAAATACCGTTTCCCGATCAATACACCCATGTCGAAAGAAGAGTATTTCTATCGTTCCATTTTTACCGAGCATTTTCCGTCCGATTCGGCTGCAAGTTGTGTGCCCTCAGTGCCGTCAATCGCTTGCAGTACGCCAATTGCCCTGGAATGGGATGCCAGTTTCAGGAACAATGCCGATCCTTCGGGCCGTTCGGTAGGCAGCGTTCATTTGGAAGGGTATGAAAAAAAATAATCGTTAATTTGTTTTTAAATCGCTTATATTGAAACAGGAAAACCGGGATCTTCGTCCCGGTTTTTTTGTTCAATTAATTTCTTTTATTTTGCTAATGATTAATCAAATACTTTTCAACTAATAAAAATACAACTATGAAAAATTTCATACTGATTGCATTGCTATTTGGATTTTTTGCCTGTACCCAAAAACCTTCCTACCAGGTAAAAGTAAAACTGGCCAATGCCGAAGGAAAAGCATTTCTTACCCAACGGATTAAAGGCGAATGGGTGAAACTCGATTCAACTGAGTTTAAAAACGGCGAATGTCAATTTAAAGGTGCTGTTAAAAATCCTGAAGTATATTATTTGGGCATTAGCTCCAAAAAAGACAAGTTGATGTTTTTTATTGAAAACTCCAATATTTCGATTGCCGGTTCAATTGATTCGTTGTCTGCAGCAAAAGTTTCAGGTTCAATCGTTCATAATGAATTCCAGACCCTTCAGGATAAACTTGACGAAATGGACGAACTGGGTATGGCATTTTTTAAACAATCAAAGGAAGCAGGGAAAAGTGGTGCGAATAACCAGTCAGACAGTTTGATGGTTCTGGCCGAAAATATCTTCAACGATATTGATACTCAGCAAAAAGAATATATCAAAGCAAATCCGGCTTCGTTTGTTTCGCCATATCTTTTAGGACGCGTATATTACGATATGGAAGCCGATGTTCTGGAAGGTTATCTGGCAGGATTTGATGCCAAACTCGATTCGGTCCCGACGGTTGTTTCTATGAAAGATCGTGTTGCCAAGCTTAAAATAGTTGCTATCGGTCAAACAGCCCCTGATTTTACCATGAACGATGCTGAAGGAAATCCGGTTAAACTGAGTGATATCTATTCAAAAAACGAATATACACTGATTGATTTCTGGGCATCATGGTGTGGTCCGTGCCGCCGCGAAAATCCTAACGTGGTAGCTGTTTATAACAGTAACAAAGCTAAAGGTTTTGGCGTATTTGGTGTATCGCTCGATACCAGTAAGGATAAATGGTTGAAAGCCATTGCCGACGATCAGCTTACCTGGCCCCACGTTTCTGATCTGAAAGGTTGGAAAAACGAAGCTGCTGCCTTATATGCGGTGAATTCAATACCAGCCAATTTACTGCTCGATAAAACCGGTAAAATTATTGGGAGAAACCTTCGTGAAGAAAAACTGGGAGTGACGATATCTGGTTTATTGAAATAATAGAATCGATTTACGATTGGACTATTTACTATTTACTATTTTGGGGCAAATCAACGGCAATCCATAATAGTAAATTGTAAATGATTAAATAGTAAATAGTTTTCACTTTAGGCACTTAAAACTTTTATCATGGAGCAATTGACCTTGACCACACCCGCCTTGTTGTTTTCAGCAGTATCGCTTATTACACTTGCCTATACGAACCGGTTTCTGGCTTATGCTTCTGTGGTTCGGAGCCTGCATACCAGTTTTAAGAAAAACCCGAATTTCATTCTGCTTGGGCAAATTCAGAATTTAAGAAAACGGCTTCGTCTAACGCAGACCATGCAGGTTTTGGGAATATCGAGCCTGCTCCTTTGTGTAATTTGTATGTTTCTGATCTATGTACATTTTATGATCTGGGCTGAAATCCTGTTTGGCATCGCCCTGGTGTTGCTTATTCTGTCGCTTGCTATTTCCATCCGCGAAATTCAAATTTCGGTAAAAGCGCTAGATTTGCACCTCAGCGATATGGAATAGGAACAAATTTCAGCAACTTGAAATGAAGTGCAAGTGTTTTGTTTTAGCGATTTTGAAAGATTATCTTTGTTCTCAATCATCTGAATCAAATGCAAATCCTGAATTACATACCGGATGAATTTGTGAAATTTATTTTGGTGCTTATTTTTTCGTTGCTCATCGGACTTGAACAGCGGCGGCACCACATCAACGAGAACGACGACCTTTTGTTTGGGACCGATCGTACTTTTACATTCATAGGATTGCTCGCTTACGTGCTTTTTATCGCCGACCCGGTAAAATATATTCCATTCCTGATCGGGTTTGTACTGATCGGCATTTTGCTGGGAATTCAATATTTTCATAAAATCGGGCAAAATGGCAAATATGGGTTAACCAGCACAATACTGGCGCTTCTCACCTATTGCATTCCCATTATGGTTTTTACACAACCGGGGTGGCTTATTCTTTCGTTTATTGTAGTGTTGCTGATGGTTACCGAATTAAAAAATCATTTTATATCCCTGTCCCAAAAGGCATCGGAGGAAGAGTTCATTACTCTGGCCAAATTCATTGCCTTGGCTGGTATTGTTTTACCGTTACTTCCTGAAGAAAATATTTCAGATCAAATTCCGATTTCAGCGTATCACCTGTGGTTGGCTATTGTCGTTGTTTCCAGTATTTCTTATGCAAGCTATTTACTGAAGAAATTTGTTTTTCCCAATTCAGGAATATTTCTAACCGGAGTTTTAGGAGGTATTTACAGCAGTACAGCCACCACGGTAATTTTAGCCCGGCAGGAAAAAAAGGGATTGTCAGGTTCGTCAACAGTTTCGGCCATAATGATTGCCAACGGAATGATGTATTTGCGGATTTTGATCCTGGCTTTCATTTTTAACAGACCGGTAGCAGTACAACTATCAATTCCTTTTATTGCCATGTTCGTGGTTTCTTATATGCTTTCACGCTTTTTTTCCGGGAGAAATGCCGCAAATCTTTCAGAAACTACTCCGGAAGTGGATCAGGCTTCAGGCAAAAATCCATTGGAATTCAGGACTGCAGCTATTTTTGGAATATTATTTGTCGTTTTCGCTGTGGTTACCGATTTTGTACTGAAAAGATACGGAAGTGCCGGAGTTACCCAATTAGCCTTTGTAGTTGGAGTTACAGATATTGATCCATTTTTACTCAACCTTCTGCAGCAGAAAGCAGGAATCGGGCAAACAACTATTGCCATCGCAATATTTAATGCCACCAACAGTAACAACCTGTTAAAAATGATTTATGCCATTTCGTTGGGCAGTAAAAATATCAGAAGAAATTTAATTCTAAATTTTTCTATCCTTATTGCCGCAGGATTATTTATGTCTATAATCTTTTATTTACTTTGACCTTTTAATTTTCTGAATAATTGTACAATTTTTTATCAAATAATATGAAAAATCTAGCATTTAAATACTTCATTCCACTTGTTCTGATTACAGGAATATGGATTTCGGGCTGCCGCAAAGAGGAAGTGCCTGTTATTATTCCTAAGGCCTCCGAGGTTAATACTTTTGTTTTTAAAGGCCTGCGCGACTACTACCTATGGAACGAACAGATACCTGCACTGACATCGGCAAAGTATAAAAATACGGATACTTTAAACGTATTCCTGAACAGGTATTCCGATCCTCAAAAACTATTCGCCAGTTTGCTGTATAAATACAAGGAAATTGACAAATGGTCATTTTTGGTTGATAACTCCAAAACCATTGATGATTGGATTGCCGGCATTTCGGAAACAATGGGTTACGACTTTATGCTTGGAAGAATAGGAACTTCAGATAACGTATTTGGTTTTGTCAGGTATGTATATAAAGGTTCACCGGCAGAAAAAGCAGGAGTGAAACGTGGCGATGTTTTTCTTAAAATCAACGATCAGCAATTGACCGTTTCAAACTACCGGACTTTGCTTTTTACCAACAAAACCTACACCATGGGTTTTGCTACCATCGTAAACAATACCATATCGCCAAGCAGTAAAACAATTACGATGACAGCCATCGAAATGCAGGAAAACCCCATTCAAAAAGATACCGTATTCCAATTTAATAATCAAAAAATCGGGTACCTGGTTTATAATGCTTTTACTGCCGACTTTGATATTCAGTTAAACAATGTATTTAAGAAATTCAAAGATGCCGCGATAAACCAGATGGTGCTCGATTTGCGATACAACGGGGGCGGTTCGGTGCAAAGCAGCGTTTATCTGGCCAGTATGCTTTATGGAACCGATGATTCAAAAGTATTTTCCCAAAGCCAGTACAATGCTGGCTTGGAAGCATATTTCGTGCAACAATACGGAGCCAATTCCCTCAAAGATTATTTTGTTACTACCATTGCAAAAACTGATAAGAATCCGGCTACTCCAATTCAGACGCTCAATCTTAAGAAAATCTATATCATTGTTTCAGACAATACCGCTTCGGCCAGTGAATTATTAATCAACGGTTTGAAACCATATATGAAAGTGACCGTTGTAGGAATCAACACGGTAGGAAAATATACAGGCTCTATGACTATTAAAGACTGGGACGAAAAGGGGAATGTTAATCCCAACCACAAGTACGCCATGCAGCCAATTGTAGTCAAATATGCCAATTCGGTGGGTGATTCTGACTATGTTAACGGATTGGCCCCCAACATAGAGGCAGATGAAGATATTGCCAACCTGTTGCCTTTCGGCGATCCAAACGAAGCATTGCTCAGTGTGGTTTTGGCTGATATGAAAGGTAATGCCATAACCGGAAAGACCTTAAAATCAGCACAGATGGGTTTGATAAAAGTAACCGGCAGTCATGCCTTCAAACCGTTTGCAAACGAAATGTACATGAATCCAAGACGAAAATTAAAATCAGAATAAAATCATGAAAAATCTGTTTCCTGTTGTACTTTTAATTTTATTTGCGTTTTCTGCACATTCTCAGCAGCTTCCATTCCGTCTCGAAGAATTGACTGCCCCCGATTTCATCAAGGCTGTCGAAAAATCATCGAAAACCTGTATTTTGCCTATCGGAGTTTTTGAAAAACACGGGCCACATCTTCCCTTGGGAACCGATCTCTTTATTGCCCGTGAATTTGCTTTGCGAGCAGCCGAAAAAGAATATACGGTTGTATATCCCTGGTACTATTTCAGCCAGATTAACGAAGCCAAACATCAGCCCGGAACAATTGCCTACAGTCCGGAACTAATCTGGAAGGCCCTTCAGGAAACACTGAACGAACTTGCCCGTAATGGATTCGATAAAATCATTATTGTAAACGGACATGGCGGAAACAATGCTTTTCTGAATTTTTTCGGAATGGCTCAATTGTCCGAACGGCGTTCATACAGTTTGTACTGGTTTCAGCCAACCGACGATCCTGAAGTGGCAAAGAAGGCTGAAGAACTGACTCAGCATGATCCGTCTAATGCCCATGCAGGCAACGAAGAATCTTCGGTAATTAAGGCGATAGTTCCTGAAGTAGTACATCTGGAGCGGGCCGGACAACAATCCGGGATTGATCAGGAGAGGCTGAAGAATCTGTCCAATGTTTATACCGGAATATGGTGGTATGCCAAATATCCTAACCATTACGGAGGCATTGGTACCAAAGCAAATGCACAAGCAGGCGAATTGCTGATCAATTCAACGGTTACTCAGTTGATAAAGATGATTCAGGATGTGAAAAAGGATGAGGTCGTTCCTGCACTTCAAAAGCAATTCTTCGATGAATCAGAAAATCCACTGAAGACGAAGCAATAGAACTATAAAAAGAAAATGGCCACACCCCCAACAGTTATCATGGCTCCAATAATTTCCTTCCAGTTTACCTTTTCATGAAAAAGGAAAATTGCAGGAGGAATGATTAGTACAGGAACAATGGACATGATAGTAGCTGCAATACCGGCCTGGGTGTGCTGAATGGCGAGCAGCGAAAATGAAACGCCCAGAAAAGGCCCGAAAACTGATCCCAACGCTACCCGTTTCATGGCAGATTTATGATGTAGCGCTTTCCATACTTTCCCATATCGTTTGGTAAACAGGATAATGATGGCAAATCCAATCATGCCCGTTATTACCCGAATGTGCGATGCTGCAAAGGCATCATATTCGCCCATCCCCTTTTTGCTCAGTACCAGGCCAACGCCCTGACCAATGGCTCCCCCAAATGCCAGTAAAATTCCTTTGATACTATAACTGGTCGTTATCTTATGCTTTTTCGATAAAGAATCTTCGTGTTTTTCGCGCTTCAGGATAACGATTGAAATTCCGGTCAGGGTGACAATCATACCGACCCAATTCATGGGACTCAGAACCTCCCCTAAAATCATCCAGCCCATGAAGGCTGTAATAGGAGGAGTCAGCGCCATGATCAACATGGCAATTCGTGCACCGATGACAACAAACGACTGAAAAAGAAGCAAATCGCCGATAACAAAGCCAACCACTCCTGATGCAGCCAGCCATAACCAACTTTCGGCACTGGCATCCAATGGTAAAATCAGGCCTCTCCTGAAATAATTTACCACTCCGTAAATGAAAAATGCAACTACCAAACGAATAAGATTGACCTGAAGCGATCCAATTTTTTTGCCTGCGGATTCGAATGAAAGACTTGTTACCGTCCAAAAGACGGCAGTCAACAACGCAGCAATCTCACCACCATAGTGCCCCATACAATTTTTGTAAAATGAAGCGCGAAGATAGACTTATTTCACCGAACCGGTATAACATAAAAGGCAGTTAACATCAAATTCTTTGATCAAAACAAATAATTGCCATTTTCGGAGCCGATTTTTGAAAATGCCAAACAATCTGTTACTTTTGTCGCCGATTCGGTCTGTAGCTCAGTTGGTAGAGCAGCTGACTCTTAATCAGCGGGCCCAGGGTTCGAATCCCTGCAGACCGACCAACCAATCAGGCGCTTACAAGGTGAAATTTGTAAGCGTTTTTTTATTGATACACGATTTGAAACACTCAATCCCCGTTTTTGTCAATTTTGATTAATTTAAAAAAAGCCGGGCATATTTCCAGGCTTAATTCGTTATAGCAGTGGCCATTGATAAAAATGCAAAACCATATCAAACGAAACGAACGGACATTAACTCACTGCCCAGACGGTGCAACGCCTGTTCAATTTTCTTTCGTTGGGGTTCGCGCGGCTTTTTAAGGCCGGTGGCGTAGTGGTGAAGTTGTTTTTGATTGATACCTGTCAGCCTTTCAAGGGCAGGTTTGGTAAATACATTGGCATAGTAACTTAGGATACTTTGAATGTCGTACTGATATTCAATTTCGTATTCACTGTCAACCAGCCACTGAGGAGCTTTGCAATAACTTTTGCTGCTATAACTAATCATTAGTTTTAAGCCCTCTAATATGTTGGCTTTACATTCTTCAACAGTGTTTCCAGCTCCATTAATTCCGTCAACATTTACAGCAAAACCGCCAAAATGATCGGAACTTGCTCCGATTTGAATAATTAATTTTTCCATGTTCGTAATTTTTTTTAAAGAGTGTGGTTATTTAAGCCCCATGTTCTTTGCAATTTTCTTTCTTAACGGTTCGTAAAACTCTTTGCTCCCATGATAGGGTACAGGCTCTGAAAGAATTCCTTCTTTTGTATAAAAATAGTGGCTTCCATCGGCATGGCTAAATTTCCACCCATTCCGTATAATCTTTCTGTGAAACTCTGAATATTTCATGTGATTATAATTTGTTTTTTAATTGCCACATGGAACTCGCCATCCCAAGTACTCGGGATCGTGCGACTGTGAGATTACGTCTCATGACTCGTTTCATCTTTTGTGTTTTATGGCGTAAAGGTATATAAATATATACCATTTTCAAAATTGATATTCGATTTTTTATTTACCTATCCCCACTTAACGACCTTTATCAGCAAAGTTAATTCTCTTTAAATACTATCATGAAAGCATTTTAACTTTCATTGATTCGTATCAAAAAATATGACTCCTGATCAGCGGGCCCTGGGTTCGAATCCCAGCAGACCGACCAACCAATCAGGCGCTTACAAGGTAAAAATTGTAAGCGTTTTTTTTATACCTCTGGAACGCTGTTAGATCAGTCTTAGAGGTTTTTTCTTCAAATTACAGGTCAGTATCTTCTAATTTTGTATTGTTTTATAATAGTGCTACGCTACTGAAACACAGCGGTAAACCATTCAGTTTCGAAATCACAAAAAATTAATTTTCAATTACTTAAAATTATTATTATCCATAATATGGTGATCGGATAATATTCTTAAATTTGGATTACTATGCGTAAATTACTGAAGTAAGCACCAATATTATGACCGTGCCATTGTATAGCATATTGAAAGAATTTTGTCCTTCTATTTGTGAATTAATTGGAGAGAAAAACGAAATCTGGAATAAGATTTCAGTTAAATATATATCTCGGATTAATTACATTAAAAATGAAGTTGAAAAGAAGGGTAATGCTACTTTTAGCAAAATGTTCTTAGACAATTGGCTTCTGCATAAAATTGGAGATGAAGAGTCTAATTCCTTTTTGAAATATATTGATAAAATCGTTGCTGAGATATTGAACCAGATTCCTAGAAAATTACATGGAAAACTTAGAACTATAGTTAAACAAGTTATTGGCAACTTTGATAACGAAGATGGGAAAAGGACAACTAATGGCATTGGAGAAATTTTTGTAATTGACTATTATCTAAAAAGAGATTATTCTCTTGGCAGAATAGAGGTTGAGCTTCCAGATATGAAACCAATTGATTTTCTTTTTAGAAATAATAAGACGGGCGAATATCTTTTACTTGAGGTAATCAACATTCATCCGGATAATGTTAAAATTAAATCAAAAGATGGATTAACCACTTTTTTTATTCAACGTTATTTAGATAAATTCAAAGATAAAAGCAAAAACAATCTAAATAATGCAGTGATTACTAACTTGAAATTATTTCCAATTATCTGGACTGATTCATCAATAATAAAGGATTTTGGAGATTTTTTCATTGATACAAGTTCAGATTTTACGGAAGAAATTCACTTATTGCAAGGGCTGATTGTAAATGGAACTGATTACCATTATTTTTTAACTCCGGTGAGTAAGTTAATTTAAATACTAGTCCTAATAGAAAGGTACCTGGGGTTCGGTGCTTCTCAAAAATTAGCCCCGGGTAATCGGGGTGGCAAGCAACTATTCGCAGGAAAATCATCGGGAAGCTCTGCCCTGCGTGTAGATTCGGAAAGTTGTACGTCATTTTTAAAAATTAAATCTTAATACCTTGAAGGCAATTGTTTACACAAAATACGGAGGGCCTGAAGTTCTACAGATCAACGAAATAGAAAAACCTTTTCCGAAGGACGACGAAGTTTTGATAAAAATTTATGCGGTATCAATAAATGATTGGGACTTTGGCCTCATGGAAGGCGACTTCATCAATCGCTTGCTAAACGGTCTTCTGAAACCGAAGAAAAAAATACTCGGCTCCGATATTGCTGGACGAATTGAAGCAGTTGGTAAAAATGTAACTCTGTTTAAAACAGGTGATGAGGTGTATGGTGATTTGAGCGGTCGCTGGGGAGGCTTCGCCGAGTACACCTGCGCTCCTGAAAAATCATTGGCGCTGAAGCCGGCCAGCATGAGTTTCATCGAAGCAGCGGCAATCCCTCAGGCAGCAATGCTGGCCGTACAGGGCCTTATTGATATAGGGAAAATTCAACCGGGACAAAAGCTGTTGATTAATGGCGCTGGTGGAGGTGTTGGCACTTTTGCAGTGCAGATTGCCAAATTACACGGGGTTGAAACAACTGGCGTTGACCGCACAAGTAAATTGGACATGATGCGATCAATAGGCTTTGATTATGTCGTTGATTATACCCGGGAAGATTTCACCAGAAATGGCCTGTCGTATGACCTGATCCTTGATGTAAAGACGAATCGTTCGATATTCGATTATCTCCGTGTTTTATGTCCCAATGGAATTTATGTGACCGTTGGAGGTTCCATGTCCAGGCTTTTTCAGGCTTTAGTCCTGGGGCGGTTAATTTCGATGATCAGTAAAAAGCACATACGTATCGTTGCATTAAAGCCAAACAAGGATTTAATTTATATGAACGAACTATTCGTAGCTGGCAAAGTCAAACCTGCGATAGATGGGCCTTACAAACTAACAGAATTTTCTGAAGCTTTCAGGATTTTTGGTAAAGGAGAACACAAAGGAAAAGTAGTCATAACGATGTGAAGATAACTTCTGCTTCCAAATATGAACTGGTAATGTGACTTAGTCATCCGATGAATTCATAAACATCTGATTAGCTGACTTTAATTATCTCAAATAGTATCAAAAGAATCATCGGATGACTTTTCGGAGTGGACTCAATCTATAATTCTCAAAAAACAACATCAGCATTAAAAAAAGAGGCTGAATAAACGTAAATTAGGCTCCTGAAACGAACCTAACATGATGCGAATAAACGATAAACTTAAACCTGAAGAACTTTCGGGCAAACTCAACCGGTTCTGGCAACTTTCGGATCAGAAAATCCATCTGATTGAAAAACAGTATGATGATTCACAAGGCTCCCCGGTTTTTACCGTCGAAGGAAAGTATTCAACCCGTGGGTGGACCGAATGGACCCAGGGATTTCAGTATGGATCGGCTATACTACAGTTTGATATTTCGGAAGATCAAAAATTATTGGAGCTTGCCAGAAAGAATACGATTTCAAAAATGGCTCCTCATGTCAGCCATACCGGGGTTCACGATCATGGCTTCAACAATGTGAGCACCTACGGAAACCTGCTGCGGTTAATGCGTGAAGGTAAAATTCCGTTCAACGAATGGGAGAAGAATTTCTATGAACTTGCCTTGAAAATATCAGGTGCAGTGCAGGTTTCACGCTGGACAACCATTCCTTCCGGAGGTTTCATACATTCGTTCAATGGCGCGCATTCCTTATTTGTCGATACCATTCGCTCCTGCCGTTCTTTAATGATCAGCCACCTGCTTGGTCATGTTTTTCAGGGTGAAGGCGATGTGAAGATCAGCCTGCTGGAACGTGCCATCCAGCACATTCAGGCTACAGCTAAATATGCCGTATTTTATGGTGAAGGCCGCGATAATTACGATGTTTGGGGCCGCACTGCCCACGAAAGTATTTTCAATGTGAAAGACGGGAACTACCGGTGTCCGAATTCACAACAGGGCTATTCCGGGTTCACTACCTGGACCAGAGGTTTGGCCTGGGCCATGTGTGGATTTTCGGAGCAACTGGAAATGCTTGATTTTATTGATGAAAGTGAGTTGATCGGCTTCGGTGGAAAAGCGGTTCTTTCAGCGATTATGTTGAAAGCTACAAAAGCGACCTGCGATTTTTATATTGAAAATACGCCAACCGACGGGATTCCATATTGGGACTCAGGAGCGCCAAACCTGCATAAAATGGGCGACTACCTGAACAAGCCATCCAATCCATTCAATGATTTTGAGCCGGTTGACAGTTCAGCAGCGGCAATTGGAGCACAAGGATTGTTGCGCTTAGGAAAATATTTAGCTGAAAAAGGAGATGCAGAATCGGGAGAAAAATATTTTCAGGCTGGACTTACCGTGCTGAATACCTTACTCGATGAGCCCTATTTGAGTACCAGCGAAAACCATCAGGGGCTGCTGCTTCACTCCATTTATCACCGACCAAACGGCTGGGATTTTGTTCCGAAAGGCAGTAAAATACCTTTTGGTGAATCGAGCATGTGGGGCGATTATCACATCCGCGAAGTTTGTTTGTACATTCATCGGATAATCAATCAGGAAAAATATTACACCTTTTTTAACTGTGTCAAATGAACCGCGAGCCGATCAGTGAACTTTCGAAACTTTGTGTGCACACCATTACCACAAAACCATGGAATATCAATGACGCTGCAAAAAATTATGCGGCCAGCGGTGTAAAGGGAATAACGGTCTGGCGCGATGCGTTAACCGGACGGAATATCAGGCAAACTGGTCAAATGCTTCGTGACCACGACCTTTCCATCGTTTCATTATGCAGGGGTGGTTTTTTCCCAAACACCGATCCTGAAAAAAGAAAACTTGCCCTCGATGATAACCGGAAAGCCATTGAGGAAGCTTTTGAACTTGGCACACAATTAATAGTGTTGGTTTGTGGAGCCGATCCGGCACAATCACTCGAAGATTCCCGGAAACAAATCCAGGAAGGTATTGCTGAACTTATTCCTGAAGCATCTGCAGCCGGCATTAAGCTGGCCATTGAGCCGCTACATCCGATGTATGCCGATGCCCGCTCGGCCATCAACACCTTGTCACAAGCCAACGACATGACCGAAACATTGAACTCGCCGTGGGTAGGAGTTGCTGTTGATGTGTATCATCTCTGGTGGGATCCAAACCTGGAAAAGGAAATCGAACGCTGCGGTAAAAATAACGCCTTGCTGGCTTTTCATATCTGCGACTGGAAAACCCCAACCACCGATTTTCTGAATGATCGTGGATTGGTGGGTGAAGGTTGTATCCCGATCCGAAAAATCAGGACTTGGGTTGAAAATGCCGGTTTCAAGGGATTTCATGAGGTTGAAATATTTTCATCCAGATACTGGAAAATGGATCAGTCGGAGTTTTTGAAACAAATTATAACATCATATAAAAATATCTAGTACATGAAACAACATACTGTCGGAATAATCATGAATGGGGTAACTGGCCGCATGGGAACCAACCAGCACCTGCTTCGGTCAATCCTTGAAATCATGAAACAAGGCGGAGTAAAGGTAGGACCCGGAGAAACCATTATGCCCGATCCTATTTTGATCGGTCGCGATGAAGACAAACTGAATAAACTATGCAAACTCACCGGGATCACCAAAATGAGTACGAATCTGGATGAAGCGCTCAGCAATCCTGAAAACATCATCTATTTCGACGCGCAAACCACTGGAAGAAGAGCAGATGCTGTTCGCAGGGCGGTCAAAGCCGGCAAGCATATCTATTGCGAAAAACCCATCGCGGTGAGTACAGAAGTTGCTTTGGAATTGTATGAAATCTGTAAAAAAGCCGGTCTTAAAAACGGAGTTGTTCAGGATAAATTATGGCTTCCCGGAATGGTGAAACTTAAACGCTTAATTCAGCAGGACTTTTTTGGTGAAATTCTTTCGGTTCGGGGAGAATTTGGATATTGGGTCTTCGAAGGCGATTCTATTCCGGCACAGCGTCCATCGTGGAATTACCGGAAAGAAGATGACGGTGGAATTATCGTCGATATGCTCTGCCACTGGAGGTATGTTTTGGACAATGTATTCGGAAAAGTAAAGGCTGTTTCCTGTCTGGGTGCAACCCACATCAAAAACAGGGTTGATGAAAATGGTAAACCTTATGCCTGTACTGCCGATGATTCAGCCTATGCAACTTTTGAATTGGAGAATGGCGTTATCGCGCACTTCAATTCATCGTGGTCAGTCAGGGTTCGGCGCGACGATTTGTTGACCCTTCAGGTTGATGGCACCAAAGGCTCAGCAGTGGCCGGTCTTCGTGAATGCTACATTCAACACTATGGAAATACTCCAAAACCCGTCTGGAACCCGGATATAGCGCAATCTATAAACTATTTTGATGGTTGGGCAAAGGTTCCGGAGCAGGAAGTTTATGAGAATGCCTTTAAAGTTCAGTGGGAATTATTCCTGAAACATGTTGTCAAAGACGAACCTTTCCCATGGACGCTTTATGAAGGAGCGAAAGGAGTTCAGCTTGCTGAAAAGGGATTGGAAAGCTGGGCAAAACGGTGTTGGGTTGATATTCCTGAAATTTAAGAAATAATTAAAACAACCACATAGCCACATAGGTCACATAGAAAAATAAAAACTATGTGTTCTATGTGACTATGTGGTTAAAAAATAATAACGATGAAAAAAGTAGCATTGGTAACCGGCGGAAGCAGAGGAATAGGTTTTGGTATAGTCAAACAATTGGCCTTGCTGGGATTCGATTTGGCGATCAATGGAATTCGTCCTGAAGAATCTGTTGAAGAAATCATTTCGGCAGTGAAAGAGTTGGGGGCAGATGTAAAATACTGTCAGGGAAATATTGCCCTTCATGAAGATCGAAAAAGAATTCTCAGTCAGGTAAAAGAACATTTCAACAGGCTGCATATTCTCGTCAACAACGCTGGTATCGCACCTGCCGAGAGACGAGACATTCTTGATGCAACGGAAGAAAGTTTTGACGAGGTTATTTCCGTCAATCTGAAAGGAAATTATTTTCTAACTCAGGATGCTGCAAACTGGATGATTGATCAAAAACGGCTGGATCCGGAATTTGATGGCTGCATTATCAATATATCCTCCATTTCAGCCACAGTTGCCTCTGTTATCCGAGGAGAATACTGCATTTCCAAAGCAGGGGTTAGTATGGCAACTCAACTATTTGCTGTACGTTTGGGTGAATTTGACATACCGGTTTATGAAATCCGCCCCGGAGTTACCCAGACTGATATGACTTCTGGAGTAAAAGAAAAATACGATCGGTTATTCGCCAACGGATTATGTGTCCAAAATCGTTGGGGACAACCTGAAGATGTTGCAAAAGCCGTAGGTGCTCTGGCTTCAGGCAGCTTCCCCTACTCTACCGGACAGGTATTCATGGTTGACGGAGGCCTGACCATACCACGTTTATAATTCATGGAGCGGTAATTAAAGTTTTACGAGTGAAATAATGTCATAATTGAAACGAAATCTGTCACCGCTATGCGGCTAAAGATTTAAATATTTGTTCAACTGATCTACCAAACTATCTGTGCTCTGCACCTTAACCATTTAACAGCCGCATTGCGGTGACAGTATGGTAGAAAATAAATTACCGCAAGAATAAAAGCCGCATAGCGGTGAAAGAATTTAGCCACATTTATTAGTGGAAAATACGACAATATATGCTCCTAACTACTTAATACCCATATTATGATTGGAAAAAACTTGATTTTAGTTGCAGTAGTCCTTTCCTTGTTCTCTTTCAGGAGTGATAAGAAGGCATTTGTATTGTATAATTCTGATGGGAAAGAAATGAAGTTTGACAAACTTCTGGAATCGGCCAAAGAGGCCGATGTGATCCTTTTTGGAGAATTTCATGACAATCCGATTAATCATTGGCTTGAACATGAACTCACCAGAGAGCTTTACGATGCAAAAAAGGGAGACCTGATTCTTGGGGCCGAAATGTTTGAATCAGATGATCAGATTGTTCTTAATGAGTATTTATCGGGTTTAGTTTCTGAAAAAACATTGAAAGACGAAGCCAAACTCTGGACGAATTACACGACCGACTATAAACCTTTGCTTGATTTTGCCAAAAAGAATAAATTGAAGTTTATCGCGACCAACATACCACGACGATATGCCAATATGGTTTATTCCAAAGGATTAGAAAAATTGGACAGTATTGATCAAGTAGCAAAAAAATGGATAGCTCCACTCCCGATCGAATATGACAGCACGCTTGCCTGCTACGCAGAAATTTTCAAAAAAGCAGAGGGACATGGTGGACAGAACTTACCAAAATCGCAGGCAGTAAAAGATGCTACGATGGCCTATTTCATCCTGAAAAATTTTTCTCCCGGAAAAACAATGATTCATTTCAACGGCTCTTACCACAGTGATCGCCATCAGGGAATAGAATGGTATCTCAAAAAAGCGAATCCTGATTTAAAAATATTGACAATCGGATCGACCGAACAGGATGAAATCGATGAGCTGGAAAAAGAAAGTTTAGGGTTGGCCAATTTTATTATTTGTACTCCGGTATCGATGAGTAAATCATATCGTCCATAGTTTTAGACTTCACAAATCGCCTGCTACCAGATTTGAGGTTTGACAAAAATATCCAAATTCGTAATCGTATCGAAAAATGTTCTTTTTACGTTTTAATTGTTGAAAAAGGAATGGTTTTGTTTTAATTTTTCAGACAAACAAGTATTTTACTTTCAAATTAATTTTGGAAGTTCAATTTAATTTCTACTTTTGCCAGCATTAAAAGCAAACAGAAATGAAAAATATCAGCATTATATCTTTAATTCTTGTCAGCGTGGTGGTCCTCCTTCGTGCTGAATGAGATTGGTATAATGTAAGCTAAAACTTAGAAGCCTTTCTCAAACCAATGAGAAAGGCTTTTTTTTAAAGGAAAATAATTTCAGAAAAAAAGATATGCAAAAACGATTAAGATCGGCTACTACAACCGAAGGACGGCGAATGGCCGGGGCAAGAAGCCTCTGGCGGGCGAACGGTATGAAGGAAGAACATTTTGGGCGACCGGTAATTGCCATTGTTAATTCGTTTACACAGTTTGTTCCCGGGCACGCGCATCTTCATGATGTTGGTCAGTACATTAAAGGCATCGTTGAACAGAAAGGTTGCTTTGCAGCAGAATTTAATACGATTGCTGTTGACGATGGAATTGCTATGGGGCACGATGGTATGTTGTATTCATTACCATCGCGCGATGTGATTGCCGATAGTGTTGAATACATGTGCAACGCGCACCGTGCCGATGCCATGGTTTGCATTTCGAACTGTGATAAAATTACTCCAGGAATGATGATGGCCGCCATGCGCTTGAACATTCCAGCCATTTTTGTATCGGGTGGCCCTATGGAAGCCGGTGAAATTGATGGACAAATGTACGACCTCGTTGATGCGATGGTCATGGCTGGAGACAATTCTGTTTCGGATGCAAAAATTGAAGCCGTTGAGAAGATCGCTTGTCCAACCTGCGGTTCTTGCTCCGGAATGTTTACAGCCAACTCGATGAATTGTCTGGCCGAAGCTCTTGGTTTGGCGCTTCCGGGCAATGGAACAATACTGGCGACTCATGCCAACCGGAAACGCCTGTTCGACGAAGCTGCCAACCGGATTGTTGAAATGACCTACGATTATTATAAAAACGGCAACGAAAATGCGCTGCCACGAAATATAGCCACCAAAGCGGCTTTCCAGAATGCGATGAAACTGGATATCGCGATGGGCGGTTCAACCAATACCGTTTTGCATATTCTGGCCATTGCTTTCGAAGGTGAAGTTGATTTTACCATGAAGGACATCGACGAATTGTCGCGGATTACCCCCAATCTTTGCAAAGTAGCGCCAAGTGGCAGTTACCACATTCAGGATGTTAACCGTGCTGGTGGAATTTTGGGCATTTTAGCCGAACTTGACCGTGCCGGAATGCTCGATACCTCTGTTCCACGTGCCGATGGACTTACACTGAAAGAAGCAATTGCCCAATATGATGTGATGGCTCCAACTGTTATTGAAGATGCCTTCAGGAGATATAAATCTGCGCCTGGAGGAGGCCGTAACCTCGTAATGGGTTCGCAGGAAAAATATTACAAAGAATTAGATACCGACCGGGCTCATGGTTGCATCCGCGATTACGAACATGCCTACAACAAAGATGGCGGTTTGGCTGTTCTTTACGGCAATATTGCACGAGACGGCTGCATCGTTAAAACAGCAGGAGTCGATCCGTCAGTCTATCATTTTAAAGGAACGGCCAGGGTATTCCAATCGCAGGATGATGCCTGCAACGGAATTCTTGGCGACAAAGTGCAGGCTGGCGATGTGGTGGTGATTATTTATGAAGGGCCAAAAGGCGGTCCGGGGATGCAGGAAATGTTGTATCCAACTTCCTACATCAAATCGATGAACCTCGGAAAGGCCTGTGCGTTGATTACCGATGGTCGTTTTTCAGGTGGAACTTCTGGCTTATCCATTGGTCATGTTTCTCCGGAAGCTGCCGCAGGTGGCGAAATAGCCCTCATTCAGGATGGAGATTTAATTGAAATCGATATCCTGACCCGCAAAATAGACGTTCTGCTCAGCAATGAAGAATTGGAAGAAAGAAGGAAAAAGGAAATCGAAAAAGGGAAAGATGCATTCATGCCAAACCCGCGCGACCGTCAGGTTAGCAAAGCGCTGAAAGCCTACGCCAGCATGGTTTCGTCGGCTGACCGGGGAGCAATAAGGATGATAGATTAAAATTATTTACGATTTAAATATTTACAATTTACCATTTTGGGGCTCTGATGTAGTTTTTTCAAATAGTAAATGGTAAATCGTCAAATAGTAAATTCAAACTAATATTTACGATTTATTCATTTACAATTGACTATTTAGTCCGATCGTTCGAACGTGTAAATAGTAAATCGTCTAATAGTAAATTTTTCAGGAATAAATAAGAATAACATAAAAAGAACAAATATGGCGACACAGCGAATAAGCGGCTCAGAAGCTGTTATAAAATCCCTTCTGGAAGAAGGCGTTGATACTATTTTCGGGTATCCGGGAGGTGCAATCATGCCCATTTATGACGCACTCTACGACTACGATCAACAGGTTACCCATTATTTAACCCGCCACGAGCAGGGAGCAATACATGCAGCCGAAGGTTATGCCAAGGTAACCGGGAAAGTTGGAGTTTGCTTTGCAACATCAGGCCCGGGAGCAACCAACCTGATTACAGGTTTGGCCGATGCCCTGATTGACTCCATTCCATTGGTCTGCATTACGGGTCAGGTTGCTTCGCCACTTTTGGGAACCGATGCTTTTCAGGAATCAGATGTAATGGGGATTACCATGCCGGTAACCAAATGGAACTATCAGGTTACCTCAGCCGATGAAATTCCTGAAGCCATTGCAAAAGCTTTTCATATCGCACACACTGGCAGGCCGGGACCGGTACTCATTGATATTGCCAAAGATGCACAGTTTGGACAATTTGATTTCGAATATAAAAAATGCACCAAAATCAGGAGTTATCTTCCTGAACATCCTGTTGATCCGTTTCAGGTAAAAGCTGCCGCCGACCTCATCAATAATGCTAAAAAACCAATCGTTTTGTTCGGGCACGGAGTTATTCTGGCTCATGCTGAAAACGAATTAAAAGAATTTCTCGAAAAAACCGGGATACCTGCTGCCTGGACTTTACTGGGACTTTCAGCGCTTCCAAGTAATCACCCGCTAAATGTTGGAATGCTCGGCATGCATGGAAATTATGGCCCGAATATTAAGACCAATGAAGCTGATGTGGTTATTTCGATCGGAATGCGGTTCGACGACCGGGTGACCGGAAAAGTTGCAGCTTACGCTCGGCAGGCTAAAATTGTTCACCTTGAAATAGATCCTGCGGAAATAAATAAAATCATTAAAGCTGATGCCCCGGTTTTGGGAAATGCCAAAAAATCGCTCCGGATGTTGATTGACAATGTGAACCCAAATACTCACAAGGCATGGCTGGAAGAATTCCATGCTTGCTACAAGATTGAATACGACAAAGTAGTATCTCATGATGTTTATCCGAAAAAAACCGGGTTAACCATGGGCGAAGTGGTTCGGATAGCCTCCGAGAAAACAAATAATGATGCAATTCTGGTTACTGATGTAGGTCAGCAGCAAATGATTGCTTCCCGATATTTTAAATTTAACCAATCACGGAGCAATGTCACTTCCGGTGGTTTGGGAACGATGGGCTACGGGGTTCCGGCAGCAATGGGAGCCAAAATTGGCCGCCCCGACCGCGAGGTGTTCGCCATGGTTGGCGATGGTGGTTTCCAGATGACGATTCAGGAACTCGGCACCATTTCGCAATACGAAATTGGTGTAAAAATCATTGTGCTGAACAACAATTTTCTGGGGATGGTTCGTCAGTGGCAGCAATTGTTCTTCGAAAAACGGTATTCATTTACTGAAATGAAAAATCCGGATTTCGTCGGAATCGCCAAAGCTTACGGACTAGCTTCACAAAAAGTGACTACCCGCGATCAATTGGAAGGCGCTATTCAGGAAATGATCGACCACCAGGGACCTTATGTGCTCGAAGTTGTAGTTGAACAGGAAGACAATGTTTTCCCGATGATTCCGACCGGAGCATCCATTTCTGACATTATTTTAGAACCGTAGGAAAGTTCCAGGTTCCAGGTTCCAAGTTCCAGGTTAGGCTCTGAAATATCAACATGAGCCAATTGGATACAGTATTTTTCAACTCCAGAGTGAAATATTTATAGAAATAAACATTAAACAGTGAAAATCGTCCGCGCAATTTGGTTGTTCAAAGCATTATTTTTTTTCGGACGAAATGGAACCAACTCTAAAATCTGGGGATAAGGAACATCGAATAAAATTTAGAACATCAAAATATTTTTTATCATGAAACAAGAATATATCATCACCGTTTTTTCGGAAAACCATATTGGTTTATTGAGCCGGATCACCATCATCTTTACCCGACGGAAAATCAACATCGACAGTTTAACGGTTTCTGAATCTGCCATTTCAGGGATTTTCAAATTCACCATTGTGATCAGCGAAACGGCAGATCGGGTTCAGAAAGTGGTTGGACAGCTTGAAAAAGTGGTTGATGTTTTGAAAGTTTTCGCCAACACGAACGATGAGATGATCTATCAGGAAATTGCCCTGTACAAAGTTTCGACCGAATTTTTGTTCGAATCAGACAAAGTTGAGAAAATTGTCCGCAACTCGGGGGCGCGAATCCTAGAACTTACCCGCGAATATGTGGTGATCGAAAAAACCGGACATTCAGACGAAACACAGCAACTCTTCGATGAACTAAACGTTTTTGGTGTCACCCAGTTCATCCGCTCAGGCAGGGTTGCCCTTACGCGCAGCACCATAGAACGGCTTTCGGAATTCCTGAAAGAACGCGATGCGCTGTTGGAGCAGGTGGATTAAAAATTGATTGACTATTTGACAATTTACTATTTACTATTTGTTCCTAGAATGGGCAGTATCAATGGTAAATAGTAAATGAATAAATTGTAAATCTTCAAAGAAACAGCATCTTATCCACATAAATATTCTGAAAGTTCGGATCGCCTTCCAGGTTGATATGCCTGGTTTTTGTTAAAATTTCTTCATACATTTCAGTATCAGAAAACAGGAACATCTTTGCACCGATCAAAGCTGTATTTCCTATTTTATGAATTTTTTCCTGCGGAAGTTCAATCATGCCGGTTGCCGCAAGGTTTTCGATATTGATGTAACTGCCAAATCCTCCGGCAATGTAGATGGTCTCAATTTCATCGAGTTCGATTGATAATTTTCTGGCCAGAATTGACAGTCCGGTAGCAATGGCAGCTTTGGCCAATTGAAATTCGTTGATGTCCTTCTGGCTCAGGCTCACTTTTCCGGTAATTTGAATGGCCGTTTCTCCTGAATTAATCTCACCAAACATACCGATCAAATCCAGTTTCCGGAGAATGGCGATGGCATCAATTAACGCGCTTCCACATATCCCTTTCGGAGCAGTGTTTCCAATTACTATAGCTTCTATTTTATCTTCAACCAGGTTTAGCGACGAAATAGCTCCTGTTACTGCCCGCATGCCCATCGAAATATTGGCTCCTTCAAAAGCGGGTCCGGCAGCAGTTGAAGCACAAACGATTTGATTTTTGTTGCCGATTACTATTTCGCCGTTGGTCCCCAGATCAATCAGCGCTGTAAACTTTTCTTTCTGATGCAATCCGGTTGCCAGAATTCCGGCCAGAATATCACTGCCCACAAAACTCCCGATCGAGGGGTAAAACTTCACCTTTTCTTTGACCTGAAAATTCCAGCCCAATTCTTCAGGAATTAAAGTTTTCAGGCCAAGATTATCGGTTTTAAATGGATACATAGAAAGCGGTGAAACATTACCATTGCTGAAGATGAGCTGCATAACTGAGTTCCCCACCAAAACTACTTTCTGCAATTCAACCGGGTGTTTTTTCATCATCAGATCAATCATTTTTCCAATGACAGCACGGATAATGCGCGTCATTTCGGTTTGATTTCCATCTATACAGGATTGAATCCGTGAAATCAGGTCGGCCCCGAACCTGACCTGCGGGTTCAGCATGGTTTCAACGGCCAGCACTTTGGCCGACGATAAATCAATTAATTGGGCGACAACCGTAGTCGTTCCCAGGTCAACTGCAACTCCAAAACCTTCCTGCGGACAAAAATCAAATTCGCTTTCATCGGCCAGTATCAGGTGATTGAATTGGTCAATTTCCAGAGTGATATCGGTGGTGCATTTACTGAAACAAGCCAGTCGCCAGTCGTCAGAAAGTCCAAGTTTCTCTATTTTTTGCTGATGATCTTCAGTGGTTTTAATCTCGCCTTCAAGCAACCTGACTTTGCACTTTCCGCAGGTACCTTTGCCTCCACAGGGAAATTCAATGCCAAATTCGTGCAGCACATCAATCAGGGGAGTCTGGTCGTTGACCATCAACTCTTTTCCAAGCGGATGAAGACGAATGGAATGTTTAATCATTCAAAGATATTTTCAAGGTGCAAAAGAAACCGAAGCCTCCCCTAACCCCTCCAAAGGAGGGGAAAAAGAACAATGTTATATTATTTTAATTCAGCAAAAATACTCAGAATGGACTTGAAAGCCCTCCCCTGCGGGGAGTCCGCCATCTGGCGGATGGGCGGGGCTTCCTTATAATCCGTATTCGGCCAGAATAAACTTACCCGGATCAATAAGTGGAAGCATCATCTCCACGAAATCACTTTCGTTATCCGGAATGCTTTCCAGATCGTCGCGAAGGATTGGCAGGTAATTGGTTTCCATTTCCGAAAGTTTCATTTTGCCTGAAGCCAGCGCCTCTTCGATGATATCAATTGCAACCAGCGCCCCATTTCTGGCATTGGCTACATACGAATCGCCTTTTACCAGTTCTTTGGAAATCCGGATCACGTTTTTGGGTGAAAGAATTAAAGCCTGTGGATCGGTAAAAACATCGGATGCGACAAGTAATTGCTGCAAAACATTGCGGTGCAGTTTTCCGGCACGCAGGGCTTCGTTCATCAGGCGGGCATCGTATTCCAACTGTTCCATGTAGGCGGTTGGGGCCATTCCTGATAACAGTTTAATGTTTTGAACCGATTCGTTGCTCCACAAATCGCAACAAGCGGAGGCAATATTTCCAATCGGGCTCAAATGGGCACAGGCAGAGGTTTTGCCTTCCATCGAGATGGGGATACCGGTAATGGCTTTCAGGAATGGACCTTCGTATGCACAATCTTTGTCAGGACCAACCGCGCCTTCTTCAATCGCCACGATTGAACGAACAACCGAAATAACCCGGACCAGGGCAGCAAAAACTTTCGGAATGTATTTTTTTTCAGCCAAAACCATGGCTGTATTGCCAAATCCACAAGCCGAATCCCCTGCCGCTATTTTGCCATGATTATTCGCTGCTGAGACAATTTTTTTCCAAAGGAAACGCATATCTCTAACCCCCAGAACAGCCAGGGCAAACACAATAGTTTTGATGTCGCAGTTCATCAGGGCATCATCCGAAACTTCTTTTCCGCCTGTGCTTTCGATGGAAAGTAAGTCCCCGCCGGCAATCATTCCCTTTTCAAAAAGTTCCATCATGGGTTCAAGGTAACCGGAAGTTCGCTGTTTGGCAGGCCGTTCAAATTCGCGCAAGTCGTTTGGGGTTAAGCGTATTTCGGAAGCAAGCCCGAATTTTTGGTAATAATTTTCACAAATTTCGTTCATGATTTTGACAATCTCGACTCCTATGGATGGAGTTTTAGTCATTTCCAGAAGAGTTTCGAATTCGAGGACTACCCCTTTTGAATTCAGGTGTACCGCCCGTTCCAGCGCCCCTTCGGCAATTTCGCGGTAATGTTCGTAAACACGGTCCAGGGTGTTTTTGTTGATGCTCATGACCGGTAGCGTGAAATTCAGTTCAGCATAAACCTGCCCGCCACCAATTTCAAGTCCCCTACGTGTTTTTACCGGGTAAGGGGCAATCCCGAACATCAGGTCTTCAGGGTTATTGATGATTAAACTTTTATACCTCATGAAGCCATTTTATTCAGATATTCAACCGCGCCCTGAGGGTCGGGCGCATAGAAATCAGCCCCAATCTTTTGGCAAAAATCGTCATTCACCGGAGCCCCGCCAATGAGAATTTTTGTATCAGGAACTTCTTCTTTGATGCTGCTTACAATTTCGCCCATGTTAACCATCGTGGTAGTCAATAAAGCAGAGATGCCGACAATGGCGCCGGGATTGTTCCTGAGCGCTTCGATAAAACGGTCCGAACCAACATCCACGCCCAAATCAACAATTGACCAGCCGCCACCCTCGACCATCATGGCTACCAGATTTTTACCGATGTCGTGCAAATCGCCTTTTACTGTTCCAATAATGAAAGTCCCTTTTGTTTTGATGTCTCCTGAAGTGAAAAACGGTTTCAACTGCAACATGGAAGCTCCCATTGCGCGGGCAGACATAAGCATTTGGGGAACGAAAATCTTATTCTCCGAAAACTTTTTACCTACCCTTGCCATTGCAGGTATTAATGCTTCTTCAAGTATTCTTTGTGGGCTGATGCCTGTTTCGATAGCGCTGATTGTGATTTCGTGCGAGCCATCCTGACCTTTTAACTGAGGTGGATAAGGTGATTTCTGATCCACTTTTCCAAATTCAACTGCTTCGAGCAATTTTTCAAGTAATTCTTCCATATTGGGTTTGATTTAAAATTGGTTAAAACAAAAATAGAGACTGATGGAACCCAAATCTACACCTATTTTTACTATTTTCGATGCGATATTCACACTTATTCTGTATTTGGTTCAATATCTACCATCATGGCAGCTTTTCTCGAGAAAATCATAGTTAAAGAAGATGAATCCTTTTTCATTGGAATTTTTCAGGATAACCTTGAAAAAAGCTCCTGGCATTACCACAATAATTTTGAGATCAGCTTCATAACCGAAGGTTCAGGAAAGCGGATTGTGGCCGATTCGATTGAAGAATTTCAACCGGGCGACCTGGTCTTTATCGGTCGGAACCTTCCGCACGTTTGGATCGCTGATAAAGAAACGCCTGCTCCAACGAGGCGAACACTGGAAATGGTATTTCTTCAGTTTTCGTCCGACATATTGGTGCCACAATTATTGGCCCTTCCCGAATTCAGGCATGTTGCCAAAGCGCTGGCATTATCGGAAAGAGGAATCCAGATTGTTGGCCAAACACTCAACCAGGTAAGTGAGATCATGCTACAACTACCCTATCTGAAAGGCTTTGAGCGCATGTTGAATTTTTTCAGAATGATGGACACTATCGGGAAAAGTGAAACCAATATTCAACTGGCAAGCAAAGAATATATCAACATGCAATTTACCACCGGAAATAAACGGCTTGCTGCCATTCATGAATACCTGATGAAGAATTACCGCGAAGAGGTGGATTTAAAGCGGTTGGCAACATTGGTCAGTATGGCTGAAGGTTCGCTGTGCCGGTTTTTTAAAATGAACATGGGAATGACCATTTTTGAATACCTGAACCAAATAAAAACTGAATTTGCCTGTAAATTACTGATGGATAACAACCTGAGTATTATGGACGTTTGCCTCGACAGTGGCTTTAACAACCTGAGCCATTTCAACAAGCAGTTTAAAAAATCAACAGGAGTGACTCCATCCGAATACCGAAGGAAGTTTATAAGGTTGAGATGAACCAAATTGAAGCAGATTGAAGGAGAAGGAAACTCAGGACAACGTAATTTTGTTTTCCCTGGTGTCAATGCAAAATTTAGTGCCTTCAAAAAAATCAAGTCCAAGAAGTCCGTTGTATTCCGAGAAAATTCCGTGAGCCAGAAAATCATAAACCTGTATTTGAAATTTCTTTTTTGTCAAACCAAGCGATGAAAAAGTGTCTATTTCAAAAACTTCTGTTTCAATAATGCCGTTAGCAGTCTCTATTTCAACCGTTCCGATGTTATCTTTCAGGTCGTGTCCGAGCAAGTATAGTGCATTACTGTCAATGGTTGTATTAGTTGCTCCAGTGTCTAATATCATCTTTAGCTCATACTTGTTGTCAATTTCGATGTTCACCAAAATCAGTCCACTTTCGGGTTCTCTTTTGAAATTTGAGGTCATTTTGAAACCCGATTAAAAATGCCGGTAATTTTTCTTATCGGGCGGAATGACCCTGTATAAATCAATGTGATTTTGTCGAAATTTGGTGTTTTGTCCCTGCCTATGTAACAAACTTCTTTTTTGTCTTTGCTATGAAACAAAGGAATACCTGCTAAAACATCAATCTTACTTTCATCCATAACAGGATTTCCAAGTAAAACCCATTCGTTGGGAAAAAGGATCTTAATTTCTTCAATATTAAGTAGATGTTCCATCTGGATCGAGTTTGAATTCGTGTACAAATTTACAATTTTATTTCCTCATTATATTTTTACAGAAACTTATAACACAAAAAAATAAGTTTTGTCTCTAAATGCACTAAACAAATTTTGCAATATTGTCGCAAAGAAAAAGAGGCCGTCTCAAAACAAAATTTGGGACGGCCTCATACCTAATTATGAACCCAACTGCTTCCAGCTAATTTCCTTTTTCCACTTTCCTTTTTCCCTTTCTTTTTTTGTCCGTACTTTAGCATTTCAAGAAGTAATATCATGAAGCTCCCCTCCGAACAAATCCCTGTTTACAGCCTGCCCGATTTCAGTTCTCCTGAACGGAAAAGTCAACAATTTCAGGTGGAAGTGTTCGATGCCAACCGGCATTTCAGCGTAAAATACCCCCACCGGCACGACTTCTTTGAAGTTCTTTTCCTGCTCAAAGGCTCTGGCTTCCATGTGATTGACAGCAATAAATACGAAATCAAACCGCCTTGTGTGTTTTTTATGTCGCCCGGACAGGCGCACAAACTCGAACTTTCGAACGACATCGAAGGCTACATTTTTATCTTCACTGCCGATTTTTACCTGCTCAACCGGAGCAATCAGAACAGCCTGATTGAATTTCCGTACTTCTACACCCTGCATCAGGATAATCCACCCTTGTTGCTCGAAAATGAAAATGATATCCGTTTCCTGGAAACTTTGTTCAGGCAAAGTATTGCTGAAATCAGTCAAACCGGTGATTTCATTCCTGAAATGCTTCGCTCCATCCTCGATCTGATCCTGACTACCTGTGCTGCCCGTTATCCGGTGAATAAAAATCTGTTGAATAAAGGGAAGGGGCAAATTCTGGTCAAGCGGTTTTTTCACCTGTTGGAAAAAAATCACCAGAAGAATCTGTTATTGAACGACTATGCCGGAATGATCGGCATCACTTCCAACCATTTAACGCAAACCGTAAAACAACTGACTGGCAAAACTTCCTCCCAAATTATTAAAGCCAAGCAGTTGCTTGAGATCAAACGGCTGCTGGTTCATACCAACCTGAGTGTCTCCGAAATTGCCAGTCAGTTAAACTTCGATGACCAGTCGTATTTCACGAAATTTTTTAAGCGCGAAACCGGGCAAACCCCGCTTCAGTACCGAACCGAAAGTTTTTATTAACCAGTAAAAATGCCAAACAGCAACCTTGGTTAACTCGCTGGATGTTAATGATTATTTTTGGTCATGACAGCTTATATAAATACCAATCCATGAATAATACCTAAAATAGTTGTTTTTTTACACTGCTTTTTAATGAATATTCTATTGCTTTGTATCATCTGAAAAGAATTTTTTAATCACACTAAAATCATAAAAAATGGCAAATTATTTTAATTCAATCCCTTTGCGTGTTCAACTAGAACAATTAGGCAAATGCGATTTTATGGACCAGTCGGAATTCGCCGACGGAGTAAAAAAGCTTATTGGTAAAAAAATCGTGGTTTTGGGCTGTGGCGCGCAGGGTTTGGCTCAAGGCCTGAACATGCGCGACAGCGGTCTGGATATTTCGTATGCCTTGCGCGAAATTGAAATATCAGAAAAACATATCTCCTATGTGAATGCAACTGAAAACAAATTCAAAGTCGGTACATTTCAGGAACTCATCCCCACTGCCGACCTGGTTTTGAACCTGACTCCGGATAAATACCACACTCCGGTGGTGAATTCAGCAATGCCGCTTATGAAAAAAGGCGCTTGCCTTTCGTATTCTCATGGTTTCAATATTGTTGAAGAAGGAATCCAAATCAGGAAAGATATTACCGTGATTATGGTTGCCCCGAAATCACCAGCTTCCGAATTGCGGGCCGAGTTTGTACGCGGATTCGGTGTACCGACACTGATTGCTGTTCATCGCGAAAATGACCCGAATGGTGACGGACTGGAAATTGCCAAAGCCTATTGCGCGGGGACTGGCGGTCACAAAGCCGGTGTATTGCATTCCTCTTTTGTTGCAGAAGTAAAATCAGACCTGATGGGTGAACAGACCATTCTTTGCGGAGTGTTGCAAACAGGCTCAATCCTGATGTTCAATAAAATGGTTGAAAAAGGTATTGACCCGGGTTACGCTTCAAAATTAATTCAATACGGCTGGGAAGTGACTACCGAAGCTTTGAAATTAGGTGGAATCACCAATATGATGGACCGCCTTTCAAACCCTGCCAAAATTGAAGCATTCAAACTGGCCGGCGAACTGAAAGTGATCATGCGCCCATTGTTCGAAAAGCACATGGACAACATCATGTCAGGTTCATTCTCGTCAACCATGATGGAAGACTGGAAAGCGGGCGATAAAGACTTGCTGGCATGGAGAGCCGCAACCGGCGAAACTGCATTCGAAAAAACGCCTGCCGGCGACATGAAAATTACCGAACAGGAATACTTTGACAATGGGACTTTGATGGTCGCTTTTGTGAAAGCAGGTGTTGAACTGGCATTTGAAGTAATGACCGAAACCGGTATTAAAGCTGAATCGGCTTATTACGAGTCATTGCACGAAACCCCGTTGATTGCCAACACCATTGCGCGTAAAAAACTATTTGAAATGAACCGGGTAATTTCTGATACTGCCGAGTATGGTTGTTATTTGTTTGATCATGCCTGCAAACCATTGTTGGCTAATTTTATGTCGAAAATTGATACCAACGTGATCGGCAAAAACTTCAACGAAGGAATTGACAACCATGTTGATAATGTAGAGATGATCAAGATTAACGAGCAAATCCGTTACCACGAAGTTGAGCTGGTTGGCGAAGAGTTGCGCGAAGCCATGGAAGCGATGGAAGCGATTATTTAAACTGAAATAAATTGATTGGAAAAGCCTCGTCGAAAAGCGGGACTTTTTTATTTGTACAGAACCACATAGACACATAGTTCACATAGAATTTTAAGTTTTAAAATTTTTACCTATTGTGTTCTATGTGTCTATGTGGTTCTATAATTTCTTCAATTCGACTAACAATTCTTCAATCTTTTTAATTGCTTCAGCCTGGCTGCACGAAAAATTGTTCAGCATCACCGCGAACGAAAGTTGCCGTCCGGAGATGGTATTCAGGTAACCGGAATAGCAGCGCACGCGGGTCATGGAGCCGCTTTTGGCGTGGAGGCAATCATTTGGAAAGACTTCCTTACTGAAAACCGTCAATGTTCCGTTGCCTGCTGTGGCCAGCGATTGAAGGAAATCAGCAGAATAGGCGCTTTTGTTTTTCATGTAATTCAGGATAGAAACCATCTGGCTCGCAGTAACGGCATTGAACCGCGACAAACCACTGCCATCGTTCATGAAAAAACCGGTTAGATCCAATCCTTTTTCCTTCCAGAACTGAACCACAAATTTGCATCCTTCTTTGGTTGCTCCCAGACCAGATTTTTGAAAGGCCAGGTGTTTGAGAAAATGTTCGGCAAAAAGGTTCACACTTTCGTGATTGGTTACCCGGATGATGTCGCGCAGAGTTGGAGATTGATTTACAAGCAAAATATTTCCTGATTGGGACTTTTCAAACCGGTTTTCTCCGGAAATCAAAATATCATTTTCAGAAAGCTTCTTCCTGAACTCGCTGGCCAGAAGCGCCGCAGGATCAGGCACAGAGGCTTTAATTATGAAGTCAGCTTTGTTTTTCGGAATGGTACCACGGATAATCCGCCTGCTATCCATTGGGCTCCCGAAAACATATGCCTGATCGCTGTTCAGATCGGATGACAGAACTTCATTCTGCAATTCAAGATTTGGGATTTCAGGAATGATACTGATGACTTTGGTCGGTTTATCGGCAGAAATTTCAGAACTCAGGTGGATTTCATAGAGGTTATCAAACACGCTGAGACCGGAAGCCCCGGCGCCATAATAATTCCCGATGTCATCCCAAACCCATGTTCCGGGGATTGTCTGCTTTTCGTAGATGGAAGCATCAAAAACCAGGTTTCCGGAGATAACTTTGACCCCCAAATTTTGAATAGTTTTAAGCCAATCTTCCTGAAATTGACGGCTTTCAGGAAAATATACCGAGCCCAAGGTCGGATCGCCGCCACCAATGATTTGCAAATCGCCGAACAACGTGTCATTGCTTATTTTTCCGGAATAGGAAAGGGTAGTTGAAAATCGATAATCAGGGCCAAAAACTTCCAAAGCAGTGGCTGTTGTCACCACTTTCATGATGGATGCCGGAACCAAACTGAGCTGAGGTTCTGATTTGATTAATTCTTCACCGGTTCGGAGGTCGCTGATGCAAATTCCAATTCCTGCATTGGCCAATCCTGATGAGCTTTGCCATGAATTGATTTTCTGTTGAATTGAAATTATCGGAGTCTGAGAAATTCCAACAACTGAATTGATGGTAAAAATGACTCCAATTATGATTTTCCGAAAAAGCTTAATTTGATTCATTGATACAGGTTTTGTCGTGACAAGATAATAAGATTCACAGAATGTTGACACATGCAGTCTGGTTACTGCGACTGAACACTTCTTCCTTTCCCCTTTGTTTAAATAAAGGTTATGCCTTCTTTCCGATGAAATGTTTTTCCGAAGCTTTTATTATCTTTGTCGTGCTTTGAAAAATTCATTCAAAATCAGTAGTTTAGAAGATATGAATCAATCATTTAAGTCTAATTCTTAAAACCTATCACAATGTTTATTGACAAAATAGTTGGTCGCGAAATTTTGGATTCACGTGGTAATCCAACCGTAGAAGTAGAAGTAACCCTCGAGTGTGGCGCCATTGGCCGCGCTGCTGTTCCATCCGGAGCATCAACAGGAGAAAACGAAGCCATAGAGTTGCGTGATGGCGACAAGGGCCGTTATTTAGGCAAAGGTGTTTTGAAAGCTGTAGCTAACGTAAACACCGTTATAGCCAAAGAAATTATGGGCATGGATGCATCCAAGCAAGTTGCTATTGATAAGAAATTAATTGCTCTTGATGGAACAAAAACTAAATCGAAATTGGGCGCCAACGCTATGTTGGGCGTTTCGTTGGCAGTTGCCCGCGCTGCTGCCGATGCGCTTGACATGCCTTTGTACCGCTACATTGGCGGAACAAATGCCAAAACATTGCCGGTTCCAATGATGAACATCATCAACGGAGGTTCTCACTCAGATGCCCCGATAGCTTTTCAGGAATTCATGATCCGCCCAATTGGCGCTCCTTCGTTCCGCGAAGGTTTGCGCATGGGCGCTGAGGTTTTTCACCACCTGAAAAAAGTACTTCACGATCGTGGTTTAAGCACTGCTGTTGGCGACGAAGGTGGTTTCGCCCCTAAATTGGACGGAACTGAAGATGCATTGAACAGCATTATCAAGGCAATTAAAAATGCCGGATACAAACCAGGTCGCGCCGAAGACGGTGGTGATGTTTCAATCGCTCTGGACTGCGCTGCTTCTGAATTCTATAAAGACGGCATCTACGACTATTCAAAATTTGAAGGACCAAACGGTGCAAAACGTAACTCCTCTGAACAAGCTGATTTCCTCGCTTCTTTGGTTGCCAACTTCCCAATCGATTCAATCGAAGACGGAATGAACGAAGGCGACTGGAATGGCTGGGTTGATTTAACCCAGAAACTGGGCGACAAATGCCAACTTGTAGGCGACGATTTATTCGTAACCAACGTTGAATACCTGAAAAAAGGTATCGAACTGGGTGCAGCCAACTCAATCCTGATTAAAGTTAACCAGATTGGTACATTGACTGAAACTTTGGACGCTATTGAAATGGCCCACCGTGCAGGTTACACCTCAGTAACTTCACACCGTTCAGGCGAAACCGAAGATTCAACAATCGCTGACATTGCTGTGGCAACCAATGCCGGACAAATCAAAACCGGTTCATTGAGCCGTTCTGACCGTATGGCCAAATACAACCAGTTACTTCGCATCGAAGAAGAATTGGGCGCTTCGGCCATCTACGGATACAAAAAAGTGATTAAAAAATAAGAATAAAGGTGAATTAGATAAAGAGCCGGCTCCTGAAAAGGGGCCGGCTCTTTTCGTTTTTAACGGTCAGTTAAGATTTTCACAGAACATTTGATTAGATTTAAATTTCTGCTAATTTAACACAGCCAATAAAACCCGAATCCAAACTAACTAAATCGCCATGAAACCGATCGCCGTTTTTCTTTTACTGATTTGCCTGGCCTTTTCAGGCAGCACACAATCGAAAGCGCTTGTAACTTTCGAAAAAATCAATCCCGAATTACTTACCAATCATTGGAAAGCTCAGTGGATTACCCATCCAACCGAATCGGCGCTCGATTACGGAGTTTTTCATTTCAGGAAAAGCTTTGAAGTGGCAACCGTCCCGAAGGAATTCATTATCCATGTTTCTGCCGATAACCGATACCGGCTTTTTGTAAATGGTCAGGCAGTTTGTTTTGGGCCTGCCCGGGGTGATCTGGCGCATTGGTTTTATGAAAGTATTGACATTTCCGGATTTCTGAAGTCCGGGAAAAACTTACTGGCCGCTGTAGTCTGGAATTTTGGGGAAGATAAACCTTGGGCACAATTCTCACTTAAAACGGCCTTAATTGTTCAGGGAAATTCGATGCAGGAAGAACTGGTTAATACAGATGCAAGCTGGAAAGTATTCAAAAATAAAGCCTATCAATTAGCATCGGCTGATGCCAGAGAAGCCCTCGGTCAGTTTATTGTAGTTGGCCCCTGCGACCGAGTGGATGCAAAGCTTTTCCCATGGAACTGGGAAACTAATGCGTATGATGACCAAACCTGGAGCAAGGCAAAAACATTGGATGTTGGACATCCCCGGGGAGTGGGTACCGATATCAACTGGGTTCTAACCCCCCGACGGATTCCTCAAATGGAAATTAAACAACAAAGATTTGAACATGTAAGAAATTCTTCAGGCAGCAAAGTTTCTGAAGGTTTTCTTCAGGGAAAAGCGAAATGGACTGTTCCGGCCAATCGAAAACTCATCGTTTTGTTCGATCAGGGCAATTTGACCACCGGATATCCTGAATTACTGGTTTCAAAAGGAAAAGAAAGCCGCATTAAACTGATTTATTCGGAAGCGATGTTTGATGCTAAGGGTAACAAGGGAAACCGAAACGAAATTGAAGGCAAGCAAATGAAGGGATATGCTGATATTTTTCTTCCTGATGGCAGTGCAAACCGGCTCTTCCGCCCTTTGTGGTTCCGAACCTGGCGATACCTTCAGGTAGAAATTGAGATCAAAGCCGAAGAACTTGTTCTGGAAGATTTTAAAAGTGAATTTACAGCTTATCCACTTCAGGAAAATGCAGTTTTTGAAACCGATTTGCCGGAACTGAAACAGATTTGGGATACAGGCTGGCGGACCGCCCGTTTGTGTGCCAACGAAACTTATTACGATTGTCCGTACTATGAGCAACTTCAATATGTGGGCGATACACGGATACAGGCACTGATTTCGATGTATGTTTCGGGTGACGACCGTTTGGTGCGTAATGCATTGATGCAATACGATGAATCCCGTTTTCATGAAGGCCTGACCCAAAGCCGGTATCCATCGGCCAGTCCTCAGGTTATCCCTCCATTTTCGCTTTATTGGGTTGATATGGTTCATGATTACTGGACTCTGCGCGACGATCCGGAGTTTGTGTCCGGATTTCTCAACGGAATAGATCAGGTCCTGAGTTGGTTTACCCAGCGCATTGACCCCAAAACTGGTTTGCTGGGACCACTTGAATACTGGAATTTTGTGGATTGGGCTGACGAATGGCCCTGGAAGAATGAAACCAGGATCGGAGGAGTACCTAAAGGTGGCAGCTTCGACGGGCAATCATCCATTTTAACCATGCAACTGGCTTATGCAGTTCAGCGGGCAGCCGAATTGCACGATTATTTTGATCATCCGGTACAGGCCGAAAATTATAAGCAAATGGCAAAATACCTGACTCAATCAGTGTATGATCGTTGCTGGGATTCTTCACGAAAATATCTGGCGAATACTCCTGACAAAACCGAATTCAGTATGCACGCGCAAATATTTGGGATTTTAACTAATACAATTCCGGAAAACGAACAGAAAGCAATGGCAGAACGGATTATGGCTGATCCAAAACTGATTCAGCCAACCTTGTATTTCAGATTTTACCTCACACAGGCATTGAAAAAAACGGGGCTGGCCGACCATTATCTGCAAACACTTGGTCCATGGAAAGAAATGCTGCAAAATGGCTTGAGCACTTTTGCCGAGAAACAGGATCCAACCCGCTCCGATTGTCACGCCTGGAGCGCCAGTCCGAACTACGATTTTCTGGCTACCGTTGCTGGAATCCGCCCTGCCTCACCCGGTTTTAAAACAATCCGGATGGAACCTGCATTCGGCGAATTGAAATTTATAAAAGGACAAATGCCACATCCGTCTGGAATGATAATTTTTAATCTGAAACGAAATGAAACAGATGGCATTCAAGGTGAAGTGACTTTGCCTGAAGGACTTACCGGCACTTTTGGATGGCAGGGGAAAACTATTTCATTGAAGCGATTGACCAGTATCAATATCCAATAAAAACTCAATTGAATCATGGAATGAAATTGTCTTATCTGAAAGAAAAATCCTAAGCCCGAAAACAAATCGGGTTCAGGATTTTTTCAATGATACAAACTAATGTCAATTATCCATTCGACAAAGCTGTTTCCATCTCAATCGCTTTCGGGAAAAGAATATTGTTTTCCAGATGGATATGACGGTGCAAATCGTCTTCAAATTCCTTCAGTTTACCAAAAAGTACCCGGAATGTATTGCAGGCATCTTCAGGTGGTGTATATCCATCGCTCAAACGGAACATCTCTTTCAGGATTACCCCGGCATTTTCATGTTCCTGTTCCATCACAGATATGGGACCTGAAACTGATCCAAAGCAAGAATCAGCCGCACAATTTTCACCCGATTGAGAAGCCACCAATCCCTTGATATATGGGAAAAGGATTTGTTCTTCCTTCTGCATGTGCTGGAGCAATTCTTCAGACAAATCCTGAAACAATTCATTGATTTGAATCACTTCGGCATGATGCTCGCCATGCACATCGGCAACCTTCTGAGCCAATGGCAGAATTTGCGGAATGGCTTTGCTTACATACTGATGATGCGTATTCTGAATATAATCGGCCAAAAAGCCAATGTTCCAACTGTCAAAATCATGAACTGCTGATCCCGTTTGGTTTTTCAGGTTTTCTAATGCATCAATGACTATTGACTCATCAGTTTTGGCATTGGCACAAGCCTCGGCTACCGAAATTTTACCTCCACAGCAAAAGTCGATTCCGTAGTTACTGAACACATCGGCAGCCCTGAAATCCAGTTTCACGATCTCACCTACTGATTTATTTCTGATATTTTCCATTTTGTTTCTGATTTTAGTGATATTTATTTTTCAGGTATAAAGATAGTTGTTGCAACCTGGCTGGTTTTATGATCTCGCTCATAAAGGCATAAACCTATTATAGCACACAGAATCAGCCGAATAAACCTTTTCCTGATCTGTTTCCATGAAATGAACAGAAAAAACAAAAGATAAATTCCTCTTAATTTATTATTTTGAGGTAATTTTGTGTTGTGACCTCATGATGTAATTACAGCTATTCAAAATTGCAGATTCCGGTGCTCTGCACCTTTGAATATATTATGCTATTATTTCTACAAAGATTTCGCCACGCTGTGGCTGATGGGTTTCGGTGCGGAGCACCGAAATCTTTGTAGTTGCATTTGACCTTGTACAAAAAAAGGTGCAGAGCACCGAAATAAATAGTAACCCGATTTCAAATGAGATATTAGTTATGATTGAAGAAACGATTCTTGTTCAGTATGGCGCAGTAGAACTGAAACTTGAAAAGGGAGCATTTCTTTTTCACGAGAAAGAACGGGCGGCACATTATTTTCAGGTGAAAACCGGAAAGATGAAAATGTTCAACCTGAATGCTGAAGGAAAACTTTTTACGCAGGGCATGTTTGTACCTGGTGAAAGTTTTGGGGAACCGCCTCTTTTCACTGATTCCAATTATCCGGCATGCACGGTTGCCGAAGAAGATACCTGCTTGTATAAATTGTCAAAGGCCAAATTTCTTAAACTTCTGAAAGAAAACCCTGAAATTCATCTCGGGATTACCCGGATGCTTGCCACCCGCTTGCTTTATAAGTCCATGCAACTGAAGGAAATTTCGAGTTTTAAACCTGAACACCGCATTTTAAGCCTGATTGATTACCTGAAAAAGGAGGAAGGAATTCCGGACGACCAGAAATACGAGGTCAGCCTCACCCGCCAGCACATTGCCGACCTCACCGGATTACGGGTTGAAACAGTAATACGATCGGTAAAAACCCTCGAAAAAGAAGGGAGTTTGAATATAAAAGGGCATAAAATTATCAGGTAATTATTCTCTTTCTATCGCGAAATGATGAATTTATGAGTCAATGCTAGTCTGTCTGTTTGAAGGACAATGAAGTAAATTCCAACAGGCGCATGATCGAGATTCAATGCAGTTTCCCAGGTACCGGCCGGTTTTTTCCCTTGTATTGGAGGACATATACTGCGTCCCAAAAGATCGACGACAGAAATGCGGTATGCTGTACTTTCGGGTAATGTGAACCGAACAGTTCCTTCACCTGTAGTTGGATTGGGATAAAACGTCAAACTATTTTGTTCGGTGGTTACAACAGCCGAATTGCTGGTCAGATCAATTGATTTTGGAGCCGACGGGCAGCCTGTCAATCCGACTGAGTCGAAAGCGGTCATCTTAATTGTTTTGGTTCCGGCATCTGGAATAGCTAGATCAATTGATCCGGCACCACGATTCAAAATGGCATAAACAGAGTCTTTCCCATTTTTGTCGAATACTGATAGAATATAGCCAACCGTTTTTGGATCCAAATTGTCAGTAAAGGAAATCCTGATTTTTCCTATACTTTGGATCAGTTTTGCACTTTCAATAACCGGAGGACGCAAAATCGCTTTTGGTATGTTTACAATTCCATCGGCATACGAACTATATACATTAAAATCGTCGGTAACTTGAGCAAATAATGAATAATTGCACTGCGACAATGAGTCGTTTACTGCAAAAACCAGGCTTCCGGCAGCGGCATTTCCTTCGGTAACTTTAATTCCATCGAAGCCCATGCCATCATTATCAAGCATCATACTAATCTTTTGGTTCGTTTTAAAAAGAGAGCCTTTCCATGTCACAGTTACCTGATAGCCAGACTGAGCCATGCTGACTTTAAATCCTGGATCAACCGGCTGCAGAAAAATTATTACTGAATCTGTAGTAGCCGGATTTTGAAGTGTCAATTCCCATTTTCCAGTCTCGGGTTTTTGAATTGTCCAAAAAGCATCTTTCCCTGTTTTTCCCAAACTAAGAATTATACTGCTGAGTTCATTAGAAGATGAATAAATCTTTCCTGACGGACTTTTCAGAACTGTTGTCGGCGCTTTCACCTGACTTTTCACGCCAACTACGGCTAATCCAGTATTTTCAGGAATTTGAATGTCATGGCGCATGTCACCCAACAAGTCGGCGTTTTTAAGTTGTGCCGATTTTGTGGTTGAACTTGCTTCCCAATACAAGAAATCATCATCCCCATAATTTTTATCGAGGTTCAGCACGTATTTCAAGCTGTAAGGGCCGTATTTAGCATTCTGAAAAGTAGCATTTCCATACATGACCTTGTTTTTCCCATAGATGAACATTGTTTTTGTTTCAGCATCCACTGGCAAGGTAAACAAGGAGTTTAACCAGATGTATGGGAAACCATCGTCGAATTCCTTCAGATGAATTTTTCCTGATAATTCACCCGAAAATGTTGGCGGACTGGTTTTTGTAAAAATTTTGAATATTCCATGACTGTCCATCAACCATTCTTTTTCGTCCGGAGTTCCGATTTTACCGTTTAGATCAACTTTAAACATTTGCAGCCCATAATCATACGACATGGCCAAACTCCCTGCTATTTGGTAAGGTCTGTACAGCAGCGGTGGTTTCAGAAACTGTCCTGTTCCTTTCACTTCAAAAACCTTAGGCCAGATTGTGCGACCACTGGCAGTTACACGATAGAAAATGTCAGAAGTTATGTCACCAAAAATTCCTCCCAATTCTACTTCGATGGCCGGCTTTGTAATGTTCGAAATATGTCCGAAAAAGCCTTTAACACCAACAGTGGTAGTACCTATAACAAAAACTGTCTTTTCTGCTTCAATCCTCCAGGCGATGCTATCTATTTTTCCTTTTTCAAGCTTAAAGCCGCCCTCAATCTCTCCAAAAGGTATTGCTATGGTGGCCCCGGAAGATAAAATATCCTTTTTCGGATTGTAATTTACTGTCAGGTTTTTCAGACAATATCCTCTTATAAGGCCAATATCTGTAACTTTAACTCCTTCCAGTCCAATTCCTTCGGTAGTAATTTGAAGTCCTTTTAGTTCGAAGTCTGTATCTTTATCTTCAGGCTTATCGCATTTTCCACTAATGCCCGGAACGCTGATTTTACAATCCAATTTTATTCCGGTAGCACGTCGGCCTCCAACAAGCTGTAAATTGTCGAGTTTCAAATCTCCGCCACAAAGTTGTCCGAGTTGACTCATTTTTGAATCAAGGAATTTAGTGATGGTGCCTTTTTCTCCGAGCAGTGTCAGGGCATAAGTTCCTGAACCCAACGAATATTTCCCAATGGTGCCACCCGGAATGGGAATGTTCTGCACATAAAACTCGCCTGTTGCACGTAAAGCAACATTCAGAGTGTCGAGTAGGAACGTACCTTCAAATGTCAGCATATTGTTGATCAACACCTTACCTGTCGAAGCCAGAATATTATTTTCAAGTTTCTCCCAGGTATTTCCTTCAAGGCAAAATTCAAATTGACTGAAAGAAACGCACGAATTAACACTGGTAGTTTTCGAAACCAGGGTCAGCCCCGGAACTTTGGTATTTGTAATCAGACAATAATAAGTAGCGCTAGGTTCAACAGTTATTGTCAGCGAATCTTTTATGGCTCCAGTGATTAAGGTATTCACACCATTCTTAATTTTCCGCCATTTATATTCACAGTTTTGCTCCTTCATTTTCACATAAAAGGTTACCTGCAAGCCATTCAGCTTTTGATAGGTTTCAACCTTTTGCTGGCCTGAATATTTGAAACTTTTGATGTCAAGGTTAGGCTCAATATCTTCAAAAGTCAGACTACAACCACTCACATCGGCCCTCTCGAGTTGAGGCGAGATGCTTTTTAGATCGGGCAATCCGGTAATCGGATTATTCTGAAGGTATAAATCCATTAATTGTGGCAGCCCCGAATTATCGAAATCACCTGTCAACTGGTTGTTTTTTACATTGAACAGGATCAGTTGCGGCATGTTGAATTTCGGGATTGTACCTGTCAACTTATTGTCGCCCAATGCCAGGTTCGATAACTGAGGCATATTAAACTGCGGGATTGAACCGGTTAATTGATTCTCGTACAACCTGATATGCAAGGCTTTGGGGCAATTAAACAGGGGAATTGTGCCAGTCAGGTTATTGTGCCCAAGATCCAGAATTTGCAATTCAGGAAGGTTAAAATTTGGGATCGTACCCGAAAGTTTGTTATAGGCCAGGCTAAACCATTTGAGCGCTGGTAACTTAAAATCAGGAATCTGCCCTTCAAGTTGATTCTCCGTCAGTTCCAGGGTTTTAAGTTTGGGAAAGTTGAAATTTGGGATAGTACCGGTAAGTTGATTGGTGTATAATTCCAGATTTATTAATGCGGGCATATTGAAATTTGGGATAGTACCGGTGAATTGGTTCCGGTTTAGCCAGAGTTCCTGGCACTTAGGAAAATTTAAAACAGGAATTGGACCTGAGATTTTATTGAAGGAGATGTTAAAATACACCAGCTCACTAAAAGTCAAGGCAGGTAATGTTCCGGTAAGATTCAGACTTCCGAGTGAAATTCGACTGACTGAAAATCTGAATACCCATATTTCGTTGGCTCCTTCAGTCCTTTTCAAGGTATCCTTTGTACTAAAAGTTATCCCTTGTACTGATTTAAAATCTGCCGCTTCAGCGCCCGAAACCGGCCAGCCATTACCTGCCGGTATATTGAGGGAGCCACTTAGTTTGGTCAATTCGTTAAAATCTTCAAGCATAATCTGGTAACGATAGACTCGGGCGGCTGATGCGTTGGAAAGAAAGCCTAGTGTC
>PNOH01000020.1 GCA_013824715.1 Odoribacter sp. | reverse complement strand
TAAATAGGACTTCATGTGGCACGTAATGCCCAGCATGAAGTCTCGGTTGCTTTAGCAGCCCCTAACCCCAAGTTTGGTTTTTCAGCTTCATTGTCAGGAAATTAGTTCCAGGTACTCGGGATGAAATGCAGCTCTTCGTAGGAACAAGCCGCAGTAAGCAAAAGTTGAAATCCATTTTTGTACTTTTACTTTATGAATGCTATTGAAATAGTAAACCTCTCTAAAAATTACGGAAAAATATGTGCGCTCAATCGTATGAGCCTCGATGTTCCTGAAGGGACGATATACGGATTGGTTGGTCCGAATGGTTCCGGAAAAACGACGCTCATAAAAGCATTGGTTGGTTCGGTGCGCCCCAATTCCGGTTTTGCAAAAGTTTTAGGGCTCGACCCTCTCAAAGACAAATGGAAACTCCGGAAACAAATAGGCTACATGCCACAATCACCGGCCTTGTACGACGATCTTTCGGCACGCAACAACATCCTTTTTTTCGGAAAAGCGCAGGATGTTCCTGATTTGCATAAGAAAGCGGATGAGATAATTTCGTTTGCCGAACTTACGAACAGGGCGGATGATGCAGTAAGGACTTTTTCAGGAGGGATGAAAAAAAGAGTTTCCCTCTGCTGTGCTTTGGTTCATAATCCTAAAATTATTTTCCTCGATGAACCGACTGCGGCTCTTGACCCATACCTTAAAATGTTGTTTTGGATTCTGTTTCGAAAACTCGCGCAAAGTGGGGTGACCATTTTTGTCAGCACCCATCAGATGGATGAAGCTATGCTTTGCGATAAAGTAACGATCCTGCACAATGGTGAAATCCTTGCCGTTGATACACCCCGGAACATTTTACATCGGGGGAAAACTAAATTGAAAATCGTTGACAACAAGGAAGAAAAAACCGCTGTTATTGATTCAACCTCTGAAAATCTGGCTGACGAACTTAAAAAATTCGGGCTTGAAAAAAATATTTCATCTGTAGAACTTCAACCGAGGACTATTGAAGACATTATTCTTTCCATCATACGTGAAAAAGAGAAGGAGGAAAAATCGTGAGACATACTTTCATCATAGAGCGGCGTGTACTGGCCCAGCTTAAGGGCGACACGCGTTTTCTTGTCCTCTCTGTCATAGCGCCACTCATTATCATTTATTTTCTGAAGCTTTTGTTCGACACATTTCCTCCCCTGGTTGATGTGAAAAGTTTTACAATTCCTATCAGCGCCTTCATTGTACATTTTTTGAGTTTTATTTTGTGTGCCATTCTGCTCGTTCAGGAACGAACAAGGGGGACTTTAGAGCGAATGATGATTGCCGGGTTTTCAAAAACTGCAATAATTGGAGGATATACCCTCGGATACTTCGGCCTGGCAACTGTACAGGCAATTACAGTACTGGCAGAATCCATTTGGCTTTTCAACCTCAGTTACGACACAAAAACAGTGGTGTTGTTATTCATGGTCATCTGGCTGCTGGCAATCGTTTCGGTCATGCTCGGAATTTTTATTTCAACTTTTGCGAAACACGAGGCACACATATTTCCGTTCATCCCACTTATTATACTTCCATCAGTTTTTCTGACAGGACTTGTCATTAGCCCTGACGGCCTTCCGGTTTGGGCGCAAATCATTGGCAAGTGTTTGCCGCTTCATTACGCGGTTAATATCATTCACGAAATTATTAAACCAGAATATAAGCTTACTGATACATTTGTTGATTTTGGAATTCTCGCCGGATATATTTTCGGACTGCTCATTCTTGCCTCCCTGTCGCTAAACGAGACTGAATGATTTCTTTTCAGGAAGACACGATGGCGCTTTAGGAGTAGGTTCGTGTTACCCTTAATTTATTCGTTCGTTCCAAACACGATATGGTTTTTAAACAAACAAAATAGTACGCTGTTTCGTAATGCAAGTCAATACCATTTTAATCACAAATACCAGAAATTATGAAAACATTAAAACGTTTTTTATTCCTGTTTTTCATTTGCTTCCTATTCGCGGCAGTTTACGGAACTGATAAAGTACATTCACAAACAAAAGAAATCGGAAATGATACCAGGCTGGATAAACAGGTTAAGGATTTCTTAAACAGCAGCCAAAACAGTTGGCGAGATATGAATGTACCGGAATCGGACGGTCAGCTTTTGTACGACATTATTTTAAAGAACAACTACAAAAATGCCGTTGAAATAGGCACTTCCACCGGCCATTCAGGAGTATGGATCGCCTGGGCGCTGAGCAAAACGGGAGGCAAACTTATAACCATTGAAATAGACGAAAGAAGACATAAAGAAGCGCTGGCTAATTTTGAAAAAGCAGGACTGTCAAAATATATTGATGCCCGGCTTGCCGATGCCCATCAGCTTGTGCCGGCATTAAAGGGACTGGTGGATTTTGTTTTCAGTGATGCAGATAAAAATTGGTATATCAACTATTTTAACGATATGGACCCCAAACTTTCGGTAGGAGGATGTTTTGTCACCCATAATGTCGGCCAGCGAAACAACTATGGTTTTTATGAATACGTCAGCAAACTAACTAATTACAAGACTACGCTCGATACCAAAGGCGCTGGGGTGGCAATAAGCTACAAAAACGTTAAATAGTTATCCGAATGGAAAGCAAAGCGGGTAAGAACGGACAGCATCAAATAGGTCTTTTCCCGGCTTCAAATATTGTAATCGCCAATATGGTCGGAGCCGGTATTTTTACAACTTCCGGATTGCTCATGAGCGGGCTCGGTAACCCATGGTTTCTGATCATACTTTGGGTAGTCGGAGGGATTATTGCCTTATGCGGGGCTCTCTCCTACGCCGAATTGGGAGCTGCAATGCCTCAGGCTGGCGGTGAATATATATTTCTCTCCCGGCTGTATAGTCCCCTGTTTGGCTTTCTTAGCGGTTGGGTATCATTTGTAGCCGGATTTTCGGCCCCTATCGCTGCTTCGGCAATAGGTTTCAGCCATTATTTATTCCGGGCTTTTCCTGAACTTGCCAATGTCGGTAATCATGGATTATTCCCCGGCGAACATCTTGATAAAATACTTGCGATATTTCTTATTCTTCTTTTTACGCTTATCCATTTGCATGGTCTTAAATTCGGGTCGAAAATCCAGAATTACCTTACGATCATGAAAGTCGTCCTTATTGTAGTACTGATCGTTGCGGGATTGTCGTTCGGGAAAGGTGATTTTGCACATTTCTCACAAGGTGCGACAATTGATTTTAATTTTAGTACCCTGAAAACATTTGGCCTTTCACTCATGTGGATCATGTTTGCGTACAGTGGATGGAATGCTTCGACCTATATTGGTTCGGAAATTAAGAATCCTGAAAGAAACATACCCCGTTCGCTGTTATACGGAACAGGAATTGTCATGATCCTGTATGTCTTGCTGAATCTGGTTTTTGTTTATGCCACGCCGCCTGATGGAATGAAAGATGTAATCTCCATAGGCGGACTAACCGTTAAAAATCTTTTTGGCAGTTCAATGGAATTTGCTTTTTCGTTGCTTATTGCATTTGCCCTTTTTTCCTCATTAAGCGCTTTCATAATTATTGGTCCAAGAGTGTATTATTCAATGGCACGTGACGGATACTTCTTTCAGTTTGCCGCAAAAGTTCACCCACGATATCATGTGCCTTCTGCTGCCATAATCATGCAGGCAGTCCTGGCCATCATCATGGTTTTATCCGGAACTTTCGATCAGATACTTACCTATATGGGCTTTTCACTTGGAATATTTCCCATACTGGCGGTGGCTGCTGTGTTTAAATTACGGGCTGAAGGCAAAAACAAGCGGATGATTACGGGATTTCCGGTACATCTCATCATTTACCTCGTTTTTGGAGTGATGATACTTTTCCTTTCATACCTGGAACGCCCTGTAGAATCATCCATAGCCCTTGCAACGGCATTAGCAGGAATACCTTTTTTTTATTATTTTAAGAAGAACCGGAGTTGAAAAAGTATTTGAAGATCATGACATGAAAGTTGTTGGACCACCATTGAAAGCGGACTGAGACATCCCTGACCTATATTTTTCCCAGCACCTTTTTAAAGGCCGAAATCATGCCTTTTTCGATTGCCGGATATTCAGCGACATCTTTACCAATATAAACAAACATGATGGTAATTTGGAGGTTTTTAGCGGCTAATTCGTTATAGAAGCCTGGCTTATTCAAGCGGTATGCTTCGCGCATGCGTCGTTTCAGGAGATTTCGCTTTACGGCATGTTTAAAATTCCGTTTCGAAACAGTAAATGCAGCCTGTGCCGGATATGCCTGTTTGATTTCGGTTTTCAGGAAAACAACCTTGAGCGGATAGGCTAAAAAGGATTCGCCGGAGGTAAATAAATCCCCGATCAATTTTTGGCTGCAAAGCCTTTCTTCCTTCAGAAACGTAAATCCTTCCATCTGTCTAAAATACAACAAAAAAGGGGAAAATAGATTTCCCCTTCCCTGTGTATTTCTTTATTTTGGTTTATTGTGCTTTATTGTGCTTTTTAATGAATTGCTCCAGGGCCATGGTCATCGAAGGGGCTTCGGCAGTTGGGGCTTCAATATCGAGCCTTAACCCTGCTTCCAGAATAGCTTTGGCAGTTGCCGGTCCAAAACAGGCAATTTTTGTATCATCCTGGGCAAATCCCGGAAAATTCTGCATCAACGATTGAATTCCTGAAGGGCTGAAAAATACCAGAATATCGTAGTTTACATCTTTCAGATCAGATAAATCGCTGCTTACCGTATTGTAAATAATAGCTTTGGTGTATTGGTATCCGGCTTTATCGAGCAACGAAGTAATTTCGGGCTGCCCAACCTGCGACAAGGGCAGAAGAAACTTTTCCTCCTTGTGTTTTTTCATTACATCAATCAAATCCGGGAATTTACCGGCTCCATAAAAGATTTTTCGCTTGCGGTAAACGATGTATTTTTGCAGATAAAAAGCTGTTGCTTCCGAATTACAGAAGTATTTCATGCAATCAGGAATGATCAACCGGAGTTCGGGGCAGATTCTGAAAAAATGATCGATGGCAGTACGACTGGTAAATATAACTGCCGAATGATCAAGTATTTGCACTCTGGTTTGTCTGAACTCTTTTGCTGAAACACCTTCAACCTGGATGAACGGGCGAAAGTCAACCTGTACATTATTTTTTTCAGCCAGATCGAAATACGGTGATTTGGCAGTATCAGGTTTGGGCTGCGAAACTAAGATTTTCTTGATCTTCAAGGTATTTGCTTTTTAATTATTCCCTTTCTACCTTATTTCAATAATAAATTGTAGATCAGAAGTAATGGTAAAAATTCAAGGGTACAAAGGTATAAAATCAAATATGAAATTGAAAAATGTTTTTTCAAGAAAATTTTTCCACCACGGATAAGCGTCATTAAATAGAAAATGGCAACAATAGCAAGGCCTGCAACCAGTACCGGTTCAACCTGCCTTAAGGGTACAAAGGCAATTGTGGCTGTAACCGGAAGTAAAAATAAGCCCAGAACCCGATTGAAAACGGTGATACTGAACAGATATTCATGCACTTCAGAGGTGCTTTCTGTCAAAACGCCAAGAAAATAATAAATCAGTTTTTTTGCTATAAAATATCCGGTTACAATTAGCAGGCAGGTCAGGTAAATGGAATAGGATTGCGAAAATCCCATATTGATTTTAAAGTTATTCAGAATCTGATAAAAGAAAAGCGCCATGACCAAACTGAAAATCACATCAAGGCGAAAAGACGCGTGAAATAAGTTAAAATAGCGTTCGCGGAATAAACGGGTAAACGTCGAATAACTTGTGGTTGACTGAATTAGCTGGCTCAGGTATTTGTTGAAAATTAGCCGTACCGAAGCAAAAAGGATAATTGACAATACCAAAACTCCTATCAACCAGTCGGGATTTGACCGGAAAACCTTTTTCCCGGGAAAAACCACTTCGACTTTATCGAGTACCGTGTGCAGTGAATCGTATGGAATTGGCTGAATCAGTTTTTTTTGATAATCGAATGCGGGATTGTAAGCTTTTCTGAATTGCGACCATTCCAGCTTACGCCCAAAAATGATTAAACTGTCAGGTGCAATGTAATTGGCATTTATTGAATCAAGAACTGTTGAATCCTGTAGATTAACTGGGTTTAAGCCGTTGCCTGATGTAAAGGTATTTGTTTCCAAAAAAGCCGGATTCAAATTCAGGATAGAGGTCACAGAGTCTGATTTGACTTGATTCGATTGCATACCGCCTGCCAATTGTATAAGTTTGTGGGGGCAAAAGTAGTGATTAATAGCTTTTATTTGGCTAATACACCAGGCGAATTGAGTAAAATATAAAAACCAATGGATTATAGCAAGCACAAAATATATCAGGCTCCCCTGCAGGGATTTACCGATTATACGTTTCGTAAGGTCATTTCTGAAGTATTTGGTGGCATTGATAAATATTTCATTCCGTATTTGTCGTACGGAAAAGGAAGGGCGATTAAAAAGTCATCCATCAAAGAAGTATTTCCTGAAAACAATGTGGCTTTACCCGTTGTACCTCAGGTCCTTTTTGCTGATGTACATGAACTGTTATATCTGGTGGCTATCCTGGTTGAATATGGTTACAAGGAAATCAACCTGAACCTCGGATGTCCTTATCCGATGGCCACCAATAAAGGGAGGGGCGCTGCCTGGCTCGAAAAACCGGAAGCTTTGTCTGAAACTCTCCAACAACTTTTCGCACAAGGATCTCAGACAAAATTTTCGGTAAAAATGCGGGCCGGGTTGACAAGCGATCAGGATTTCCGGGCAATTTTTGATGTTTTGAACCAGTTTCCCCTGTCAGAAGTTATTTTTCATCCGCGTACTGCCAGCCAGATGTACTCCGGAAAAGCCGATCCGAAGTTGTTTGCTGAAGCTATTTCGCAGGTAAAACATCCGTTGGTTTACAATGGCGATTTATTTATGGAAGCCGATTTTCAGGAATTGAAAATCATTTTGCCTGAACAATCCTCATGGATGATTGGCCGTGGTTTGCTGATTGACCCTTCATTGCCCTTGCGCCTGAAAGGTAAAAACTGGGAAGCGAAAGAACTTCGCAAAAAAATGAAGGAATTTCATGATCGGCTTCTGGAAGCTTATTCGGCCCGGCTTGAAGGCAGTGGTCATCTTTTGACTAAAATGAATCAATTCTGGTCGTACTTCAGCGAATCGTTTGAAAATCCGCACAAGACCATGAAACTGGTAAAAAAATCAGGAAGTCTCCTAAAATATAATGCCGCCGTCGTGGAGATTTTTCGGAATCAACAAACTGAAGGATTGACAAACTGAAGGATTGATTTAAAACTGAAAACTGCGACTGACCACTGATCACTTTTTCAGGAACAATTTTCCTGTTCGTAAACTTCAAGCAAATACATTAACTTTTCAAGGTCTTCTGCTTCAGGAGTATCCTCAGGTGCATCACAGATTTCCAAAAACCTTTTCAACGCTTCCCTGTAATCATCCTCGGTAAAAAGTGTTTCTTTCATTTTGAAGTTAATGTGCATCCAGCCAGTTATCGCCTGCATTCATTTCAACAGTCAGGGGCACGCCAATGTTTACCGCGTTTTCCATTTCATGTTTTACAATACTTTTCACTTGTTCCAGTTCGGGTTTCCAAACATCAAAATTCAATTCATCATGCACCTGAAGGATCATTTTTGAGCGCAGTTTCTGTTCGTTCATTGCTCTCCAGATGTTGACCATCGCAATTTTGATCACATCGGCTGCAGAACCCTGAATGGGAGCGTTAATGGCATTCCGTTCGGCCACCCCGCGTACCACTGCATTGGCCGAATTGATGTCGTTCAGGTAGCGTTTCCGTCCTTTGATGGTTTCTACAAATCCCTTTTTTCGTGCATTTTCGATGCTCGAATCCATGAATTTTTTGATATCCGGAAAGTTCTCAAAATAACCATCAATAAGTTCTTTGGCTTCGGTTCGTGGAATATTCAGCCGGGCAGACAGACCAAAAGCCGAAATCCCGTAAATTATCCCGAAGTTGGCTGTTTTAGCTTTCTGCCGCATGTCGGAAGTAACTTCTTCGAGCGGAATTTTGTAAATTTTTGAGGCTGTGATGGCATGAATATCCTGATTGTTACGGAAGGCCTCCATCATCTGTTGGTCTTTGCTCAAAGCAGCCATAATGCGCAATTCAATTTGCGAGTAGTCGGCTGATAAAAACGTATGCTCATGGTCCGATGGAATGAAAGCCTTTCGAAGTTCGCGTCCGTTTTCGTCGCGAATCGGTATATTTTGCAGGTTCGGATTGGTCGAACTCAACCGCCCGGTGGCTGCAATCGCCTGGTTGTATGAAGTATGGAGCTTCTTCGTCTTTGGATTGATGAGCAATGGCAATGCTTCGACATAGGTTGAAAGCAATTTTTTCAGCCCCCGGTAGTCGAGAATTTTAGCAATAATCGGGTGCTTATCTGCCAATTTTTCAAGCGTTTCTTCAGCAGTTGAATACTGTTTGGTTTTGGTCATTTTAGCATTCGGATCAATTTTCAGCTTTTCGAACAGGATGACTCCCAATTGTTTGGGCGATGAAACATTAAAGTTGACGCCTGCCATTTGGATGATTTCTGCCTCAATAGCGACAATTTGTTTACTTAAAACTCCGGCATAAATCTTTAATTCCGAAGTGTTTAAATTTACTCCCGCAATTTCCATGTCGGCCAGCACATAAATCAGAGGCATTTCAATTTCGTCGAACAATTGACGGGTGCCGCTGTCGTTCAGGTCTTTTTCTACAGCGTATTTCAACTGCAAGGTCAGGTCGGCATCTTCGCACGAATAGTCTCGCAATTGCTCCGGATTGGCATCGCGCATCGTTTTCTGGAACAGGCCTTTGCCCCCGATCAGTGTGTCGGTCGAAATTTTCTGGAAATTCAGGTATTGCCCGCACAAATAATCCAGATTATGCCGCATTTCAGGCTGAATCAGGTAATGAGCTATCATAGTGTCGAACAGTGGTCCGCGGATTTCGAGTCCGTAATTTTTCAGGATTGAAAGGTCATATTTGATGTTCTGACCGATTTTCAGGATTTTTTCGTCGCCAAAAACCAACCGGAATTCCTGAACAATCTCAGTTGCCTGCTGGCGGTTGGGCGGCAAAGTAACACAATAAGCCTCATGGCTGCGGAAAGCAAACGACATACAAACCAGTTCGGCAGTCATCGTATCAAGGCCGGTAGTTTCGGTGTCGAAACAAAATTCCTTCTGTACCGAAAGTTCAGCGCGTAAACTTGCCCTCTGCTCAGCAGTTTCAATAAGGTAATACTGGTGTGGTATGGTGTTGATCGAATCAAGATTTTTGCTTTCCTCCGATTTCTCTTCAGAAGCCGCATTCGAAAATCCGAACAAAGTTCCCTGTTCAAATTGGGCGTCAGTGGCCGGTTTCGGTTTTTCTTCCTGTTTTCGGATCAACTGACGGAATTCCAGTTCGGTAAATATCTCGTTTAATTTCTGAATATTGGCATCTTCCATAATCAGTTTGTTCTCGTCAAATTCAACCGGAACATCCAGAATAATTTCGGCCAGTTTGCGCGACATCCTGACTTGCTTCTCAAATTCTATCAGGTTTTCTTTTAATTTTCCTTTCTGGGAATCGATGTTTTGGTAAAGTTCGTCAACAGATTTGTATTCCGAAATCAGCTTCATGGCCGTTTTCGGACCAACTCCAGGGCACCCCGGAATATTATCAGCCGTATCGCCCATCAGGCCAAGCACATCAATTACCTGCCAGGGCTCGTCAACTTCAAAATTCTGCCTGACTTCGGGAATGCCCCATATTTCAGGAGCTTCGCCGCCACGCGAAGGTTTGTACATGAATATATTTTCGGAAACCAACTGTGCGTAATCCTTGTCAGGAGTCATCATGTAAGTGGTATAGCCCATCGTTTCGGCTTTTTTGGCCAGCGTGCCGATCACGTCATCTGCCTCAAAACCGGGTTTTTCAAGCACTGGAATGTGGTAGGCTTCAATAATTTTCCGGATATATGGAATTGATTTTCGCAGATCTTCCGGCATTTCTTCACGGTTCGCCTTGTAGGCTTGAAACATTTCGTGCCTGAAAGTGGGTACATTCATATCAAATACAACAGCAATATGCGTGGGTTTCTGTTCTCTCAGTAATTGCTCCAGTATATTCACAAAACCAAGCATGGCGGAAGTATTCAGTCCCTTTGAATTGAAACGCGGATTTTTAATAAACGCGAAATACGACCGGTAAATAAGCGCATAAGCGTCTAACAGGAAAAGTCGTTTATCGGTATTGTTATTTTCGGCCATGGTTGGTATATTTTTATAATTAACGATTAACGATCAACGATTTGTGATTTACGATTTTTATTACTACGGCAATCGTTAATCCATAATCGTTAATCTTCAATCAATTGTCTGCTGCGTACGACTCTGCAAACGAATGGCTGGTTTCGTACAACCGAACGCTGAAAAGCTCAAGATGTTCAGGTAAAAGTAGTATCAATTTATTGGCTATATAAACTTCCATGTTTCGTTCGTAATTGCTTATTTATTTATACACCATCTTCCCCGATTCGGTTTTTCCATCCGATTGAATTTGGTACAGGTAAATACCCTTTTCCAGATTTCTTGGAGTCCATTTTTGGTATTGTGTTCCACGGTTAAGTTTTCCGTTAAAAAGAGTTTCGATCAATTTTCCATGCAAGGTATAAATTAAGATAGATACCTGTGATTCTTTTTCAAGGTTAAAATAAATATTGGTTTCGTTGATAAATGGGTTTGGAAAATTGCCTGTTCCGGCTTTGGAGCCAAAACCTGTTGTTAAAAGTAGTGTGGAATCAGGGAAACTGAATGTTGCCTCAGTAAGGGCCGACCAGCGCGTACCATCCTTTACGCGGGCTTTCACAGTCCCGTTCCCATTTATTTTTACAGGCGAATTGTAGGCATAAACACCTGTTGAAGCTACACCTCCGCCAACCTCACGTGGATCAATTCCATTTACGGTATAAAAAACAGTCCCCAGTGCTGAATACATTCCCAGATCAATTTCATTTATTACTGTTCCTCCTTTGTGAGTGAACTCAGGAGCATTGATCCAGGGATATAAACCGGACAAACGGAGTTGATTGATGACCAGATCGGTCCGTGGTGGAAAATAAGTTTTAATCAGCCAGTCGAGTGTTTTTACCCAGTATTTTTCCGGAGTGTATAAATCGTTGTCGTTATCGCGCGGATGCACATCGCGGCGGTAATCGCCCCATCGGGCAGACTCACAAAGGATGGCTTTTTCAATTTCAACAGCTCTTTTCAGGTAACGGTTTGCCGAGGATTGTGGCGTGAGCAGCCCGTCGTCAAAAAACCATTTTTGGATCCGGTCGGCCAGAAGTATTCTGAATTCAGCATTGTCTTTGAGTTTGGTAAATAAACGGCTCGGGCAATTGGCATTGTCTTCCCTGGTAACATCGAGCGTAGCAGTGGTGAATAAATGTTCGGCATCCCAACTGAAAAACTTAAATCCTTTGTCGGGTACAACCTTGTTACGGGCAGCAACCCAGTTGTGGTGGTCCCAATCGTTGTTTCCGGCGTAGAAATTCATCAACATGTAATCAATCAGGCTTACCACATCAACCAACGGTTCGATTGCCGGATTCCTCGTTCCATCAGGGTTGTTCCCCTGAATTTTCTGATAGGCAGCCACGGTTGTTAATCCGCTGTTGGCCATGGCCATCATGTTGTTCCAAATCCCGATATCGCCATTCGAAACTTCGGTATAATCTTTAATCACATCAAAATCGGCTGCTTTTCCTTTCAGGTATGTGCCCATAAAATCTTCGTCGAGCCGCTCGCATAAGTTGTACATGCCCCAGTAAATTCCGTTCAGGAATAAATGAACGAATTTGTTGTGGGCAGAAGGATGCCCCATTGCCAATTGCGTATCTTTTCCCCAACTATCCTGAACGTATTTAGACGCTTTTCGCTCGGTCGCGCTCCAATGTAACCAGGTATATCCGAAGTTGGCCCGAAGAACCAGGGAGTTAAACCGGGTTGTTGCATCCGGCTCGCTAAAGAGCGGGAAATCGAGTTTGGACGGTCCGTATTCTTTTTTGAATTCAAGACGAAATGAATGTTTGGGGGTTTTTTCCGGAACACGGCTTGCGCCGCCATGAATCTGAAGTGCGCAGTTTAGCTGAAACCAGTCCTGATTCTTCGGATCGAAATATTCGACCGAAGCCGGACGTTCCCAGCCTTCGCCGATTCCTTTTCCGGAAGAGCAGGTATAAATGTAAATCCCTCCGGTTACAGGATCGGTGCTATGAGAAAAAATATTGTCGGGATCGGTGACAACCGAAAGGCTTGGCAAATCCTGGAAGGCAGCCGCAAACTTTGGTTTGTAAGTTGGATTTTCACAAATTTCCGGATCCATCTCGTAATCGGCTGGGGCTATTCCGGGTATCGTTTCAAAAGCTCCCCATTCAGCCGGGTAGCCTTTGGGACGATTTGTTTGTTTCAGGATACTGTCGGTAAAAAAATAGGTATTGCTCACTATCCTGCTGGTTTCCATGCCGTTTTTGACGACAACAGCGCTAAGCGGAGTGGTAGTTTGTATCCAAATTGGGTTCTGATATAATATCCCCTTTTGTGCAGAAGGACGGATACCATTGGTCGTGTAATAAATTTTGGCATCCGGGTCAGAAGTTTGGAGTGACACGGAAAAAGCTTCGGTATAATATCCGCGCGATTTGCTGAAAACAGGCAACTGTACCTTACTTTCCCGTATATTAGTTGCATCAGGCGATGGCTGATCAAAAAAACCTGCCTGCCCGTCATACATTCCATACGAAATATCTTCATCCTGAAGGTTGTATCTGTTTACAGCCGGAAATTCGGAAATGACCAGTTTTTCGATAGCAAACAATTGGGCCGGAACAAAGCAGCACAAAAGCAGAATCAGAATAAGTCCTTTCAGGTTCATGGGTTTTTATAGCCATTGAATAAGTTGCGGAAGTTAGTAAAAAATGTATTCGGTAATTTCTGGGTTATAAATCAAAAAATAGAATTATTTTAGAAAAATATCTATTGTTTTTAGTAACCCTTATTCACTGTTTTTCGAATCAGTACTAAAACGATAATCTTAAATCCGGATGTCATGGACGAAAAACTGATTGCACTAGCTTCATTACCTTATTCCAAAGCTGAAATTTTGCGGTCGTTGCTTGAATCAGAAGGAATTGATTGTTTGCTCGAAAGTGTTGATTTTCTTCAGGATGCGATGGATACCGGAGTTCAGATCCGAATTCGCGAAGAAGATGCATTCAAGGCTTTCCCAATTCTGGAAAAAATGCTGGGGAAAGTGTTTAGTGACCAAACCAAAAACGAAAACTATGTACTGGTCCCGGTTGATTTTTCAACCTATTCGCTGAAAGCTGCCATAGTAGGTTTTGATATTGCCGAAAAATTAGGATCAAAAATGGTGCTGTACCATTCGAGCCAGCGGCCGGAGTATTTGACTATTCCTTATTCCGATGTGATTGTGTATGATTCGGCCCTTTTCCTGAATTATGAAATGACTGAAAAAGCAACCAGCAAAAAATTTGAAGAGTTTTTGAACGAGCTTACTTTACGGATTGATAATCAAAGGTGGAAACAAGCCAAACCGGAATACATTATTAAGGTTGGTGAGGCTGAAGATGATATCCTTTCGTATATTCAGGTTCATCCGCCCAGATTGATCGTGATGGGAGTCAGGGGTGGGGATGCTCAAATTGGGGAATTCATCGGAACAACTACTGCAAGCGTTATTTTTAATATCAAGGTGCCGGTACTGGCTATTCCCGAAAAAGCCCCTGACGATTGGCTTAAGAATTTCAAAACCGTGGTGTATGCCACCAACTTCGAAGCCCATGATTTTGTGGCCATCGACAAGTTGCTGAAACTGGTTAAACCGTTCGATACCAAAGTTATTTGCCTGCATGTCAACCAGAGTAATGACGGTTGGCTGGACGAAGCCATGCTTGAAGGGATGCGTGAAGCGCTTTGTGAAAAATATCCGTATGCCGGATTCGATTGCCGCCTGATCCATAACAAAAACCTACCGGAGGCCATTGACCAGTATATTCAGGAGAACCATATCGATGTTTTGGCGTTGACAACACACCGGAGGAACCTGCTAACCCGGTTGTTTAATCCCAGCATAGCCCGTGAATTGGTGCTTCATTCACGAACCCCGTTACTGATTTTTAATGCCTGATTTTATAGTTTTACTTCAGTCACTGCCACTCCTATGAATGAGTCGGCTGTGCCGTAGTATAAAAACCACTTCTTTTTGAAATATACAAGTCCTTCACCAAAAACGGTTCCGGATTTGTACTGACCGGTCTGTTCGTGAGGTAAGGTCGGTTTTAGGATATATGAATCTGAACGTTCCAGGACTTTTTCGGGATTAGCTGCATCAATCAAAACCTGACCTACGGAATATGTGCCTTTGGGTAAATTCGGATCGGAATTGTCGCCATCCGAGTTTTTCCCGTTGTAAAGCAGCAAAATACCTTTATCGGTCAACAAAGCGGGAGGGCCGCATTCGGTTAGTGCGCTGTCGAAATACCCAGCCCTGGGTACAATTACTTTTCTTAGATTTCATTTATCATCAACATTGGGGTACCAATCGGTGAGGTTATCGGATATGGCCAGATTTACACCATGTTCACCCCAATACATGTAGTATTTGCCATTGAATTTGGCTACAGTGAGGTTTCCATTTTTCATCCGGGTAACAATTGATCCCGATTTGCTGGCCATATTCAGGAATTTGCCATTATAAGCTTTGGCAAAGGCGGGGCCTTTCTTTTGCCAGTGAATCAAATCTTTTGATGTGGCTACCGACAGTCGTGGAATGTCGTAGTTCCAGCTTGTGTATAACATCACAAACAAACCTTCATCGGTTTTAACAACACGCGGATCTTCGCAGCCGCCCATGTGGTCGTATTTGGCGAATTCGTCATTATCCGGATACAATACCGGAGCCGGATAATATTCAAAATGAATTCCGTCGTCGCTGGAAGCTAAACCTATCCGCGAAGTGCGGCCGCCCAAATATGCTTTTGGATTGTCTTCGCAACGGGTTAACAGATAAACTTTCCCATCATGCACAATGGCTGCCGGATTAAACACATCGGCTCGCTGCCATTTGATTTCGGCTTTCTTCACCGGACAATAAAAGATTTTTGTAGAGTCGGCTCCAAGAATCGGGTTTTCCTTGGGTTTGGTAAATCCGGAAAAACCCCACGAAGTATCTGATTTGATAGTCTGACTGTAAACAGTGAATGATGAGAAAACAACGAATAGCAGGATTGCTGAAGCGATAGACTTGGACCAGATTTTCATATTGAGTTTGATTGATTTATTTCGGAGGTTAAAGATGAGAATTTCATTTATGAAAATGATACGCTAATTCAGTAATTCTACAAAGGCTAGATAATTGCATTTTGGTTCTTTCATTTTCCAAATCGGATTGTTCATCATAGATTTTGGCCGTTTAATAAAAACCTCACCATGAGCAATAATTTATTTAACAATTTTCTGTAACTTCCAACTGTTGCGCGTAATTACAGATATTAAACCTGTCAGGTTTGAGGAACACAAATGGGGAACAGCGGACCTGTCAGCGTGCGAAACTCCTGACAGGGTCAAAAAACCTACGCAACATCTTCACTTTTCGCATTTGATGAATGCCTACGCCAAATATTTCAATAAGCGCACTGGCCGTCATGGCAATCAGTTTGAACGACCCTTTAAACGAAAAATAATTGACAATGAAAGGTATTTGAAGCAGGTAATCCTGTACATACATAACAACCCGGTGCATCCTGGTTTTTGTACACACCCGATGGAATACCCGTGGAGCAATTATTTAACCTGCATTTCGGTAAAACCCACCAAACTCTGTCGCGACTCGGTAATTGGATGGTTCGACGATAAGGCAAATTTTAAATACATGCACGACCAGAAAGTTAAAGTTGAACAGATTGAACATTGGTTGAAGGTATAAATGTTTGACTGCCTGCCGGACTGCTGGCTTTTGCAGCAGGAAAAATCACTCTGGTTTTCGATCATTTATTTTCCCATAAAAGTTGGAAGCTAAATATATAATTTATAGTTTTGACATAAATTGTCAACAGAAACTATGTCAACAGAAACATTAGGCCAAAAATTAAGACAGTTAAGAGAAAGTCAAGAACTGCCATTGCGAAGGGTTGCGGTACTGCTTGACATTGATGTAGCCATTTTAAGCAAAATGGAACGCGGAGAACGAAAGCTAACTAAAGATGTGGTTTTAAAACTTGCTGATATATACAAATACAATACTGACGAACTTTTGGTATTATTCCTTACTGACAAAATAATGTATGAAATTAAAGATGAGTATCTTGGAGAAAAAGCGTTGAAAGTTGCAGAGGAAAGAATAAAATATTTAAAAGAAAATAAGAAATGACCTGGAAAGAAAAAGTAATTCAAACACTTAAGAAAGCAAAGGACAAGGTTGTTGATATCGACCTTGACAAGAAAACCATTACCTATAATAAAATCAATAATCCGAGAGGAATAAAGGTTATTACAGGAGATGAGGAGATTGTCAGAGCCTTCCTTGTGAATCATTTAGTAAATGAGTTGGATTATAGTCCTGATTTAATTGATATTGAGGTAGAGTATGAAATTGGTAGGCCATCGTTAAAGAAAGCTAGAGTTGATATTTTGGTAAGAGATAGCAAAGGTGAAGTTTTCTTTTTTGTTGAAGTCAAGGCACCTGACAAATGGGAAGCTGATAAAGAGTTTATCGAAGGGCAACTTTTCAAGTTGGCTAAAATGCAAGCTGATAGCAAATACCTTGTTTATTATACTTTGGATTTCAAAGGAGGTGAATTGTTAGATCAAGCTATAATTGTTGATTACTTACAAAACAAGGAGTTTGAAAATTGGGATTTGGCAGGCAGGCCTTCGATATCAAATGAACTTTCGGCTGGATATGGAAAACCAAGAAAACCACTTTTTATAAAAGGTGATAAGAAGCGCGGTTTAAGAACAAACTTTACACACGACGAAGTCATAAGCCTAAGCAGAAATTTGCACAATGTTCTTTGGGGGGGTGGTGGTACAACAGATACTGAAGTTTTCAATTCGCTGGTCAATATTATTCTTGCCAAAATTCAGGATGAAGATGAAAAGAAAAAAGGACAGGAATATGAATTTCAAGTCAAGGGGTTTGATGATGGTAAAGGAAATACAGAAATAGAAAAGCCGGAAAAAGTATTTGAGAGAATAAACGCCCTATATCGCAGGGCTTTAGAGAAGAAATTGAACTTGACAGATCCTGTGAAATTGGCTAAGACCTATGTAATTAATGAAGAAAAATTCCCTCTATCTAAACTTATTTACACTGTTCAGGAATTAGAAGACATTTCATTGATTGACGGTAGAAACCAAGTTGATGGAACGGACATTTTAGGAGATTTCTTTGAGAATATTACCCGTGATGGGTTTAAACAAACCAAAGGGCAATTTTTTACACCAATAAATGTAGTTCGTTTCATTCTCTATGCCATGGAATTAGACAATCTGGCTATTTATCGTTTAAATGAAAAACAAGATTTGCCATACATCATTGATCCTTCTTGTGGCAGTGGCACTTTCCTGATTGAAGCAATGAAGGCCGTCACAAAAGAATTAAAACACAAACGAAATGAGGAAGTTGCATCAAGTAGCGAAGTACAAAGATGGTTTCAGACTTATTTTCCTCCTGTCCACGAGAATAACTGGGCAAGGACTTTCTTATACGGGGCTGACAGCAATTTTGATTTAGGTACAGCAGCCAAAGTGAATATGATTTTGCATGGTGATGGTTCTGCTAATTTATTCGTTCAGGATGGTTTGCTGCCTTTTACTTTCTACGCTAAAAGTTCAGGAGGAACCAATGTTTTGGTACTTCAAGAGCAGGAAGTAGTTTATGGGAACAAGCACACCAACGGACAGTTTGATGTTGTAATAAGTAATCCGCCATTCAGTGTTGATTTAGATACGGTAACAAAACAGAAAGTAGAACGAACCTTCCTCTTTCATAAAAAGAAAAATTCCGAAAATCTTTTCATCGAACGCTACTACCAGTTGCTGAAAGAAAATGGCAGAATGGGAATAGTATTACCTGAAAGTGTATTCGATACTACAGAAAATAAATATATCAGGCTTTTCCTGTTCAAATATTTCAAGATAAAAGCAGTGGTTAGTTTACCACAGGTAACATTTGAACCTTTCACATCTACAAAAACGAGTTTGTTGTTTGCCCAAAAGAAAACAGAAAGTGAAGTAGTTGAATGGAATACACACTGGGATAAATTTCAAAGTGAATGGAGTAAGCTAAACACAAGAGTGGCAAACTACATTTCAGTCTATCTGAAAGGAGAGAAAAAGGAGAAATATCCTACTATTAAAAGCGATAGTGACAAGGACGCACTTAAAAACATTCACTACTTCCTCAAAGATTATTTCGAACCCAAAGATGCAGTACTTCCGGTAAAAGAACTTTTAGAAAAATACAAAGCAGAAATTGTTGAAGTAAGCAGTATAGATAAAGACACGATTGATTTATTCGGACATTGCAATACATGGTGGGTATTTGGTGAGGTGAGTAAAGAAATTGACTACAATATATTTATGGGCGAGGCTGAAAATGTCGGTTACAAGAGATCCAAAGCTACTATACCTGCACCCAGGCCAAACGATTTATTTGATATTGAAGTAGCACCGCTGATGCTTGACACTTATAAAGTGCAAAATTATTTCGCTGAAACTGTCGCTGAATTAAGACTGGGTATTGAAGAAATAGAAAAAACTGTAACAACAAAACAGAAAAAAGTAACTGCCCAAAACGGCAATGGGAATAATACCGATAAAGCTGACAAAGAATTGGAAAAGGAAGAAAAGAAGTTAGAGAAATTGAAAACGGAATATTCCGCAGCGCAAAGAAATTTGAAAGAATCTAAAGCGACTTTGAGCAAATACTATGATGAAAATGTATTGATAGAAAAATACTACGAAAGAACGGAAAAAGAATTGATTGACTTATTCACAACCGGTATTTTATCACCGTGGAAAAGCGAGGATGTTTTGCTTCGTAAAACAGAAAAAATAAAAATACTTGACCACTTTAGACAAACTGTAAAATGGGATTAAATAATACAAATGAAACTGAGGAAATAACGGAATTAGAAAATTAACTATGAAAATATTTCAAGCTTCTTTTAATGATTTTGCAAAAGATGATGAGATGAGATTTGACTTTAAATTCCATCAATTTATCAATGAAAGAAACTGGTTTCCTTTTGGGTTCAATAGTTTTGATAGCAGCATTAAATTGAAAGATATTTTAAAACCTGAATACATTTTATGCAAATATGATGATGATAAGACTTATAAAGGGGTTAGTACAAATAGGTCAAATTTTGATGTGGCAAATGAAATTATCAGTTTCAGTGTAGTTTCAAGAGATGAGCATCCGGGAAGAATAAAATATTCGGTAAATCAAAACCATATTCTGATTTCAAGTTTAAAGGGGGCAAAATCTCCGGTATTATTTTTTGAAACTGATATGTCGGAATATGTTTTTTCCAATGGCTTCTATATTTTTAAACCCCAAAAAAGTTGGAACAAAAAATTTCTGGCTTATATCCTAAGAAATGAACAATTAAAAGAAATACTTGATACCAATTTGTATAGAGGCATAGGCATTTCTACATACAAGGAAAAGGACTTTCTTAAATTAAGAATCCCAATTGTTGATGTAGAAAAACAAAATGAAGTTGTAAATATAATCGCACCAATAGAAGCTGAAATAAAAAACCTAAAATCTCAAATCAAACCTGATTTAGAAATCATCAATGAAATATTTACTAAAGAATTTGGCTGGGACACTGCAAAATTTGACGAGCTGAAAAACATTCATTTGATGAATATTACTTTCATTGACTTCTCAAATAATATCGACAATCGTTTTAGTTTCAAATTTCACAACAAGGCAGGTGAATATGTTTCTAACATTTTGAAGTCGCAAACTTCAAAACGCATCAAAGATTACCTTGCAGAAGACATTACTCTGGGTAAAAGCATTTCACCAACAGATTATGATGAAAACGGTGAGCAATACTATGTTTCAATGGCAGACATAAAAAATTGGTGCTTTGAAGAAGAAGAAGCAAAAACGGTTTCACAATCTTATTTTGATGCAACCCCTAACAAGAGAATTGCTATAAACGATATAATAATGGCAAGAAGTGGCGAAGGAACAATCGGAAAAGTAGCCATCATTGACAATGAGGAAAATGAAGCAGTTTATGCAGATTTCACAATGCGAATACGATTGAAAGATTACAACCCAATATTTGCTTATTACTATTTCAGGACGGATTTTTTTCAATACTTAGTTTACACGCACAAGAAAGGGTTGGGCAACAATACAAATATTTTCCCAAGTCAGGTGAGGGAATTACCTATTCCTGAAATCTCACTAGCAGAGCAAGAGAAGATTGTAAATGCAATTAAATCAGAAACAGATATGCAACGGGAATTCGATAAAAAAATAAAAGAGAAGAAGGAGGAAATAAATAGGTTAATTTATGATGCAATTAATTGAAATGAATAAAATTTCCATGAATGAATTTGGAATCATCCTTCAAGCCCGGTCCGGTTCAACCCGTATGCCCGAAAAGGTCATCCTTCCTTTTTATCAGGAAAAATCCATTCTGGATTTGCTGCTCGAAAAAGTGAAAAAACTTGGCCTTCCGGCAGTATTGGCAACCACAATAAACCCATCTGACGACCGGATCTGTGCGTTGGCTGCGAAACATGATGTTCCCGTTTTCAGAGGTTCTGAAAACGATGTGTTGGAGCGTTTTATTCAGGCTGCCCGGCAGTTTGGTTTCAGCAAAATCATCCGGGTTTGCGCCGATAACCCGTTTCTGGATCTTGCCGGAATGCAAAATTTAATTGCTGAATTTAATAATTCTGAAGCAGATTACCTGAGCTTTCATCTTGCCGGGAACAAGCCTTCCATTCTCACCCATTTTGGGTTCTGGACTGAAGCTGTCCGACTGAGCGCTCTGGAAAAAGCCCGGCAATTAACATCCGAACAGTTGTACCACGAACACGTCACCAATTTCATTTACCGCAACCCTCAACTTTTCGATGTTCAGTTCATTCCGGCCAATCCGCTGGTGTTTTCGAGAACCGATATACGGATGACGCTGGATACTCCTGAAGATTTTGAAATTCAGCAGAAAATATTTGCGGCAATCATCAAGGAAAACCCTAATTTTGCGATTCCTGAAATCATCTTATGGCTCGACAACCATCCCGAAATTTTGGTGATGATGAAGAAGGAAATTTTTAGAAATCAAAAATAGAAATCATATAATGCGGCTTTTATTATCTGGTAAAATGCTAATTGTCTGCGATTTATCAAATTGTAAATTGTAAATTGAATAATAGTAAATATTTGAGATGGTAAAATCAACTTATATCATTGGCGAAATCGGACAGAACCACAATGGCGAAGTTGAAATTGCCAAAAAGCTGATTGATGTAATTTCTGAACCGGTCATTGATCATCTTTTCGGGCAAAAACTGATGCCCATGAATGCGGTCAAAATGACCCGCCGCGATTTGAATGAAGAGCTTTCGGTTACAGAAATGCACCGGCCATACAATAATCCAAATTCATTTGGCAAAACCTACGGCGAACACCGGGCTTTTCTGGAACTAAACGACGAACAGCATTTTGAAGTGTTCAGCTACGCCAAATCGAAAGGGCTTGATTTTGTTGAAACCCTTTGTGCCAAAGGTTGCATTTCGATGTTACGCCTGTTCACCCCCGACCGGTTGAAAGTGGCTTCGCGCGACCTGACTAACCTTCCGCTATTGGAAGCCATGGCCGAAACAAAAATCCCGATCATCCTTTCAACCGGAATGACAGGCAAAAAGGAATTGGATGACGCCCTCGAAATCATTACCAAATACCATTCAAGTATCAGCATTCTGCATTGTTTGTCGCAATATCCTTCAGAATACCAGAACATCAATTTACTGAGTATCCAATTTCTGAAAGATAATTACCCTCAATTTACGATTGGTTATTCCGATCATTCCATCGGAATCCTGATGCCTGCCGTTGCGGTAGGAATGGGCGCAGAAATCATCGAAAAGCACATCACACTCGACCGGAACATGAAAGGCACCGATCATCGCGGCTCGCTCGAACCGGAAGGAATCTGGCGAATGATGCGTGATATCCGGAATACTGAATATGCCATTGGAGAATATGGTGTTTTTATCAACAAAAAAGTAGAAGGAACGCGTATCAAACTGGAACGTTCCATCGCTACATTACGTAACATTGGCGCTGGTGAGCAAATTAATGAAAACGATTTGCACATGCTCAGTCCGGGCAATGGTTATAAATGGGCCGAGAAAGATAAGATAGTCGGGAAAAAGGCACTGATTGAAATTCCGGCCAACGAAATTATTTATCCTGAAATGTTAAGCCCCCTCTAAATCTCCCCCAAGGGGGAGACTTTAAAAGCCCATTTTATCAATGAGTTATCTTAAATCAAAATGGTAAATAGTAAATAATTTAATAGTAAATAATCTGAAATGAAAATAAAGCTAGTTTTATCGGATATTGACGGGGTTTGGACTGACGGGGGAATGTATTACGACCAGACTGGGAATGAACTAAAAAAATTCAACACGGCAGATAGCGCCGGGGTTATTTTTCTTCAGTTGCTCGAAATCCCATTTGGGATTATTACTGGGGAAAATACCCGAATAGTTTGGCGTCGGGCCGAAAAGCTGAAAATAAACCATTTGTTTATCGGGGTCAAAAACAAGCTGGAAGTTGCTGAAAAGCTATGCGCCGAATTGCATATTTCACTTGAGGAAGTTGCCTATGTGGGTGACGACCTCAATGATGCTATGCTGTTAAAAGCAGTAGGTTTCAGCGCAATACCTGCAAACGCATGTAACTACATGGAAAAATACGCCAAAATCAGGTTAAAAAGAAAAGGCGGGGAAGGGGCTTTCCGCGAATTTGTTGAAATGCTGCTCGAAAAAGAAAACCTGCTCGATACGGCCATCCAGAAATACCTGAAAGCTACCTTGCAGAAGTAATCTCCTCGACACACCTTTCAGCCACTTTTCCATCAATCCGGTAGGCGTATTTCTCAATGAAAGAATCGTATTTAGCACGATCAATCTTCAGGCTGCAACGGAAGATTCCGAGAAGAATGCTTGTTAAACTTGCAGCATCATACGCCTGAAATGCCACGCCCTCAGCGGCATATCCCATGATATCCTGTTTCAGGTGATCGAGAATAATCAGAGGTTTGTAGAAATAAATGGTTTCGGTACCGACAGTTGAGAAACAGGTAATCAGCACATCGCAGGAAGCAATCAGTTGATACAAATCGGAAGTTTTGTCGAAAACGTAATTGGTGCAACCAGCTTCTTTCGCAATGGCTGCATAATAACCGGAATCTGCAAACTCGCGCGGATGAAGTTTCACAATAAGATTAAATCCCGGCAATTCCCTGACTGCCTTAAACACATCGAAAGCCGCCTGATACCTCAATTCGGGGTCGCGCTGAGGTTGCGAGGCAAATACAATAGTTTCTGCCGTCCCAGCTTTCTTCAGTTTTTCAGATTGCAGCAAAACCGGGATAATGTCAGTCCGGATTTGTCCGGCTGAAACCACCGAATCCTTCGGATAATTGCCCTTTTCAACCAGGAATTCTTTCCAGTATTTTCCCCAGGTCAGGGTTTTGTCGGGCATCACATGATTTTTGCGGTCGTTTTCAGTATAAAGATAGGCAGGATGCAAATCGTGCATGGTTCCATGCTGCAAACCAATGATTTTAATTCCGCAGAATTTAGCAGCGTCGAGAATTGATTTGGTGAGCGGACTATTTTCGTCGGTAGCAATCACAGCCTTAATCGCTGAACTTTTGAAGTAATTCCGGGCAGCAAAATAGCGGTAGAGAAAGAAACCCGACGATTTATCGAGCGATTGGAATACTTCGAGAGTAAGCTTTTGAGCCATCGTCAACTCCGATTTGTAAACTTCAGGATAAGCCATGCGAATTGTTTCCATCGCTTTTTTAGCGGATTTCCGAACACTGCCCTTCAATAATCCTGATATCAGAAAACCTTCAATAAAAATCTTTGGCCGATGGTTCCATGAAGTTTGAAACTGTTTTCCGGAGAAGGAATAGTCTGATTTTCCTTTGGTTTTTGGCATCAAAACCTCAGTCAACAGGGCAAACCGATTGTCGAGTTCCGAAATCAGGTATTCCAGAATATGATGCCCGGTTTTGGGTTTAAGCGTAGTTTTGTCCAAAATAGTGGAATACTTTTCTGTCATGTACAACAAATATTCAGGATTCTTTTTTGCTGATAATAAATAACAGAGAAAACGGTATTTGACCAAAACCAAATAGCTAAATAAATTGCCAAAATTGAATTTGGTTTTGGATTTGACTGTGGAAAACCGGAAATCAACTTCAGGAAACAAGTTCAGAAGCGGTTTTACTTCCGCAGAAACAAACCAGATATGATTTTTGAACGTGCTAAATTGTTGTTGGATGGGCTTCAGGAAATACATCAGGTTGCGGAATGCAAAGTAAACCCTGAATTTATGGTAATGCCATACGCTGGCTGTGTCAATCCTGAAAAGATCGGCCACCGTTTGATCACCAACAGGCAGATCGCCAAACCGAAGAACCTCGTCCATCATCTCGTAATTAACCCGCTTCTTTTCTTCTGGTATTAGTGAAATGGATTGGGCAAAATCCATTGAATTTGTACCTGAAATGAAAAAAACCTTTGATCCGGCTCCAGCCAAATGTTTAATCTCATTGATTTCCTGATCAGAAAGCAGACGGTTAATAATTACAGTTTTGTTCATGCTATTCAAATTTTAGCCTTGAAGGATTTGGGCAATCTTTCTGGTCAACTCTTTCCTCGAGTATTCCGCTACCATTTCAGGATTTGAGACTATAATCGGATTCGTCAGATTTTCCTGAATGAAATCAGACATTCCTTCCGAATCTTCATAATCGAAGAGCTTGCCACATCTGGTTTCGCGAATGATTTTGGCCAGATCGCCATCGGTTGGGCCAATGGCTAAAATGGGCTTTTGAGAAGCCATGTATTCAAAAAATTTGCCGGTCAGGATTCCCCGGTTGTTTTTCACCTTTGGAATAACCAGTAAAAGCAAATCGGAGCGAAACAAGTATTCGATGGATTTCGCGTGGTCAACATAGCCAGTCAATTCAATTTCAATACCTGAATAGCTGAACTTCTGTTCAACCGAAGCTGGCACTTTGCCAACAAACCGAATCAGGATTTGTGATCTCATTGAGGCATCAATCAATGAAAGCGCTTTAAGAAAGCCTTCCACATCATAAGCTTCAGAAATAGTTCCGGAGTAAGTTATTATCTTTCTGGTTTCGGTAGGAATATTAGTTATCCTGAAGTCATCCTCATCAAACCCATTCGGAATGACCACTGTTTTATCTGCAATTGGGAACGTGGATTTTTCAGCAAAAATACGTTTCACATCTTCACTCACGGTGATTAGCAAATCAGCATTTTCAACCACCTTTCGTTCGTAATTCTGATCAATTTTACGAGCCAGGGCAGTATGTTTGAACTGATCGTAGTAGTAAATATCGGTCCACGGATCGCGTAGGTCGGCAATCCACCGGATGTTGATTTTTTTTTTCAGCTTGAGCCCGATCAACTGTGTAGAATGTGGCGGACTGGTAGTTATTACGGTATCGATACTAAATTCGCAGATCAGTTCAGCGGCCTTTTTCAAAGCATATTTGTTCCAGCCTTTGCGCGGATCGGGCAATAAAAAATTTCCCCGTAAAAATTTGGATGTTTTCTGAAGAAGACCTTCTTTCGATTCGTTGGCAAAGCCTCCATAAGGAACTTCCCTTTTGCCTGAAACCAGTTTATAAAGATTGTATAATTCAAAGCTTTTGGTGGTATAAACCAGACAATTGGGATCAACTTCGGACAAGAGGCTTTCGTCGCGCTGTGGATAGCTGGCATATTCAGGAGCGACCGTCAGGATAACCGGTTGCCAGCCAAATTCGGGCAGGTATTTGGCAAACTTCAGCCATCGCTGAACGCCAGCGCCACCCGATGGCGGCCAATAATAAGTGATGATCAATACCTTCTTCATAAACAGTCTGTCTGGTTCGGTAAAGATAATTGATTTGGAAGAAGGGAATGGGCAAAGCGTCCAAAAATCAAACATCAATTTCAGTACGTGGAATGGTTTTTAAATTTATTGGATATCCGGAAATTTGCCTTACGTCATTAAAAAGTCATTTAATTGTCATTTGGTGGTCATTAAGTCGCCTTGAAGCGACAAGAAACAACGGAATGACTATTAATGACAACCATTGACTGTCAGAAAGGGCTCAATCGGTAAATAAACGGACAATCATTTTAAATTTATTCTTTCGGCGGTCTGCTCCGCCACCAACTTGCCAGGGCCGAACCGGTCACATTCATTAACGGGCCAAATATGGCAGGCGCCAATCCGACGGTTGCAATTTTTCCCATCTGAAGCGCTAAACCCGATGCCAATCCACCATTTTGCATGCCTACTTCAAAGGCCACAGTCCGGCGGTCTTTTTCAGGCATTCCAAACAGCCATGAAACACCATAACCCAACGTATATCCTGATATATTGTGCAGGAAGCTTGTTACCAAAAGCAGGGCTCCAACCTTGAGCAGGCTGTCGCGACCTGCGGCAGTAATTATAGTGATGATGACTGCAATTCCGGCCATTGATAAAAATGAAAGGATTTGCCCCATCAGTTTTTTGTTGCCTTTCAGGAAAAGACGTAGCAACAAAGCCAGGATCATGGGCAGAAAAAAGAACCAGCCCAACGATTTGCCAAAAGCCAGCAGAAACCCTGAAACATCCGAATGTTTTGCTTTCAAATAAACCAAATTGGTGAGCAGTATAATCAAAAAGAAAACGCTAAGCTGAATAATTTTTGCCCGTCTCTTTTCCTTTCCTTCATTGAAGAGATTGAAAATGAAACCTGCCACAATCGGAAGAATGATCATGTTTAAAATATCCAGCATCATGCTCCAGAAATTGACCTCTATTAACTGTCCACCCAGCAACTTCATCAATAATGGTGTGACAAAAGGCGAAATAAGCGTTGAAATGGCCCCGATTGTAACCGCCAAAGCAAGGTTGGCATGAGCGATATACGACATTACGTTTGAAGCCAGCCCGCTGGGAACGCATCCAATCAATATTATCCCTGCCGCTATTTCAGGAGGAAAATTAAATATCCGGGAAATGGCAAATGCAACCAAAGGCATGATGATATAATGAGCGCCAACACCGATAATTACCCCTTTAGGCATTTTGATTACCCCGGTAAAATCGTCCAGGCTCATTTGCGATCCCATCCCAAACATGATAATCTGCAAAAGCGGAACGATCAGTATTTTAAACTTGAAGTCGCCAAACGAAGTAAAATATTCAGGATAAAACATGGCAGCGGTTACGGCAGTAAAAATCCAGATGGTATAGGAGAGCCCTTTAACTGCAGTGAATCCTCTAACTCCAATAGCAAGTAAAATGAAAAAAGAAATAAGTAAAGGCCCTGTAATAGCTGCACTTCCGGTTAAGGCCATGATAAGAGAGATGATCAAAAACAGGCTGGCAAAACCAAGGGCAATCTTGTAGAAGTTGATTTTTTTCATCGTTTGAAGATATATGAGACTAATAAGTGTTCAATTTCAGTGGAGCTACAATTGGATTTGCGATGCCATTCAAATCGTAAACGATTTTGCCATCCCGTATGGTCATTTCACATTCAAGTTTTTGGTCGGCCTCAATTTTATATCCGGTATAATCAAACAGTCCGAATTTCCCCTTCCTGATATTCAGTATGGCAACATCTGCACCTGACCCAACCGAAAGGGTTCCCAATTCTTCGTGCCTTATTTCCCTGGCTGGATTCCAGGTACTTGCTGTAATAACACTTTTCAGATCCATACCCATTACCAAAAATTTTGACATGGTGGTAAGCATATCCTTCATCGCGCCATTCATACTGCCTACATGTAAATCGGTACTGATAAAATCAGGGTAAAATCCTTCATTTATTGCAGGGATTGCCTGTGAGTATGAAAAACTTCTTCCGCCATATCCCACATCGAATATAATTCCCTTTTTACGGGCCTCCCAAACAAATGGCTTTAGTTTATTGGTTTTTAAATCTACCAGATACTCCCTGGGTTTTAACTGTGCAAAACAGTGAGTGAAGATATCTCCCGGACGAAGATGTTTCATAAATAATTCTTCGATCGGAAGAGGAGGGTTACTTTCGCCGAAATCAACCATAACCGGAATGCCGCCTGCCTGATTGCCAGCTTCTACAGCCCGGTCAACCGGAGTCCAGTCGTGACCTTCAAAATGAGCCAGTTTAATCCCAACGATAAGGTCTTTATATTTCCTGGCGATAAGAGCAGTCATTTTTGGATCCATATCATTTGCATTCTGCTCATAACCTTCGCGCATTCCTTCGCCTACAATATTTAGAAATGCAAGCACACGGGTTTTGGATTGATCAATGGTCTGTGCTTTAAAAGTGGGAAAAGTACGCCATCCTGAACTTCCCGCATCCACAATGGTTGTAACACCATTTCGAAACGTAAATCCATCCGGCTGAATGGCAAGATTTCCATTTTCATATTGATGATCAGGCTCGACGCCCCAAAAAACATGAGTGTGTATGTCTATTAATCCGGGCGTGACAATCCTATCCCTGGCATTTACAACCTGAATGGCATTCTTCGCATCAATATTTTTTGCTACCAGAACGATTTTGCCATCATTGATAGCGACATCCACGACCTGATCAATGTTGTTTTTTGGGTCAATTACATGTCCGTCCTTAATAACGATGCTATAGGTTTGCGATTGAACTGTAATAGTAGTAAGTGATAGTGCACAAAAAAGAATTAAAATATTTTTTCTCATTGATGAATTTTTAAATGGCCTGCTGTAAAACCTCTTTTAACCGACGGGCTACAACTTCAACCTGTTCGGGTTTTAACAATACCACACCAACACTCAGCACCTTGTCGGCTCCCTTGTCCACCACGTTGGCTACAATACCGGGGGTTCCGTTCCTGAGGGCTGCGAGCAAATCCTGAGGTGTTATTTTTACCTTTTCCTGATCCCAGGTTACATGGAGGCTGGGAAAGGCATTCGCAGGCCCCGGTTCAATATAGGTTTCCCCTTTTACTCCTGAAATGGTTTCTATCCGCGATTTTATCCGCTTAGTCCGGTCGAGCCAATCCTGCCACTCTTTCTGATGATCCCGCTCCAGGTATGACATCAAAGCTGCATACATGCCAAACATTTCTTCTTTGTTCACTTTCATCGGCCTGCCTATCGGGGCTTCATTGGGACTGTAATTGAGTCTCGCGGCTTCGATCAGGTCTTTCCGTCCGAACAATAATCCGGCGCTTTGGGGCCCGCGAATCATCTTCCCTCCTGAAAAAGTAATCAGGTCAAAGCCCATCTTCTGGAACTTAAAAAGATTTTCTACCGGCGGCACATCTGCTGCCGCATCAATAAAAGTGGGTATCTGATGCCGTTTTGCGACAGTTAAAAACTCCTCATGGGTAATACTTGACTTTTCTGCCGCATTGAAGAACAGGGCCATCACCGTATTGCCATTGATGGCCCTGTCCATATCCGCAGGGCCTTCAACCTCTACAATCTTTGCTCCTGTAGTGCTCACAGCCTGATCGAACAGGTAGCGATGGCTTTTTTGCATGATGACTTCAGGGCGTGGTTCGGGAAGATTAGGGATTTGCCTGATCTTTTCCTCATCTGTTCCGGTTATGGCTGCCGCTGTCCCTAACACCATTGCACAGGAAGCGCCCGAGGTGACCATCGCTGCTTCACAATGCAGCATCTCTGCAATCTTCGCCCCCACTTTATCCTGAAGCTCGTACATATTGGCAAAATCGTGGGCCGTGGAATTGATGGCCTCCAACACCTCCGGCATCATCAGCGAGCCGGATAGAAAGGTCATAGTCACTCCCGCATTAATCAGGGGGGTAACTCCCAATTCCTTAAATAAATCCCTTTTTGGCGAACGGGGAGCAGCAAAAAGAGACTTTGATGGGAGAACTCCTCCCAAAACTCCACCGGCAATTGGGAGTAGGGTAAAACTCTTAATAATGTCCCTGCGTTTCATCATTTGCTCCCTTTCCTTTAATTAGATATAGGCGATACAGTCCATCTCTACCAGCGAATCGCCCGGTACGCCTCCTTTGGCGACAGCTACCGTAGTGCGAACGGGTGGTTTCATACCAAAACGGCCCCTATACACTTCATTCATTCCCTGATAGTCGGCTATATCATTCAGAAATACACCCACCTTTAAAACCTTCTCCATTGAGGAGCCTGCTTTGATCAGTTCTTTCTCCAATTCTTTGAGTACGATTTCGGTATGCGCTTTGATCTCAAATGGCGCAACGTGAGCCCCTTTTCCGGCAATAAACACAAGGTTCCCGAATTTAGTGGAACCCGAAAACAAGGGTACATCCTGAAAGCTGGTTACATTCAGCGCTTCCTTCTCTTCAGTAGAAATAGTTTTTGCATTGGCGGCCAATCCAAGTCCGGCTAAACCTACCACAGAACCCAGGATTTTTTTTATTACGGATCTTCTTTCTGTTTTCATAGTAAATTGATTTTGGTTAAATTTAAATTTATTGATGGTTAATAAAACTTTGGGCGATTAGCTCCAGGTCCGGTCGTGCGAACGCTTTTCGTTCCATTCATCGGTTGGGGCAAAAAAGCTTTTATCTTTCGCGTGCAAATGTTCTTTTACGACATCTTCATTCAATTCAATCCCTAACCCAGGTGATTCAGGAACCGGTGCAAATCCTTTTTTAATGATTGGTTTGCCATCGGTCATTTTCACCAGGCTTTCCCACCAGGGCAGATCTACCGAATGATGTTCGAGCGCTAAAAAGTTCTGGGTAGCGGCGGCACAATGAACGCTGGCCATAAACGAAACCGGTGTGCCTGCCTGATGCATGGCCATGGCTACGCCGTGTTCTTCGGCATAATCGCCTATTCTTTTAGTCTCTAAAAGTCCGCCAGAAGATGCTAAATCAGGGTGAATGATATCAACGGCATGGATGTCGATGAGCGGTTTAAAGTTTTGCAGCAGGTAAATATCTTCGCCGGTAAGCATGGGGGTTTCAAGGGCGTCAGACAAGGTTTTCCACTGGTCGGTATATTCCCATGGAACCACATCTTCCATCCAGGCCAGCCTGAATTTTTCTATTGCTCGGCCTAAACGGATACCATTGTTTAAATCGAAATGCCCGTAATGGTCAGTCGAAATAGGAATATCCCAGCCAATGTGCTCACGGGTATGTTCCACCATTTTAACCATTTCCTCCAGGCCTTTATCCGTAATTTGAATCTGGGTAAAGGGGTGTTTTGTGTTTCCATAACCCATATAACTACGAAGGTCGTATTGCCCTGAGGCTCCATCCCAGAATTCATGATTGACCAAAGCGCCCGGAATATCCTTCAGCGAATTGATGGAAAGATCCATCTTCAGCCAGGTGTAACCCTGTTCCTCGATACGATACTTAATTTTTGCTGTTTGATCATCATGCGATGTACCTTCAGGGGTATCGGCATATAACCTGACGCTATTGCGGTATCTTCCGCCCAATAATTGCCAGGCTGGAACTCCGTATGCTTTTCCGACGATGTCCCAAAGCGCCATTTCAACAGCGCAAACACCGCCAGCCTGCCGGGCCTGTCCACCAAACTGCTTAATGATTTTAAAGATCATTTCCACATTACATGGGTTTAACCCTAATATCCGGCTTTTCAGCATCAGGGCGTAACGAACATCAGCGCCGTCCCGTACTTCTCCAAGCCCGGAAATCCCCTGATTGGTATCAATCCGGATAATGGCCGTTTGACCAAGAACGCCTGTCAGAGCATAACGCATATCCGTGATCTTTAATTCAGAAGGACTGGAAGATCGTGACACACTTGAAGTAGTCTGCGCGATGGTGTCTTCGATGGATAATTTCATCAGACCGCCCAACGCGATACCGCCCAGAGCAGTTTTCTTCAGGAAATTCCGGCGGTTATTACTTGTTGCAGGGTTTTCAATTTCAGCTTTGACGGCATCTTTTTCAACGCTTTCAAGCTTTTTGTTTTGATCTGTTATTTGTTGGATTATGCTTTTCATCGTTTATAAGTTTTAGTAATTCCTTTCTTTCAGATAATTGTCCAATTCTGTTCTAGACATCGGCAATTTTCCGGGGTAATTATTCAGCCAGTTCAGGAAGTCTTTTTTGATTTCTTCGGACCATTCGCTGTCAATTTCTCCGGCCAGATATTTCTTTTCCCTCAGGCGCAGATGCCCGAACTCGTCACGAAGTGCTGTTACTTCGGAAGTCAATACCAAATCTTCGACAAGATAAGCGGGAATAAAAATGACTCCAAATTTTTTTGCCAGAACTACATCGCCCGGCAGCACGGTGGCACGTCCAACCCGGATTGGCGCGTTGATGGAAGTGAGCATCATCTGCATAATGTATGATGGATCGGCTCCTTTGATCCATCCGTTAAAACCTTTGATTTCCTCCAGACCTTCCTGATCCCTGACAGAACCATAAAAGATTACACCTCTTTGTGATTTGGCATAAATTGAATTTCCCAGGTTATCGCCGATTAGCGTTCCATCGGCTATTTTGCCGTAGCTGTCGGCCACATAAACATCTCCGGTTGTGAGCACATCAATTGGCCAGGAGTTGGTTCCGCCCTTCTGAGCCCTGTTTTCAATTTTACCCTGTTCTTTTACCTGTTTTTCAAGGTCGGGCCTGAGAGGCATGTACTGGGCAGTAACCACCCTTCCGGTCATTGCTTCTTCAGGATTAATGATCGTCCAGTCGCCTTCGTACTGGTTTTGGAAGCCTTTGTTGCGCAATACGCCCCATGCCTCTTCGATGGAAATATTCTTTAATCTTTCGAGAATTGCATCTGGTACTTTTGGCCTTCCGTCAGCAAAACGCTCTCCCTTCCATTCCGGAGTTAAAGCTTTAATGTATTCGGGGGATGAACCCACGCGTTGGGCATTGGCCATAAAACTTCCCAGAAAAATTGCTGAGATAAGTATTCCTTTTTTGATCATGATATAAAAATTTAAGTAGTTATGAATTTATTACACAAAAAACGGAACTCCTGGAGTCGCATATTTGCGCATTCCTTCTTCATTAATTTCAACTCCAACACCTGGTTTTTCAGACAGTTTTATGAACCCATCGGTTACCATTGGTCCATCGAAAGTGACTATTTCTTTGAACATCGGATCGGTATGAAAGTAGATTTGCCACTCCAGGATCATGAAGTTCGGTACTGAAGCACAGACATGACAGGAGCCCATTGCGCCCAAATAAGATGCCACCATGTGGGGCGCGAAAGGAACATAGTACAGATTGGCAAGGTTGGCCATTCGCTGGCCTTCGCCTAAACCGCCCGCCTTTTGCAAATCGGGCATAATAATATCAACCGCCCCAATTTCGAGCATTCGCCTGAATCCGTGGGCGAGATAAACATTTTCCCCGGCACAGATTGGTGTGCTTGTCGAGGTTTTGATGTCGAGATACGCTTCCACGTTTTCCGCGGGAATGGGCTCTTCCAGCCACATCAGGTTTAAAGGTTCAAACCGTTTGGCTGCCTGATGTCCGGTTACCGCATCGTAACGGCCGTGCATATCCACACAAATATCAATCTTGGGGCCAACGGCTTTTCGAACTGCCGCAATCTGGTTATACATCCGGTCCAACTCAGCCGGACTGGCGGTCCAGTTATAGGTATCATACTTGTTGGGGTCATTCGCTTCATCAACATCAAACTTAACGGCATTGAAGCCCATATTAACCGCCCTCATTGCCGATTCCGCAAACTTGTCAGGAGTCGGTGAATCTGCACGGTAAAGAGCTGTATCGCAATAAACCCGGATTTTATCCCTGAATTTTCCGCCCAGAAGCTGGTAAACTGGTAAGCCCAATGCCTTTCCGGTAAGGTCCCACAAAGCGCTTTCCACAGCAGAAAGTACCGCCACATACATGCCCGATTGCGCGCCTTCGAAAAATCCCGATTTGCGGATATCTTCAAAGAGACGGTGAACATTGAGCGGGCTTTTTCCTTTGATCCTTTCACCAAACATTTTCACCAAATGATAGGTTCCGGGAGTCGCATCAACGCCTTCGCCACAGCCCCATATTCCCTGATTGGTGTGTATTTTAACAAACAGGCTGTGTCCGTTACGAATGTAGCCACATTTTATATCTGTTATTTTCAAATCACTCGGACTTGAAGATAAAGGAGTATTTTCCACCGCTTTTTCCAGACCCATTCCGAAATCAGAAAAGGAGGTAAATCCTAATGCAGCGGTAATTGCACTTTTGGTCAGAAAGCTTCGTCTTGAATTTGTCATTTGGTTGAATTGGTTTAGGTTAATTTACCATGTTCGTGTTTTTAGCAATTCCTTTATTTGTTCTTTCGGAACCGGTAATTCGTTGATGTGATCGTTGAGCCAGTTTGAAAAATCCTTTTCAATTTCATCGGACCAACGGGAATCAATCTGCCCGGGTGTATATTTTTGCTCCCGTAGGCGCTCATGCCCGAACATGTCGCGAAGCCTGACTATCTCGGATGTTTTAACAACCTGCTCGGCTAAGTGAGGTGGAATGAAGATTACTCCGCCGTCCCTGCCTAAAACAACATCTCCCGGAAGCACCATTGCCTTCCCGATGCGGGTTGGTTTGTTGATGCCTATCAGTGTAGTATTTAATTCTCCGGCGGGATCGTTTAAGTGGTGAGAGGGATGGTAACTTCGGATAAACGAAGTGAACGAACCCAATTCCTTCAAGCCATTGATGTCGCGAACAGCTCCGTCATACACAATGCCGTTCCCGGTTTTGGCAAAGATTGAATTACCCAGGTTGTCGCCAACGGTCGGGCCGTCTTCGTGGGCTCCAAACTGATCCACCACATAAACATCGCCCTTTACCAGCATATCAATGGGCCACGAATTTTGTGATTTAATCCGTCCGTCCTTTTCGTGCCCTTTTTTGTCAATTGCCCGTTGTACATCGGGCCTGCCAGGCATAAAAGTCGCTGTAAGCGCCCTGCCGACGAGTACGCTGTCGGGGTTGATGCACATCCAGCCATCGTCGTAAGCGTGTTTATAGTTTGCCCCCTTCAACACCGCCCATGCTTCTTCGAGGGTGACTAATTTCATCCGTTTAAGAATTTCATCCGGTACTTTCGGACGGCCATCAGGAAAACGCTCACCCTTCCATTCAGGAGTGAGAAAAAGAAGTTCTTCTTTTGAAATTTGTTGCGCCTGACTAAACGAGGTCAGTAAAAAAAAGGAAAGAATTAATGGTAAAATAATTTTCATGTTCAATGCAGTTAATTTTGTCGTTTCGACAGTAAATAAAGAAACTGTTTAAAATTTCCTGTAGGGAAAATCTGTCGGTAGAAATGTCGATATAGAGCGATGGATTGTCCCGTACGGGACAAAAGACATGTATGTTTTCTTTAATTCTACCGACCTTTAGTTCCTAACGGAACAGAAAAATATCAGTCTCCAAGAATTTTCAAAAAATTAGTACCCGGTTTCCCGGGTACTATCCTTGTCAGATTTATTTATCCCACCATACTTTGGTTCCCAGATTATCTGGTCCCATGATGGCAATCGCTGCATTCACATTTACCGTATTCACCGAAATCTCTGAATTGGGATAGGTAAGCCTGTTAATGAATGCCACTTCCTTTCCGGGATATGGATTTGGCGCCAAATCAGGAAATCCGCTACGCCTGTAATTGGCAAAAGCTTCCTGCCCGTTCAGAAAAGAGGAAATCCAGTATTGGGTGTTAATTTGTTTTAATTCAGTTCCTGCGTTGAGTGGATTGGCTGCAAGATAAACATCCCTGTCGGCGGCGAGAACCGCACATTTTGCATCAAATGAGGCCATTTGATCCATGTTGGCTTTTATACCATCGGCAAAATATTGTGCGGCTGTTCCTGATGTAATCCACCCCCTAAAACGAGCCTCAGCAAGTAGAAGGTTTGTTTGACTGGCTGTTACCATTAGCATCGGGGCAGTTAATTTTGCCATGCGATTACGGTCAACCTGGCTGTATTCATAAAAACTGACTAAGCCATCAGCTTTGGCCGCAACGGTTGCGGTAGTATTATCCTTTCCCATTGGCAATCCAATTTGATCGGCAGCTACGATGCTTGCAGCCGCAGGAACCTGGGCTGTTCCGGATGTAGCGCCTTTATAACGAACAGCAATGGAAACAAGCCGTGGATCGCTGGTGTTTTTGAGCTCGTCAACAAATGGCTTGGTCAGATAATAATTGGCAGCCTCGGTAGAATTCAGTGTATTGCTGATTGGATTTCTATAGTTGGCGTCATGTCTGACAAAGGCATTGTCTGCATTCGAAGTAATGACACCGCCAGTAAAAGCGGCGCTTACTACTGACTGGGCCTGAGCTGCATCAACCGCGCTTAATCTCATACCTGCCCGAAGCATTAACGAATACCCGAATTTTTTCCATTTGGCTACATCCCCTCCAAATAAAACATCCGCTGTTTCTATCTTTCCGGAGGCGTTAAGTGCAGCGGACGCTTCACTCAGTTCCTTAATTATTTTCGGATAGATGGACTGTTGTGTCTCATATTTGGGAAAAAATACCTGCGAATAATACCCCACGCCACCATCGGTATATGGAATATCTCCATAGGTATCGGTCAGTATTAAAAATGCGTAAGCCTGCAATATCCTGGCCATGTTCATCATGTTGCTTCTGGCAGGGTCGTCTTTGGTGCGTGCAATGATATCTTTGGTGTGTTTAATCACATTCCGGTAATAGCTTTGCCAGTTATCATCAGTAGTGGCACGGTTGTCCTGATTGAAGTTTGCACCGGTCAATACGCCCGAATTGGGTGAAATAATTTGCTGGACAATTCCAATCTCATAAATCAGAGTTACAACTGAGGAGTTAATGACTGCATTGTTTAAAATAAATGCAGGGTCAATTCCGGTGGCACTGGTTTTACTCTTATTCAATTCGTCGAAGCCTTCTTCGCAGGAAGTGATCATTGTAAGAAACAGCGCCAGTACACAAAGGTTAACTATCTTTTTCATGTTTCGGTCGTATTAAAATTTAACATTAAAATTGAAACCCAGGCTCCTGGAGGTAGGAAGTCCCGGGGATTCCATTCCTATCAGGTTATCCGAACTGTATCCAAAGCTTTCAGGATCAATATTGTCGATCCATTTCTTCAACATCAGCACATTGTTAGCAGTCAGGCTAAGCGTCATGCCTTTAATCAGGAAACTGGAAGGTATAAATTTAGAGAAGTCATATCCTACCGTTATTTGACGTAGTTTCCAATAACCGCCGTTATAAACAACAGGTTCAACCAATGCCAGCGACCTCACTACAGACCAATAGTCCTGTACCGGGGCAACAACCGTATTGACATTTCCATTGGCATCAACTCCTTTGCCTATAACTCCGCCTTCCCGTCCAACCAATGTCATTTTATGCAGTCCGTGACGGGTGGCATTAAAGTTAGTTCCTGAAAGCATCTTGTTTCCCAATTTAAAGTCAATCAGGAAAGAGAATGAAACGCCTTTGTAATTGAAAGCATTGGTAAAACCTCCGGTCCATTTAGGTAATGCACTTCCATAATTTATTAAATCAGCGGTCCGGAGAGGGATTCCGTTTGATCCGAAAATTTGCTGGCCACTTGCATCCCTTTTGTAACCAAAACCGGCGATCTGCCCCATTTCCTCTCCTACGATTTGCCTGACTTCACCATTGAAAACATGCGTTCCTACGGTGATCCGTTCGCCGGGTTTATTTGTTAGAAGGCTCAACACTTTAGTAATGTTGTAAGCTCCGGCGAAAGTAAAGTCCCATTGGAAATCTGAAGTTTTCACAGGCACCACGTTCACCATCAATTCAATTCCCTTATTTTCGCTTTTACCGCTGTTAATGCGGGTGTCAACAAATCCTGAAGCATCGGATATCTGGGCCTGAACAATCTGGTCGGTTGTTATCTTCTGATACACCGACAGATCAAGGCTTAAACGGTTATCAAACATTTTCATTTCAAGGCCTAACTCTGTTTCGGATGTACTCATCGGCCTTAAATTGGGATTAGGCACTGTACTTCCGGAAGCGCCTCCAACGGGTTGCAAAGCGCCTGATGGATTTCCCATTAGATTTGAATTGACTCCGTAAAACAACAAATTTGAATAGGGAGGAACATCGGTATCGCTACCAACCTGGGCAAAAGCGGCCCTGATTTTTCCAAAGTTCAGCCATTTGGGCAAGGTGCCAAAAGTTTCAGAAAAAATATAGCTGGCCGAAACCGATGGATACAAAATGCTCCGGTTGGCTGGAGACAAGGTTGAGAACCAGTCGTTTCGCACTGTTCCGTTTAAATAAAGGAAGTTCTTAAAGGATATTTGGGTAGAACCATACAGCGAGTTTACTGCACGTTCGGAAAGATCGTATATCGGATCTTTTGACCTTCCGTTCTGAACCGTGTAAAGTCCGCGGACAATGAAGTCAGTCACCTGGACACTGTTCAGGTCAGAGCGTCTCTTCATCTGGTTGCCCCCGGCGGTAACATTAACTTCGAAATCACCAAATTCTTTTGTTCCGGAAATCATGAAGTCGGCATTTGTTTCCCTGAACCTTCGTGATTCCTGAGTGAAAACACCATTGACAAAACCTGCCGGAGCTGGCGCCAATGAAGCCTGTCCGGTTGGAAAGTTGTTGTATTCCTGATCACGCGACCAGAAATCCTGCCCGATACGACCTTGTACAAAGAGCCATTTGGTAACATCATATTTCATCGAGATATTGCCAAACATGCGGTCACGGCGGATTTTTTGAAACTGGTCGGATAAGGTGAAATATGGATTGGTCCTATTCCTGAACCGGGAATAGACATATTCGTTGCCCAAAGCGTCGTGAGCGTTGGCTTTCAGTACATCCAAAGGCATTGAATTGGCCATCGCGTAAAGGGCGGTTGGTATGGAGTTGTCCTGATTCGCAATGTTTGGCGGATTTTGATTATTCTCGAAAGAGTAATTCATGTTCCCCTGAAAACTCAGCTTGTCGGTTAAGTTATAGCTGAACCCAAGGTTAAGGGTATTTCTTTTATAGGAGTTGTTCGGCACAATACCATCGCTGCTCATGTTGGCAATCGAAAGGTTCATTCCTCCTTTGTCACTGCTGGTCGAGAGCGAAATGGTGTTGGTCAGGTTTTGTCCATTCCTGAAAAATTGATTGATGATTCCCCGTTGTGGTTCATAAGGAACAGTAAGGTTATTGTAGAGTACCTGAGTCATTCCAGGTACAAATTTTTCGCCAAACGACCATTGTCCGGAAGTAGGGTTGGGTGTAGTCGGACGTACCCCATTTTCGCCCTGACCATATACATACTGGTAGTCGGTATAATCAATGGGGGCGTCGTTCGTATAATTCATATTATAGGTGATGCCAAGTCCCTTATGGGTTCCCTTTGTTTTGGTGGTAATCATGATTACACCATCCTTGGCACGCGAGCCATACAATGCAGAGGCTGCAGCACCTTTCAAAACGGTCATACTTTCTATATCGTCAGGATTTATGCTCGAAAGCCCGTCGCCCCCGTCAGAAGTATTTCCTCCGCCCCTTACACCAATTGAATTGTCAGATGCGGCATTTCCCGGATTAGTTCCAAAGTTGGTATTATCAATCGGAACGCCGTTGACAACGATCAGCGGATTATTTTGTCCTGAAATAGAAGATTGGCCACGGATGCGGATTTTAGAGGTTCCGGCCGGGCCGGTGCCTAATCCTGAAATACTCACCCCTGCCATTTTTCCTGAAAGGGAATTCATCAGGTTCGGGGTACGGTTTACGGTAAGCTGGTCAGAATTTACATTTGCAGTAGCGTATCCCAGGCTTTTGCTTGATTTCTTAATCCCCAGAGCGGTTACTACAACCTCGTCGAGAGCTTCCACATCCGGAACTAATTTGACATCAATGGTTGTCTGCCCGGTATAGACGATTGTTGCTTTTACGTATCCTACAAACGAGAAAACCAAAGAGGCACTTACAGCCGGGGCATTGAGGCTAAATTTGCCATTTGCATCGCTGATCACACCCGTATTCGTATTGGGAATATAAACGGTAACTCCAACGAGCGCTTCTCCGGTAGTGGCATCGGTTATCGTACCCGAAACCGTTTTTTGTTGTTCAGCCACAAGCTGCTCCGGATTTGCGAAGCTTTCGCCACCGGCAAGCAAGGCAATCTGCCGACCATAGACTTCATACTTAATCCCGGTCCCATCAAAAAGCTCGTCGAGGATGTCGAATACTTTTTTGTTCTTTTGAACAACAGTGGCTTTTCGGTCAACATCAACCTTACTGCTGTAGAAGAACTTAAATTCGCTTTGGCCTTCGATGCTATTTAAAATTCCCCTTATCGAGGTATTTTCCAGATCGAGGGTCAGTTTGGTTGACTGTGCATAGTTCTCGATAGCAAAACTGCTAAGCACTGAAATACAAATCAGGAAGATCGTTATTTTCATTTTTCTCAGAATTTCACCCATCAAAGGCTTACTGCCCCGATGGAACCAGTTTTTTTTCATAGTTTTGTTTTTTTGGTTAACTACTAAATTCGTGTGATTAATCAATTTTAAGGAGAGGTTCGAAATCCATTAAGTTTGACCGACTGGAGTGGTTTCTGCCTCTTTTTTTTGATGGCTTAAATCATTTTCATAGGCAATTCATTTAAATTGGGTTATTCGTTTTTTTATACACTATTCGTATTGTTCTTGTTTTTTCGTTGTAGAAATAATCAATCGGAGCGGTAACTTTTAACAGTTGCAGCACTTCGCTAAACGATTCCATTTCAAGTATGCCTGTATAAGAAATTTCTGAAAGACGTTGATCTTGTGATAATTCTATTTTCACGTTATACCAGCGCTCCAGCCTTTTTGTTACAGAGGGCAGGTTTTCATTTCTGAAAATCAGTTTACCGTCTTTCCACGAAGAAAACATTTCGGCATCAACATTCGCTACTTTTAAATCATTACCATGCATTCCGGCCTGTTGCCCGGGCTGAAGGAAAACTTCACGGCCTGTTTGTTTTGCAGTTACTTGAACAAGTCCGGTTAATAAAGTAGTTTGGAAATTTTCTCCTGAAAACGAGGTTACATTGAACGAAGTGCCCTTTGCCTCAACATCTCCATATTCTGTTGAAACAATAAATGGCTGCTCATTTTTCTTTACTTCAAAAAAAGCTTCCCCTTTCAGGCTAACAAGTCTGGATTTTTCAAAGCTGGAAATGAATGAAACAGATGACCCGGAATTTAGCCACACCAACGATCCATCGGGTAATGCAAAATTTGTTTTTGCCCCATAAGGGGCGCTGACGGTTTGCATTTCAGCAATATACGGGACTTGTGCAGATTTACGGAAAAAGAAAGCAGTGCTGATTATCAGGCCTACAACCAGGATTGCGGCAATTCGCAATTTAAGCCTGGAAAAGGCTAATTTCCGCTGTGCCGTTTCGCGGTCATAAATCAGGATTGCCTGTAATATTTTATTCCTTAAATCAGGATTGGGTTCCTGAACTTCGAGGTCTTCCTGTAGCGCTTTGTCCCAAAAAGGTTTAAGCAGGTTAAAAATCGCAGCTTCGTTTTTCTTATTGGCAAGAAATTCCGAAACCTTTGAATACTCATCAGGATTTAAAACCGAATTGATGTATTTTCTGAATAATTGATCCATCTCTTTGTTTTGTATAGTTAATACACAACAACGAAACTCATCCCTAGCGGAAACACCATAAATTATTTATACAGAAAAAAATATTAATCTAGGCCAATTCAAAGTTCAACAACTTTTTCCTTAATAATACGGTAGCCTTGGCAATATGAAACTCAACGGCTTTTGTAGTAATATTCAGTTTTTCGGCAATTTCTTTGTGTGAATAACCACTCATTCGACTTAAATTAAAAATTTCTTTCTGGCGGACCGGCAGATCGCTGATGGCCCGGTCAACCTTTTCTTTCAAATCGTGGTATTCAGATTGTTCTATAAAAGAGTATTCGACTGGAATAGCCAATTTCCCAACTTTATCCTTCACTTTTTGATTGTTCAGGCGGCTGCGGAGTTCGTTTATCAGAAGGTTCCGGGTAATGGTGAAAATGAATGCATTAAACGTAGCGGTTGTTTTAATCCTGTTTCGGTTTTGCCAGATTTTAATAAAAACCTCCTGCAAAATATCTTCAATCCCTTCGTCCAGTTTCAAAAATGTTTTGGAAAAATGGTATAGCCGGGGGTAATAATAATTAAAAAGTTCTTCGATCGCAGCGGGATTGTCCTCTGCCAATTGGAGCAAAACGATTTCCAATTCGAAGTTTTTTTTCATAAACAGGTTGGTCGGTTCATTTCAAATATAAAAATATCTCAGGACAATCTCAATGAATCTGATAGATTAAAGGGAATTCGTATTTATTTTTTTGTCATCTCCCCGTTTATCATCCGCCAGATATTTAATGGATTATCGTCTTTAAGTTGTTCGGGCAATACCGATTGCGGAAAATCCTGGTAACAAACCGGGCGTGCAAATCTGTTGATTGCGGCCGTGCCCACAGATGTACTTTGAGGGGCGGTTGTTGCCGGGTAGGGACCTCCATGCACCATCGAATGGCAAACTTCAACTCCGGTTGGATATCCGTTAAATATTAGCCGTCCAACTTTCTGTTCCAGAATATGAATTAATTCTGAATATTCGATCAAATCTTTTTCCGTTCCATGAATGGTCGCAGTTAAATGTCCCTCCAGCTTACTGGCAAGTTGCAGCATTTCAATTTTACCGCTGGTAATTACATTCAGGGTTACCGGGCCAAACACTTCTTCCGAAAGTGAGCTGTCATTAATAAATGTTTCAAAATCAGTTGAAAAAACTTTGGGATTGACCTTGTTTCCTGATTCTTCTCCTGAACCGCTGCTAATCAGGGAAACATTTTCAGCGCTCAGAAAGTTTTGAGTCCCTTTTGAAAAGTTGTTTTTAATTTGTCCGGAAAGCATAATTCCTGAAGGATTTTCTGAATTACAGACTTTCAGGTTTTGCAGGAACTGATTGGCATCATCAGACTTCTGGGTAACTACGAGCCCGGGGTTGGTGCAAAACTGGCCTACTCCCATAGTTACTGCCCCGATCAATCCTTTAGCAATGATTTCGTTTCGTTCTTTTAAGGCTCCGGGCAAAATAAACACTGGATTCACGCTGCCCATTTCAGCAAAAACCGGGATTGGAACAGTACGCAGGTTGGCGGCATCAAAAATGGCTTTTCCTCCTTTAAACGAGCCGGTAAAACCAATGGCATTTATATCAGGATGATTTACAATGGCCATGCCCACCTCATTCGAAATTCCCTGAACCATTGAAAAAACTCCATCAGGCATATTCGTTTTTCGGGCCGCCTTTATAATAGCTTTTCCGACCAGTTCGGATGTGCCCGGATGAAGCGGATGTGCTTTTACAACGACCGGGCAACCGGCGGCAAGGGCAGAAACAGTGTCGCCGCCGGCTACCGAGAAAGCGAATGGGAAATTGCTTGCGCCAAAAATTCCAACCGGGCCAAGCGGAATTTGCATTTGCCGGATATCTGGTTTAGGAACCGGCAGGCGACCGGGTATTGCGGTATCTATCCGAACATCAACCCACGAACTTTCGCGAACAACCGAGGCAAATAACCGAAGCTGATTGATCGTTCGCATCCTTTCGCCGGTTAGCCGGGCTTCGGGCAGGGCGGTTTCCAGCATACACCTTTCAATCAAGGTGTCGCCCAGTTCCAAAATGTTTTCAGCAATGGTTTCCAGGAAAACGGCTCTTTCTTCGTTGCTTTTTGACTTATAATTCAGAAAAGCATGTTTTGCTTTTGTCGCAGCTTCGGCCACTTCGTTTGTGGTAGCCTCAAAAAATGAAGTACTTAAATCTTCCTGTGTCGCCGGATTTTTGGCAAAAAAAGTAGTTGTCGCTTTTCCTGATTCTTCGTTTCCAATCAAGTTTTTTCCTGTCAGTTCCATGATTTGATTTTATTATTCTACGATATTCACCAATTCGCCAATGTTTTCAATCCTGATTTTAATTTCATCGCCAACATGCAAGGTAAAATCATTGGGAGGGACAATCCCGGTTCCTGTCATTAACAAACAACCTGCCTGAAAAGATGTTTCCCTGAAAAGAAATTCCACCAGATCGGTAAACTTTCGCCTGATCTGATCAATTCTGACATCCCCGGAAAATACCTGTGCGTTATTTCTGATTATTTCAATTTCAATAAGAGCGTTTTCCTGTATTGGAAATTCAGGAATATAAATACAAGGTCCAATCGCCGCCGACCAGTCGTAGGTTTTTGCCTGCGGAAGATACAGTGGATTCTGGCCTTCGATATCCCTTGAGCTCATGTCGTTTCCAATGGTATAGCCTATTATTTTTCCTGAAGCGCTGATCATCAAAGTGAGTTCAGGTTCAGGAACATTCCAGTTTGAATCTTTCCTGATGCGAACCTTCTGGCCAGGGCCCGCAACCCGGGAAGCTACCGATTTAAAAAACAGTTCGGGACGGTCGGCATCATAAACCCGGTTGTAAAAACTGCCACCTCCGGCACCTTTCGATTCTTCCATCCGGGCGCTTTTGCTCCGCATATAAGTAACTCCGGCTGCCCATATCTCCTGAGCGCCGATTGGCGCCAACAGTTCGTTTTTCAACAAATCAGCAGCATCAGTAATTGGAGTTAAACCTTTAATCAGCACAAGAGTTTCCTTGTATATGTTATCGTTATTTATAAAACTGTCCCAGTCGGTTTGAATCAAATAAAAGACGTTTTCGTGGCCGATTAAAATTCCTTTGGTGGTTTTGTAAATTTTCATATCCTGAATGCTAAATGAACAGACTGTTTAAAATTAATCCTGTTGGGTAAAGTTAACTTTTTTCAGTTTGAAAGTTGGTTCTTCCTTTTTGGTATTTTCTGCCTATTTATTTCTATTTTTAGTTGATTTACAAAAGCAATAGCCAGAGCCCAATAATTCAACTGTTGTCAAATTATTCGATAATCATATCTGAAACCCATGAAAAAATTTATCCTGATTTTTGCACTTTTTTTAATCACTTTGCCAAATCTAAACGCACAGGCTCCTGAAAAAAAGCCCATTCGCATGGCTATTGCCGGAACAACTCACGGACATATCGCTTTTATCCTGGGGCGAAAAGAAAAAACCGATTTTCAGTTGGTCGGTATTTTTGAAACGAATTCGGAATGTGTAGAAGGGCTTGCCAAAAAGTATAAGTTCGAGAGGGGACTGATTTACAGTAACCTCGCCAAGATGCTGGATGAGGTAAAACCTGAGGCTGTTGTAGCTTTCGGTTCCATTTTCGAACATATGGCCGTAGTGGAAGCCTGCGCACCCCGGGGAATCCACGTCATGGTCGAAAAACCACTGGCTACAAATGTGATTCATGCAAAAAGGATGGCTGAACTTGCCGAAAAATATCATATTCACCTCCTCACCAATTTCGAAACATCATGGTATCCGACAACTGCCAAATCATTCCAATTGGTAAACGACAGCAATTTCATCGGAAACATCAGAAAAGTGGTGGTTCACGACGGACATCAGGGGCCAAAGGAAATTGGTTGCGATCAGTTCTTTTTGGACTGGCTGACCGACCCTGTTCAAAATGGCGGGGGTGCTTTAATTGATTTTGGGTGTTACGGGGCGAACCTGATGACCTACATTCAAAAAGGACAGGAGCCCGTTTCGGTAACAGCGGTTACACGGAATTTTAAACCTGAAATTTATCCAAAAGTGGACGACGAGGCAACTATAATCATCAATTATCCTGAATCTCAATGCATCATTCAGGCTTCATGGAATTGGCCTTTCGGTAGAAAAGACATGGAAATATACGGTGATTCAGGATACATTATTGCCCTTGACAATAAAAGCATGCGCCTGAGAAACAAAACACTGAAGGCTGAACAGACCAAACTGGTTACGTCAAAAGATATCGCGGTCTATGAAGATCCGTTCGCCTATTTTGCTGACGTCATTAGCGGAAAAGTAATCATGGAGAAATATGATCCTTATTCATTAAATAACAATTTGTTGGTCGTTAAAATCCTGGAAACAGCCAGGGTGTCAGCAAAAACCGGAAAGACGGTGCAGTTAAGGAATTAATTTGTTTAGCGACTAAAATTTCCAGCTTACTTTTGTTCCAAACATTCGTGGGGCACCCGGAATTTGGGTGGGATTGCCAAATAAACTGCCAGTATTTCCGGCGCTTACAATATATTCCTCTCCCAAAAGGTTACTTCCCCATACCGCGAGAGTAATTCGCTTTTCGGCTAATTCCACTCCGCCCCTGAAATTCAGCAGACCGTATGCAGCCTGTTCCAATCCGGGAGTATTGGCATCTTCAAAAAATATTTTTGTTTGGTATGAATAAGAAGGGGTTCCGAATAAAAATACCTCTTTGGCAATTTCATGCCGGACATTCAATCCAATTGCAAAACTGTGATCAGGAGTTAACCGAAATAGGTGGTTGGCATATTCTTGTTTTACTCCGTCCACATCATTATCTGCAAAACGGGCATTGATATATGCATAGTTACCAAAGAAATTTAATCCCTTTGAAACTGCGTATTTGAAATTCGCTTCAGCGCCATAGGCAGATGCTTTTCCACCATCTTTCACGATATAATTGAATTCGCCGGAAGTGGCATCAGCTACCCACGCCGAGGTTTGGAAATTCAAATAATCGTGATAGAAGACACCAAGATCAAACCAGAAACGCTGATGAATGGCTGTTTTAAATCCGAGATCGAAACTATTCACAATTTCGGCATCCAGAACCTGTTCTTCACCTGCTGAGGTAAATTGAAGAACTTCCGGACGACGTCCTTTTGAATATCCGGCAAATAGGTTTGAGTTCTCATTAAAAGAATATTTCAAACCGCCGCGAAAGGTAAATGCCAACGATGATTCAGTTATCTGTTTCTCACTACCGGGTTTAAAAAACAAGTTGGGATAGTTGCCCGACAGGAACCCAAGAGTGGAGGGACTGCCTCCGGTCATTTGTGACATGCTGGTTAATTCAAACCATTCGCTGGTAATACGTACCCCACCTGTGAAACTAATTTTTTTTGTAAGCTGATAGTTGCCATCGGCAAAAACTTCGGCAGCCTGGTTTAGGGCATTGCTTTTGTTTTCTTCCTGATGGTTGGTAACCAGGGGCATTCCGGCCAAAGGGCCCAACCGGGGATCGGGAGGAAGGTTTGTCATCGGATAAGGTTGGCCATTGGGAGTAACCAGATAACCTGTATTGAAAAACAGATGAACCATATTCTGTTCGTTGGGCGAGAACCAATAATTCTGGCTCGCTTTTTCATTCCAGTAACTTCCGCCAATGCTTCCGTTGAGTTTATTCTTAACCGAATAATTGTACCTGATTTCCTGAAAAACTTGTCTGGCGCCATCATCTTCGCTCATATCAATGGCTGCGGCGGCAGTTCCGTCCCCGTCCCAGCGCGAATTGGCGCTAAGTTTACGGTACGAACTTATGGAAGTCCAGTAGCTGTTCTCGTTCAGGTAATGTTTTGCGGATAAGGTGGCATCAAAAATTTCTTTCCCTGTAGCAAGATTTTTTCCCTGCTCAAGAGATGCCACGTAGTCAAAAGGATTTTTACCCCCTTCAGTATTCGGATAGCTCATGCTCATAAAGCCAAGTCCCGGATTATCATCCTTCTGAAAGTTTACAACCAAATCAATTTTATCATTTATCGTTGGCAAAAAACTGGCAGAAAACCTACCCGCCAGCGAATTTTTACCATTCAGGTTTCCACCAAAAGTGTTCCTGATATAACCATTCTGATAATCGTACAGACCAGCCGCCCGCACAAACAATTTGTTTTTCACAACTGGAATATTTATAGCTCCTGATAATTCTTTCTGGCTGAAATTTCCTACACCGGCGGTAACAAATCCGCCAAAATCGCTGGTTGGTTTTTTACTGATATAATGGATAGCGCCAATTTGAGCGCCACGGCCAAAAAGTGTTCCCTGCGGGCCTTTTAGCACATCCACCTGCTGCATATCGAAGAGTTCAACTGCTGCGCCACTCGTCCGGCTAATCGGGACATTGTTGTAGAAAACTGAAACCCGTGGTTGGGCCGTTGGGCTAACCTCGTCGCTGGTTAGTCCGCGAATAACAAAACTGGGCCGGTCGGTTCCCTGCATCCTAACCTGAAGGCCGGGAACAAATCCGGCTAATTCATCGATTTTGGTAATATTCAGATCCTCCATAAACCGGGAACTGATCACATTCAAGGTAATGGGAACATCCAGAATCTGTTGATCTCTTTTTTGCGAGGTTACCGTTACGCCTTCCAATTTGATATCTGCGTTTTTGAATGTGATATTCAGCTCGTTTTTACCTTGCCGAACTTCATAATCAATAGTCCTGGTCTCAAAACCAACGTAGGATGCACGAATGGTAATTTTACCTGCCTGAAGCTGATCAAAAAGATACTCTCCGGCTTCGTTGGCGTTAACTCCATATTTTGTATCCACAATAACCACACTTGCTCCCGGAAGTACATTTTTATTTGCATCCCGGATTTTTCCACGCAGGCTATTCGTTTGAACTTGTCCGTACGAAAAGAGAGCAATTATTAATAAAAGAAGGACTGATAAGGTCTGTTTCATGTAGAATAAATTTTTGTAAAGATAAAAATGTGCTTGTGCGGTTTGGCTTTGTTAACAAAGTTTTAGAAATATTGGATTAGGCTGAAAAAAAAACCGGTGCTTTCGGGCGCCGGATTCAGAATAAAAAATCGTCATTGACTTACAATTGGGCAAACAGTTTTTTCATACTTACCTCGCCAGCTATCAGGCTTCTCAAATCACTGATGGCTACCCGGTCCTGCAACATGGTATCGCGATAACGTAAAGTTACGGTGTTGTCTTCGAGCGTGATGTGATCAACGGTTACGCAGAAAGGAGTGCCAATGGCATCGTGCCGGCGGTAGCGTTTTCCAATCGAATCCTTTTCGTCGTACTGGCAATTGAAATCAAATTTGAGGTCTTCAATAATTTCACGGGCTTTTCCATCCAGGCCATCCTTTTTCATCAACGGAAAAACAGCCAGTTTTACCGGAGCTAATGGCGCCGGAATACGAAGAACTACGCGCATATCTTTTTTGCCATCTTCGCTTACCACTTCTTCTTCGGCATACGTAGCTGCCATAATTTGCAGGAACATGCGGTCAACCCCAATCGAAGTTTCAACCACAAACGGTACGTACGATTCGTTCAGTTCAGGATCGAAATAAGTAATTTTTTTGCCTGAAAATTGCTGGTGTTGGGAAAGGTCAAAATCGGTGCGCGAATGAATTCCTTCCACTTCCTTAAATCCGAACGGGAAACGGTATTCAACATCAACAGCCGCGTTGGCATAATGAGCCAGTTTATCGTGCTCATGAAAACGGTAGTTTTCCTTTCCAAACCCGAGCGCCTGATGCCAGTTCATGCGGGTTTGTTTCCATTTCTGAAACCATTCCAATTCGCTTCCGGGCCGCACAAAGTACTGCAATTCCATTTGTTCGAATTCGCGCATACGGAAAATAAACTGTCGGGCCACGATCTCGTTACGGAAGGCTTTCCCGATTTGTGCAATCCCGAACGGAATTTTCATACGGCCGGTTTTCTGCACATTCAGGTAATTCACAAAAATACCTTGGGCAGTTTCGGGACGAAGATAGATTTTCAAAGCGCCATCGGCAGTAGAACCCATTTCGGTCGAAAACATCAGGTTAAACTGGCGTACATCAGTCCAGTTACGTGTTCCTGAAACCGGACAAACAATTTCCTGATCGATGATGATTTGTTTCAGTTCGTCCAGGTTGCTGTCGTTCAAGGCTTTTACAAAACGACCTTGAAGCTCATCCCATTTTGCCTGATATTCCAATACACGGCCATTTGTTTCACGGAACTGTTTTTCGTCGAACGATTCTCCAAAGCGTTTCTTCGCTTTTTCAACTTCCTTTTCGATTTTATCCTCGTATTTGGCCAGATGTTCCTCAATCAGAACATCGGCGCGGTATCTTTTTTTCGAATCTTTGTTGTCAATCAGCGGATCGTTGAAAGCGTCAACATGGCCCGAAGCCTTCCAGATGGTTGGGTGCATAAATATGGCCGAATCAATCCCGACTACATTTTCGTGGAGCAGGACCATCGAATCCCACCAGTATTTTTTGATGTTGTTTTTTAGTTCGACACCATTTTGTCCGTAATCGTAAACCGCTCCCAGTCCATCGTAAATTTCACTCGACTGAAATACAAATCCATACTCTTTACAATGTGCAACGAGCTTTTTAAATACATCTTCCTGAGCCATACCTATATTATTGATGATTGATGATTGATGATTGTTGTTCCAAATTTCAAGTTCCAAGTTTCAGGATTACGCGTTGGAATTTGAAACCTGGAATTTGGAATTGTACTAGTCAACCTCTTCGAAGTCAACATATTCGCCTTCGGTATTACGTGCGCGGTTTTGATCACGGCGATTTTTCTCGACAGTAACCTCGCCCTCTTGTTTGTTTTGTTGCTGGCGCTGATACTGTGATTGCCGGGCTTGCATGTTATTAACGGCCTTTTTAACCACGATTGGGAAAAGTAAACGTCCGACAAATTTCAGTACAAAGTAGATTAATACTATAATACCGACTGTCTTTAAAAAATTTGTCAGGACTAATATGACAAATAATTGATCCATAGCTTTTCAAAAATTAGAGCGGCTAAAATTAGTAATTAATTGGGAAACGGCCATGATTTATTGGCCGACTGATAATGTTAAAATAACTCACATTAAACTGAATATTTTTACGCTTGCCTTGTGAAAACAAAAAAGGGAGTCGCCTCCCTTTTAAATTGCTGTTAAAAAAATCGAGTTCAGTTACAATTTGTGTTTTCTTCCGAACAGAAAATTCATTCCAAAACGTGCATTTACAAACTCGGCTTTTGCCGGGTCGTTCAAGGCCATCAGGTTGTCGCTTACCAGATACAACTGCATAAATCCTAAACGAAGCGCCACGCCAAGACCAAGATTATTGTTCGAATTGCCAATCATGGAATAGCTACCGGTCAGACTGAAGAAATTTCCCAACAGTGCATTTGCAGAAAAAGTAAGCGTGTTACGGCTGATGGTCGCATTTTGATAAAGGCAGTCGAGTACTCCAAGGCTAAAATGATTGTTTACGGAAAAAGTTCCCCCTAAATAGATTTTGGTTGGCAGGCTCATATCAAAAGCTTCAGCGCTAAATTCACTCTTTGCCGGCTTGAAGGTACTTTTCAGCTTTTCCAATTCAGCATCGGCCAAATCGCCCGGATCCACATAATCAGATTTCGATTCATCGAGTGAATGCGAAAAGTCAATCCCTTCCCATTTATAGCTCGAAACATGATTCAGGTTAATGTTTTCTTTTTTGAACGAAATTTTCCCGACATCAATAATACTTCCCGAAAATGTAATCCTGGGGGTAAGTTTGTAAACAGCGCCCAGATCGAAGGCCATTCCCATGTTTCCTGTTTGGGTCATATAGTTAACGGGATCAATATTTACAGCATTTATATTGGTGAAATAATTGTCGGCATCAAATTCAATCTCATCCAACGAAACAGGCCCTGAAATATTTACATTCATACCCGTTTTTAAATTCAGGTACGAACCGTTGGCCGCAGTTTCTACCTGCAAATTCATCTGATTAGTCTGAACGGCCATTTTCCCGAATAAAATTTTAGCTTTTGCCCCAACCGATAATTTTTTTCCTATCACATCTCTTGAATATCCAAACGCAAATTCGCTGTAATGGTATGCGTTCACATTCAAATTGCCCAGATCAAAATTCTTTCCCATGTATGGAGCATTTCCATCTTTCAGAAAAGTGATCAGGCTTTTATCGAATGTAAACTGAGCCATCTCTTTTTCTGTAATTCCAATACTGAAGAACGATTTTTTACTTCGGATGCCCAGGTAAAAAAGAGGCATACTAAAATGCTGCCGAAAAGAATTTGTTTCGCTAAGCGAATTATGAAACCCGGCGATATCCAGGACCAGCGAATCGGCCAGGCTTCCTGTACCTTTATGGATCAGGTCGTTGAAGGCAAAATCGCTGCTGAAGTCAAAATACATTCCGGACAAACCCGGCAAACCAATGACTACTTTACTCGAATCGTTATGCAAAGCCGGATTTTGCAAGTCAGACTGAGGCAATCCTTTCATAAATTGCATAGTCGTGCTTTCCTGTGCCCATACTGTCGTTAATCCGGTGATCAATATAAAGATCAATATCAGTGAATTAATGAATATCCTTTTCATTTTAGGTCGGTTTTACAGATTAACTTTGGATTTGATTACCACATTCAATTCAATTTCGCTGGTCGACATGATTCTTGCCACTTCTGCACCTGCTGACGGAGAACTTATAGATCCCACGATAACAATTCCGTTTGACTTCCGGAGGTTTACCATATCAGCCTTTTCGAGTGTGAATTTGTTCGACTGTAGTGGCATCTTGCCCGAACTATCTAAGGTGGTGGCCGATAGTATCCTTGTCTTTTTTGATGCCCCAAATTGCATTTTGGAGATGGTATCAATAAATTGAAGTTGGATATCAACGTCTAAAGGAATGCCATTCCGGGCGTTTAAAATCAATTCGGCGGTTTCGAGTTTATCGTAATCGCCCCCTGAGATACTTGTTGTATCCTTAAATGCCATATTACTGATTTGCAGTTCTAATGGAAGCTCCATGGCCATGTCGATGACAAATGTTGCATTCATATCCAGAAAATTCGGTTTCAGCGGTGTAACCGGCGTGGTACTTGGGTTAAAATCAACCTTCCCGCTATACGAAATCTGGCCTGTTGGGGGCAGGGCTATAAAATTCACAATGTTTGAGCTGTCTCTATTGAACACAATAGTTTTTGTTGCAACTGGCGCGCTAAGGTTGGCCGGGACAGGGATAGTAAAAACTTGTGGGTTTAAAGCAACAGTTGCTCCGGCTTTGTTGGTGGCAGTAAAGTCAAGGTCAACTTTTGCAGGCATCCCAATCGAATTGTGGATAGTCAATTCGAGTTTTGGGTTGGCCAATTTAAAGCTACCGTCAATTTTATTAAGCATATCAACATTCATGTCAAATACTCCCGGATCAATCACAATCGACCGTTTTCCAAAATCGCCCGTAAACGATTGAAATTCGAAATTGCTCATAACAATATCCATTTGAATGTATTGTGCAGTTGAGTAATTGATATTTCCGGAGGTAGCTTGAATTTCCAAAGAAAAGGTATATGGTACCTGATTATAAGGAATAACCGGGTCTTTTGTGAAATCAATCGTTGAATTAGATAGGTCAATTATCGTATTGATCCCATTCAGCGGAATACTTGCTTTAACCGGGACACCACCTTTTCTGATCTCGTTCAGGGTAAACACGATATTACCGGTCAATGGCGAATTATTATTTGCTTTAATATTGAGTGAGCCTTTTTTCAGGACAGCTCCAAAAGCCTTCATGTCCTTCATGTTGGGGTCAGTGAAATTAAACCCAAATACACCCTTAGAGCTATCGAGGGTTTTAGCTTCTTTGATCTTCAGGGTTCCACTCGAAATTTTAAGTCCCGTCAGATTAAAAGTCAATTTAAAGAAATCAGTCAGATTGATTACAATCGGAGTTGCCGATCCCGAAGTTTCGAACCTCTCCATACGAAACTCTACCTGATTCGAAAGCACTACCCCGGTCAGACTGAACAGTGTAGTTTTGGCTATTCCGTTGGGGGCAATATTGGTAAACGTAAAATCTTTAACCGGACGGTTGTTAAGCTTATCGAATAAAACCCCCTGAATTGTAACCGGCACTTTCAGCTTATTTTCCAGCACTACCTCCAGATTACCGGCACTCAAGGTAATTGAGGTAAAATCAATAATTTGTTCGCTATTAGGAAAACTGGCAGCCGGACCGGGAAACACAATAGCGGGGAATGGCAAACTCATGCCATTCAAAGGCTTTATTGCATCCAATGCGGGTGCCATAAGGTTAACCAAATCGTTCAATTGGATGCTGCTCGTAATATTTACATTATCAGGGGCAATTTCCGGTAAATATTGTTTTTCGGTGGGAATGGTCGGCTCGTCCGAAAAATTAAGGAATTCGCCAACATCGTATTTAAAAAGGCTGTCCTGTTTATAAACAATTTTAATCAGCCCGTTTTGATCTGTCGTGATCACACTATCGTTTTCCTTATTTGCCGATTGAACCATGTCCCACACCGAAATTTTGGCATTGGCAATAGGGGCTACAAATTCAGGGCTTATATTCACTTCGCTCGATAATTTATCAAAATCGAATCCATCGAGATTGCAGCCATTAAAGAGAAGCAGCAATACAAAAGACCACAAGATAAATACAGATTTTTTCATATTTGAAGTCATTAAAGATTAGGGATTTTATGCAAGTTCGTATAAATTTTCAGAATAATCAAATCTTATGCAGAAGTTTATTTCCAATTTAGTTGTCAACCCGATTATATAAACAAAACCCGGACATTTATGTTGCCCGGGCTTACGTCGCATTCGATAAAATATATTTTAACCGTTCAGAGCTTCAGCTCCGTTGGTTACCTCCAGAATAGCATTGGTAATAGCAGCCTGACGGGCTTTGTTAAAGGTAAGTGTCAGTTCGTTGATTAATTCTGAGGCATTGTCGGTGGCCTTGTGCATGGCAGTCATACGGGCGCCATGTTCAGCAGCATGTGAATCGAGCAAGGCTTTGTATAATTGAATCTTCAGTGAACGTGGAATAAGTTCTTCAACAATGTATTCCATAGAAGGCTCGAAAATGTAATTCCTGTTCATTCGTTTATCCTTATCCGCAACTGCCGGTAAAACAGGCAAAAATTGTTCGCTCACGAGTTCCTGCGAAGCTGCATTGATAAACTTATTATAAACCAGTTCAACACGGTCGTATTTGCCATCAGCAAAATCGGCCATGATTGATTTGGCCACTTCAGAAACCTGATCGAAAGTCAGGTTATCAAACAACTGGTTTTTATCGCCAACCGATTGAAACTGATAAGACCTAAGAACTTTGCCCCCCTGCTTGCCAATGACTAAAAAATGGACACGACCTGAATCCAGTTGTTTTTTATATGTGGTTTTAGCCAGAAACATGGCTTTCTTTGAGATGTAGGAATTAAACCCGCCACATAAACCCCGATTTGAACTAATCAGCACAATCAATACTTTTTCGGGTTTTCGCTGGACGGTATAAACCGAACCTTCATCATTCTCGAGCGTCGAGCTTAAAGAAGAAAGCAATTCCGAAAGTTTTCCGGCATAGGGACGAATCTGCAAAATAGCATCCTGAGCCTTTTTTAGCTTGGCCGCCGACACCATTTTCATGGCACTGGTTACCTGTCTGGTAGTTTTAACCGAAGTTATCCGGGTCCGTATTTCTTTTAAGTTGGCCATTTCATGTCAATGAATGAGTTTTCTATTTCTTCAGGCACAATTACAACTATACCGAATATCTTTCAGCAACCTCAGCAGCTGCTTTTTCAATCGCCTGAGTTTCATTGTCAGACCATTTTCCTGCTTTCAACTGATCAAGAACGTTGCGATATTGCATTTCCATCAGTTCCAGAAAATCGTGTTCAAACGCCTTCACTTTTTCAACCGGAATATCGCGCAAAAGCTCTTTTACACCACAATAGATAATGGCTACCTGATGTTCAATTTTAAATGGTGCGTATTGTGGCTGCTTCAATATCTCCACATTTTTTCGTCCTTTATCCAAAACGCGCATGGTTGCAGCATCCAGGTCTGAACCGAATTTTGAGAAGGCCTCCAGTTCACGGAACTGGGCCTGATCAAGTTTCAGGGTTCCGGCAATCTTCTTCATTGATTTGATCTGTGCATTTCCACCGACACGCGAAACCGAAATACCAACGTTAATTGCAGGACGAACCCCTGAGTTGAACAGGTTGGATTCGAGAAAAATCTGCCCATCGGTAATTGAAATTACGTTGGTTGGAATGTATGCCGAAACGTCGCCAGCCTGCGTTTCAATAATTGGCAGGGCTGTTAACGAGCCTCCACCTTTCACCTTGTCTTTCAGGCATTCGGGCAAATCGTTCATTTTAGCGGCCATTTCATCGGATGCAATAATCTTTGCAGCACGTTCGAGCAAGCGGGAGTGCAGGTAAAACACGTCGCCCGGATAAGCTTCGCGGCCTGGAGGGCGACGCAGCAACAGGGAAACCTCGCGGTACGAAACAGCCTGTTTCGAAAGATCATCATAAATAATCAGGGCATCGCGTCCCGTATCGCGGAAAAATTCGCCAATGGCGGCGCCTGCATAAGGCGCATAAAACTGAAGTGCAGCCGGATCGGAAGCCGTAGCCATAACGATCACAGTATAAGCCATTGCACCATGCCTTTCAAGAGTATGTGCGAGATTTGCCACAGTCGAACCTTTTTGTCCAATGGCAACATATATACAGTAAACAGGTTCTCCTTTTTCAAAATTTTCGCGTTGATTGATAATGGTATCAATGGCGACAGCCGTTTTTCCGGTCTGTCGGTCGCCAATAATCAATTCGCGTTGACCGCGCCCAATCGGTATCATGGCATCAATTGCTTTTAATCCGGTTTGCAAAGGTTGAAAAACAGGCTGCCTGAAAATTACTCCCGGAGCTTTCCGTTCCAAAGGCATCACAAATTTTTCGCCTGAAATCGCCCCTTTCCCGTCAATAGCTTCGCCCAGGGTATTGATAACCCGTCCGAGAAGTCCTTCTCCAACCTCAATTGAAGCTGTCCGGCGCAACCGTTTAACGGTATCGCCTTCTTTAATTTCTTTGGTAAGACCCAGAATTACAGCGCCAACATTATCTTCTTCCAGGTTTAACACAATCCCTTTTACGCCGGAGTCAAATTCGATCATCTCGTTCGATTCAACATTCGAAAGGCCGTAAATACGGGCAATTCCATCTCCAACCTGAAGCACAATTCCTACTTCTTCCAATTCAGCCTGACTTTTAAAGCCTTCAAGTTGTTGCCTGAGTATCATTGAAACTTCTGCAGGTTTTATATTTGCCATCTTATTCTGTTTTTTCTTTCGTTATTCTATTTCAATTCTGTTTGAAGCAATTTCTCTTTTATTTTTTTCAATTGTGCCGATACACTGGCATCGTATTGTTTGTCCTCGACCCGAAGCACAAAACCACCAATTAATTCGGGTTTAACTTTTTGGCTCAGTTCAATTTTTGCATTGAATTCAACTTCAAGTATCCGCTTTACCTGAAGGATAACCGATTCATCCAATGGTTGGGAGCTGGTAATAACTGCCGTTTTTATACCTTCCTCCTTACGGTATAAATCTTCCAGGTTCCTGAAAATTCCGGGGATGTATTTTTCGCGGTTGTTTTCGGCAATAAGTACCAGAAAATCGAGGGATAAATTATTTACCCGACCGGCAAAAATACTTTTGATTGCCTTAACCTTTTGAGAAGTTTTTACGATTGGGCTTTCGAGCATTAAATTAAAATCAACGCTACCGGAACAAACATTAGCTATTAATCCGGCATCAATGCGGAGTTCTGTGGTCAGGCCCTTTTCTTTGGCCAACATAAAAAATGCCTTGGCGTACCGAACGTTTATTTTACTTTGATCCATACAATTATTTCAACTTCAGGTCTTTTAACAGATCTTCAACCAGTCTTTCCTGATCTTCGGGATTTTCCAACTGTTTCCTGATAATTATTTCAGCAATCATAACCGACAGTTCGGCAACTTGCTGCTTAATTTCATTAATGGCAGCAGATTTTTCTGCAATGATCTGTTGTTTTGCATTCTCAATGCTTTTCAGGGTTTCCGCATTGGCCTGGATCTTGGCCCCGGCAACAATTTTATCTTTGATGTCGCGGGCTTCCTTCAGAATAATATCTTTTTCCCTACGGGCTTCAGCAATAATCTGATCGTTACTGGCTTTTAATCCGGCAACTTCCTTTCGGGCTTTTTCGGCAGTATTCAGGGCATCTGAAATTGACTTTTCACGATCTTTCAATGCTTTCAAAATGGGTACCCAGGCAAACTTTTTCAGGATGAACAGAACAATCCCGAAAATAATGAGCATCCAAAATATTGTACCGTAATCCGGTGTTACAAATCCCATAGTTGTGAGTTTGTTGGTTAAAAGCAGCCCTTACTCCCGGCAATCCCGGGAGAGGCCACAAAACAAAAATTTCTTAGATGAAAATTACCAAAGCACAAATGATGACAGCAAAAAATGCAACGCCTTCGATAAATGCCGCAGAAACAATCATGTTGGCACGAATATCGCCAACGGCTTCAGGTTGACGGGCAATGGCCTCCATAGCGCTGGCCCCGATACGGCCAATACCAATTCCGGCACCAATTGCAGCTAAACCAGCACCAATTGCAGCTCCCATGGGTCCTACTGCTAAACTTGCTGATTCTTGTAAAAAGATGAATAATGAAGTCATAATGATAATTGTTTAAGATATATTGAAACTAATGATGATCGGGTGATGCCATACCGAAATACATGGCCGATAAAAATGTAAAAACATAAGCCTGAACGAATGAAACCAGTATGTCGAGTAAAAGCATAAATACTGAAAACAAAACCGAAACAACCGAAATGCCAAATCCTCCCTCAACACCAAATAATCGGGCGAAAATAAATATTAAACTTACAAATACAGTAACAATCAGGTGACCAGCAAGCATGTTGGCAAATAAACGGATCATTAATACAAATGGTTTGGTGAGGACTCCCGTCAGTTCAACGATAGGCATCAGCGGTACCGGAAATTTTAACCACCACGGCACGTCCGGATTATAAATTTCCTTCCAGTAATGTTTGTTGGTGCTGAAGGTTGTTATGAAAAAGGTAAAAACCGCCAGTACAAGGGTAACCGCAATATTGCCGGTCACATTGGCACCAAAAGGAAAAATTGGAACCAATCCTAGTAAATTATTAATCAGGATAAAGAAAAAGACGGTTAACAGAAAGGGCATAAATTTTTCAAATTTTTTCTCGCCTATGGCAGGCCTGGCAATATCGTCGCGAACAAACAGGATGATTGGTTCAAAAAAGTTTTGCATTCCGGCGGGGGCCTGGTTTACACGTCGTTTTGCCGATTTTGCTATATTCAGGAAAATAAGTAGTAAGACAATCACGCTAACGAAAATCCCGGCAACTGTTTTGGTAATTGATAAATCGATTGGTAATCCAACAACATTCCCTTCCAGGTTCAATTCAACAATTTTGCCTTCGTTTTTGCCTTCATGTTCAATTCTGAAATTTTTGTAGGTTTCGTGTCCATGATGAAATTTGGATGACATGAAAAAGTTCCATCCCTGATTTGAACTGTAGAGGATAATGGGCAGCGGAATACTGATGTGAGTTTCGCCAAAAGTGGCGATATGCCATTCGTATGAATCTGAAACGTGCTCAATTACGAATTTCCCGGCATCAAACTTTTCGGCATGTTCGCCTTCTTTAACCGGTATTACAGGTTCGTTGGCCCGGTTAATTCCGGTACTTAAAAAGGCGGTTAAAAGAATTATTAAAAAGGATCGTATCAGTCGTGTCATTTTATCACACTTTGAATTCTGGCCGCACAAAATTAATTTTTTTAAATGATTAAAACAGACTTCAATCATAAAGGATGAGGCCTATCTCATTTGTTTAATGTTTTTCAAAAATTCATTCACTTCAAATACGGTGTATATGAGGTAAATAAGTAAAAAATTAGCAATAAAAACCTTGGCATTTTCTCTGTTTAAAATTACAAAAACAATGGCGACAGCCAAATAAAAGAACATCTTAATAAAGTTTACAGCCATGTATTGCGATATAAATTTTGAACTCGTTTTGCCGGCAACCTTTAACAAATATAAATGAACAAGGTTAGTCGTTATATAAAAAAAGAGCGCCACAAAAGGCAAAGCTGAAAAAAAGTACAATTTCAGAACTGTGGCATATAGAGCTATACCTATTAAGAAAATAATGATCGTCAGAACCGAAGACTTTATTAAAAATTGTTTCATAGACTGATCAACCGATTTGGTTTGTTTCACTGATTATTACAAAAATTTCCGTATTACATGATAAATTGCCCCAATAACCGACAAGATCATCAGGCCCAGAGTAAAGGCAGGAAAACTCATATTTAGCCATTGGTCGAGTTTTATGCCCAACCAAACGCCGATTCCCATAATGGCCATCATTTCAAAGGCTAAACTGGAATAGCGGATAAAATTGTCAAATTGTTTCTTCGGTTTCTGATTATTAATTGGATTCATTATCAGCAGAATCATCGCCCATCGTGCAGGTTCCGGCAAAATAAGCCCCGGGTTCAATCGATAATTTTCCGGTTACAATATCGCCTGTAACCGTTGACGAAGCTTTGAGCGAAAGTTGTTCATTAATAAAGATTTTACCTTTTTGCTTTCCGGCGATTTCGCAACTTTTGCATTTAATATCTCCCAATACTTTACCTGAAGCACCAATGACCAATCTTCCTTTCGTATCGATATTGCCAGTTAATTCGCCATCAATGCGAAAATCGCCATCAGAAAGGATATCTCCTGTAATCCGGGTTCCGGTTGCAATCAGGTTAATAACCTGCGGATTAATTTCGTGCGTTTCTTTTGCCATAGCTTTTTGTTTTTTTGAACGAACTCCAAATATAGCAAATTGATTATTATTTTATAAAATGATAGAGAAAGGTCATTGTACCTTCAAAAGCAGGTTTCCGGTTTCCTTCAATTTCCATACAAATATCCAACTGAATTTTAGTAATCCCCCTTAGGTTTGTAACCGAACGCAATACCACCTGTGTCCTGATCCTGCTATTGACTTTGACCGGTTGATTAAATCTGAAATTATCGATACCATAATTGACCAGCATTTTGATGTTTTCAACCTGAATAATCTCGTCCCACATGAAAGGTAAAAGCGAAAGGGTAAGATAACCATGAGCGATTGTACTTCCAAATGCCCCCTCTCTTTTTGCCCTTTCTTCATCAACATGAATCCATTGATGATCGAAAGTCGCATCGGCAAACTTGTTGATCTGTTCCTGAGTGACAGTCATAAAGCTCGAGATACCAAGCTCCTGACCAACATGCTTTTCAAACTCCTCGTGACTTCTGACAATCAGTTTTCCCATGACCAGATTGAATTAGAATTGTATGAATAAAATCGCTATTTGGGATCGTAGGCCCATTTTAGGTAAATACTGCCCCAGGTAAAACCCGCACCAAAGGCAGCCAGAATAATGTTGTCGCCCTTCTTTAATTGGTTTTCGTAATCGTATAAACAGAGTGGAATTGTAGCGGCGGTTGTATTACCATATTTTTGAATATTCACCATCACCTGCTCCTTGTTAATCCCCATTCGGCGGCCAACCGCATCAATAATCCTCATATTTGCCTGATGAGGAACAAACCATGCCAGGTTTTCTTTCGAAATTTGATTTTTCTCCATCACTTCAATCGCTATATCGGCCATATTCGATACGGCCATTTTGAACACCGTCTGACCTTCCTGATACACAAAATGCTCATCATTGTCAATGGTTTCGTACGAGGCCGGCCGCAGCGATCCTCCGCTTTTAATCTGAAGAAATTGACTTCCCCCTCCGTCAACACGGTTGATGTGGTCAATAACTCCTAAATCCTCGGTAGTGGGTTCAAGCAAAACCGCGGCTGCCCCATCCCCAAATAGCGGACAGGTAGTCCGATCTTTGTAGTTAGTTATTGACGACATCATGTCGGCGCCTAAAACGATAACTTTTTTATACTGGCCACTCTCAATAAATTTTGCTCCGGTTGTTAATGCATATACAAATCCTGAACATGCCCCAACCAGATCAAAACTCCAGGAATTAATTAATCCGGCCTTGAAACTGATAATATTGGCTGTTGCAGGAAGGGGGCTGTCGGGAGTTATTGTTGCACAAATTAAAAGTTCTATTTCTTCAGGGTTTGTCCCGGTTTTTTCGAGTAATTCTTTAATTGCGGCAGCGCCCATATCGGAGGTTGCCAATCCATCTTCTTTCAATATCCGGCGTTCCTTAATGCCGATACGCTGCATGATCCATTCATCAGATGTTTCAACCAGTGTACTTAACTCTTCGTTGGTTAAGCGGTACTCTGGTAGAAATGCTCCAATGCCAGTAATTGCAGCACGAATTTTATCCATAATTAAATTTTTTAATCAAATCTATCAAAACCGGTTCTTCCGGGAAACAGTTCGGAATGTTAATATAACTGCAAAATCAGGAAAATAAATTGCGTTGCAAGTTAGAATGAAAAAACTGATTAGCAAAGCAAAATCAGGCAAAATATTACCTAACTCCTTTTAAAACAATTAATTAAATTGTTCAAATATTAAAGTGGGAAGGAATAAATAAGGATCAGAAGAACTTTTGCTCTTCTGACCACAATACGGGAGTATTAAACTGTAACGTCTTTTTCGATTGCCAACTTACCTCTGTAATATCCACATTCAGGACAAACAGTGTGATATTTAACAGTTGTGCCACAATTTGAACAGGCTGCCAATGTAGCTGGCGTTGCTTTATAATGTGTTCTTCTTTTGTCTCTGCGGGTTTTTGATACCCTGTGTTTTGGATGTGCCATCTTAACTTATCTTTATTCGTTATCTAATAATTTCTTTAAATCATTCCAAACCGGATTTTTTATCTCGTCGTCCTTAACGACATATTTTGCCAACTTGTCTATCATTTCCGGGTCGCATGTTGTGTTTCCATTTTCATCATCAGGATGAACTTTTTTAATCGGAACTGCCAAACAAATAAACTCATAGATCAATTGCGCTACGTTCAGTTGATAATCGTTTACACTGACCCAGATTACATCATCGCCTTCTGTATATTCCTTTTCACCAAATTTCACGAAAATTCGTTCAAGGCCTTTAATTGGCTGATCATACATTTCGAGGCAACGATCGCATTGAACATGAACACTTCCCTTCACATCAAACCACAAGATCATCAGCGAGCTCTGTTTTTCAAGCGTAACCCGAACCTTAACTTTTCCTTCATCAACAATTCCACCCTCAAACGCTGAAAAGAATTTGCCCTCAACTTCGTAATCAAAAATATGCTTCCCTTGCGAAAGCCCTTTGAATGCAATGTTATAGAATGAAAGTACGCTCATTGCCTGAAAAAAGTTTTGCAAAAGTATAAAAAATAAACAAACGTGGAAAATATATTGATTTTTTTAACAGCGAATCGCCTCAAAACGTTTATGTACTTATAATGTATTTATAATCAGCAGCTTAATGCTGAAATGAATTGTTAATAAGTTGTTACTTATTCAGTATTATCCTGAAGGTTGTTCCCCTGTTGATTTCAGATTGCTTTAAAAATATCTTCCCCTTATGATAATTTTCAACGATTCGCTTGGCCAGGGAAAGTCCCAGTCCCCAACCTCTTTTTTTAGTTGTAAAACCAGGTTGAAAAACAGTTTTAAAATATGCCTTGGATATTCCTTTTCCGGTATCCGAAACATCAATGAAAATCTGGCCATTTTTCTCGACAATTGAAAGTTGAATTGTACCATTGTTATTCATGGCATCGATCGCATTTTTACATAAATTTTCGATGACCCAGCTAAATAATGAAGCATTCATCGGGGCTTCATATTCTTTTTGCTGGTCAAAATCCAATATAAACTTCACCTTTGCCGATGAACGTGTTTTCAGGTATTCAACCGTTGACCGGACTGTTTCTGCAACATCTGTAAGAAGAAGTTCCGGAAAAGAACCGATTTTTGAAAAACGTTCGGTTATCTTTTGCAGCCGTTCGGTATCCTTTTCAAATTCACGGATCAGGTTCTCGTCAATGTTTTGCATTTTTAAAAGTTCGACCCAGGCCATTAACGATGAAATAGGTGTACCCAACTGATGGGCGGTTTCCTTCGACATACCAACCCAAACCTGATTCTGTTCTGCATTTCGCGAAGAACTGAAGGCCAAATAAGCCACAAGAATAAACAAAAAGATGACCGCAAACTGAACTACCGGATAATATTTCAGGTTTTCCAACAAAACCGAATTGCGGTAATACAGATATTGCGTTTCGGTTTCTGATACTGAAATTAAGATCGGATCATTTTGTTCCTTCATTTTACGCAATTCGCGCAACAGCACTTTTTCTTTGTTTTCATTGGTAAACGAAATGTTCCTGGTGTCTCCCACATGATCAAGGCTATCAGCAATAATGATCGGAATATTGGTATTACGGTTAATGATGTCAACAAGGAAAGTTATGTCCTGATTTGAATTAATGTCGGAATTGACCAGTTTTTGTGTGGCTTCAGCCCACAGTTCAACATTTTTACGTTCTTCAACGGCCATTTTCTTTACTAACCAGTGTGTGTAAAAAAATGAACCAATACCAATTAAAACTGCAAGCAGCAGAAGTAAAATTTTCCAGCGCCGTTTCTTAAAATAAAATTCCAAGGTGAGAATAATTTAAATATGTGCCTGATAAACGCACTAACCTTCTATAAAAGTATAGTTTAATTTTATTCTTTCAGCATAAACGATTTAACTGTTTGATAAATCCCTTGCTGATCAAGGCCAATCTCGCGGTGTAATTCATCGGTTGTTCCATGATCGACAAATTGATCAGGGATACCAATTCTTTTCAGTTCCGAACTGTATTGATGATCGGCCATAAATTCCAAAACAGCGCTTCCAAAACCACCCTGTAAAACACCGTCTTCAATAGTCATCACGCGTTTATAATTGCTGAATATGATATGGAGAGCTTCTTCATCCAAAGGTTTTACAAACCTCATATCGTAATGAGCAGCATTTATTCCTTCTTTCCGGAGCATTTTAATTACCCGGCTGGCTTGAATTCCAACTGTTCCGATGGTAAGTATTGCGAGATCTGATCCTTCAGATAATTGCCTGCTTTTCCCTATCGGAATGGCTTCCATTGGCTGACGCCAATCAATCAAACTGCCACAACCGCGTGGATACCTGATGGAAAAAGGACCATGATTTTCATTTTGTGCGGTGAACATTATATGCCGTAATTCGAGTTCATCCATCGGCGCAGTTACGATCATATTCGGAATTGACCGCATGTACGCCAGATCGAATACTCCGTGATGGGTAGCCCCATCTGCTCCAACCAGTCCGCCACGATCGAGGCAAAATACCACATGCAAATTCTGGAGGGCAACATCGTGTATGACCTGGTCGTATGCCCGCTGCATAAAGGTTGAATAAATATTGCAATAAGGAAGCATTCCCTGAATAGCCAAACCGGCAGAGAAAGTTACAGCATGTTGTTCGGCAATCCCCACATCGAAAGTGCGGTGGGGCATTTTTTCCATCATTAGGTTTAGAGAGCAGCCTGATGGCATAGCCGGGGTAATGCCAACAATCCGTTCATTCATTTCGGCAAGTTCTATCATCGTGTACCCGAATACATTCTGAAATTTGGGTGGTTTATTTACCACGCACTCGCAATCGAGCATTTCGCCTGTTACTTTATTGAATTTACCGGGAGCATGATATTCGGTTTGATTGAGCTCTGCCTGCTTAAACCCTTTCCCCTTTTTAGTAATTACATGCAGAAGTTTAGGCCCGGGAATATGACTCAAACTTTGCAGTACTTCGGCCAGATAAACAACATTATGTCCGTCAACCGGACCGAAATAACGAAAACCCAGACTTTCAAATAAATTCGACTGCTTGAGTAACATGGTTTTTATGGCATTTTCTGTTTTTTGAACCAACCGGCGGGCCTTAGGTCCAAACCCATTTAATTTACCAAGTACTTCCCAAACATCTTTTTTAAGCCGGTTATAAGTTTGTGATTTAGATATCTTAAGCAGATAATCGCTCATCCCGCCAACACTGGGGTCGATGGCCATATTATTATCGTTCAGGATCACTAATAAATCTGATTTGTTGACAGAGGCATTGTTCAGGCCTTCAAAGGCCATTCCTCCGGTCATGGCGCCATCGCCGATAATTGCGACAATTTTTCGGTCTTTCTCTTCTTTCAGCCTTGATGCAACAGCCATACCCAGCGCGGCCGAAATAGAAGTACTTGCATGGCCAACCCCAAACGAATCGTAAATACTTTCTGAAGGCTTTGGAAAACCACTGATCCCTTTATATTTCCGGTTAGTATGAAATACATCTTTTCGGCCAGTCAGGATTTTATGCCCATATGCCTGATGGCCCACATCCCAAACCAATAAATCGTAGGGTGTGTTAAATACATAGTGTAAGGCTACAGTAAGCTCAACAACTCCGAGACTGGCGCCAAAATGCCCGGGATTGGTTGAAACCGCATCAATGATAAAATCCCTCAATTCAGTACAAACTTCGGGCAACTGTTCAACTTTTAACTTTCGTAACTCAGACGGATCATTAATCTGATCCAGTAAACTTTTACCACTTTCAAGCATCAACTTTCAAATTTGAATCCAAATATACAACTAATGACCTGTAAATGGACAAAGTTCTATATATTTACCTGACTAAAACAACCAGCCATGAATAAAATTTCGTTCGTTTTTATCATTTTTCTGATCACTTCATGCGTTTCCTCAAAAAAATACAATCAACTTTCAGGAAGCTTTCAGGAGTGTGAACAAACCGTGCAGTCGCTCAAGGAACAGAATCAAATACTGAAAGTTCAGAATACTGAATTCCGGAGTAAAATTGAAACTCTCCTGAAAGAAGTTAGTCAATTATCGGCCAAATTGGATGAAGCTTCCCGAAATCTGGAGAATTCAACTTCTTATAATCAGCAACTCATGCTGGTCAATACGGAGCTTGAAAACCAGTTAAAAAGTTTGAAAGCCGGAAGTTCTGAAGAAATTGCCAATTTAATTGAAAAGCTACAACAGGCTCAAACTGATTTGCAAAAACGGGAAGACATTCTGCGTTCGGCCCAAACGGAGTTGGAACAACGGAGTCAGCGCCTGAAAGAACTGGAACTTGCGCTTCAGCAAAAAGATGATGCTGTAAAACAACTCCGTCAGAAAGTAATGGATGCTTTGCTGGGTTTCAACAATAAAGGTTTGACCATTCAGGAAAAAAACGGGAAGGTGTATGTTTCGCTCGATGAACAACTTTTATTTAAAACAGGCCAATGGGAAGTTGATCCTAAGGGTCAGCAGGCACTTTCGAACCTGGCTGGAGTATTAGGGCAGAATCCTGAAATAAATGTTTTAGTTGAAGGGCACACCGATAATGTTCCTATGCGCGGAACTGGTTCGGTCAAAGACAATTGGGATCTGAGTGTGATGCGTGCAACTGCGGTTACCCGGATATTGTTAAAAAACAAAGGGATTGAACCTAAGAGAATTACTTCGGCCGGACGGGGCGAGTTCTTCCCCATAGATGAAGACAAAACCCCTGAAGCCCGTCAGAAAAACCGCCGTACTGAAATTATCCTTACTCCACGCCTGGATGAAATTTTCAGGATTTTGGAGAATAACTGAAGTTCAACTATAACCGAATTAATCTTCGGGTGCGATTGTTAAACCCTGTAATTTCCTTATACCCGATATGGGCAAGCAATTCGAATGCATTTTCATAATGCCGGGCAATTTGTTCCATTTGGTGAGCGTCGGAGCCCAGGGTTACCGGAATGTTATACTTGTAGCAAAGCTCCAGCAATTTTTCCCCTGGATAAAATTCTGAACAGGGCCGGTCAAGTCCTCCGGTATTAAGTTCTACCACAAGATTGTGTTCTTTAATAATTCTTAAGGTATCTTCAAAAAGTAAATCCTGATTGGTTTCCGGATAAACCCTGAATTTTTTTATAATGTCGAGGTGACCAATAATATCAAATAGGTCCGACCGGGCGGCCTGTTGAATCAGATGAAAATATTTGGCGTAAAGTTTATCATTCGACCATTTACCATACAGCGACTGATCCGAATCAAAATTCCAGTTGCCAATAAAATGGACCGATCCAATTACGTAGTCAAGCGGAATACTTTCAATTAATTCCTTGAGTTCACCTTCGCGACCAGGAAAATAGTCTAATTCAATTCCATACTTTATTTTAATCTGACCTTCGTATTTCAATTTAAGGTCCAGAATCTGACTGGTCATAACCGGAATGTCCTCAATCCTGATGGCCCATTCAACCGGCTTAAGACAGACGTGGTCGCTAAAGCCAATTTCGTCCAAACCTTTGGCAATTGATGCCAGGACCATTTCTTCATAGGAATTTTGCCCGTCAGACAAAACTGAATGCATGTGATAATCGACGATTCCCATCATTTCCGAAATAATTATTTGTTATTGGTTCAGGATAATTGATAAAAAAAATTGAGACGGCTTCAACAAGCCGCCTCAAAGCCATGAAAACAATTAAACAATGTTCAGAAAACAGAAAACTAGAAAACAATTATATCGTTAATATCTCGTGATTTTTATCATCGAGCATTTTGTCAATTTTTTTGCTGAAGTCATTAATCATCTCCTGTACAACCTCTTCAGCGTCTTTTTCCAAATCTTCAGAAAGACCCTCTTTCAAGAGCTTTTTCAGATTATCATTCGTTTCCTTACGTGCACTTCTTAAACTTACCTTTGCAATTTCACCTTCTTTGTTCACCGTTTTTACCATATCTTTTCGGCGTTGCTCGGTTGGCGCTGGTACGTTGATCCGAATTATTTCACCATTATTATCAGGATTGAACCCCAGATTTGAATTGATAATTGCTTTTTCAATCGGACGGATCATTGTTTTTTCCCAGGGTTGAACCGCAATTGTTCTGGCGTCAGGAGTACTGATATTTGATACTTGCACAATTGGAACCATGCTTCCGTAATAATCAACCATGACTGAGTCCAACATTCTTGGAGAAGCTTTTCCGGCGCGAATATGAACCAATTCTTTGTCAAGATGGCTAATTGCGTGTTCCATTCTCTCCCTGCAAATATCCAAAATCATCTGAACCTCTTCCTGCATATGAACTAACTCTTTTCGTTTATTAAAAGTGCTGGCAACAAATATAGAAAAAATTAAATAAATATAAAATTTTTAAAATTTTTATAAAAATTCTTTTCAAAGTCAGCTATGAACGTATGTGCCAATATCTTGGCCTTCCAATATTTTTTTCAGATTGCCTTTTACATCCATATTAAAAACAATGATGGGCAGATTATTTTCCTTACACATGGCAGTTGCAGTAAGATCCATTATTTTTAAACCATGTTTATAGATCTCGTCAAATGATATCTTTTCAAAACGTACAGCCGTTGAATCTTTCTCCGGATCAGATGTATATATTCCATCAACCCTTGTGCCTTTCAGCATCACATCGGCTTCAATTTCAATTCCCCTCAACGCTGAGGCTGAGTCTGTGGTAAAAAATGGATTTCCTGTCCCGGCCGAAAATATGGTAACCTCTCCTTGTTCCAGAAGTTCCATGGCCCTGTCTTTTGAATAAAACTCGCCAATGGGTTCCATCCTGATAGCAGTCAAAACTCGCGACTTGCATCCGACACTTTGAAGCGCTGAATTTAAAGCCAGGCTATTAATTACAGTTGCCAGCATTCCCATCTGATCTCCTTTTACCCGGTCAAAGCCCTTTGATGCACCGCTCAACCCTCTGAATATATTGCCACCTCCGATAACAATTCCTATCTGAACTCCAAGTTCAGCAATTTCTTTAATCTGTTCGGCATAATCAGTCAGTCTTTGCTGATCTATACCATTTTGCTGTTCGCCCATCAGAGACTCACCGCTCAGTTTGAGCAGAATTCGTTTAAACTTCGGCATAGATATGTTTTTCGACAAAAGTATATTAAAAGTTTTAAAGATGCAGAGGATACAGAAAATGTAAAATGAAAAAAGTCAACCAAAAATTTGATTGACTTTTCTTTTGTGCTCCTGAGGTGAATTGGTACTGACAAATTGTGCGAATAAAGAAATAGAATTTATAAACTATATTCCAAAATATAGACACATCAAAAGAATAAAATACCACATTAAAGTATATATTTTCTAAACTGGCCAAAATTGGTTATGAATGGTGTGATTTAGTAAATGAATGGCCTTTTTTTCGCTTTAATCTGATAATGCTAAAACAGGGTTTCTGCCCATTCCCGTTTAAGCAAGCTGAAAACTTCCAGATCGATATAGGAATGATTATGCCGTTCTCCATTCCTTTCAATTCCTTCAAAATAGAATCCAAGCCTTCGTGGAATGGCTAAACTCTTTTCATTTCCAACCCCACACTTGATTTGAACCCGGTTCATGTCCATATTCCTAAAAGCCAGATTGACCATTTTACGGGCAGCAACAGTAGCAATTCCTTTCCCTGTCATCTTTTCAGTTAACCAATATCCAATCTCAACTTTATCGTTTACCCTGTCAATATCTTTGAAGCCAATGAGGCCGGCAAATTCATGTTTATACCAAATTACATATACTTCATCGCGGTTGGCCGAAGATTTTTCCATGACTGACTTAACAAATCGGTCAGTATCTGCGATATTGAATGTAAAGTCAACAAATGGCAGCCACATCCGCAAAAATTTACGGTTCTGATCTATTGCAGTGAAAATAGCCTCAACGTGTGACAGATTCAACCGTTCCAGAAACTGATGGTCGTCAATGGTAAGTTTTTCCATACATAAAATTCAGCAATCAATTTATAAACTAAAGCACTAGCCAAAATACAATAAAAACGCGGATTTTTTTCGGGGTGTGATTTGATTATCTTTGCTTCCACCCGAAAAGTAACGAATAACTTAAAGCTAAAAAGTTTCAAAGCATAAAAAATTCAAATATATGAAGATGAATAAATTAGCGTTACTGTTTGTTTGTATATGTTTGTTTGTGAACCAATCTTCAGGGGTTTCAAAAAAGAAGCGTGAAGCCAAATTTCAGATTGTAACCGAATTCGGAACCGTTAAAATCAAACTTTACAACGAAACGCCCCTGCATCGCGACAACTTTATCAAACTTACGAAAGAAGGTTTTTACAGCGATTTGCTTTTCCATCGCGTCATCCCCAAATTTATGATCCAGGGAGGTGATCCCGATTCGAAAAATGCTGAACCAGGGAAACAACTTGGAAGCGGAGACCTGGGTTATACCATTCCGGCTGAAATCAATCCAAAATTCTTCCACCGAAGAGGAGTTTTGGCCGCGGCACGGATGGGAGATCAAGTTAATCCTGAGAAACGATCATCTGCATCCCAGTTTTATATCCTTCAGGGAAGGGTTTTCAGGCCAGGAGAACTTGATTCATTGCAAACAAAACTTCAGTTGTCAAGAATAATCACCTTTTCAGACGAACAGCGAAAAGCATATACTACGGTTGGCGGATATCCTTCACTGGATAATAATTATACCATTTTTGGGGAAGTTATTGAAGGCATGGAAGTGGTTGACAAAATTGCCCAACAACCTACCGACCCACGAAACCGCCCCCTGAAAGATGTCAGGTTTACAATATCTAAAATAAAAAAATAAGCCCATTCAAATTGATAGGCAATAATTACCGAATCATTATCTTTGCCGCTTAATTCAATAGCATGGATCAGATGTTAAACAAAATCAAAGCATTAAAGGCAGAAATCGAAAAGGTTACGGTTTCGGCCCAAGAGGAAGTTGAAGAATTACGTATTAAATATATCAGCAAAAAAGGACTGGTTGGTCAGCTCTTTAACGAATTCAAAGATGTTCCGTCCGAGTTGAAGAAAGAAGTTGGACAGGCAATAAACGATTTGAAAGAATTCGCAGTCAATAAAATTAATGAACTGAAAGATAGTTTTGAAGATGCCGGTCAGAGTGAATCTGCTCTTGACCTGACCATGCCTGGGGAGCCTATCCGTCTTGGGAGCAGGCATCCGCTGGCGATCGTTAAAAACGAAATGATCGACATTTTTGCGCGGCTAGGTTTTACTATTGCCGAAGGGCCTGAAATTGAAGACGACTGGCATGTTTTTTCAGCCCTGAATTTTCCGCCTGAACACCCGGCACGCGACATGCAGGATACGTTCTTCATAGAAAAGAATCCGGATGTATTGCTTCGGACACACACTTCGAGCGTTCAAATTCGGGTGATGGAAAAAACCCAGCCGCCCATCCGTGCCATTTTTCCCGGACGTGTTTTCCGGAACGAAGCTATCTCGGCTCGTTCACATTGCATCTTCCATCAGATTGAAGGTTTATATGTGGACGAAAATGTTTCGTTTGCCGACCTGAAACAAACTTTACTGTATTTTGCACGCGAACTTTTCGGTGAAAAAACGCAAATCCGGCTGCGTCCATCTTATTTCCCATTCACCGAACCTTCGGCCGAAATGGATGTGAGCTGTTCGATTTGTGGCGGCAAAGGCTGCAATGTATGCAAATATACAGGATGGCTCGAAATTTTGGGATGCGGAATGGTTGACCCAAACGTACTGGAAGCATGCAACATTGATAGTAAAAAATATACCGGTTTTGCTTTCGGAATGGGGATTGAACGAATCACCATGTTGAAATACGGGATCAAAGATATCCGGCATTTTTTTGAAAACGATGTCAGGTTCCTGAAACAATTTGAATCAGCGAATTAAGAAAGTCATAGGGTTGTCTTCGATTGTCATTCAATAGATATTTTGCTTTATATTGCAACTTACAAAAACCTGTGGATCACGTGCGTTAATGTTCATTTTAAATTGTTACCCGATATGGACAAGCTTAAAATCTCAACTGCCCAATTTGAAAATAAAAGCGGTGACAAAGCTTACAATCTGAGTGTCATTGAAAGACTTTCACAAAAGGCGTCCGGTGAAGGTTCGCAGGTGATTGCTTTTCATGAATGCTCGGTTACCGGATATACTTTTGCCAGGCACCTTTCAAAAGAACAGATGCTTGATCTGGCGGAGTTTATTCCTGAAGGGGAAAGCATTTTAAAACTTACGCAAATCGCAAACGACAACAACATTGTTGTGTTGGCCGGGCTTTTCGAGAAAGATGAAAAGGATAATTTGTTCAAAGCCTATGTTTGTGTCGGTAAAAACGGATTGGTGGCCAAACACCGGAAACTGCATCCGTTTATAAATCCATATTTAACTGCCGGAAATAGTTATTGCGTATTTGATCTTTTGGGATGGAAATGCGGTATTTTAATCTGTTATGACAATAACATTATCGAGAATGTGAGAGCAACCAAATTGCTTGGCGCTGATATTATTTTTATGCCGCATGTTACGATGTGTACACCTTCAACCAGGCCCGGAGCGGGTTTTATAGATCCAAAACTTTGGGAGAACCGGGAATCTGACCCTACTACATTGCGACTGGAGTTTGATGGAATGAAAGGGCGAAGCTGGCTGATGAAATGGCTTCCGGCACGGGCTTACGATAATGCCATTTATGCTGTTTTTTCAAATCCAATTGGCATGGACGACGATCAGTTAAAAAATGGTTGTTCCATGATTATCGATCCTTATGGGGATGTGATTGCCGAGTGCCGTTCGTTTGAAGATAGTTTCGTAACGGCTGTTTTTACTCCTGAAAAACTTACGCAGGCGGGTGGACATCGGTATATTCAGGCAAGAAGGCCTGAATTATACAGAGACATTATCGGACAGCAGCACAAGTCGGAACAAACGGTCGTTTGGATGAGCCCAGCAAAAAAGTAGTCAAAAATACAATCAAGCCGTACTATGTAACTACATTTTTTGAAGGCCAATGCTGTAACGTCTGAAAAAATGTATAAGCTTTGTTCTGCTTTTCTCGCGGACGATTGACTTAACCTATTTCCCCTTTCTATAAATATTTTGCCCCGCCGGGGCATTGCTGTCTGAGTAGATAAGAGTGCCAGAGGCACTAAATATTTGTAGAACAACGATTAGCCGTAATGCCCGGAGTGCCGTAGGTACGAAACAGTTTTATTTCAAAATTTAACCTGTAATTCGTAATTTTCAATTTCAAATTGTCTCATCCCCAGCATTTCCCAGTTATTGGTTTATGGGCTGCACATTTTTGTGCTGAGAGACCTTCTTTTATGTAACTGCATTTTTTGAAGGCCAATGCTGTTTCGTCCGAAAGTAGGCCAAAGCCTTGTTCTACTTTGTCCCGCGGACGACTGTCATCATCTATTTCTTCTTTCTATAAATATTTTGCTCCTCTGGAGCAAGAACCAATTAGACATTTCGTCCGATTAGAACGAATTAATGCCAGAGGCACGAAATATTTGTAGAACAACTGAGGGACGACTAATTCACTATTATTCGTACCTGATTATCGGATAATCCGCAGATATTTCAGGAATTTATCGGCCATCAGGTTCAGGGCATCCGAGATGTGGAAAGCATAACTCAAACCAATAAACACCACACTAATTGCAGTACAACGGACAATCAGGTCAATCAGAAAATGATACGGCAAAACCGGAATTATTTTTCCAACGGCAAAAGCGAGTATTCCTATGGCCAGACATTTGAGATGGGTGAATCGGTATGGAAACAATTTCATATTCCAGCGGAGGTAAAAAACCCGCATGAACGAGGCCAAAGACAACGATAATAACGATCCCAGTGCAGCGCCATTCATTCCATATATTGGAATAAAAATCATGTAAAAAATAACGGTTAGCAGCACCAGAACTCCCAGCGAATAAGTTTGTATTTTGTATTTGTGCGAGGTGCTGATTATTTGAACGCTTACCCCGGTTGAAGCCACAATCAGGTTTGCTAATGAAATCAGGATAATGACCCATTCGCCGCCACCGTATTCAGGAGGCAAAATGGTGAAAATGTTGTGCAGGTTGGTTACCAGCAGGATAAAAAGCAACAATCCGGCAAAAAGCTGGTTGATGCTGCTTTTATAATAGATATTATCAATTTTTTCCAGATCGTTATCCTTCCAGGCATCGGCAATAATGGTTGACGAAATTTTCCCGAGCGCACGGTTTGGGATCAGAATAATGGAGCCGAAGAAAAAGCTGATGGAATAAACTCCGGTCATGGAAAGGTTGTAGTATTCGTTCAGCAGGATTTTATCAACGCTGGTCAATGCTACGCTGCTAAGTCCACCTATGATTCCAAAAACAGCAAGGCTGAACATTTCTTTCCGTAGCGGGGTCTGAATAAAATCAAGCCTGGGCTTCAGGTTGAACTGTTTCCGGTAAATAAGCAGGCCAGCCAGGTAAACTGCCGGAAAACTCAGAATGACCACATAGCCGAAAACGTATTGGGTAAAATTAATCCAGTGCAGGAAAAAAGCAATCAGCAAAAACAGGTTTCCCACACGGTAAAGCAAATCACTCAGGAAGGTTCCGGTAGTGGCATCGAAAAGCATTTTGTTGTAAGTGTCCAGAATCAGGAAAAACATCCGGAAGAAAATAAGCGGAACCAGGTACCAGATGTATTGTACCAACAGTGGCGATTTTTCCAGATTGCTTTCAACAATATATGGCTTCAGGACAAAAAAACTAATCAAAGCAATGGCAAAGCCAGTCATACCGACAGCTACTGAAAGAAATGCAAAGCCGTTGTGATTTTTATCATTATCCCTGAAATAGGAGAACAGCCGTGCTGTTACATTGGTGAATCCGAGAGTGGAAAACTGTGAATAGAGAGCCGAAACGGCAACCAGGACATTGATCAGGCCGATCTGTTCTCCCGACATCAGTTTGGGCATAATCAGGGCCGTGGTAAAGAAACCAACTACAACACCCAGGTACGAATACACCGAACCCCTGATCGTTTGCCTTTGAATTACGCCCATTTATTTTAGTTATTGACTTAAAAAGGTTTATTTTTGCTTCGCACGAAAATACGAATTAAAAAATTACACCAATCAATACTATGGATACAAAAAACCTCCTTCGCAAATCAGGTCCTTATATCCTTGCTGTCGCTCTGTTTCTGGTTATAAGCGTTATTTATTTTTCGCCTGTTCTGGAAGGGAAAAAGCTGCAAAGTTCGGATGGAACCCAGTTTAAAGGAATGGCCAAAGAAATTGTAGATTACCGCGATGCTACCGGGAAAGAAGCGCTTTGGTCGAATAACATGTTCTCCGGAATGCCTGCCTACCTTACCTCGACCATTTATTCGGGCGAGCTGATTTCGAAAATTCAGAAGTCAGTTACAGCCATTTCGCAGCCGGTTATGATTCTGACCTTCAGCTTTCTGTTCTTTTTTATTCTTTGTATCCTGCTTGATATCGGTGTCTGGGCTGCATTTGCAGCCAGCCTGGCTTATGGTTTTATGACTTTCACTTTCGTAGTAATGGTCACAGGCCATGCAACCAAAGCACACGCCCTGACTTATACAGCCTTGATTGTTGCCGGCATTTTGTTCGCATTTAAGAAAAATAAGATCGGCGGAAGTTTGATCGCCGCGCTTGGCCTGAGCCTGATGCTGAGCGCCAACCACCTTCAAATGACTTATTATGCAGCTATTCTGGTTCTGATTCTCGGTATTACCTACCTGGTTTACGCGGTCAAAGAAAAAACACTTCCCGATTTTGCCAAAACTGCCGGTCTTTTAATAATCGCTGTTTTGATTGCTGTTGGGACCAACTTCTCGCGGTTATACACCACTTACGAATATGGGAAATACTCCATGCGTGGCCAGTCGGAGTTAAGCCTGAACAACGAAAACAAATCCAGTGGACTCGATAAGAATTATATCCTGGATTACAGCTACGATTTGGGCGAAGCCATGACGGCTTTTATTCCCCGTTTCAAAGGTGGTGGTATGAGCGAGCCTTTAACTACCAGTTCTGAAACCTATAAATTCATTGCCGAATCTCAGGGTGCCGGGCCGGCCAAAAAGATGGTGGAAGGCGGAATGCCAATGTATTGGGGAAGTCAGCCTATTTCGGGCGCCCCGTTTTACTTTGGCGCCGTTTTGTGCTTCCTTTTCGTGCTTGGTATTTTCCTTGTGAAAGGGAAAGACAAATGGTGGCTGGTGGCGGTTTTTGTAGTTTCGTTACTTTTGTCTCTCGGGAAAAATTTCTCGTTGCTTACCAATCTGATGCTCGACTATTTTCCCGGATACAACAAATTCAGGGATGTTAAAAATATTATCGTCATTCAGCAATTTGCAATGGCCTTACTTGGTGTACTGGCTGTTAAGGAAGTGTACCAGCGAAAAATCAGTTCTTTTGAGTTTTTGAGAGGATTGAAATATGCTTTTGGAATTACTGGTGGGCTTGCAATGATTTTTGTCCTGATTCCCGGATTGGCTGGTAGTTTCTCAGGAAGTACAGATGCCCAGTATATGCAGATGGGCTGGCCGCAACAACTGATTGATGCTTTAATTTCAGACCGTAGAACTGCTCTTAGAACTGACTCATTTTATGCCTTTATCTATGTTGCCATTGCATCCGGGGCTTTATGGGCCTTCTGGAATAAGAAGTTGAAAGGCCAATATGCAATTGTGTTATGGGTCGTACTGGTTATTGGCGATATGTGGCCAGTGAATAAAAAGTACTTCAACAACGAAAATTTCGCTTCGCAAAAAGCAATAGCTGTGCCATTCAAGGAAACAACGGTTGACAAAGAAATAAAAAAAGATAAAGACTTGTATTACCGTGTACTGAACCTCCAGAACCCGTTTGCCGATGGCCGTACTCCTTATTTTCACAAGTCACTGGGTGGCTACCATGGCGCCAAGATGAAACGCTACAATGAACTTATCAAATACAGTATCGAGCCCGAAATGCAGACTTTAATAAGTGGATTTAGTAAACCGGAATCGTTTGATTCATTGATGGCTTTCATGCCGGTTATAAACATGCTGAACACCAAATATTTCATTTACGACCTGAATAGCCCTCCACTGACCAATCCTCACGCCCTGGGAAATGCCTGGCTGGTAAAAGAAGTAAAATTGGTGGGCAAGGCCGATGAAGAAGTAACCTCCCTTCAAAATTTTGATCCGAAAACGACAGCGATGGTCAACAAAAGTTTTGAAAAATATTTATCCGGTTTCACATCCGGTTCCGGAGATGGCATAGTAAAACTCACTTCCTACCAGCCTAATTACCTGAAATATGAAGCCACGGTGAACAGTGGCCCGCAGTTGGCTGTTTTCTCTGAAATCTATTATCCGAAAGGTTGGAAGAGTTTCATAGATGGAAAGGAAACTGGGCATTTTCAGGCTGATTTTGTATTACGTGCCATGATCATTCCGGCTGGGAAACATCAGGTTGAATTTAAGTTTGAGCCCACTTCCTATTACCTTGGAAATAAGGTATCGTTAGCAAGTTCAATTCTTCTGCTTTTAGCTATTGCAGGCTACTTCGTCTATATGTTTAAATTAAAAAAGTAAAATAATGGCAGGCAAAGCACAGCCTCAGAAGCTGAATAAACGGATTTTAAAATCTTATCTGACTTCAACCATCAGCATCTCAATGATTTTATTTCTGATTGGGTTGTTGGGTGTGGTTTTACTTAATGCCGAACGGCTTGCCACATTTGTACGTGAAAACATCGGGGTAACACTGGTTCTGAAAGATGATGTTTTGGAAAAAGATGTGGCAGACCTGCAGACAGCCTTGAAAGCTACCGGTTTTGTCAAGTCGGTTGAATACATTGATAAGGAAACCGCGGCAGAAAGGCTGAAAAAAGATTTGGGCGAAGATTTTACCGGCTTTTTGGGATACAATCCGCTCCTGGCATCAATTGACGTGAAACTCAATGCAGCCTATACCAATCCTGAAAGTTTGAATTTGCTCGAAAAGAAATTCCTTGAATTTCCACAAGTAAAAGAAATATCTTTCCAAAGGGATTTGGTAAGCATCATTAACGAAAATGTGAAAAAAATTGGCCTGATCCTGATTTTCTTTTCGGGCCTGTTGCTGTTCATTTTTTCAGCGCTCATCAACAACACCATTCGTATTTCAATTTACTCGCAGCGGTTCATTATCAATACGATGTTATTGGTAGGGGCAACCGATCGTTTCATCCGTGCCCCTTTTATCAGAAGAAGCATTTGGTACGGGATTATCGGGGCGCTGGCTGCCAATGTATTGTTGTTTGTCCTAATGTTCTCGTATGCCACTGAACTCACCGGAATTATTAATGTGGATGATTTTAAAATTTTTGGCCTGGTTTTTATGGCCGATCTGGTTTTGGGCGTGCTGATATCCTGGGGCTCAACTTATTTGGCTGTCAATAAATTCATCCGGCTAAAGTTCGACGAATTGTTCTATTAACTTGCAACTTGCAACTTTTCCTGTAACTTTGCGCAAAATATTTATCAATATGGCAAAAAAGTATTTTGAAAATATGGAAGGATTTGCCCTTGGCAAAGAAAACTTAAAATTAATGGTTATTGGTTTAGTGATCATTGTAATTGGCTTTCTACTGATGACTGGCGGAAAAAGCAACGATCCGTCGGTTTTTAATCCTGAAATATTTAGTTTCCAAAGAATTACCCTGGCCCCAATGGTTGTTCTTTTTGGTTTTGTGTTCGAGATTTTTGCCATTATGAAAAAGACAAAATCAGAAAAATAGCATTCAGGGATCAAATCACTTAATTTTATAGTTTTTCAGGATGGGAAAATCCATGGATGAGTATGATTTTCAAAAAGGCGAAATTCTCCTTTTTGATAAGGAATTGGATTGGACATCTTTTGATCTGGTCAGAAAGTTGCGTAATTTTTTGACCAGGAAGACCGGGGTAAAGAAGTTAAAGGTTGGTCATGCCGGAACGCTTGATCCGAAAGCTACAGGATTGATGATTATTTGCACCGGGAAAGAAACCAAAAACATTGATCTGTTGCAGGCAAAGGAAAAGGAATATGTGGCAACCATTAAATTAGGGGCAACAACTCCTTCGTTCGACCGCGAAACCGCAGAAAACGAATGGTTTCCGACCGATCACCTGACTTTGGAACTGGTGAATGAAAAGCTGGCCGAATTTATTGGAGAAACAGATCAGGTTCCGCCAGCGTTTAGTGCAGTAAAAATTGAAGGCAAACGGGCTTATGAACATGCCCGGAAAGGCAACGATATTGTACTTCAGCCTAAACGAATTACCATATCGGAGCTCGAAATTCTTGAATTTTCGCCGACTGAAATTAAACTCAGGCTTGTATGCAGCAAGGGCACCTATGTTCGGAGTTTAGCCAGGGATTTAGGTTTAGCGCTTAATTGCGGCGCTTATTTGGTTGGTTTGTGCCGTACGCGGATCGGAGAAATGAGATTGGAGGATGCCTGGGATTTGACCGTTTTTATGGAAAAACTTCAGAAGAACGAAACTAATTAAAAAATGATCCGTTAAATCGGGTTAGGCCCAGGATGTTTGAATTCAGAAAATTCTTATATTGTTACTTAAAATAAATAAAGATAGATATGAAATTGTCAAAGTTTAAATACGATTTGCCCGAAGAGTTGATTGCACTGAATCCGTCACCGAACCGTGATGAGTCTAAATTATTGGTTTTAAACCGTGCCACTGGTAAAATCGAACACAAGATTTTTAAAGACATTGTTGATTATTTTGGAGATAAAGACGTATTTATCTTTAACGACACCAAGGTTTTTCCGGCCCGCTTGTATGGAAATAAGGAAAAAACAGGCGCTGAAATTGAAGTATTTTTGCTTCGCGAACTGAACCGCGAACAGCGCCTTTGGGATGTTCTGGTTGATCCGGCCCGTAAAATCAGAATTGGAAACAAGCTTTATTTTGGAGAAGATGATCTTTTGGTTGCGGAAGTTATTGATAACACCACTTCGCGTGGACGGACATTAAGGTTTTTATTCGACGGTCCATACGATGAATTTAAAAAAACGCTTTATGGTTTGGGAGAAACGCCGCTTCCCAAATTCATCAAACGAGCGGTTACCCCTGAAGATAAAGATCGTTACCAGACCATTTTTGCCAAACACGAAGGCGCTGTTGCTGCCCCTACAGCAGGACTTCACTTCAGCCGTGAGTTGTTAAAACGTCTGGAAATTTCAGGGTGCAATTTTAGTTATGTTACTCTTCATGTTGGCTTGGGCAATTTCAGGAGTGTAGATGTGGAGGATTTGACCAAACACAAAATGGATTCGGAGCAAATCTGGATTTCGGAAGAAGCCTGCCAGATTGTGAATGAAGCCAGGGATGCAAAGAGGAATATTTGTGCAGTTGGCACTACTGTTATGCGGACCATTGAAAGTTCGGTTTCAACCCAGGGACATCTGAAACCTTACGAAGGATGGACCAACAAATTCATTTTCCCTCCGTACGAATTTAGTGTGGCCAACCGAATGATCAGCAACTTCCATTTACCACTTTCGACACTGCTCATGATGGTTGCCGGTTTTGCCGGTTACGATAACCTTATGAAAGCCTATAAAGAAGCTATTCAGGAAAAATATCGCTTCGGCACTTATGGCGATGCGATGCTGATTCTGTAGGACAAAAAAATAATGAACACATCCCTGTCAGCCAAAAGCGAACAGGGATTTTTTTTGAAAAATAACACAGAAAGTTTTGTGTTTGGAAAGGAGATTCAATCCTGAAACTTCAGACACTTCAAACTTGTTCAATTCTTGACAGAAACTTCACATTTTTTGATATCTAACTGCCTTAATTTTCTGATATTTACCTGTCATTAGCGATGCGGTACTCATGAAATCAACTCATTCCGGATCACGCAGAAAAAAGATTATCCTGTTTTATTCGCTGGCAGTAGTGCTTCCGGGGATTTTCCTCGGATATTTGGCTTACCGGGGCATCCGCAACGATCAGGCCCTGCGCGAGAAAGAGAGCCGGAGGAAGCTCGAATTAAACAGTCAAACCTTCTTTGCTGCAATTGATTCAAGCCTTGTGCAGTTCATGATTGAACAAACGGATGACACAATACCTTCAAGCTCAAAACAGGATAATCCTTTCCTACTCGCATCGCTTGTCAAAGATTCCACGGGTTTTATTAAACTTATCAGGCATAAGTTGCTTTATGTGCCCGATGAAATGCTTGCCAGTAAACCCGAACAATTAAGCCAAACCGGCCATGATGAAGGTCTTCGTTTAGAATTTAGAGAGCAAAGGTTTCCTGAAGCGCTCAGATTTTATCAAAACAAGTTACTTAAATCGAATGAGCCCGTTGAAAAAATTTTCGCATTGGTGGCTTCTGCCCGGTTGTATCTGAAGATGAACCAGCCCGAAAAAGCAAAATTAGTGTACGAACAAATTAGAACAGATTATTTGGAATGTTTGCTGAACGGACAGATACCTGTCGGACTAATGGCTGGACTGGAAATCATGAAGATCAACCAGTCACTTGGTGAAAAGGATGAAATGAGAGCCAATTCACTGCAATTTCTGAAACTCTTACGACAACCTTCCTGTGAATACGATAAGAACCAGTTTGATTTGTTTTACCAATCTTCCAAAGAAATCATTCCCCAAAAAGATCCTGTAATCGATTCCCTGTTCGCAGAGCTTGATATTGAACGTGCCCGCACTGATTACCTGATCCGCCTGATCAATAGGCCTGATCTGATGGCAATGAACGGCAACAATCATATTAACCTTGGCAAAGATGGAATATCTTGTATCCCCATTTATTCAAATGAACTCGTCGCTGTTTATTTATCATGGGAAAAAAGCAATGGCGTGCGGGCCAGTATGGTCATTGATTTCCCTGCTTATTTGAAATCTTCATCCGAAAAACTAATCCAAAAACCCGATCCAAATTCTTCGGTAAACGTAAAGATTGAAGATAATAACGGAAGGCTAATTTTTCCCAGGGTTATTCAGGAAGAAACCGGCTACCTTACTTTCCCATTTCCGGATAATCTTCCGCAATATAAATTGTTGCTTAGTGAAAATCAACCTGGATTCATAACAACCTTATTAAAAGCCGGTAGCGGTATATATTTCTATATTTTTTTGCTGATCGCACTCCTGATGGTTCTTGGTTTTGTTTTTACAATCTATACCCTGAACGAGGAACTCCGGCTGAATAAGCTGAAATCGGAATTCATTTCCAATGTATCGCACGAATTGAAAAGTCCGCTCACATCTATCCGTATGATGACTGAAATGCTGACTCACAATCGGGTTCAGACGGAAGAACGCAAGTCCGCCTATTACTCAGCAATGCTGGAAGAAAGCGAACGCCTCAGTCATTTGATAGATAATATCCTGGATTTCTCGGGGATGGACGATGATCGCAAGAAATACGATTTTATCGATTTGGACCTGAATGAACTCCTCCTGAAGTTTATCGAATCCACCCGCGAAAGGCTTCCTGAACCCGGTTTTGATATCCGGTACAGTCGCTCTGATCGGGTACCGGTCATCCGGGCAGACAAGAATGCCCTACTCCAGGTTTTTTACAACCTAGTTGACAATGCCATAAAATTTTCCGGAACATCGAGGCAAATTGACATCAGCTTGATTTCCAAAGATGATGAATTGCTGCTTTGTGTGAAGGATTACGGAATAGGCATTTCCGGTAAAGATCAGGAAAAAATATTCGACCGGTTTTATCGTGGCGACGAACCTCAGCGGATGGGAATCAGGGGAAGCGGGATCGGTTTGACTATCGTTAAAAAAATTATTGAGGCCCACAAAGGGCGCCTGACCCTGGAAAGCAAGCCCGGTGAAGGAAGCACTTTTATGGTAAGTATCCCACTGAGTGGAGTCAACAATCGGCAGTAGGCAGTCAACAGTTGGCAGTCAACAGTCGGCAATTGGCAGTCGGTAGTGGACTGAGGACTGGAGACTGAGGACTGTTTAAAATCGGTAAAAGCAAGTAATAATCAAATAATTATAACACGATGGCAACAGGATTTAGAAACTTAGCTGTATATAAGAAAGCATTTGCTCTTGCGATGGATATATATAACATCAGCAAGAAGTTTCCAAAGGATGAACTTTATTCTTTAACCTCTCAGATAAGAAGATCTTCAAGATCTGTTTGTTCAAACATTGGTGAAGGATATCGTAAGCGTTTGTATGAAGCTCATTTCATAAGCAAGATGTCTGATTCAGATATGGAAAATAGCGAAACCCAAGTTTGGTTTGACTTTGCACATGCCTGTGAATATATAACGAAAGAAATATTTGAAGATTTCAATGAACGTTCTGAAGAGATCGGACGATTACTTAATCATATGATTCAAAATCCTGAAAAGTACAAATAGTCGGTAATGGATAAAAAAGTCAGCAGTCAACAGTCCACAATGGGCAATTGGCAGTAGACTGAGGACTGTAGACTGAGGACTGTAGACTGAAGACTGAGGACTGAAGACTGAGGACTGAAAACATTAAAACAGCAATAAAAACAGAGCACTATGAAAAGGATCTTGATCATTGAAGATGCACCAGCCATACGAATGGCCCTGGAGGATGATTTTAAATTTGAGGGCTATCAGGTTGACTCTGCCGCCACAGGGACTGAAGGGCTTGAAAAGGCGATGGACCTGGACCTCGACATCATCCTGCTCGACCTGATGCTGCCGGGGTTGAACGGGCTGGATATCTGCAAGGAATTGCGGCGGCGCGATATCGGAACCCCAATCATCATGCTGACGGCCAAAAGCCAGCAATTCGATAAGGTGTTAGGGCTTGAACTCGGAGCAGACGATTATGTGACCAAGCCGTTCAGTCCGTTCGAGCTCCATGCCCGTGTCAAGGCCCTGTTGCGCCGGTCGGAGATCAGGAACCATCAAAATGCAGCGGCAACCATACGGCTTGGCCCATTTGAGCTGGACCCTTTAAAATACCTGTTTACGAAAAACAACGAACCGGTTCAGCTCACTACTATCGAATTTGCCCTGATGAAGCTTCTGATGCAACATGCCGGACATGTACTCAAACGGGATGACATTCTTAACAGCATCTGGGGCGAGGAGGTTTATGTTACCCCCAGAACCGTCGATACCCATATTGCCAACCTTCGGAAAAAGATTGAGGGTGATCCCGGGCAATCGCACTGGATTACCGGAATACGTGGCGTGGGATATAAATTCAATTCCGATGAATCTTCACCCAATCCTGACCAAACTTAACCCGACCTTCAAACGGTTAACACAAGCGCATGGTACTTTTAGATAAAAAAATTACACCATGAAAACACATCTGATTTTAATTACTGCCTTTGTACTCCTGACAGGATTCCTTTCCGCCCAGGACAACAAGGCATCGGTATCGCTTGCAGCAGCAATTTATGAGGAAGAAGTATCGGGCAACCTCGATAAGGCTGTTGAACTCTATCTGAACATTCTGAAAAAATATCCTGATGACCGCCCGGTTGCCGCTAAAACCCTCTATCGCTTAGGATTAGTCAATGAAAAAATGGGCAAACAAAAAGCCAGTGAGTATTTCACGCGCCTGGTCAACACCTATCCCGATCAAACCGAGCTGGTAGCCCTGGCAAAAGCAAGGCTGGCGGCACTTGGCGGTTCC
>PNOH01000019.1 GCA_013824715.1 Odoribacter sp. | reverse complement strand
AGACGGCATTCAGCAGTAAATTTGCCAAATAACTATTAGCCTAAGCAAAAAGTGAAAAACATCAATCTTGAAAATGGATCTAAAATTGCCGTAATTGGCGGAGGGCCTGCAGGGAGTTTCTTCTCAATTTTCGCATACGACCTGGCCGACAGAATGGGATTGGATATCTCAATTGATATTTATGAAGCAAAGAATTTCGAAAAAAAAGGGCCAACAGGTTGTAATCACTGCGGAGGAATCGTTTCCGAATCGCTGGTTCAGATGCTGTCAGCCGAAGGCATTGTAATTCCTTCGCATGTAATCCGCCGTGGGATCGAATCATACACGCTCCACCTTGAACAAGGTACTACTGTCATTGATACTCCTTTTCATGAACAACGCATTGCATCCATGTTTCGTGGTTCCGGACCGCTTGGTTCGACCGATACTTCCCTGAAAAGCTTTGATGCCTACCTGCTGGAATTGTGTAAAAAAAAGGGAGCAACAATTTATTATGAAAAAGTTACCGATATTGAAAATGAGCCGGATGGTATAACCATCGTAACCAGTAACTCGAAAACGAAATACGACCTGGTAGTGGGAGCTGTCGGGCTTAATCCAAAGACTTTAAATCTGTTTCAAAAAATTATACCTGGGTTTAAGCCTCCAACTACGACCAAAACTTATATCTGCGAATTCGATCTGGGATTTGAAGCCGTCAATAAGCATTTCGGGAATTCGATGCATGTGTTTTTACTGAACCTTCCGAATATAAAATTCGGAGCATTAATTCCCAAAGGAAATTATGTAACACTTGTATTACTAGGATCTGAAATCAACCGGGAAATTGTTGACAGTTTTGTAAATTCTCAAACAGTCCGTGCTTGTTTTCCTGAAGGAGTTGAACCTAAAAACATAAATTCCTGCCAGTGCTTTCCGTCAATCAACATCAAAAATGCTGAAAATCCTTATTCCGACCGGGTTGTTCTGATAGGAGACTCTTCCTCATCAAAGCTTTACAAAAATGGAATCGGGGCTGCTTACATTACAGGCAAAGCGGCAGCAACTACAGTCATATTCGATGGTATAGCCAAAGAGGATTTCAAAAAGTCGTTTCAGCCTGTTTGTTCAAAACTTGACGCCGACAATGCTATTGGCAAAATGATCTTTCTCGTCACAACAATCATTCAGAAATCAAAATTCCTTAAGAAAGGACTTTTTCGAATGGTCGTTTTTGAACAGTCAAAAGAAGGGTCCCAACGTAAAATGAGTTCTGTTTTATGGGATACTTTTACAGGGAGCGCCTCTTATCAAAGCATTTTGCTGCGAACACTAAATCCAACGGTATTGGTTACTTTGATATGGAATATAGTAATATCAGTTTTTAAACCCATAAAACAGAAAAAATGAATTCCAACACACTTGGCCGCCTGTATAAGGATGGCGAAATTATTATCAAGCAAGGAGAAATAGGTGATTGTTTTTATGTAATTCAGGAAGGCACTGTCGAGGTGATTGACGAATCAGGAGAATCGGAAGTGATTATTACTGAACTCGGAGAAACCGAATTTTTTGGCGAAATGGGCTTGTTCGAAAAAGATGTCAGATCATGTACTGTTCGTGCAAAAGGCGAAGCAAAAATATTAACCATGGATAAAATAAGTTTATATAAAACCATCAGGCAAGATCCATCCCTTGCATTCCGGATGCTCGAGAAAATGTCGCATAGGCTTCGTGAAACCACAAAAATTATCAGAAAATAAAAAGCGATGGCTCACCTGAAAATAATTGATAATCTGTTGGTCGGGGAAGCAAAGTTGTTTGTTACCGCATTAATCGGTTCAAATCTTTCAGAGAATTTCCTTTTTCATACTACTTTTCATACCCTCGATGTATTGAAGAATTCCGAGATAATTGGCAAATACAGCCAATTGTCTGAAGACGAGTTAAATTTTTTAAGAATTTGTGCCCTGTTTCACGATGTAGGCTATATAAATGCTTATAAAGGACATGAAGCAGAAAGTGCAACTATTTCAGGCGAATTCCTGAAATCAAAAATGGTCGAAAAAAAACTGATCCAAAGGGTTAAAAATGTAATCCTTTCAACCAAAGTGCCTCAGCAACCTTTTGACAAAATATCACGAATTCTTTGTGATGCCGATTTAATGCATTTGACCTATGATAGTTATTTCGAATATATGGATTTATTAAGGCATGAATGGAACTTATGCGGCATTGTAAATTTAAATGAGAGAGAGTTCCATGAAAATTCGGTTGTTTTTTTTAATTCTCACTCCTATCACACCGTGTATGGAAGAAAAATATTGAAGCCCTTGAAAGAAAAAACTCTATTAAGGATTATAGAACGTTTAAAGTGATTATCACCAGTTTTCCCAAATCCCATTTTAAAATGGCCATTTCAACTTTTATTCTTTTCCGTAGTACGGATTACTAAAAACCAATTGGCAAACAGTTTTAAAAACCAGTATAAACCTTTAAAAATTACTTTTCTTTTTGGCAGAGTATATCTTTTGCCTGCTGCCTGCCAAACCATAAAAGGAAAGTAAGAATCAAAAGGACAATCATAGGTAATGCTGTAAACCATTTTTTGCCAGTCAATTCAAAAAGTAATGCATACAATAACGCTAGCCCAGCCAAAAGGCAACCCACTATTATTGTCACTACAAAAGCATCTTGCTTCAGTGGATTGCGATAAACCATTATTGAACCTATACCTAGGGCAATTAGCACTCCTCCTGACCATCGAAGCCAGCCTGAAGCTACAGGTTCTCCACCTTGAGCCTCAACCAGTACCTGAGGAACCAATAAGTACATTATACCGTAAACTAAGACAATGACGATATAGATTATTAGTGCTGCGTTTAATAATCTTGTGTCTTTACTTTGTTCCATAATTTACCTCCTTTTTTTATAAGATGAAATTGATTTTGATACGAAATATATAGAAAATAAGTTTCGTAAGATATTAATACATAAAAAAGTAGTTTTCCAATTCACAAACCACTTGCACCTATTTCGATCTTCTTTTTTTAATCAATTTTCAAATAAATCCAAAATTATTGTAACGAAATCAATTTTCAGGAGTCTTTTAGGGTATTAAACACTGTTCATGAAAACAAGACTCTTTTTGCTTGGTGTATATCTATTCACTACCACGCTTCTGGTTGCCCAAACCCAACCTAAAAAAGAATATTTCGCCGGGGAATGCAGCAAAACTGACATTTCCGTTGACGGCAAACTCGATGAACCTGCCTGGCTGAAAGCCAACTGGCAGAACGATTTTATCCAGTATGAACCTTCGGAAGGAAAACCCCCCGGACAAAAAACAGAATTTGCCATCTTGCTCGACGAAAACCATATCTATGTTGGATTCAAGGCCTGGGATACCCATCCTGACAGTATTGTACAACGACTATCGCGTCGTGATGAATTTGACGGGGATGTTTTGGCGGTTCAGTTTGATTCTTACTTCGATAAACGAACCGCTTTCTCGTTTATGGTTAATGCAGCCGGAATCAAGAATGATTTCATGATCAGCAACGACGGAAATACGGAAGACAAAACCTGGGACCCGATCTGGCTGGTAAAAACAAGCCAGGATGACAAAGGCTGGTATGCCGAAATGCGCATTCCGCTTACACAACTTCGTTTCGAAGGAAATGAGCAGCAAACCTGGGGTTTACAGTTGGGCCGGTTGCTTTTTAGAAAGCAGGAAGTTAGCTTGTGGGCTCCAGCTTCAAAGAAAATTTCAGGATTTGTTTCTCAGTATGGCGAATTAAAAGGCCTTAAAAATCTTAAATCCAGAAAAATAGCCGACATTACTCCTTATGTAGTTGCCCGTACCGACCGGTATGAAAAGGAACCGGAAAATCCTTTTAAAAAATTAGGGAAAAGGAACCGGATCAATGGAGGAGTTGATGGAAAAATCGGTCTGACCAATAACCTGACCCTCGATTTTACCATTAACCCCGATTTTGGTCAGGTTGAAGCAGACCCATCAGAGGTTAACCTTACGTCGTTCGAAACTTTTTTTCAGGAAAAAAGACCTTTTTTTATTGAAGGGAAAAACATACTGAGCTTTCCCCTGATGTTTGGCGATGGCGGCTTCTCTGCCGAGAACCTGTTTTATTCGCGCCGTATTGGTCGCCGGCCACATAACAGCCCGGAAATTCAGGATGGGGAATTTATTGATGCCCCTGAGTTTACCAGCATTTTAGGAGCGGCCAAAATTACCGGAAAAACAAAAACAGGCTGGTCGCTGGGAATTATGGAAAGTTTGACTTCGGAAGAATTTGCTGACATCCGGAACGGGAAACAGCGGAGTGAAATGGTCGAACCTTTCACGAATTATACCATCGGACGTGTCCAAAAAGATTTTGACAATGGCAATACCATTTTAGGTGGAATGGTGACTTCTGTAAATCGTAATCTGGAAGAAAAACAGCTTGATAATCTTCATAAATCGGCTTATACCGGGGGAATCGATTTTGTACATAAATGGCACAACAAGGACTGGGAGTTTAATCTGAGTAGTTATTTCAGTCGAGTGGAAGGAAGTGCTGAAGCGATCAGTAATACACAAAAATCATGGATTCACGGCTTTCAGCGTCCCGATGCCACACACATTGAGTTTGATCCGACCCGAACCAGCTTGTCGGGACAAGGAGGTAAAATTACATTGGCCAAAAACGGAGGAAAACTTAAATTTATGGCAGCCACAGCATGGAAATCGCCGGGATTAGAACTAAACGATGTTGGTTACATGCGTCAGGCAGATAATATTCTGGAAGTGGTTTGGGTGGGTTACCGCATTTATGAACCCTTCTCTATTTTCCGTAATCTGAACCTGAACCTGAACCAATGGACTCAATGGAATTTTGCCGGGGAACTGACCGGGCCTGGAGGAAACATGAATATGCACACAACCTTTAAAAACTATTGGAGTTTTCATTTAGGGAGCAATTTCAATGGTGAAGGACTTTCGACCACTGAATTAAGGGGTGGGCCTGCAATCAAATTGCCAGGAACTAAGAATATCTGGTTTGCCTTTGGATCGAACGAACAGAAAAAACTGACCGGAGAAGTGGAGTTTATGGCATTAAAGGGTAACGAAAAGGGTTCAAAAGAAATGCTGAACTACAATGTAAGCCTGGGTTATCGTCCATCCAAAAACCTGAAAATAACACTGTCGCCAAGTTTCACAACCAATAACGACGAACTGCAATATGTAACCCAACAGGAATATTCAGGCAAAACGGAGTACATTTTTGCCCGCATCAACCAGAAAACCCTGAGTGCATCACTACGGGTAAACTACAACATTACTCCCGATCTGAGTATTCAGTATTGGGGACAACCTTTTCTTTCGAGCGGAAAATACACTGAATTCAAGAAAATTACTGATGGAAGGGCCGATGATTACACCGGTCGGTTTCGGAATTTCGCCGGGAATGAGATTAGCTTAAATGCTTCAGCAGAACAGTACCAGATTTCGGATCAGGTCCAAAACAAATTATACAGCTTCGGCCAGCCCGATTTCAATGTGAAAGAGTTTTTATCGAACATGGTTGTCCGTTGGGAGTATTTGCCAGGTTCTACTATTTATCTGGTATGGTCTCAAACCCGCAATCATTCCATTTCAAACGGAAATTTTGATTTCAGGAACGATATGACCAGTTTGTTCGATAACAAACCTTACAATGTCTTTCTCCTGAAGATGTCGTTCAGGATTGGCAGGTAAAAAGAAATGAGTATCCGATATATTACCTCATTTCAAAAAATAAGTCATTAAATGGTCATTCGTTGTCATTTATTGTAGCTCAAATGACTACAAATGACAACGAATGGCAATCCAATGACCATATCCTTCAGAGCAAAAATCTCTTTAGGTAAGGAAACGGATATTCGAAAAAGAAATCAAATAAATAATCAGTCCCGAAAGTCCTTTTGCTGATGTGAGAGGATTTTTCTATTTTTAGCCGGAATTATCCATTAACCACATAAACAAATAATAATAACATGATCAATCCATTTGCCTTGTCGAATAAACAATTGCTTGAAATAGCAAACGATTTGAAAACAAAAATTGAGGCCGGACTACGGAAAGACTTAACAGAAATCAAGTGCCTGCCAACTTACATTCATCCAAAAAAAGATGGCATCAGTGGCGAAGCTACCGTTTTCGATTTGGGCGGCACCAATTTTCGTGCTGCAGTGGTTTCGGTAGGCGAAGAAACTAAAATCACTGGTATGGCCGAAAAAGACATCACCGAAATGAAAATGGAAGGATTTACGGAAGACGATCTTTATAATTCACAGGCCGTAACCATTAATCAGTTAAAGGTTCCTAAAAATTCTCCTATCGGATATTGTTTTTCTTATCCGGCCAAATCGCTCCTCAATGGCGATGCCGAACTGATCGTTTGGACCAAGGGAGTTAATATTGCCGGAATGGCCGGAAATCCGATTGGTGAACCTCTGATTAAATACCTGAATAAAAATACCAATGGCAGTTTTGGAAAAATTGCAGTTGTAAACGACACCATCACCAGCTTGTTTGCAGGTTTAATGAATCCGGGATATGATGCCTACATTGGTTTGATCGTTGGAACAGGAACCAATATGGCCACTTTCTTCCCTTCAGAATATATCCCGAAAATTAAGGATTTGGAAGGTTGGTCAGGCGAAACACCTGTCAATCTTGAATCAGGTAATTTTAATCCTCCGCATCTTACATTAATTGATGAAGAGGTCGATGCCAACTCGGATAATAAAGGATTCCAGCGCTTCGAAAAAGCCATTTCGGGTATGTACCTGGGTCGTATCTTTCGCGCTGTTTTCCCTAACGACGGATTGGACGTTAACCTTGATGCGGCCGGTTTGAGTAAGATGATGAACAATCCGGAACAATTTAAGTTGGAATATGTCGAAACCGCATTCCAGATTTACGAGCGCTCTGCCAAACTGGTAGCTGCTTCACTTGCAGGATTGGTTATAAATCTTAATTCTGCATATCCTTCAGTAAAAAAAGTTCAGGTATTGGCCGAAGGAAGTTTGTTCTGGAGCAAAGTTAAAATCCATGATACCAAATATCTTGATATCGTTAATGCAACCTTGAAAGAATTGATTTCAGAACTCGGATTGGATACCGAAGTTCAGGTTTCGCACATTGAAAATGCCAATTTGATTGGAGCCGCAATGTCAGTGTTGTCGTAATCAGGCAATTCCTATATAAATATACTGACGGGGTGACCATTAAAGTCACCCCGTCAGTAGCTTAAAATCTAAACTTTTCCTTCACCCTCGCACCCTTTTCAGTCCATTCAACCGTGGCACATTCGGTGTAAAAATCATGTTCGAAAAACAGTATGTAATTCTTTTCTGCCACTTCCTTCAGGAAATTTTCTTTTTCTTCCATCGCGGTTACAGGGTACAAATCGTAGGCTGCCAGCCATACAATCGGGATATTTGCTGCTGTTGGAATCAGATCAGCCATATAAACGTAAGTCCTTTCTCCTGAATTGATAAATGGAATCATCTGTCCGGGCGTATGTCCGCCGAACATTCGGACAGAAATTCCGGGGAAAAGTTCACAATCTCCTTCAACTAACTGCATGTTTCCTTCTGTTTTCAGAAAATTCAGGATTTCAGGATAATAGGCAGCCCGTTCACGGATGTTCGAAATTGTGGAATGTTCCCATTGCTGTTTGCTGCACCAGTGTGTCGCATTCGGAAACTGAAGTTTCAATTGCCCGTTTTCGCTGAGTACCGCGCCATTGCAGTGGTCCCAATGCAAATGGGTAAACAGCACATCAGTAATGTCTTCAGCCGAATAACCTTTTTCAACCAAAGATTTTTCAATTGCATCAGTTTCTTCGTGCCCGTTGTTTTGGCGCACTTTCTCCGGGTAATGATTTCCAACCCCGGCTTCGATCAGGATTTTACGTTCGCCCAGATCAACCAGCAGGCAGCGCATGGTTAATTTAGTCACGTTATTTTCATCAGCCGGATAAGCTTTCGACCACAATGGTTTCGGGATAACACCGAAAAGAGCGCCGCCATCGCAACTGAAGTTTCCTGCATGAATAGCATGTAATTGCATGATCTATGTTTTGGATATCAGGATAAAAGTAGGAAAAAGTGGTCAGTGTTCAGTCACAGTGTTCAGTATGTCCATTTTTTATCACTGCCAACTGTGACTGCCCACTCTCTTCTGCGCCACCAAATCGGTTTCAAAATCCATCACAAACTGAACGACCCCGAAATAATCTTCGATGCCTTTCTCGATTTTATTGGTTTTCAGATAGACATCGTTCACTTTTCCTGCAGCTTTGTCAATTCTTTCATTCCGCATGTTTGCCCAGTGTTTCTGAACTTTCCGGATATCACCGATCACCGGTTTGCTGATTTGACTCACAAGTTTTGGGAAACTGCGCAAGTGTTTCGACTGCGATAAAAAATAGTTTAACATGTTCATGTTGGCGCTGTATTGAAGCTGTTTTGAATCGCTCCTGGAACAAACAAGCCATCCATAGAAGTTTGCTTCGGCCTCGCTGGTAATTCCAAACTGATGGGCAAATTCGTGTGCCAATACCTGCGGATATTCAACCAAAAGTAAGCTATCGTTCAGGTGTACTTCGCCGAAAAATGGCCCGTAATAACCGGCAATGGAAGCTTTGGCAAAAAATGAACTGAGTGTGATGGGTTTCGGAATCCGTGTTCCATGTGGATAATTGATCTTCAGGAATGAAGCGTGTTTTTGATAGGAAGATTCGACCAAGGCAGTGATTTCGGCTTTTGAAAAGCTGTCGAACTTACAATACGACGCATTTGTTTGGGCAATCAGGTTTTCGAACACCTGCACAAACTTAACGGTATCAGGCTTCGATTTGGTAATCTGAAGCCGCTGATTAATGCCGGCCCGGTAATAATTAAAACCCCAGAACCAATAAAAAAGCACATAACAAACAGCCATCGTTTGCACAACGATCAGAATGAACTTGCCGGGTTTTATTTTTCGGAAGATCGTCAAAATCAATAGCCCAACCAGAAAAACAGCCAAAAGTCCATAAAAAGCATCATCCAGCGAAAATGAAAACCATTTGCTCAGGAATGAAAGAATGAAAGCAACTGGTGGATAGAGCACCTGTGAATAAACGGTTTCGGTAACCATCGGAAACCGGGCAAATAATTCAGTAAGGCCGAAAGTCGCCAGCGCCAGCCAGATCGGTAAGGCAGCCCAGCCGAAGAATATTTTTCTGAATTTGCTTTGTGCCATTTTTCATTGAAATCAGATTGCGAAGATCAGGTTTTTTGACTGACAATAATCGGTTTTTTTGCCTATTTTTCACACTCAAATATTGAAGCCACTCCGAAAAGTCATCCGATGAATGTTTTGCAAAAGACATTCATGTTTTTAGTTTGTTAATCAGTCAATTATAAATTCATCGGATGACTAATTTATAAACCTAAAAACCAATAACCATGAACAAACTTTTTCGGTCAATTCGAACTTTTGGCTTTTGCTCACTGGTGGCCGTTATATTTCTTTTCATCGGATGCCAAAACAAACAAGGCAATCCCAACGAATATTCAGCCGACATCATTATCTATGGCGGAACTTCGGCTGCTGTAACGGCTGCTGTTGAGGCGGTCCGGTCGGATAAAACAGTATTGGTGGTATCGCCCGATACGCATTTGGGTGGATTGTCTTCGGGCGGATTGGGTTATACCGATACCGGAAATAAAACGACCATTGGCGGACTGTCGCGCGAGTTTTACCACAGGGTTTGGTTGCACTACAATGATTCGGCTTCATGGAAATGGCAAAAGCACTCGGAATATGGCAACAAAGGACAGGGAACGGTGGCTATGGACGGAGAAAACCGAACCATGTGGATTTTCGAGCCACATGTGGCAGAACAGGTTTTTGAAGACTTAATTGCTGAAAATAAGATTACTGTTTTGCGAGGCGAATGGCTCGACCGATCTTCCGGAGTAGTCATGAAAAACGCGAAAATCAAATCAATAAAAACCCTTTCAGGAAAGACTTTTTCAGGAAAAATGTTTATTGATGCCACTTATGAAGGCGATTTGATGGCTGCTGCCGGTGTGTCGTATCATGTTGGCCGCGAAGCCTGTTCGGAATACAATGAAACCTGGAACGGCGTTCAGGCCGATGCACGGCATCATGGCCATTTTTTCAAAAATCAAATCGATCCGTACAAAACACCCGGAAAGCCTGAAAGTGGTTTGCTGTACGGTATTTCTCCTGACACCATTGCTGCCAACTGCACCGGAGACCATAAAATTCAGGCCTACTGTTTTCGTTTGTGCATGAGCAACCACCCGGATAATCGCGTTCCTTTTCAGAAACCTGTGAATTATAATCCGGCAAACTATGAATTGCTCGCCCGTGTGTTTGATGCCGGATGGCGCGAATGGTTTGGCAAATTCGACCTGATTCCGAACCGGAAAACCGACACCAACAACCACGGTCCTTTCAGCATGGATTATATCGGCATGAATTACGATTATCCTGAAGCTTCGTACGAACGCCGGAAGGAGATTATTAAAGCGCACGAAGATTACCAAAAAGGATTGCTGTATTTCGTGGCGAATGATCCCCGTGTTCCGAAAAAAATTCAGGAAGAAATGCAAACATGGGGCTTGGCGAAGGACGAATTTACGGATAACGGAAACTGGCCGTGGCAGTTGTACATCCGCGAATCACGGCGCATGCTGGGTGTTTATGTTTCGACCGAAAACGATGTGCTGGCCAAAAGCGAGGTTCCCAGCCCGGTTGGAATGGGTTCGTATGCCATGGATTCGCACAATGCACAGCGCTATGTTACGTCCGAAGGATATGTGCAGAACGAAGGCGATGTGGGCGTTCATCCTCAAGCACCGTATGCCATTTCGTATGGTTCAATCATTCCAAAGCGTGAAGAATGCCAGAACTTGTTGGTTCCGGTTTGTGTGTCGTCGAGTCACATTGCTTTCGGCTCTATCCGTATGGAGCCTGTGTTTATGATACTCGGGCAGTCGGCTGCCATTGCTGCCTACAAAGCCATTGATATTGATCATGCCGTTCAGGATATTCCTTACAAAGCATTAAAAGAAAAACTGCTGGAACGGGGACAGGTGCTTGAGTTGCCAAAAGTGGGGAAATAAATATTATTAAGATGTCAGATTAAATCCAGACAGAAAAAGTTTCTTTCCATTTGGCTTGTTGTAGAATAATTTATGTTTAATTTAGTGAAAATAAAATAACCAGCCATGAAACAGGTACTATTGCTAGCGTTATTAATTTCCACTCATTTATGTTTATCGGCCCAGATCAAAAAAGGCACTTTTATGCTGGAAGGGGGAATTAATCTGTTAGGAGATTGGGACTATGATTCAAAACCTTTTACCGAAGGCTTTGGAATTTCATTGGGAACCAGTGATTATTTTACCAGGTATTACCTTACAGGAGAAGAAAAATTCTGGGACTCATATAAAACAATGAACTACTCTCTGGCTCCACGATTAGGTTACTTTCTTTTCAGAAATTTTGTTGTTGGACTCGATTTTAGGTATCGCAGGAATACCTTGACATACTCATCCAATTCGAAAGACAGTTACAGGACAGAACTTTATGGGGTTTTTGCCAGAAAGTATTTTGGCAACAACAAGGTTACCCCATTCATTGAAGGTGGTATTGGATTCGGGTTGTCCCAAATGTCAACTAGTGAGACTTCACCAGGAGGTGCACATTATAAGCGGATTGAGCGGAGAGACCAATTCTATTTATGTGGAGCTACCGGCGCGTCGTATTCAATAATTTCAAAATTCAAGATCAACCTCCTTGTGAAGTTTCAGCATACTAGAGAAAAACCCATTAATACTTCGAATTATTCTACATCACACACAAAAACGTTAAACTTTGATTCAGCGTTGATTTTATCATTCAGCTACTTCTTCAATCAAAAAATTAAAGAATAATTTGTTGGTACTTTGTATTATATTAATTGGATGAAAACCGGATGATCGGCTCAACTGGTGAGACTAAAAACCACAGGTCATTTTTCAGTTCATGCTTGATGATGTATTCTGCATTACCGGCGGCGCGAACTTTAAAATAATTGGCAACTGGTCCGTCGGGCGTTATCTGGGTTTGATACCAGCGATCAGCTATTTCCTTGATTTCAAACCGGATATTCGCCCAATAAAAACATACTGGATATTCATCGGCTTTGTAGCCGGAGTGGCATTCAACTATTATCGGGATCAGTTTCATGGGTAAGCGGTTTGATCGGCAAATCTTTCTGCAGGTGACGATAGATAAATTCAAGCATATTTTCAAAATGTGACCCTTTCCAGTAGATTTGATCACAGGCGGCACATTTGAAAAATTCGGTGTAGTACTTTGCTGTCAGGGCTTGCAGGCGATGGAGAATTTCCTGCTTCTCAACCGTCAAGAGTCTGTCATTACAGTTCAGGCATCGGATTAAAGGATCGGCCAACCCGGATAAATCCAGTTTACGAATCAGGTCAATGATCTGCTCCAAAGGTTCTGCTGACCTGATCCAATAGGCATGTGTAACTTCCTTGTGCCGGATCAGTTGATAACTTCGGGAAAGGAGAATACGTTTTTCCTGTCGTGAAATTCTGATCATTTCTTCCCGGTTATATTGATTTGAATACAGTGTATCCAAACCAAGCATGCGTAAGTATTTACATAGCCGCCCCAAATGAACGTCGCAAATAAACCTCGGATTCCGGAGCGGTTTTTCCCTTAGCTGACTGATTCCTGAAAGATCAAACAATTCAAATACGGGGTACACTGATATCCGGTCACCATCTTGCAGTATATAGTCAAATCTTTTTGATTGCTGGTTGACCAGGATTAAGTCGATGTTTTCCAAAGGAATTCCTAACGATTGAATTTTTTCGCCGACCGAAGTTCCAATTTCACAACGACATTCAAACCAAACCTTGTGCAATTCTTTGGGCAGGAAATTGTTTAACTCTTCATAAAAGCGAAAACAGACCTGGTTCATAGCTATTTACTTCAGATAATTGAATCCTTTTTGGCCGGGAAGTGTATTTCAGGAATGAGGCCCCGGCTTTTGTACGGAATGTCTATAATCACAGGTTCATCTTGCAAAGCCAACATTTTTCATTCCTGAGAAAAAAACTTCTCGTAACAGTTTAAGATGCCTTTGCCTCGTTCCAGTTTTTTTACTGGGGAAAGGCTTATTTGCATCCTCGCCCGGTTAACTTTTCCCAGTGAAAGTGATTCCTGAAGACTTGTAAAATTGGTCTTTAAAATGTATGCGGTTTTCAAGGTCGAACCTTTGAAACGGATAGTGAATGGTCCTTCCCTTGCAGGATGCAGGTGGATATAACGCTCAACTTCATTGCTTTTACGTACTACCCAAACAGAACGATCCGCCAGTTTGATTTGCCGGTATCCGTTTTTTGAATCGACCCAAGGACTGAAATCATCTTCCCGAAAAACCTGATTCGATTTTAAGATTTCAATCACAGCTTCGCTGATGGCTTCGGGTGTCATCGCACCGGTGTAGATATCTATATAATTGTTGCATACCTGATCAAGCAGGTTAATGATCATTTCCGGAGTGGAACTTTCGAGAACACTTAGAATGTAATTCCGGTGGTGCTTGAAAGGATTAAACCGAACGGGTAAAGGTATATCAGTTTCTTTGGCCATCACAGCTATAATATGGTTTTTGTGTCAAGACCTGAACTTGCGGTATTTTACAAATCTTCCAATTTATACCACTTCACCGCATTCAGGTAAAAAATCTTATCCACGACCTGTTTTGGAAGATGCAGGCCGGTAAAGGGCGAGTTTACATCACGTGATTGAAGTTCCATTTCGCCGGTAAAGTAATTCCAGTCTTTGATCCGGGTTGCCCGGATACCAGCATAAAAGCTGCTGTCAGTCCTGTTTCCTGAATATCCAATATCGGTTCCATACAAAATCCGGTCCTGGTATTTAATCAGGAAATCGCGGACTTTACCCTTGTTTTTAGCGCTTTGGTATTGCAGGTGGCAAATTCTAGCTGCCAGATCAACAGCCATATTCGGAAACCGGTCGAGGGTTTTGGCCAGCACATCCACATCCCATTCGAGGCTTCCTAAATGGCAGCCAATAAATTTCAGGTTCGGATGTTTGGTCAGCATACTGTCGCGGGCATCCATCTGGTCCTGATAACTGGGATATTCGGGATGCAGGAACATGTGGTATTCGGGATGATCTTTAAAATAGCTCCTGTCATTGTTCACAGTCATCGAATCAACCGGCATCCAGCAGTTTTTGGGTTCTCCCAAATGCCCGGTCAGGGGCAACCCCTTCTCCTCAAGGAACGTAATTACCGGATCGAACCGCTTATTGCTCACCATGATGAAATTTCCTGCCCGATCGCGTTCGGTCATGCCAATGTTTTTCCAGAATTTCACACCGACTGCGCCACCCGAAATGTTGTTTTCGAGCTCTGCAATGGTTTGCTGTTCCCAGTCAGCGCCGTTCCATTTTGCTGTATCGAATTCGAAAGTGGCAAGGTAAAAAACGGTTTTCGGGAATTTCCTGATCAGGACGACGGCCGTGTCTCTTTGCTCATTCACATCCCTGCTAGAGTTAACATTGATGGTGATCAGTTTGATATTCTCTTCCAGCGAATGGTTCTGAATGGAAGCATCGGTTGTCGAAATATGAACATGGGCATCAATCTTTGGAACCTTAAAATAATCGGCTTTGGAATAATATCCTGATTGACATGAATAAACCAGTATGGAAAGTAGGCCAAGAATAACCGGAATAAAATTTTGCTTCTTCATAAATAAAAGGTTTTAAAAGTTTAAATTCGAAATAAACCAAATGATTTAGGATTGATTTAAATTGATCGTATAATTTCAGTTAGTTGCCATGGCGTAGCAACAATCAGATTGTCAGTTATTTTGTATGGACTTGGACACTCTGGCACAACGAAAAATGATTTATTGGGATTTAAGTCCTGAATAGTAATTGTCATTGATTTGGTGCGTTGCGGATTTGGTGTGAATTTGGCATCAATGACAGCCAAACAATCTTCGCCCCTGAAAATCAGAAGATCGCATTCAGTTCCATCTGCCGTTCGGTAAAAGAAATAATTGTATTCGTCGCCTAAGGTATTGATGATGTCTTCAATCACATAACCTTCCCATAGGTTACCAAGTAATGGATGTCGAAGCAAATTTTCATAATCTGAAATATTCAGGAGGTAATTGACAATTCCGGAATCCCGGATATAAATTTTTGGCGACTTCACCGTTCTTTTGCCGATATTTGAATGCCACGGTTGCAGAAGCCTGACTATAAAAGACCGCTCGAAAAAGGAAATGGCATTGCTTACAGACGGTGAAGATATTCCAAGTGAATTGCTCAAACTGCTGCTGTTAAGCATTCCTCCCTGAGTGGCCGAAATCATTTGCAATAACCGTTGCAGGTTGGCAGGAGAAGCGCTTAATCCCAATAACCGCAAATCACGCTCAATGTAAGCCGAAATAAAAGATTTAAACCACTCCTTGCGAATGTGCTGATCATCCATTAAAAACGGGTCAGGAAATCCGCCTTTTAACCAATGGTTTCTGAAATCGCTTAATTGCTGTATTTCAGTGTGTTCAAATGGCGTCAACTCAAGATAGACGATTCGTCCGGCAAGGGTTTCATTGCTTAAAAATAACAATTCAGGACTTGCTGATCCGAGTAAAATAAACCGCGCATTTACCCGGTTGCTGTCAATAACTGAACGTAGAATTGGGAAAAGTTCAGGTCTTCTTTGAATTTCGTCAATAATTACTGTTTTATCCGTTAGCGCATTTAAAAATTCGACAGGATGGTCAAGAGCACCCGAATCAGCAGGGTTTTCAAGATCAAGGTAAATACTTTCCTTATTCAATTGTTTTCTGATTTCTTTAACCAAAGTTGTTTTACCTGCTTGCCTTGGACCGAGTATGGCCACAGCAGGAAAATGCTCTAAAAGCATCATCAATTTCTGTCCTATTGTTCTTTTAATATACATGTTATGCAATAATTGCCGTAAATTTAAAATATATTTTTAAATTTACGGCAATTATTTTAATTTTTGAGAATCAAATTACCCATACCACTCCCGTGTCCGGTTCGTCTTTTTTAAACAATCCATGGCAATGTTTACATTGTTTACAACCTGAAAGTCGAACATCCCTACGCAGATAAAATCGGCGCCGTTGTCGTAGGCCCATTGAAATCCATCCTTTGGTTCGATCGCACCTGCGGCCAGAACTTTAAAGCCCATTACAGGAACTTTACATTTACTCACAAATTCTACCGTACGTTCAGGGAAGAGGCAGAAAATATTGTTGTGGAACTTGTTGTGATCAAGATAATTTGTCCCGTCAACTTCGAACGTAACACGGTTTTCGCGCGGATGGGCCGACCAGTACTGGTCGTGGTGCATGGTTTTCATGTAATAATCCGGAATAATTCCCTGATCGGCACAGGCAATCAGCGATTCAACAGAATGTGCGCCCAGGCCTGCGGTATATCCTTGCTGGCGGATGTGTGCAATCATTTCACCAATTACTTCTATCCTATTGTCGCGCACCAGCCAGTCGCACCAGTTTCCCTGAACCTGAATAATGTCCACTCCAAAATCGATGGCTTTGTCAATGAACTCAAAATATAGCTTCTTATCCGTATTTGGTCCCACCTGTGAGAGTTTGCTATTATCCAGATGAGGATGAACCTGTGTGATTACCTTGATTTTGCTTCCGGTCATCTTTTTGTATTTGGCCAGAAGTGGGTTCGAGGGGAAGCCAATGTTAATGGTATTGATTCCTGCTTGTTCGGCCAGCATCAGTGTTTCGTAAACTTTTTGTTCGGTATTATATGCCTTGAAAAGCGTGTCGGTATAGATCAGGTCACGGGCATGCGACCATCCTCCAATCAGGTTTCCTCCGGCAATTAACCGGCTTATTTCATGTTTCCCAATTTTCCCCCTGGGCAATACCCCTTTCAGTTCGCTCAGCGCCAATTGCTTTACCTGAATAGTTGCCCCTGACATCACATCAACACCGTATGTTTTGAAATTACTGACAGCACCCCATCCCATTGCTCCCAAAACCGGCAAAGTCGCGAGGTTTTTCAGGGCTTCGCGGCGCGACGAACTGCTCTCCGATTCAGGAATGATTGATTTTTTTCGACTTTGCGATAGTTGGATCAGTGTGTCGATACTGTATCCTTTTTCGCGATAAAAAAAGAGAAACAAAAGTGCTGCTGCTTCAATAAACAAGCGGTCAACTATGTATAAATGTCCTTCCGCAGCATTCATCATTGGATTTCCAAAAGGCGGATAGGCAAAATAGTAAAGGGTGAGAAGCAAAGCTCCGGCCAGTGCGGCGTACCGGCTGAAAATCCCGATGAAAAGAGCCAGTCCAATAAGTAACAATCCGTACATATTCAGAATATCGGATACCTGCAAAAGAGCAGGCGAACCAGCAATCCAGTGGTAAAATCCTGAGAAAAATCCGGAAGTATTCATTAAAAATCCGGAAGCAGTCCAGTTTCCCTGAAGGATTTTTGAAATTCCTTCGTACAGAAAGTGCCAGCCAATGGCTACGCGCAGGATGGTAATAAATAAACGGTTGTAAAATGGTTTTTGCTGAAGTTCCATATTCTCTCAGTTAAGTTATTGGTTAGTTCGAATCAAAATCAGACGGTTAATTTCAGAATCTTTTTCGAAAAATCAGAGAAAAGGATGGATTTTTTAATTATTGCTTTGCCTCCAGATATTTGATCACAAACCGGATTTCGGAATAGCTGTAGTTTTCGCCAATGGCAGAGCGTATTTCATTGATCTGTTTGGTTCGGCTTTTTTCGATGTAAGCTACAATAGTTTTAATCCTCGCGGGTTCTACAAAACGGCTTATTTCCAGCTCGCCAAGCCCGACAAAATGTGCCAGATGTCCTTCGATGGTCGAAGCTGCGAAATTTCTTTCAACCGCTATTTCAGAAATTGACCGCCCATTTTTAAACAATTCGTAGCTGATTTGTTTGGTGTCCATTCCGGCTTTTTCGGCTTCTTTTTCGGCGCCAACCGGCAAATCCATGCCTTTTCCTTTACGGTAGGCAATTACCTGTTCAATTATTTCCTTGCCAAACTGCTGCAGCCTTGTACCTCCCATTCCTTTTACCGATTTCAGTCCGGCCCTTGAAGCGGGCAGCATTTGTACAATTTCGAGCAATGTTTTTTGCGGAAGGATACGGCTGATTTCAACATTCAGCATATTTGCTTTACCGTCGCGCCATTTCTTTAGTTTGGTGTAAAATTCGGGATGCATGGTAAAGGACGACGTACTGGCTGTTGGCTGTCCATTTTTGCTTGATTCAGGAATTTCGATGGCTGACTTCGACTTGGTTTCGAGGTAGGTTTTGATGTTGAACCCGTTTTTGCATAAATTGAGGCACACTTTTTTCGTCTGAATTTCTTTCCGTAGTTTATCGGCGGCTTCGTTAAAGCTTTTGCGAATGGCCTTGTTGTCGGTATCAAAGGTAGCCGATGAAAATGGCTGCTCAATAATGGAAAAAAGCTTTCCGGAGAAATATTCCGAAGCTTTTTTAACCCGCCCCTGAAGTTGCTCGTTTTCTTCGGCATTTGTTCCTGCTGAAATCATTTGCCTGATTTGATTCCCGAATTTATCCGCAACCTCAATCATTTCGGTTTGAAGCGGCTGGGTCATACCTTGAAGTTGGGCTTTCAGCGTACCGAGTAAATGTGCTGAATGTTCTTCCCAAAGTTTCTGCAAATAATGAACCTGACGCTGCATGGGCATAAAATCGAAGAGTTCGGCCAGCAATTGCTGCACGTATTCTTTGCGCGATTGCTCCAGTTCTGCTTGTCCGGGCTGATTGCGCTCAACATCGTCGGTAAATTGAATAACAGTGGTGTCGTTTTTTACGCTGAAATCGGCGATGGGCGAGCTCAGTACCAGTCCTTCAAGTGTTTTGCAGCGGCTCAAAGCCACATAAACCTGACCATGAGCAAACGAAGCCCGGGCATCGATGATGGCCTTTTCGAACGTCAGCCCCTGACTTTTATGAATCGTGATCGCCCAGGCCAGTTTGAGTGGAAACTGGGTGAAGGTGCCGATCACATCCTCCTGAATTTCCTGTGTGGTTTCGTTCAGCGAATATTTTGCATTTTGCCATTCCACTTTTTCTACATCAATTGATTCGCTGTCATCGGGACAGCGAACTTCAATTTCATCGTCAATGATATTGATGATTTTGCCGATTTTGCCGTTGTAGAAACGTTTTTCAGCCGATAAATCATTTTTCACGAACATGACCTGTGCGCCAACTTTTAATTCCAACTCCGGATCGGTGGGGTACGAATACTCAGGAAATTCGCCCTGCACTTCGGCTGTAAATTTATACGATTTGGTTTTCAGCTTGCCCAGTTTCGAGTCGTTAATTTGCTGCGACTGGTAATTGTGCGTGGTTAGGGTGATGTAACCTTCTTTTTCTTCAGGATTGAAACCCGGAATGTATCGTTGGTTTAATTCCTGAAGGGTAGCCGAATCCATCCGGTTTTCGCGCACTTTGTTGAGCAGGTCAATGAAATGTTGATCGCTTTGGCGAAAAATATGGTTTAGTTCGATGCCGATAAATTTAGAGCGTTTCAGGGCATGGCTGCTGAAGAAAAAGCAGGTGTCGTAATAGGCTTTCAGGATAGTCCAGTCTTCGTCCTTCACCACCGGCGCCAGTTGCTGCAGGTCGCCAATCATGAGCAATTGCACACCACCAAAAGGTTTGTAGCGGTTTTTGTAGCGGCGGAGCACGGAATCAATTTCATCCAGTAAATCTGCCCTGACCATTGAGATTTCGTCGATCACCAACAAATCGAGGCTTCGCATGATGTTAATTTTTTCGCGGCTGAAACGTTTGATTCCGGCAGCCAACACAGGTTCCGGGCGAGGTTGATCCGGATTTTGAGGGATTTGCGGCCCAAATGAAATCTGGAAAAATGAATGAATGGTAACCCCGCCAGCATTGATGGCCGCCACACCGGTTGGGGCAACTACCACCATCCGTTTGGGTGATTGTTTTTTCAGGTTCTTCAGAAAAGTGGTTTTGCCCGTTCCGGCTTTCCCGGTCAGGAAAATATTTTGATTAGTGTATTGAAGAAAGTTGAACGCCAGTTCGAGTTGGGGGTTGGATTGGTATTGCATAGCGGATTGGATGGAGATTAATTGTTTTTCTTTTTGGCTTCGTTTAAAACTTTCTTATTGTCGCTTTCTAATTTCCGTTGAACCTTTTTCACATCTTCTGATGGCGGTAAATTTTCGGGATGAATACCTCTTTCAACGAGCATCTTTCTGACCGCCGAACTATTTTCCACATGTTCCTTTTCAATTGGAGGTTGTCCTTTTAAGTCTTTTGTTTGAACATTTAGTCCGGTCATTTCAGCTGCAAGATCTTTGGCTTTTATGCTGATTGTTGGAAGAAAATCGGCAACCGGTCTGTTATCAGGCACGCCCATTTTCTTTTTTAACTGTTGAGTAGATAATCGAAACAAGGCTTGATCTCCTTTTGATCGGATGATTGCAAATCCCTGATTGTCAACGCCACGTTCGAATAAAATTCCTGAAAGTTGTTTCTCCGTTTGGCTCAGTTTTTCCCGGGCTTTTACCCGTTCAAATTCCAAGAGCCTTTGCTCAATGATTTCTGCCCTGCGCGTTTGTACTGCAAAATAGTTTTGGGCAAATGCAATCTCAGGTTTCGACGGATCGCCATTTTGTGCGATTAAATAGCAAGCATAACGACTAAGGGCAATGTCATCTATGTGTTTTTCAGCGCCTTTAGGCATTGGGATCGTTTTGCTGACGTCAGCAAAACGTTCTGCAATATTCTCTCCTGCATTTTCACAAGATTTTTTGGCTTTTTCAATGGCATTCAGAAAATTGCGCCATTGAGAATATCCAAATACTTCCTGCAATTCCCTGGCACTCCAACATTCAACTCCATTAAAATCATAACAGGCATTCTCAAATCTTAGAAGTAGCTCTTGAATTAGTTCCTTTTTCATGGCAATTTCTTTAGGATTGGTTTTGCTTCTTAATAAATATAAAGAATTTTAGACATAAAAATTACTCGCTATAGTTTGTTATTAGGCTTTTACGGTCTGAAAAATATATTGCAGAAAATTAAAAGCAAGTTCGAGTTGGGGGTTGGATTGGTATTGCATGAGGAAGAGAGGTTTTGGTGCAAAATTTAATGATGCAAAACGGGAAAACTTAATCTGCCAGAGATTTAATAGCGTTCCGGACTCTTCCCTTGAGTCCGGCTCCAATTTGTCCAATCTTTAATTCGACTAATTTTTTTTCGAGAGTAGCAATTTTATGAACCCAAATTACAGAAGGAAGTTTTAATCCGGATTTTTCCAAATTGTTGATTTCAATATCAAAATCAGATTGATAAATTTTACTTGTGATTCTACAAACAATCACATCTCCGTCATCACTTTCATGAATAATTAACGCAGGTCTTCTTTTAAAAGATATTCCATCAGTAAATGGGAATCGCAATAATACGACTTGCCCAAATTTCAATTGATCCATATTTAGTAGTTATCGTAAATTGAATCGGAATCGGCATATCCATTAAGGAATTGTTCGATTGTTATTTGGGTTAAAACAACATCATCGTCAATTTCCATTTCATCAGGTAAAATCATTACCCGAATATTTTTCTCATCTAATATTTTGAGCTTTTCATGTAGCCTTTTCGGAATGATAATCCGATTATGGCTTAGTTTTGATTTAAATTCGATCGCTCTCATTGCTTTTGTTTTTTACAAATATAAAGAATTCCAATCAGATAATTTTTTACTGAATGCTGAAAACTATGAATGAAAACTGACTTTGATCCAAAATCAAAAACGTTCGTTAACCACATTGTTAAAAGCCGATCCGAAAGTAAAACGGATACCCATTTCGCCACTGATTTCGTAGGTGGTTGCCAGTTTGCGCCTTTTGAGCAATAAATCTTCAACCGACGAATCACCTTTGGGCAGGTACAACTGATCGTGAATTATTTCAGATTGTATTTCGCTGTAAACTGAAAGTTGTTTAGTGAGGCGAACTGAAAACTCAGAATCAAGGGTTAAGCGGTATTTCGATAAATCGTTAAAGAAATGACGTCCTTCCAGGCTTGTTTCAACGGTTCCCCAGGGTTGTACGAGTTCGAGCCTAATTCTGGCTGCTTCAAAAGCCAGGGATTCATCCAATTTACTGTAGATAGTTTCTTCCTTGTAGTTGAACGATTGAAGTCCGGCGGCATAGGCCAACGACAGAACCCGCCTGTTACTTTCGGCCCAGGGGTAGAAATTGTATTCGACAGCGGCATCAAAACTAAAAGAATTTGAAATGTTCAGGTAAGTATTGGAGGAATATTCGGCAAATGTTCCCAACGACCATCTTGAACTTAAACTTTTAATGAAATTGGCCTGAATTTGTTTCTCATCCTGTTTGTTGGTAATCCGTTCGCCACCGTCAAAAAAATTTTCACGTTGGATCTCGTAACTGGCTTCCATTCTTGTTTTCCAGGCGTCTGTAATTTTATCGCTTCTGATTTCTGTTCGAAGCGAGTATTCATTCTGACTTTCTTCCTTCTGAAATTCGCCTCCCGACTCAATCTGAAAGACCCATTTTTTCCACGGATCATCCAGCAATTGGGTAGCAGATTTTTCCGATTTTTCTTTGATGTCAATTTCAAGATCATTCAGGAAGCCGGTTTTCGAGTAATACGGAAGAATTCCTGCTTTTATAAAGTTTAATAATCCTTTCCGGATGTCGTCTTCAGTATCTGATTGATTGGCAATAAATTCGAATTGGTAATCCTGTCCAATGAATTTTTCGAGCCCGATAAAATTCAGGAAGTACTTGGTACCACCACTTCCGGTATGCGAATTAGAAACCAAAAGATGAACATCGGCCAGTTTCGGATCACGAACAAAAGAAATAAAAGGTAATTCCTGCCTGACAAACGTAAAATCGCAGTCTTCGCAATCAATGAAAAATTTGGGAATACTGGTTCTGATTTCTTCCTGAGAAAAAACAGGACAAGGATTGGCAAGAAAAAGGACAAAAAAAATGGTTAGTTGAACAATGTACTTCATGTTGGGTTTAGATTTGTTTTTGGTTACCGGAGTTTAGGAAACTGGCTGAATAAGTATAATTACGCTTTCGATCCGTTTCTCAGGCAAATACCAAAATTAGAGATTTTTCGTGGTATATAGCGTATAAATTCCAATGTACATTTACTCAATAATTATTGCTCCATTTTTACTGAAGAAACTTAATTTGCAGTAAATTCAACATCTCAAAATATACAGTTTACTAAACCAAATCATATGACTGAAAAAATGAACAACCGCCGCGATTTCCTGAAAAAGTCGCTGATTGCAGCAGCCGGAATTACCATTATCCCCCGGCATGTTTTGGGCGGAAATGGATTTCTTGCTCCAAGTGATCAACTTACCAAAGCCATTATCGGAGTAGGTGGAATGGGTCAGGGTCACATCGTGTACGAAGGTACAAAACTGCTTGCCATCTGCGATGTGGACAAAAACCACCTGAACAGCACGCTCAAAAAAGTTGGACCTGATGTAAAAGGCTATTCCGATTTCCGGGAATTGCTTCTTCGCCCTGAAATTGATATTGTGCACATTGCCACGCCGCCTCACTGGCATGGAATTATGTCGGTAATGGCAGCACAGGCCGGAAAAGATGTGTGGTGCGAAAAACCCATGACCCGAACCATCGGCGAAGGAAAAAGGGTGGTTGAAGCCATCAATGCCACCGGCAAAATGTTCCGCCTGAACACCTGGTTCCGGTTTAAAGACAATTTCTACGGATTGGGAACTCCGGTAAAACCTTTGAAAAAAGTGGTTGACAGCGGAGTGTTGGGTTGGCCCTTAAAAGTGACCATCAGCGGCGTAACCGGTTTCGACTGGAAATTCTACTGGGTGGGCAAAACCAATCTGATTCCGGAATCTGTTCCTGCTGAACTGGATTACAACATGTGGCTCGGGCCGGCTCCCGATAAACCCTACCATCCGCACCGCGTTCACCAGACCTTCCGGGGATACTGGGATTACGATGGCGGCGGATTGGGCGACATGGGTCAGCACTACATCGATCCGGTTCAGTATTTTTTAGGGAAAGACGATACCAGCCCTGTAAAAGTTGAAGTTGACGCACCACAGCAGGATTACGATGCGATCGGAACCTGGCGGAAAATAACTTACACGTATGCCGACGGCTGCCAGATTATTCTCGATGGTGAAAATAAAGATCAGAATGCTGCCTATATCGAAGGTCCGCACGGTAAAGTATTCAGAGGTTTCAAGTCAGATATTCCAAACCTGAAGTCACTCATCGACACCCTGCCCGACCCTGAACCACAAATCGGAATATTCAGCGAATCGGTCAAAACCCGCCGGAAATTTGCCCTGAACGAAATGAATGGCTATCGTTCAGCAACCATTGTCAACATGGGAGTTATTGCACTGCGACTCGGCCACACCCTCGAATTTGATCCGGTTTCACAAACCTTCATCAACGACGATGAAGCTAATAAGCTGATTGATCAGCCAATGAGGGGGGAATGGAGGATATAAGAGTTACGGGATGCGGGATGCGGGTTCCGTGTTTCGGAAATCGGCTAATTAATGAACTTATCCTTTGCCGTTCGGCTTTAGCCAACGGAAAAATGATAAAATAAAACAAAGTCCGTCCAGTCGCAAATGTTCTTCAGAGATGAAATATATTTTCGGACGGAATGGCAAAAAAGTTCAACAATGAGAATTTAAAAACAAACCACATGACAAAAATTTCAACAAAAATATTGACCGTTTTATTGGCCCTTTTCCTGATGGTTCCGGCTTTTGCACAGGATAACCGTCGGTTGGAAACGAAAGTGGCCGATGCGCTGGCACAATTCCCGGCACAAAACGGAGATCATACCGCCAAACTGATGTTACAGATTCTAGAAACAGGCGCTCCCGGGATTGCTAAATTCTGCGACATGATTGTTCCCCCCGGAACCGGCGACGACACCCAAGCCCGAATGGCATTAGAAAGTCTGGCTCAATTCGCTGGTTCAAAAAACCATGAAGCTGATCGAAAACTGGTTGAAAGCGCCTTTCTGGCCGCCATCGAAAAAGCATCAGACAAAGAAGTAAAAGCGTTTTTTATCCGCAGACTGCAATATTGCGGAAGTTCTGTATCGGTTGTGATGCTTGGAAAATACCTGAATTCTGCCGATTTGTACGGACCTGTTTTGGCCGCTATGGAAAGCATTGGCACCCTGGAGGCTGGCGCTGTAATCCTGAAAATGGTGGCGGATAAAAAAGACCTTCAGCAATTGGCTATGGTAAAAACACTCGGTCAACTGAAATACCTGCCCGCCGAAAATTACCTGATAGATTTGACCAAAACAGCCAAAGACGAATTGTTGATGCACACGTTTGCTGCATTGGCCAATATCGGAGGAAAAGCTTCGTTGTCCACTTTTGAGGCTGCGGCAAAAGCTGCAGGTTATCAGCCCAATGATGCTGAAACAATGGATTCCTACCTAACCTACGCCAAACGATTGTCCGAACAGGGCGAAACCAGCCTGAGTAATCAGCTTTGTGCTGTGATACTAAAAAACTGCACCCGGGAAAATCAACTGATTTATCGCTCAGAGGCTTTGTCAGTGCCTGGATTTGGAACGAATAAACTCTTCCTGAAAGAAATTAAAAACCCTGATAAAGTTTACCGGAATACTGTGTTGATTAATGCTTCAGCCCAGTTGAACAGGGGAAACATTGGTGCCTGGATTGCAATAATGAAAAAAGTTCCTGCTGAAACAAAAGCAGAAATCCTGCATTTTCTGGCTAAACGGTCAGAGCTGGAAGTGCTTCAAAAAGCTATTTTACCTACTTTAACTTCGAAGGAAGAAGTGGTCCGGCTGGAAGCAATCCACGCTTTGGCACTGAACCAAAAAACCAAGGCGGTTCCGGTTTTGATTGATCAGCTAAGTAAAGCTCAGAGCGCTAATGAAATTTCCGAAATTGAATCGGCGCTGAAAATCACAACTTCGTTAAAAGAATGCGGTTTGCTTATTGCCCAACTGGATGGAATGAACGACGCAGGCAAAATAGTACTGATTAATGTTTTGAGTGCCCGACGTGCCACTGAAGCTTATCCGCTGATCAAAAATCTGTGTTTATCTGCCAATTCCGAAATCAGCGCTGCTGCTTTTTCTGCACTCGAAATGGTTTCGAAATCCGAAAATGCTGCTGAATTAATCGTTTTACTTAAACAAATCAGCGATAAGAAATCACAGGCAAATCTTCAGGATGCGCTGATTGCCATTTATTCCGGAACAACAAAACCAGATGCCAACCTGGTATTGAAGGAAATTGAAAGTGGAAGCATGACCGACAAACTCATCCCGGTTTTAGCCTCGTTGAATGATCCAAAGGCATTGAAAACGGTAGTTGGCATATTGAAAAACGGTAGTCAGGATGAAAGAGAAGCTGCTTTTGTTTCACTTTCGAACTGGAACGATGCCAGCGCTGCACCCCATTTATTGGCAGTTTTCACTAATCCGGAAATGAAGTCAGTGAGGGCTGAAGCATTGAAAGCCTACCTTCGGAATACACTTGGTTCCAGCCTTCCCGACGATCAAAAGCTTCTGATGATAGAAAAACTTATGCCGGAATGTTCCGGTAATATGGAAAAAAGAGCTGTTATTCAGGCTGCCGGAAATGTGAAAACCTTTTTGTCGCTGGTATTCGTTTCAGCTTACCTGGATGATCCGGAACTTGGAGCGACTGCTGCCGAAGTGTCTAAATATCTTGCTTTGCCTTCGTCGGGGAAAAAGAATGGAATGACAGGCGAATTTGTATCAGAAGTCCTTACCAAAGTGATGAGTAAAATGTCAGGACCTGATTTTCAGTACGATGTGATTGATGTGCGGCAATACCTCGAAAAAATACCGAAAGAAAAAGGTTTTGTCAGCATCTTCAACGGAAAGGATCTGAGTGGCTGGCATGGATTGGTGAAAAATCCGGTTGCCCGTGCAAAAATGAAACCGGACGAACTGGCAAAAGCGCAGGTTGAAGCCAATATTAAAATGCTGAATAACTGGTCGGTAAAGGAAGGTAGTATTGTGTTTAACGGCGAAGGAGACAACCTTTGCACACAAAAAATATACGGCGATTTCGAGATGCTGGTTGACTGGAAAATAAGTAAACATGGCGACAGTGGCATTTATCTTCGCGGTTCACCCCAGGTACAAATCTGGGATACTTCACGCGTTGATGTGGGCGCGCAGGTTGGTTCAGGAGGTTTGTACAACAACAAGATAAATCCATCCAAACCATTGGTCCTCGCCGACAATGCCATTGGCGACTGGAATACTTTCCGGATTTATATGGTTGGCGACCGTGTAACTGTTTTCCTGAATGGTATTTTGGTGGTTGACCATGTGGTGATGGAAAACTACTGGGACCGCTCGATTCCGATTTTCGCCCGCGAAGCTATTGAATTGCAGGCCCATGGAACTGATCTGGCTTTCAGAAATATTTACGTGAAGGAATTGAATCCTGATCAGGCTTTTCTCAGTCCTGAAGAAGAAAAAGATGGTTTCAGGTTACTGTTCAATGGGAAAAATCTCGATAACTGGATTGGTAATAAGGTTGATTACCTTGCTCAGGACGGAATGCTGGTCGTTAATCCCAAAGAAGGCGCGCATGGCAACTTGTTTACCGAAAAAGAATATTCTGACTTCATTTTCCGCTTCGAATTTCAGTTGACTCCGGGCGCCAATAACGGACTTGGAATTCATGCACCGCTTGAAGGCGATGCAGCTTATGCTGGTAAAGAACTCCAAATATTGGACAATACCGCCGATATTTACAAAGATTTGCAGCCTTATCAGTTCCACGGCTCGGTTTACGGAATAATTCCCGCCAAAAAGGGTTTCCTGAAACCGGTTGGAGAATGGAATTACCAGGAAGTGATTGTGAAAGGTGACGACATCAAAATTACGCTGAACGGAACAGTCATACTGGAAGGAAATATGAAAGAAGCCAGCAGGAACGGGACTGCCGATCACAAGGTTCACCCCGGATTGCTGCGCAACAAAGGCTACATTGGATTTCTTGGACATGGCTCGGAACTGAAATTCAGGAATATCAGGATAAAAGAGTTGTAAATTGTCTGAATCACAGATTAGGCAGATTAATTGATTTCGCAGATTAAATTTCACTATTTATGGAAGTTGAAGAGTATAAATATCAGAGCATTACCCGAAGTATAATCGGTTGCTCCATGGAAGTTCACAAATTTCTGGGAAATGGATTTCAGGAGGTAATTTATCAACGGGCTTTGGCTTATGAACTTTTCAAAGCAGGACTTGAATTTGATCGCGAAATTGAGCAGGACATCTATTACAAAGATTTAAAAGATCCTATTGGAACTCGGCGGGCAGATTTTGTGGTTGCGGGTAAAGTCCTGATCGAAATAAAAGCTTTGAAACAACTGGAAGAAGTCCATTGGGCTCAAACCCTGAATTACCTAAAAGCTTACAAGCTAGAAGTTGGCTTATTGATTAATTTTGGATCGAAAAGTCTGGAATGGAAACGATTCATTTTAACTCCAAAGCCATAATCACTGATTATACAGATTATTGGATTTCACTGATTTTTAAAAGCATATTGTTGTATGTTTAATCTGCGGAATCAAATAATCAGGTTAATCTGTGATTCAGATTGTTTGTATGAAATTTTTACCTAAAAACCATCATCCAATGTACACGAAAAGAATATTAAAAAATCAGACCAGGCAACAACAGAATCTTCTGTGGAGTGCATCGGTCGTCAGCAATTCTTTGTTGACTATTGGCGCTCTGCTAATTGTATCTACTCTTCTATACCTGCTTTATAATCTGGACAAATCCGATTCACTGATTCTGATTCTGCTCCCAATTCTCGTTGCCGGAATTGTTCTTTTATTAGTTAGTCAACTGATCAGGCCTGGCCGCCTAAGGCTGCGGAGGAGAAATAAACCTGGTCTGAAATTCAAAAATCAGTGAAATCTATAAATCTGCTTAATCCGTGATTCCAATATTTTTTGATTCAGCGTTAAGTTTCCGGAAATGGCTCGAAGCCAATCATCAAACCGAAACAGAGGTTTTGGTTGGTTTTTACAAAGTCGGAACAAAGAGACCAAGCCTCACCTGGTCAGAGTCGGTTGACGAAGCCCTTTGTTTTGGTTGGATTGACGGAATTAGAAGAACCATAGACCACGAAAGTTACTGCATTAGGTTCACTCCACGAAATCCGAAAAGCAACTGGAGCGCGGTGAACATCAAAAAGGTGGAAGAATTGATCAGGCAAGGAAGAATGACACCGGCTGGGTTAAATGTATATGAAAAAAGGAAAGCAGATCGGTCGGCCATTTACAGCTACGAAAATCGACCAGAGAAATTCGATCCTGACATGGAAATCCTGTTCAAGGAAAATCCTGACGCCTGGAATTTTTTCTCCACGCTGCCTCCATCGTACCAGAAAACCATTTTTTATTGGGTGATGAGCGCTAAACAACAATCGACTAAGTTTTCGCGGCTCAATGAGTTGATTGAAGCGAGCGCCAACGGAAAACGGTTGTTATAAAACATTTATCAGACAAACCCTCATGGATGATTTTCAGATATTTGTCAAACCAGTTGGGGCCAGTTGCAATATGGCTTGCAGCTATTGCTATTACCTTGAAAAAACTGAACTGCTCTCAGAACTGGGCCTTAACCGGATGTCTGATGACTTGCTCGAAATGTACATCCTTCAGCATATTCAGGCGTCGTCGGAACAAACTATTTTCTTTTCGTGGCACGGGGGTGAACCGACGTTGGCCGGATTGGAATATTATCGCCGAATCGTTGAACTTCAAAAGAAACACCTTCCTTCCAGCCGGTCAATCATTAATGGCATCCAAACCAACGGCACTTTGCTCAATGATGAATGGTGTCGTTTCCTGAAAAATGAGAATTTCATTGTCGGAATCAGTCTTGACGGGCCTGAACAATTTCACTCCGTCAACCGGTTCAGGAAAGATGGAAAATCAAGCTTCGATGAGGTTTTGAGAGGTTTTCAACTCCTAATAGCTCGCCAAATTCCCTGCGAAATACTTTGTGTGGTTCATTCCCAAAATGTAAAATATCCTTTGGAAGTTTACCGCTTTTTCAAAAGCCTGAATGCCGAATTCCTGACTTTTATTGCTTTGGTCGAGCGTCTTATGCCCGAAAGCAATCAGGTATCAGAAAGAACTGTTCCGGCAAAAGCATTTGGTGAATTCTTATGTGCCATTTTCGACGAATGGAAAACATCAGATATTGGAACGGTTAAAATTCAAATCTTTGAAGAAGCGCTTCGAACAGCTTTTCGGCTCGAACATTCGCTCTGTATTTTTAAACCGGTATGTGGCCGCGTTCCTGTAGTGGAACACAATGGCGATTTTTATTCGTGCGATCATTTTGTCGGTCCGGCACATTTGTTGGGAAATATTGGCCAGACATCACTATCCGATTTGCTAGAAAGTCAGGAGCAGAAAGCTTTTGGGAAGGCTAAACTTGACTTACTTCCGGAATGTTGCCAGAATTGTGAAGTTCGGGACATGTGCAACGGAGCCTGCCCCAAAGACCGGTTTATTGAAACTCCCGAAGGCGAACCCGGATTAAACTATTTGTGCGAAGGATACAAAATGTTTTTCAATCACTGCAAACCGTTTGTTGAGGAGGTGGCTGAAGCTTGGAGGAGAAGCCAGTCACAGTAATCAGTTTTCAGAAACGAGGTCTGATCACTGGGTTCTGCGACTGAATACTATTTTTATTGCAGTTTGAATTTGGAAGAATCTTGTCTGTTATCGTAAAAAGTTAGGATGATCAGGCGTTTCCGATAGGAATCAATCGATACTTTTCTTTAACTGATCCCAGGAATGGCTTCCTTCTGAATTGGATACGGCTGACTAAAGGCTTGAGCAGCCAGAACTTCTAATAAAGCGGGCGATAAACCAAAAGATGAAAAAGGCATACGAATGCGAATAAGTTGCGGTAGTAAATATAGGGGAATTTCTAATACTGATCCGATGACTAGGGTCATCAGATCATTGCTATTACCATTACCGGATTGATAGATAACCTCCCGGAACGCCGTTTTTTGATAGAACGACTTGCCATAACTGGTTCCGTCTTGACCTGAATGAAGCGGCAACAGAGAGCAGGTAGAATTTCCACATCCTGAAAAAACGTTCTGAATACTGATTCTTGATTTTATCCCAATTGGTTACAAAGTTTTCATACCATACCATGAGTGTTTTATCGTAATCTGCTCCGAAGTTGTGCCAGTCTTCCATCACGAAAAGGTTTTCAATGGCCTGCCCAATTTGTTCAACCGATGGAAGCATAGCGTTTGGAAAAATATATTTCTGTGTCCATGGATCGATTGTTTTTATGGATTTGATTCGCCCAATCGAATGAAGAAGAAATAAACCGTCATCAGCAAGGCATTTGTTCGCAATTTCGAAAAAGGTCCGGTAATTCTTATGCCCAACGTGTTCAAACATTCCAACGCTTACTATCCGGTCAAATTTTTCATTCAAATCTCGGTAATCCATCAGCCTGAACTCAACCGGAAGTCCTTCGCATAACTTTCTCCCAAGTACGACCTGTTCTTTTGAGACCGTAATCCCGATCACTTCAACCTTGTATTTTTCGGCGGCATATTTCCCGAAAGCGCCCCATCCACATCCAATATCTAGCACACGCATTCCGGGCTTGAGGAAAATTTTGCGACAAATTAAATCCAGTTTGTTTTCCTGGGCTTCATCCAGAGTAAGTGCATCCTTCCAATAGCCGCAACTGTAATTCATTCGCCGATCGAGCATGTTCTGAAAAAGATCATTCCCCAGGTCATAATGCTTTTCGCCGACCATAAATGCCCTGCTTTTCGACTGTAAGTTGAAAAGTCGGGCAGTAAGGAGCCGGATAAGAATCGAAAACTTGCGTCGTATTTTTTCATCCATTTGAGCCCTGAAAATTTTGCAGAGAAATTCATCCATTTTTTCAACATCCCACCAGGCATCCATATAGGATTCCCCTATGCTTAATTCACCTTCGGTAATTGCTCTTCTGTAAAATTCCGGATTATGAACCTGGATATCCCACTGATTAACACCATTGACACGAACTCCGGCCAATTCCAAAATCTCCTCAGCTAATTTTTTATACCTATTACTCATCATGCAGATTTAATCATTTGGAAAGATATTTTTAAAAATCCAGGCGTTACGAAAAGTAACTGCAAACATTGGATAATAAAATGTTTAACATGTAATATGGAACAGACCCATTATTTCCCCTGTGGCAACATTCCATTTTTCGATTGCTTTTGGAGTGGGATACATATCAATTTTACAATTCTTCATTTTGAAATAAGCTGTCGCTTCGTCCGAAAGACTCATCATTCCTTGCCGGCCAGCTCCGATTATCAACCGTTCAGCGCCATCCTGATAAATATATTTTGCTTCATCCAGAGAAATAATATGTGATGTGCCATAAACAGTTTTTGATAGGTTTTTCTTTCGTTTTTCCGTTTCTCCGGATAGCCGAATAATGATATCGTGGTCGATCTTTAAATCTTCCACTGTAATATAACCAAATCCAGAATCACTTAATACAGGTTTCATTTATTGGCGTTTTTTTAGTTTGTCAGTCTTATTTTCCTTCTCTTTTTTTTGACTTTCCTGAGTCAGTCCCATGGTCAATGCTGTTATTCCCGCAAGGCCGCCTAATTGCATGCTTTCCAAAGCAGTGCTGGGAACAATCACAATAGTTGAGTTCGACTTCAATCCTTCATAAAGCATGTTCATCGCTCTCAGATGAAGAGCAGTAGGATTACTCGAATAGGTTCTGGCAGCTTCCTCAAACTTCTCGGCCACCTGTCTCTCAGAATCACCCAAAATCACCCTGGCCTGACGTTCTCTCTCCGCCTGGGCCTGCATCGACATGGCATCCTCCAGGGCCGGGGGAATCAGGACATCTTTAACTTCCACCGAAATAACATTGATGCCCCATGGTTCAGTGCGTTCATCAATAATTTTCTGAAGCTGGGCACTAATCTTGTCCCTGCCTTCCAGCATATCCGAAAGCATGGTTTTGCCTATAACATCACGAAGAGCGGTCTGGGAGGCCCAACTTATAGCGCTTCTATAATCGGCTACATCAAGAGAAGCCTTCTTTGGATCCAGAACTTTCCAAAATAGCACCGCATCCACATCTACAGGTACAGTATCTTTGGTAAGGGTCTTTTCTGCCGTAAAAGAAGTTGCAATAACGCGGATGTCAATCCAGTAAGGAATAGTGTCAATGATCGGTATTATAAAAAAAAGTCCCGGGCCCCTGAGAGAATGGAACCGTCCTAACCGCAACACTATCGCCTTTTCCCACTGATCAGCAATCTTAATTGATGATGAGACAATAAGGGCAATAAAGAAGGAAATTACTCCAATCCAAATCCCCTCCGTATTAGCCTGAACTCCAAACCTGGCATATGACAATGCTATGCCAACACCAAGAATGACAAAAAAAATTACTACTGCAAAATAGTTTTGTGTTTTCATGATATTCCTGCATTTTTAGGATTTATATGATGTACCGTTTTTCGGGCACCGGTGTATTGGATCGATGCGGAGCCAGTCTCTCTGCTCAAAGACCTATTAAAATTAAGAAATATTCTTTCGAAATACAATGATAATAATGATTGTTCCAGAAGCTATTTGGATCGTGTACTTTATCCCGGATGTTAAGGATCTTCAATTGAAAATCCGACAGGCTTGGGATAATTCTTCAGTGAAGAAAAAAAGGGCAGAATCTACATTCCACCCTTTCGGCATTTTAGAGGATTTCACTGAATGGATGAAACTCAGGTCATCCGATCAATTCTAACACCTTCTTATTTTTTCTGATAAATGCGGACATAATCAATCACCATTGAACGCGGGAAAATGCTGTCGTCAATGCCTTGTGCGCCACCAAAAGTTCCACCAACGGCAACATTTAGCAGCAAGTGAAATCTTTTGTCGAAAGGCCAGACATGGAATCCTGCTCTTTCGTTTTTGAAAGTAAGATATAGTTTTGAATCAACATAAATACGGATTTCACCGGTTTCCCATTCCATTATATAATTGTGAAATTTAGTATAAGAGTCAGGTATTGCGATAATTGCGTTCTTATGTGTATTCTGAATAAAATTGTAAGATTTGGTTTGGACCGTGGCAGCAATAAAATACGGAATATATCCCAGATTTTCCATGATGTCGATCTCTCCGCTTTCAGGCCATCCGCCATAAGCCCAATCGGTGGGCAACATCCAGATTGCCGGCCACATCCCAATGCCATCAGGTAATTTGGCATTTACTTCAATTTTTCCATATAACCAGTCTCCTTTTGTTCGGGTAACCAAACGTGCTGAAGTGTATTTTTTTCCACCAAAGTCTTCCTTTATTGCATTGATGTACAAATAACCATCCTTGACTTCTGAGTTTTTTAATCGGGAATCAGTATAGTATTGTGCTTCGCTATTACCCCAGCCACTTCCACCTATATCATAGCTCCATTTATTCTTGTCGGGCAAACCAATATAGTCGAATTCATCACTCCAGATTAATTCATAATCAGATGTTGTTTGATCGTCTGGATTTGTAACCGGACCTTTTGTACATCCCCACTGGAAAAGTACACTTAGTACAAAAGCAAAAAGGAATAGTTGTTTCATTGGTAAATTCTTATATTCTATTTCTGCTGCACTTTGGCCCAGGTATCTTTTAACTGAACGGTACGGTTAAAAACAAGCATTTCAGGAGTTGAATCCGGGTCAACATTGAAATAGCCCAGACGTTCGAACTGAAAATGATCCAGCGCTTTGGTATCTTTTACAAATGGTTCGATGAAGCATTTGGGCAGTACTTGCAATGAGTCATGGTTCATGAATTCCTTGAAATCAATGTCTTTGTGCCCATCGGGCGTTTCGTCACTGAATAAACGATCATACAGACGAACTTCTGCTTTCACATTTTCGGTAGCCGAAACCCAGTGGATCGTTGATTTTACTTTGCGTCCGTCAGGCGAATTTCCTCCCCGCGATGCCGGATCGTAGGTGCAATGTATTTCGGTGATTTCTCCATTGGCATCTTTCACCACATTGGTGCAGGAAATAAAATAAGCGTAACGCAAGCGAACTTCGGTTCCGGGCGACAGACGGAAAAATTTCTTTGGAGGTTCTTCCATAAAATCATCGCGTTCGATGAATAGTTCGCGGGTAAATGGTACCAGACGCGTTCCCATCGAAGCGTCTTCGGGATTATTCACGGCTTCGATTTGGTCAACCACTCCTTCCGGACAATTGGTAATTATCACTTTCAGTGGATTCAGTACTCCCATTACACGTAGCGCGCGTTTGTTCAGGTCTTCACGGATACTGAATTCCAGAACGCTTACATCAATAACACCATCGGTTTTGGTTACTCCAATACGATCGGCAAAATTCCGGAGCGATTCGGGAGTATAACCTCTGCGACGCAATCCGCAAATAGTAGGCATACGCGGGTCATCCCAACCGGTAACATGACCGTCTTTCACCAGTTCGAGCAATTTGCGTTTACTCATCACAGTAAATGTAAGGTTCAAACGGGCAAATTCAATTTGTCGCGGACGGTAATCCGAATCTTTCAACTGATCAATGAACCAATCGTAGAGCGGACGGTGAACTTCAAATTCGAGGGTACAAACCGAATGGGTGATTCCTTCCCAGTAGTCGCATTGTCCGTGTGCAAAATCGTACATCGGGTAGATGCACCATTTGTCGCCGGTGCGGTGATGCGGCGCTTTCATAACCCGGTAAAGGATCGGGTCACGCATGTGCATGTTAGGCGATGTCATATCAATTTTAGCTCTCAAAACACGGATACCTTCATCGAATTCCCCGGCTTTCATTCGTAAAAATAAATCGAGGTTTTCTTCCGCAGGGCGGTTCCTGAAAGGGCTTTCGAGACCCGGACGGGTTGGCGTTCCTTTCTGGGCGCTTATGGTTTCGGCATCCTGATCGTCAATATATGCTTTTCCTTCCTGAATGAGTTTGACTGCAAAATCAAAAAGCTGGTCGAAATAATCGGAGGCATAATATAGCCGGTCGTCCCAGTCAAAACCAAGCCAACGGACATCTTCCATGATGGAATCAACATATTCGGTTTCCTCTTTCGAAGGATTGGTGTCGTCGAAACGAAGGTTAGTAAGCCCGTTGTATTTCTGAGCGGTTCCAAAATTCAGGCAAATGGATTTGGCATGGCCAATGTGCAAATAGCCGTTGGGTTCAGGGGGAAACCGGGTATGCACTCGTCCATTGTTTTTACCTGTACTAATCTCCTCTTCAACAATCTGGTGAATAAAATTATTCGATTTCACCACATTGTCATTATCAATCGCATGTTCGCTCATTGTATTTCACATTAAGATTACCGACAAAAGTATAAAATGATTTCATGTGTCAGTAATATGTTTTTTAATTGTCACATGGAACTCCCCAAAAATCTTTCTCTTTGAAATAAATTAACAAATGGTCGTTTCAGCTATCAGAATTCAGTGGTTTGAAAATTGATTTACGCAGCAATAAAATTAAATTTGTGGGCGAAGTCGGGAGACGGAAGTCCGAAGACCGAAGTCGGAAGAGCCGCAAAGGAACAATCCGGCTCAAGATGGTAAATAGTAAATTATCTAATGGTAAATACTTATGGCGCTGATAGAAATTGAAGGAATGGAGTTTTATGCATTTCACGGGCATTTTAAGGTGGAGAAAATTGCCGGCAACCGGTTTCTGGTGAACCTGAAAATTAAAGCCGACCTCAGCCATGCCGGGCAAACCGACAAACTGGAAGACACACTCGATTACCAGAAAGCATATTTGGTGGTGAAGGAAGAGATGGCTAGTTCCTCAGATTTGCTCGAACATGTGGCACAGAGAATCATCAACCGGATAAAATCTGAATTTCCTGAAGCTCAAAAAGTAACTGTGAAAATATCGAAAATGAACCCGCCGATGGGTGGACAAATTGAAAAGGTGAGTGTAACGATGGAAGGATAGAACAACAAGGCAATATGTCCCAGAGGGAGCTTATCTGCATCGGGGCAGTGACTTTTGCCAAGGTATTCGGTTATCTGACAGTTCAAAATAATAAGTTTAGAAGAACTCTGCCAAAATCTTTTTCTCCAGATAATTATCTATAGTTAATTCATAATTCTGACAAGGAAGTATCTGGTTTAAATCCAAATTTCTTACCAACCACAAAAATGCATTCCAAGGCCGGCAAACAGAATGTCAAGACCTGCAATCAGATGGATGTGAAGCTATTTCAACATACTTTTTTGTACCGCAGGCATGAATAACATTGATAAAAAATCTCACATGGACTCAACACAAAGATGATAAACAGAACCCGGAAAATTAATTGGGTTTATATTTTATGTAATCACATTTCTCTGTCACAGCCAACAAAAACTCGTTCTGAATAAATAAATTGGGATTATTTTATATCTTCGTGCTACGAATAACACAAATGATAACACGATTTAGATTAATAGTTTTGGAGTTTATATTGTTCATGATTTTCTCTCATCTTGCCTCTGCCCAGTTACCTCTTATAACAGACAACACAGGGACACAAGGTAAAGGAAACGGGCAGATTGAAATCAGCAATGGGGTCGGCTATCACAATGAACACAGATGTATTGAAAATTCATCTGAGATTTCTCCTGTTTTGACTTTTGGCGTTTTCGACAATACTGATTTTGTAGTCGGATTTCCTTTTCTGAATACAAGTGTTCTTGATGACACATCTACATCAATAGTTGCAGGATTCTCTGATTTATACATGGAGGTAAAATACAGGTTTTTTCAAAACGATAAAATATCGTTTGCCTTTAAGCCTGGTGTTTCCTGCCCGACAGGAAATTACGATGAAGGCCTTGGCAGTGGAAAATTCAGTGAATCATTATTTCTGGTAATGACAGCGGAGTTTCAAAAGATATTTATCAACGGGAATCTGGGCTATTTACGCAATGAAAACAAATGCGGTGATGCTCTGAATATATGGCTTGCTTCTGTTGGTGCAGACCTTAGTTTAAGTGATGAGTTTCATGCTGTATTGAACACAGGAATTGAAAAGAATCCAAACATTACTGAAAATACAGCTCCGGTATTCGGGCTGGCAGGATTTTATTATCTGATTAACAAGAACTGTGAAATAAGCCTCGGATACAAACATGGCATTACAAAAGCAGAAACAAATCATGCCTTTTTGTACGGGATAACATTTAGATTTTAAGCTAAATAAAGAAACAAATCATGCATATACCGGATGGTTATTTAAGTCCTCAGACATACATCCCGTTAATGGGAGTGTTTGTAGCGGCAACTGCAATTGCAGTAAAGAAAGTCAGGAAAGATGTTTCGGCACGTAACATTCCATATCTTGGAATGGCAGCAGCTTTCTCTTTTATCATCATGATGTTTAATTTACCGATACCGGGTGGAACAACAGGTCACGCGGTAGGATCTGCCGTTATTGCTATTCTTCTCGGACCGTGGGCCGCGATGGTCGCTGTCTCGGTAGCGCTTATCATTCAGGCTCTCATTTTCGGTGATGGAGGGATTACCGCTATTGGAGCCAACTGCTTTAATATGGCCGTTTTTATGCCTTTTGTTGCATATTATACCTTTAAACTTTTTGGCGCCAGGCCTGCCGCAAAATCACGCGTGTTTATTGCTGCCTTTGTTTCAGGGTACCTGAGCCTGGTTATGACTGCCGTACTTACTGCCGTGGAGTTTGGTATTCAACCCATGATCGCATCTGCCCCTGATGGCAAAGCTCTGTATTGCCCTTACGACCTTAGCATTGCAATACCTGCAATGGCCATCGAACATCTCGTTCTGTTTGGAATTGTTGAAGGAGTAATTACTGCAATGATTGTCAGATATTTTTTAAAAAATGAATCCGGATTAATTTATGCTTTCGGTAAAGGAGGGAAAAATGACTAAATTTCAGAAAAAGCTTCTTTTTATCCTGCTTGGATTATGTATTATCACTCCAATTGGAATTTTTATTCCGATGTTTTTCGATGCCGGTGACGCATGGGGAGAATGGTCGGCCGAAACGGTGAAAGACCTTATTGGCTATACGCCTGCAGGGCTTGAAAAATATTCGGACGTGTGGAACGCTCCAATCCCAGATTATACGATGAATGTTGATGATACTTCAGTTGTTCACCAGTCGGGATATTACATAGTGTCGGGGATCGTTGGAGCAAGCCTGACGTATGTGGTCATGTTGTTAATCTCGAAATTAATTGTCAGAGATGAAGAGTAAAATCCCTACCTATTTGCAGGAATCCGAGGCTTTTCAACCAGATATCCAGGGGATGAGGAGATCACGCTTTTCTTTTCTTGATAAAACCATAATGAATTCGGCACGCACCGTAAAGGCGGTTTACCTGCAGGCAGAAAATGCGACGAAAGATAATTTTATTCACCATATTCATCCGAAGGTGAAATTTATCTCACTGATTTATATCGCGGTTATTATCAGTCTGGTCAGTAATCTGACTGCACAATTACTGATTACAGCTTTCATAATGTTGCTTTTCCTTTTAGCACAATTAAATATCATACAGGTTTACCGAAAGATATTCTTTCTTGCCTTTATTTTCGGTTTTCTGGTGGTTTTGCCGGCATCGGTCAACCTTATCTCTCCAGGCAAAATCATTTTAAATCTAATTACTTTCAACAGGCCATACAATTTCTGGATATATCATATCCCTCAAAATATTGGTTTTACTCATGAAGGCCTTCAGGTAGTATGTATGATGTTCCTAAGGGTATTGAATTCAATCTCATTTGCAATGTTTATCGTTTTCACCACTTCCTTTCCTGCATTTATAAAATCGTTTAAACTAATCGGAGTTCCTGATACGTTCCTGATGGTTATTTCTCTGGCGTACAAATACATTTTTATTCTTTCACGAACTATTGAAGAGACTTATCTGGCTTTAAAATCGAGGCTGACAGGAAATGTAAAAAACAGTAACTTAAGGAAAATTATCAGTGGTCGGATATTTTTTATCTTTAAACGATCCATTTCAAGTTATGAAAATACATATTATGCGATGGTTTCAAGAGGTTACACGGGTAATGTAAAGTTGGGTTTGTCAGCAGCTTTTACGGCAAAGGATTTCATCGCATTAGTGGTCATTATTGTATTTGGTCTCGGCATCTTACTCATTTAAAAAGACTATGGAAGAAATTATCTCGTTAAAAAATATTACGTATTCATACTTTGGCAAAATTCCGGCGCTTAAAAACATCAACCTTTCCGTAAACAAAGGTGAAATATTTTCAATCATTGGGCATAACGGAAGTGGAAAGTCAACATTGCTGAGCATTATCAACGCGCTTATACATCCCGATTCAGGGGAAGTGCTTTTCAAAGGCAAGGCCATAACTGAAAATTCGTTGCGCGATAAAAATTTCGCGATACAGTTGAGACAAAGCATGGGATTTATTTTCCAGAATCCCGATATTCAGTTGTTCTGTCCAACCGTTTTTGATGAACTGATGTTTGCCCCGTTGCAGTTAAATATTCCCTACGAAGCAGCTGTGCAAAGAGTGGAAGAAACATTATCGTATCTCAGTATTGGTCACCTGAAAGAACGTCCGCCGTATATGCTTTCTGGCGGAGAAAAAAAGAGAGTGGCAATTGCATCGGTTCTTACCATGAACCCCGAAATCCTGTTGGTGGACGAACCCCTTTCCGGTCTGGATCCGAAAACTCAGACATTTTTCATAGAGCTTCTTATTGAACTAAACCGTGCCGGCAAAACCATTATTTTCACTACACACCACCTTGATCTTATCGATCACCTTCAGCCCACGGTGGCGGTCCTTTCAGAAGGGCACACCATCCGAAAAACAGGTTCTGCTACTGAAATCCTTAGCGATGAGGAGTTTCTGATAAGTGTCAACCTGATCCATGAACACATTCATAAACATGGAGAAGAAGTACACAAACACAATCATTTACATTATGTATTTCATAAACATTAAAAGTTTATAAAATCCTATAATTTGTTGATCAATGAAGCCTGACAGGCTGCACCAAAGCCATTATCAATATTCACAACAGATACGCCACTGGCACAACTATTCAGCATAGATAATAAGGCAGATAATCCCTGAAAGTTGGCGCCATACCCGATGCTGGTCGGTACACCAATCACCGGTTTATCTACCAATCCACCCACGACACTCGCCAATGCGCCTTCCATGCCTGCAACTACGATAATCACCCTGGCATTCCGGATCACTTCCCATTTGTTGAAAAGCCGGTGAATTCCGGCAACCCCGACATCATAAACGGTTACTACTTCATTGTTGAGGAAACGGGCCGTTTCAACTGCTTCTTCGGCTACCGGAAGGTCAGAAGTTCCTGCCGATACAACGGCAATATATCCTTTCCCTGAATTTTCTTCCCGATGTTTGTAAACAACCGTTTTAGCCAGAGAATTATAAACCGCATCGGGTACGACACTTTTAACCGCCTCGTAAATTTCCTGACTGGCGCGGGTTGCCAGTATATCGATCCCTTTTTTATACATCCGCTCAGCGATTAACCTGACTTGCTCTGTTGTTTTGCCTGAGGCGTAAATCACCTCAGGCAAGCCAGTCCGGTGAAGGCGATCAGTGTCAATAGTCGCAAAACCCATTTCTTCGATACCGCGTTTGGTAAAATGCGATAAAGCTTCAACTAACTCTATTTCGCCGTCTTTATATTTTTCAAGGATGTCACGAATGTCCATATCAATAGTTTTTAATAATGATTTTTTCCACTTCATTCAAGCTGAGTCCGTGCTGGATTGCCAGTTTCTTCAGGTCTTCAAATTCGGGTTTGAAGCGAATCTCTTTCCCCTCAAAATAGCTGCATTTCACCCTTACTTTTCCCAGCTCAGTTTCTATTTCTTTTTCCTGACGTTCCAGAACAGTTTTTGTAACCGGATATTCCCGAAGCCCAATGGTGGTGCTGTTGTTGAAGATGATTGACTTCATTTCAAGAGCGATATTTTTGCTGCATAGAACTGAAAGCATATTGGCAGGCCTGGACTTTTTCATGATGATCGGAGTCAGAAACACATCGCTGGCCCCGGCTTCAAAGAGTTTCCCTAAAAGATGGTCGTACCACTCCGGGTTCATGTCGTCAATATTGCATTCCAGCATCCATGCTTCTTCAAGCCGTATGTTGTCGGGTGTTTTGTTGCTTTCCGAAAGGTAAACCCTCAATACGTTGGGAACTTCCGAAACATCGCGTTGCCCGATTCCATATCCGGTTTTCTGTATTTGAAAATCAATCTGCTCAGTGAATTCATCCACGGTGGCAACAAGGATGGCGGCACCCGTTGGCGTGGTCGCTTCGTGTTGCACCAATCCGGTTTTAACAGGCACATTCTGAACGATTAAAGCTGTAGCCGGAGCCGGGACAGGCATCATGCCGTGCGCACATTTCACCATTCCGCCACCTAACTGTATGGGAGCCGACATGACTTTGTCCACTTTCAGATAATCCAGGCAAATAGCAGCGCCAACGATATCGGCAATGGAATCCAGCGCCCCAACTTCGTGAAAATGAACACGCTCCTTGCTGATGTTGTGAACTTTGGCTTCGGCTTCAGCAATCAAGTCGAATATTTTAAGCGAAAGGATTTTAACTTCCGACGAAAGACTGCTCTGGTTGACCAATTCCTCGACATGCCGCAAATGACGGTGTTTTAGGTTCTCCGGATTTTCAATCACCACAGTTGCTTTGGTTCCTAAAATTCCTCTACGGATATCTTTCTGAATTTCGAGATGAAATCCCTCAATATTTAATTTTTGAAGTTCAGCAATTAAAAAGTCGGGTGCAACACCCAGGTCAATCATAGCGCCCAGGTTCATATCTCCGCTGATCCCGGCAAAACAATCGTAATACAGTATTCTCATATCATGTTATTATTTTTGTTGTCAACAGTGATCACCCTGTTCATTTTTCCTGAAACCAGACCTTCTTCATCAATTTCAACCCGGGCAAATCCAAGGTTTTTGATTTCACTTATTACCTTGTCTTTAATTGAAAGAAGTTTCTCCATATCTTCTTTCTGAACTTCAATTTTGCCAAGGGTTCCAAAATGACGAACCCGCACATCTTCAAAGCCGTGGCCGTTCAAAAGATCTTCGGCCGCTTCAATTTGTTTCAGCTTTTCGAACGTAACAGCCTGATTATATGGAATGCGCGAACTCAGGCAGGGGCTGGCAGGTTTGTTCCAGTTGGGTAACCCGAAATGTCTGGCAATCTCCCTGATTTCATCTTTGGTAACTTTGCAGTCAACCAACGGTGAGATTACCAGATTTTTTTGTGCCGCATCGATACCGGGACGATAGTCTCCCAGATCATCGTAATTGGTACCGCTTAATATTTCAAATCCGGGGTATTCCTTTTTCATTTCCTGAAGGTCGTGAAACAAGTGGTCCTTGCAAAAAAAGCAACGATTGATCGGATTTTGGTTGTAATTGGAATCGTTAAGTTCATCGGTTTTAATTATTCTGAGTTGAATTTCAAATTCTTTGCAGAAAGATTGAGCCAGATTGAAATCTTTATTTTTCAAGCTCTCTGAAATGGAGATTACTCCAATTGCACAATCGCGACCCTGAAATTTACGGGAAAGAAAGAGCACCAGGGTGGAATCTATTCCTCCTGAAAAAGCGACCAGTGAGCCTTTTCGTTGCCTGTACCAGTTTTCAAGCAAATGGAGTTTTTCGTTTAATGCAGGATTTAGATCAGTCATATTTTTTTGAATACTTGTACTTTTATTCTATTGTGCTACTATTTAGAAAAAAAATTATTCCGTTTTGCTCATGATCAGCTTTCCGTGCTGAATGCCTTTTATCCCAATCAGCTTATCAGAAAGCTCGGTCAAACGACGAGATGCTCCTTTCACAGCAATAATCTCCATGCAATTTTGCTCGCTCAGGTTAAATTGCTGAACGCCAATAACCACATCGCGGTACTGAAGCTGAAGTTCGGCCGATCGGGTGCGGATTTCGGGTTTCAGGCTGCTGTAAACCATCACCACGGCGCCGGCAACCTGGTTGTCGCATTTCCATTTCTGCTCCACCAGGTTTTTCTCAATCAGGTAGCGGATAGCCTGCGACCGGTTCGAAAAATTATTTTCAGTCACATACTGATCGAGCGCGGTCAGCAGCTCTTCTTCCAGGGAAACGCCAAAACGTGAAACCGACATGATGTTACTTTTTCAGAGATTCGTGTTATCGGAGAACGAAGATAAAGGATTGGATGGATTTTGCAAACGAAAAGGTGAAGGGTTGGATTCTTTTTAGGAATAAACAATCTTATTTTGAAGTTCACCTACCAATAGGTTAATAAATAGATCCGTCAAATCTGTTTATTTTTGATTTAAGAATGATGATAAACCGGTATATGTTTCATCCTGGTAGGATTCGGTCACACATTAAATTTGTATATCCGGGTTCGGCTGACTATATTCGTCTAACTAATTTAAATCAATTTATTATGCCAAAATTTAACCTGATTTTCTTATTTGCTATGTTTTTTTTACTTTCCTGCCAGCCTGCCCAAAAGGGGAAAAGGGAATATGCCTGGGAAAGCTTGTTTAACGGGAATGACCTGACCGGATGGTACACATACCAACGCAACCCTGAGCCAACATCTATAGTTGAAGGGATGACACGTGATGAAAAAGGCAAATATCTTGAACCAATTGGTATCAACAAGGATCCTCTTCATGTTTTTACTGTAGTTGAAGAAAACGGACAAAAAGTCATCAGGATATCAGGCGAGGTTTTCGGGATACTTGTCACCGAAAAAGAATATGAAAACTATCATCTGCGCCTGGAATTCAAATGGGGAAGCAAGAAATTTCCTCCACGGGAAAATGAACCGATGGACAGCGGGATTCTTTATCATTCCATCGGCAAGGAGGGCGCCTGGGGCGGAGTATGGATGAAATCTCTGGAATGCCAGGTCATGGAAGAAGCCTGTGGGGATTTCATTTGCGTGGACACAACCCTTGCTGATATTCCGGCAGTCAGGGAATCACCGAATAATCGTTTTCATTATCTGAAAGGAGCGGAATTGGTTACCTTCAATCAGGAAAAAAGTTATTGTGTGAAGGACGTAGATCATGAAAAGCCCGATGGTGAATGGAATGTAATGGAAGTATATACGGTGGGCAATAAAAGCATGCATGTGGTAAATGGAAAGATTAACCTGCGTGCCAGTAATTTACGCTACCTCGTAAATGGAAAGGAAGTACCTCTGTCGAAAGGTAAGATTCAATTGCAATCGGAGGGTGCAGAGATCTTTTACCGGAATATCCAAATCAGGCCTATTACTGAAATTCCTGAGGAGATATAGCCAGTAAATTGTAAATGGAGATGTTTCTGGGAATTAAAACGACTTGGGAAAATATAAAACTTCGGAAAATATGCAAAACGATATCATCAGTCTGCAAGAAACATCTGAAAATGTGTGGCAGGCAAAGTACCAAGGCAATTATGGAACATATAACATCAAGATAAAAATTAATGGTGGTAAAATTGATACTTTTTCCTGTTCCTGCCCCAGCGATTATTTTCCTTGTAAGCATATTTCTATGATTAAGAGCGCAATCGACAACCGCCTGGCAAAAAACAAGGAAAATCCAAAAGAGAATACAATTTCAGTTGAAGAATTATTACGAAATGTCCCTCATAAAGAGTTGGTTGATTTTATTGCCCGTCAGGCAAAATACAATCCTGACTTGACAACTAAACTGTTTTTGGAATTTATGCAAAAGGTTTCAGGCAAGCAGGAAAGCAATTATGCCAAGGTTTTGCGCAACTCTTTAAAAAATGTTGATTTTGACTATGACGACTTGAATGATGGCGAGGATTCCTTAGAGATTGATGTTTTGGACGAATGGTTGAACAAGACCAGAGAATTTATTAACCAAAAACGTTTTGATGAAGCAATTGCCATTTGTAAGGCATGCATAGAAGAATATGCCGGATGGCTGGAGGGAATAGATGACGAGTTTATCGATTACATCGATCCTGTTTATCAGGAAAAACCTTTTGAATTTTTAAGCGAAATCGCGTCAAATCCTGAAATAAATTCAAACGAATTGTTTCAATATTGCATGGCCGAAATGTGCAAACCAAAATATTCCGGCCCGGATATGGATGATAGTTTCAACGATCTTTTAGCTGAGCTTGCCCATACTGAAAATGAATTTGACGAGTTTATTGCATTGCAGGATAGACTACTGCGAGGAGTTAAGGACAAAAGTTCACATGAAGTACAAAAAATAATTGAACGAAAAATTGCTTTTTACAGGAAGAATCAGCAGCATGAAACTGCCTGGAAGCTTGTTTCAGAAAATATCCAAATCGAAAGTTTTCGCAAGCAAGTTGTTAAGCAAAACATAGCGGACAGGAAATTTTCGGAAGCCAAAAAGCTGATCGCTGATTTTCTCGCCACCAGTCAAAACAACAATTATTTCCGAAGTGAATGGAACGAACTGGCATTGTCTATCGCGCAAAAAGAAAAGGATATCCCGGTGATACGGAAAATTGCTTTCGCGTTTATTGAAAATTATTTTGAGAAGGAACACTACCGCATTTACAAATCTGCGTTCAATTCAGGCGAATGGGAAAAGGAAGTGCAAAAGATCATTGCCCATTATGAAAAAAATGGAAAAAACTTCAGCAATTCAGTAGCTGATGTTCTGGCCGAAGAGCATGATGCTTACAAGTTGATCGGATATATTAAGAAGCACCTTACCATCGAAAGAATGGATCAATATCATGCCCACTTTGCAAAGGAATACCCCAAAGAAACCCTTGATATATTTCAGAAAGTAATCAATCAATATGCCGACAAAAATACTGGAAGGAACTATTACGAATACCTGGCTACTTTATTTAAAAAAATACCCCGGATTGAGGGTGGAAAAGAAATGGCAACAATGATGATCGCCCAATTTAAAAATCTTTATAAAAACAGGCGGGCAATGGTTGAGGTACTTGGTAAAATTAAACTTTAGACTTGATCTGATATCACTGGAAAGTGCCTGACGGTTTAGTTAGAATTGAAATTGAAACCAAATAACGACAAATGGATAAGCAGCAAATACAAGAACGGCAACAACAGATTATTGATTTTATTGGAGAGTTTTGTGCACAAAAACTAAACGAAGAGTATTTTGAACTCTCGAAACGATTGATGCAAAAACTTGGGAAAATTCTGGAAGGTAATCCATTCGCCGAAATGGTAATGGTCAATGGTCTTATTGTTCCCTTAAATACCATTCCTGAAGAATACCAGAAAATGGTTAGAGAGGCAAGGGCAGAAGGTAAAGATATGTCATTTACGACAGACTAGACTACCAGTTAAACTTAATCGTTTGTTTCAAATCCGGATGTAAGCTCAGTGGAACCGGGCTGATTCCCGCCACACTTTCGATTATTAGCACTTTACTCTTCTACTAATTTGCAGTTGGCTCGGCCTTTGATTTAATATCTTTGTTTTACTAACTTTGTGTTCAAAGCTGCAATCATGAGAACAAACAAGAAACTCATCTTAACTGAACTTGAATACATACTGAGATCCAGATTATCCGGGAATCTGAAAGAAGTTGTGCTGTTTGGTTCCCGGGTAAATGGAAATAACCACAGCAATTCGGACTTCGATATTTTAATCGTCCTGAAGGATAAAGTTGATTGGAAGGAAGAACGGGAAATTTCGGATTTATGCTATGAAATTGATTTAAAGTATAATATCATAACAGATACCCACATCATTAGTGAAGCAGAGTTTTCGACCTTGCGGGGGAAACAGCCGGTTTTTGTAAATGCACTTGAGAAAGGATACCGCGCATGATTAATGATCAGGACAGAGATTCGTTAATTAACTACCGATTAGGTCAGGCTTCTGAAACAGTTGAACTGTCCAGGTTTTTGATTTCTTCAGGTAAATTGTCGGTTGCTGTTAATAGGATATATTACGGAATGTATTATGCTTTGACAGCTCTGTCGTTAAAATATAATTACGAGACATCAAAGCATGGTCAATTGATCGGGTGGTTTAACAAAGAATTTGTAGCTAGCCATCGAGTCGAAATTAAGTATGGCAAAATCATCAGAAGAGCGTACCAAAACAGAACAAAAGGCGATTATGATGCTTTTGTTGTTTTCTCTTTCGAAGAAGTAGAAAGTATGTTAGTTGATATGGTTGAATTCATTGACGAAATAAAAAAGCTCATCAAATAATCCGATTCTTTCAAAACTTCACTTTCCCAGTTAACTACCAGTTAAACTTAATCGTTTGTTTCAAATCCGGATGTACGCTCAGCGGAACCGGGCTGATTCCCGCCACACTTTCGATCAGGCGTTTTTCTTCTTCGGAATAACCTTTCTTCGGGAAGGTGAATTCCATAACCACTTCGGCAACACGGCGCGGATCGCTGGCCATGATTTTGGTGATTTCGATTTCGGTGCCAGCCAGATCAATTCCGTTGTCCATGGCTTTGATGCCCATGATAGTCATTATGCAATTGCCAAGCGCCGTGGCCAGCAGATCGGTTGGAGAGAAAGCTTCACCTTTGCCACGGTTGTCGCAGGGCGCGTCGGTAACAATTTTACTGCCCGATTGCAGATGAATGTTTTCGGTGCGTAAATCGCCCAGATAGGTTGTTTTTACTGTTGCCATAGCCTAAGGTATTTTTTAGCTAAGATAGTAACAATATGAATTTTTCAGCAGAAATAATTTCGACATTTGCATGCCCGAAAATTGAACCTGAATGAAACGCATTGGTGATATTAGTGTGTTTCGTCAATAATAAATAATGGTTAAGACATTTTTCTTTTAAATCACCACTAAACTATTTAAGTGGCGCTTCATTATATTTGCCATCGAAATACAGTATTGAACGAATGGCAAAAAGCATGAAAATAAATTAACCCAGAAATTTACAACATGCAATACTGTTTTGGAAGATTCAAATTATATTGTTAGAAACCAGCAATAACAGAACTGATTATGAATGATTTTTTTAAATTACTCGAAAAGAAAAAGATTACTTTGCCCGATAATATTTATGTATTACTCACCAGTTGCAGAAAATTTACTGTCTTTAACACAGTTGACGAGTTGGCGGTTGCAGCGGTTGGCGGCGAAAACAGCAATACATTTGAAGTAAAATACGACATCCCGGGCAAAGGGGAACATACTGAAGCAATAGTTCACCGGGTTACTAATGGCATATCGGCAAACTACTCCGAAGCATATATGCGCCGACGCGATCCGGATACCATGTCAATTTCAGATGATCTGCCCAGCGATAAACAACGCTTTAAAGATAAATTTGGTTATAATTTCCGTTCATTAAAAGCAGAAACTTTTTCATGGTTAAAAGAACAGGAGCTTGCTGTGTTTTTCTTTTTCGCAGGCAATGACAAGATTGGGATTGGCGGTATTGCCATCGCTCCTGCAAATGCGGGTTTTTTTGCAATGGGTTTATCCATGCTTCAGAAAATAATACCTATAAACGATTTAACATCTGACTTCGAAATTGAATCGGTAATTTATGTAGCCCCTACTTTTCGTCACACCCATTTTAATGGCACCCAGGTAGTGGTTCATAACCGATCAGAAAATTTACATGAAATATTTTCATACAATTTGTACCCTGGGCCAAGTGCAAAAAAAGGATTGTATGGGGCGCTGCTTTCGAAAGGTGAAAAAGAGGGCTGGATTACAGCTCATTGCTCAACTGTCCGTGTAATTAGCCCCTACGATAACGTTACCACTTTTATGCACGAAGGTGCAAGCGGAGGTGGTAAAAGTGAAATGCTTCAAAATATTGTCAGGGAACAAAACGGTCTGGTATTAATTGGTCAAAATATAGTGACTGAAGAAAAAAGGTTGATCAACTTACCACTTTTTTGTTCATTTAATCCTGTTACCGACGACATGGCTATGTGCCACCCATCCCTTCAAAAGGATGATGGAAAATTGACGGTCCTTGATGCTGAAAATGCCTGGTTTATTCGTGTTGACGGCATAAAAGAATATGGGGATGACCCTTTTCTGGAAAAAATTACCATTAACCCAAAGAGTCCTTTGTTGTTTTTGAATATTAAATCCAATCCGGATGGCACGGCCCTTATTTGGGACCACACAGAGGATGAACCTGGAAAAAAATGTCCAAATCCAAGGGTAATCATTCCCCGTAATATTGTTCCGGATGTAATGACCCGGCCAGTGACTGTTGATGTAAGGAGTTTCGGCGTTCGCACACCTCCATGTTCCTTAGAGAATCCGAGTTACGGTATTATTGGCTTGTTCCATATTCTGCCACCTGCATTGGCATGGTTGTGGCGATTGGTTGCTCCAAGAGGTTATGCCAATCCGAGTATAATTGGCGGCAGTGGAATGGAATCGGAAGGAGTTGGTTCCTACTGGCCTTTTGCAACAGGAAAGATGAGCCATCATGCCAATATGCTTCTTGAGCAAATAATAGAAACACCAAGGACCCGATACACACTGGTCCCGAACCAACATATCGGAGTTTGGAAAGTGGGATTTAAACCACAGCTTATAATGCGTGAATACCTTACACGCAGAGGAAATGCCCAGTTAAGAAGCGACCAGTATCAGGATGCCAGATGTTCGCTTTTAGGTTATGAACTGAATTATCTTACTCTTGAAGGGGCTAAAATCCCTTCACGGTTTCTTCAGGTTCACCGGCAACCCGAAGTTGGTATTGAAGGATACGATTCCGGCGCTGAAATATTATTCGAATTCTTTAAAAAAGAACTTCCAAAATACCTTACCCCTGAATTATCAGCCACAGGGAGAAGGATTGTTGACGCCTGTTTGGCAGGCGCAACGGTTGAGGATTATAATTCAATAATTCCAATGAACTATCAGTATTCATTTTTGTCCGCAAAAGATTATGAACAAAGTAATGATAATAATAGGCTCTAAAGCCGACCTGGACTGGGCGAATAAAGAAATACAAAGACAGAAACTTATTGCTGACGATGCGTCAATTCGTTCAGAAAGATAGTTCTATGATTAAAAACGGAACAGACATCATTTTCTCAGCTCAATGTCTCAGGGAAGGAGGCCTGGTCGCCTTCCCAACTGAGACCGTTTATGGCCTAGGCGCTGATGCGCTCAACCCCCTGGCAGTGGCCAGGATTTTTGAAGTGAAGCAGAGACCCACATTTGATCCGTTAATTGTTCATATTTCTGAAATCAGTCAACTGGAAATGCTCTTTGAAAACCCGATTAGCCCAATAGTTTACAGAATGGCAGATGCCTTTTGGCCCGGGCCTTTAACTATTGTTCATCGCAAATCAGGCATCGTGCCCGACCTGGTTACTTCGGGATTAAATACTGTCGCCGTACGAATGCCATCGCACCCAGTTGCCCTGGAGTTAATCCGCCTGGCTAAAACACCGATTGCTGCACCCAGCGCGAACCGTTTTGGGCAATTAAGTCCAACAAAACCGGAACACGTTCTGAAACAACTCACTGGAATTGACTATTTGCTAAGTGGAAACGAAAAAATGGGTGGTATTGAATCAACCGTCATTTCGATTGATGGTGATCAATGTTTTTTACTTCGCCCGGGAGCAATTAGTTTAAGCGACATCCGGAAAATAGTTCACTGTATTTCGCGAGGCCAGAACCAGAAAGAAAAAGATATGCCATCTCCAGGCTTGTTAAAGAGCCATTATTCGCCGAATAAGCCACTTTTCATTCTTGAAAAACACACAGAAACTCTTCCAGACAATTCTGGCTTGATTTTGCACAGCAAATCTGATTTATCAGGTCATGCCACTAAAACTATTTATACATCGGAAACAGCGGATCATATCGAAATTGCGGCCAATCTGTTTACCGCGTTACATCTCATGGAAGATGACGAAGCTGTGTTCCAGATTTTCATTGAACCGGTTGAAGAAACCGGATTAGGGGTAGCGATTATGGACCGGATTAAAAAAGCGGCGTTCAGGTATTTGTAAATTGTCAAATGATTTGCCAATTTGCCCCTCCATCAAAAACTTGTAACTTTGTACCCAAATTTTAAATCAAGCAACCATGTTTTCAGGAATTGTAGAAGAAGCCGGCAAAGTGATTGCCATCGTGAAAGATCAGGAAAATGTACATTTCACCCTCACCTGCTCGTTTGTTGATGAGCTGAAAGTTGACCAAAGCCTTTCGCACAACGGTGTTTGCCTGACGGTTGTAAAAATTGACCGGGTAGCAAAAACCTATACGGTTACCGCGATTAAAGAAACTTTGCTGAAAACCAATCTGGGTAAGTTAGTCTCCGGAAGTAAAGTGAACCTGGAACGCAGCATGATGATGAATGGCCGTTTGGACGGGCACATAGTCCAGGGGCATGTTGACCAGACTGCTACCTGCACCTGCGTTGAAGAAGCCGACGGAAGCTGGTATTTCACTTTCGAATATCCGTTCGACAAAGAAATGGCGAAAAAAGGATATATGACAGTTGAGAAAGGCTCGGTTACTGTGAATGGTGTGAGCCTGACTGTGGTGAACTCAAAAGACAATTCGTTTCAGGTGGCCATTATTCCATACACCTATAACGAAACCAATTTCCACACCTTTGAAGTGGGCACAACAGTTAATCTTGAATTTGATATTATAGGGAAATATTTGAGCAAACTGATGACATACAAATAGGAAAAAGTGATCAGTGTTCAGTCGCAGTGTTCAGAAGAGTTTTAACCTGAGACTGAAGACTGCGACTGCTAACTTGAGTTATCGTTTCATCACACATTGGGTGGTTCCGATGTTATTCCCATCGGTAAAAACATCCACAGTGTATTCTCCCGGAATGAATTCGGCGCCTTGATTATCCCAGAAAATATTTACAGGTAGGGCGTTTCCTTCGTAGGTAACTTCACGTTTGGCCGAATAGGGTATTTTCAAATCTTCAAATTCGAACAAATCATTGGGTGATTGCTGAAATAATACCTGATTTGGCTTTTGTATCCGAACATAAATCATCTTATTTCCCCGGGGCGCTGTTACGTTTTTGCTCAATACAAAACTTATCCTGATTTGCTCGGCACGGCGTGCGCTTTCGGCATCTTTGCCACGGGCATTGATTCCAATCGCGACCAACTCCGTGGCTTCGAGTTGTGCCGCCATTTTTATTTTTTCCTGAAGATGTTCCTTTTCCTTAACAAGTTCCTGATTCTTCGACTCCGACTGCGCAAATTCCTCTTTCACCTGCAAGTTTTCGGCCATCAGTTTTTCATTCCGGCGGTTAAGCGAATCAACCTGAATGATGTAATTTTTCATGATGTTACGCATGGTTGAGACCTCCAGACGATACTGGGCAATCTGGCTATAACTTACTCTCTTAACCTGTTCCACTTCATCAAGTAAGTCTTTCACTTTGGTCTGGGCTCCAACTAATTCAGACTGAAGTGCAACATTATTGGTATGGATTGAATCATAGTTGGTCATCATTGAGGTTAATTCTGTTTGAATCGATTTCTTTTCCAGATTCAACGCCTCCAAAATCTTTTTATTTTCATTGTGCTGTGAAATGAAAACTGAGACTATGATAATCAGTAATACCGACAAAAAAATAATGATCAGATTGTTCCTTCGATCCTTATCGGTTTCGCCCAGCGAAAACCCTTTTTTCTTAACGCCAAATTCGTCCATCCTGCCAGATTTATTGGAATTTAATAACTGAACGCAAAAATAACAATTTTAAGGCCAAGTCTGACAAATTCTGTTAAAACGACTTCAATCTCACTCCCAAATAAACCGAGCGTGGCATTCCGGGTCCATATATATAATTGCTGTCACGGTTTTTTCCTGAATCAAAATCCGATTGATAGGCATTGGTCAGGTTTTTTACTCCACCAAAAACTTCAAGTCCTGAATCAACCGAAGGCAGATTGAACGTATAGGAAACTTTTGCATTCAATTCGGTGAACGATGGTGATGTCTTGTATTCGTCAATTGGTTGTTCAGGAGCGCCAGCTAAATGTGCCAGAAACATTTTTCCGGTATAAACACTGCTCACCGAGGCATTAAACTTTGTGCCAGGGGTGAAAGATAAGGTGAGGTATCCGTATTCGTTGGGGGAACGCAGAAATTCGCGCATGGGTTTTAATCCCGGAATATTCTCGACCGCTTCGTTGTACAAACTTTGCTGAACAGTGATTCCGGCTTCAATCTGGAGTATCCGGTTGTAATTGCCACGCATTTCGAAAGTGCCACCTTTTACTGCGGCCCCCTGTCCGTTTCGCTTTTCGAAACGTTTGCCATACTCATCTGTTGCAACAGGCTGCAAATAAAACACATCTTTCAGTTTGGTGTAAAAACCTTCAAGCGTAAAACCCACGATAAAAGTCTCGGAAGGGCGGTCGTAATTGACTGAAGCGCTAAACGAGTTGGAGCGTTCTTCCTTTAAATCTTGATCAAGAGTGATGCGTGAAACACCACCGCCGGCAAAAGCGATGTGCATATCGGTGTCGAACGACTGAGGGGCCCGGAAGCCGGTTCCCCAGGTCAGGCGAAATTGGGTGCTGTTGCGGTACCGGTACAGAAACGAAAACCGCGGACTGAGAATGACCTTATCAACCAGATTGTGTTTGTCGGCCCTCAAGCCTGCAAGGAATGTGAGGTGGGGGTTGATCTCCCAGTCGCTTTGTGCAAAAAATCCAAGGTTTTTGGTTTCCTGATTGATTTCGTAGTTGTAGGCTGGAATGGTGTCGAGTACATCGTCAAAAATATATTCAGCGCCAAAAGTCATCACATTTATCCCTCCCATAAAATCCTGAAGGCGGTGATTTAACTGGATGCCGCCCTGCAGGGTTGTATTTGCAGTTGTTCCGTAGGGTGGTTTGCTGATGTGAATAAGCCTTGCAGCTTCTGCTTCAGGAATAATACCGGTGTAATGCAGCCGGTCGGTTTGCTGCCCGGCAAAATAGGCGATAAACGCGCTGTTCTCGTCGTTGAAGTTGACCTGGTAATCAACACCACCCATTAAAACATGATGGGTACGTTCTTCTGATTGTTGGGCCAGAAAAGCAGGTTTAGTGGTCATTTCTCCCCCATAACGGTATTCATTCAGGCTACTGAAATTGATTTCCAGTTTTTGGTTCAAATCGGGTTTGAAAAACAAATTGGCGCCAAAAGAATTATTCCGAAGCTCTGGAAGTTCAGAAAAATGATCTCCGTTATGATCGTATGCCTCACGGTGACGCCGGTTTACAAAAATGGCAGCCCCCGCATTGTGCTTGTGTGTAAGCATAGTCAGATTTCCGCTCAAAATATTATCCGTTCCGGCGCCATTGGTACTTTGCGTTAAAGCGCTGAAATCATAACTGCTTTCGTTTGGAATGCGTGTGATGATATTCACTGTTCCGCCAATGGCGCTCGATCCGTAAAGCGCGGAACCTCCGCCACGAACCACCTCGATACGCTCGACCATATTAGCTGGTATTTGTTCCATGCCATACAAGCCGGTTAGCGGGCTGAAAATTGGCCGACCGTTGATCAGGATTTGGGAATACGAACCACCCAGACCATTCATACGGAGTTGGGTGTAATTACAGGTCTGGCAATCGGTTTCAACACGCAGGCCGGGCTGGAAACGCAAACCTTCAGAAATGTTGCTGGCCTGTACTACATTTAGTGATTTACTGTCGAGTACATTGACAATGACAGGCGATTCGGTCTGACGTTTAAAGGTTTTTGTTCCGGTAACCACCACCTGGTTGAGCATCATGTGTTCTTCTTCCAGCACAAAGTTGACTTCCTGTGACTTTCCAAGTTCTACTGTGATGGTCTTCTTTTCCGTTTTATAGCCAACACTACTGGCAACCAATGTTTGCGTGCCTACCGGAAGATTGATCAGGATGTAGTGGCCGGTATTGTCGGTAGTGGTGCCAAATGAAGTGCCCTCAAGAAAAATATTCACGAACGGAATGTGTTCGCCATTCGACTGGACATCGCCAAATACATTGGAGTCGGTCTTTCTGGGTGGATCAGCGCCATTGGCGCCAAGGCTTATTAGTATCACAGCCAGAGCTGCATAAGTTATTATTTTCATGACTTTTTTAAGATTGGTATTAATGCGAATCAAGGGTTGACTAATTTAAACCAGAATGGTTGCAATTATTATAGAATTGGGTGAAGAAAGTATTCTTTAACCACGAGTGGTGGAATAATCCTGCCATACCTTCGGTATTTTAAACCTTTCTGAACATTTTCGGCTATAATAATATCATGCCTTCGGCATTAAAATTCTTTTCTCCTTCAACCTTTAATTCACATTATTAATAATTCAATATTTATAAGAACCAGAAAACAGTAGTATTGTTGAGCGGTTGGAGAATAAAAGTGAATAATCAAAATGCCCCCGCTTACTCATTTTGTGAAAAGAGTAAACAGGGGCATGAATACCTCACCTGTAATTTTGATCATTTGAATCCAGAGCCGGACACCGTTTTTCAGCTATCCGGATTTACCAGTTTACCTAATTTTCCGTAGCCTTCGTCAACCCCGCCGATGAGGGTTGCTGCGATGTTGTCGTAATGGCTTTTTACACTTTCCGATTCGGCCCGTTTCTCCGGATGATTGGCCAGATCGCGCAATTCGTTCCGCATGATCAGCGTGCCCTGAACAATTTCCATGGCCTCGGCATCATTGGGTTTTTGGTACAGATTGGTGTAGGTAAAACAGTCCAGAATCAAATCTGAAACTATATAATCAATCTCCTTTTTTAATCTTCGTCTGCTTGTCATAGCTATTTTATTTGTGATGTTAGTGGATATTTTAATGATTTTGTTTCAAGCAAAAGCGCTTTTACTGTTCCGACCAAAATTTCAGTTTCGACCTGAACAGGCAAATGATTTTTATCGTCGGTAAACCAAACTTTCATGAATTCGCCTTCAGGAAAAAAATCGCCCTGCAGTAAATATACTGAAACTTTATGACACCAGAATTCCTTTCCGTTCCTGGTTTTTACCTTCTCCTTCCCCAGATAACGAAAATACAGGTCGTCAATCTGGCGGTCAATCAACATCCGGTACGGAACTTTTTGACCAATAAAGAGTCTGTTAAAATCATATTTCCTGAAATTATAAGCCGTTGCAAGCAAATCAAAAGTATTTTCCTGAACAGGCAAACTGGCCTGAAATACGGGTTTCTTCCCTTCTTTTATCCTGACAGAAATTTTTCCGGAAGTATAATCGAAACCATACTGATGAACCGAATGATCTTTGGCATGGTTGACTGCCCTTCGCGAAATGTTTGGCTGGAAGGTATTGTAATTACTGATGGTTTCGAACGTGTCGCGAACAGTAAACAGCAAGTCGTAAGCCTTGAAGGTTTTTCCGATGGCTTTCAACTGCCAGCTTTTTTGCTGTTTATACTGAATGGTGTCGGCTGTAAACTCTACTTCGCCGCTTTGAATCCAGATAAAATGCCAATTGTAATAAGCGCCATACAAGGCATATTCACCGCTTTTAAACGGGAAATCAGCAGTTTGACCCGATACCCGGACAGGCGAAAAGATTGTACACAATCCAATTAGTAAAAACCAAAACTTAATTAGATGCTTTTGCAGCGGCCTTCTTTTCCTGCTCCTTTTTTCGGGCTTTCTCTTTTTCAGCTTCTTCGTCAATCAATTCCTTTTTAAAATTTGGATGGTAATCAATTTTCCAGCTTTCCTTATATTCAAAGTTTGAACGGACTTTGATAATCTTCGGGAAATAAACCACGCTTTCGGGTTGCTGATGTCCGGCCAGAAAACCGGTATCCCACTTCCCGTTTTTATTCGAATCGAGAATTAACCTGATGATATACTTCTCAGGTTTCAGGAATGGAAATTCTATTTTCCCGTCGCCCAAAACCAGAATTTTCTGAAGAATACGTTCCTCTTTGTCGTTAGCCAAAAGCTGCACAATGGCAGCGCCCGAAAGCCCTGACAAAGTCAGGAAAATCTTGCCGTAATAATCTTCCTTTTGGGTTCGGAATTTCTGCTCGGTTTTATTGCTCGGATGGCCGTATATATTGCGGGCTGCTGCCGAATCAATCTGAAAAAGATAATTGGCATTTGGCTCCCAATCATGCTCAATAAAATACTTCCGGATTGAATTGGTATCTTTTTCAACCTCAATTGGGATTAATGTTTTAACGGTATCAACCATTGAATACAGCCTTATTTTACTGAGATCAAAAGAAGTTAATGGCTCGGGTGCTTCTATCTTAATCCGCTGATACAAATCATGTGCGGAAGAGTTGATGTTGTTGGATAAGTTGATGGTTTGCACTTCAGGAGCCTCGCCCTTTTTCTTTTTTTGTTTGGGAGCTTTAGGTTCGGTATAAACCAACTCCACCGTATCGCGTTTGATTACCATTCGGTCAAGTGAGTCTAACACTTCGTACTGTAATTCAAATTTCAACGAATCGCTGTTGCTGATGATCGTATCGGTAAGCCAAACCGTTATTGAATCGCGTTTCAGGTTCGACTCAATAAATGACCATTCCTTTTCGGTGGTTGGTTTCAACAGATTGATCCTGAACGAATCGCTGAGCGACTCTGAAAAGTAAAAATCACATTTGTTCGCCTGATTGCGTTTCGAAGCATCGAGGTACTGATCAAATTTTTCCTCTTCAAACATCATCAGGTATTGGGTTTCGGGATAATAATCAACATGACCGGTAACAACCAATGTATCCAATCCTTTTACAATAGTGTCTGTTTCTGCCACATATTTGGCCGAAGGAATCAGCAGCGAATCGGCAAAGGCAATTAACTCAGCATTCGAATTGTAAGTCAGGCTGTTGTCGGCATCATTCAGTGCATAAAGGCGATATTCACCCTTTGCCACATTGTCAATCATGAAAAAACCTTCCTTATTGGTTGTTCCGATGTAATCAGGAATGCTATCAACGAAAGCGGTGTATTCCATATTTCGGTGAAGTAAAACCAGGGCTTTTTCAACAGGCTCCTGGTTCAGGGCATTTTTTACATACCCGGCAACACGTAAACTATCAAAGGAAGCGCCGGTGCTAAACGAAAAACGAAGATCTTCTATCGGATTCTTCTCGTTGTTATCGGCCACAGCATCTTTAAAATCGAGCGAATAGGTAGAATTATTTTTCAGGTCTTCGGCGAATTCAATAATCAGGGTCTTGCCTTTCATCTTGATCACCGGTTTCTTTTTCATAGGCGGCGAAATAACCAGCTTTTCCCGAACCTCGTCAGGAATAATGTATTCATCGAAAGTAAACCGCACATCTGATCCCTTGAAATTAGTGCTGCGCAATTCAGGAACCGTTTTAAATACTACCGGCGGAATTGTGTCTTTAGCGCCACCAGTGGGGCTTCCGATATTGGCGCATGAAGAATAAAATATCAGGTAAAAAAAAGTAATTACTATGGCAAGCGGCATGATGCTCTTTAGTCTGAAAAAGCTCATGAAAACGGTATTTGAAGAAATCCGCTGAGGATTTTCGCTGTGATCTAAACCAGTATGTTCCATAGTTGCATATTCCGTGCAAACTTAATAATCTTATTGCATTTTATCCTTTAGTAAATCAAACAGTCTCCTGTTGATATACAAAGTCTCCCGGCCAATCTTATGAGATTCAAGTATTCCGATGTTTTCCAGTTCACGCAAATATCTGGAGGCCGCTTTTCTTTCAACATTTAAGCGGGTTACAACAAATTCGATTTTTGAGTATGGCTGTTCAAATAGTAATTCAATCAGTTCCTTTTTGTATGTTTTAGGAGCTGAATGTTGCACTTCAGTTGCAACAGACTCCAATAAATTCCTGATTGCATTAATTTTTTTGATCGTTTGCAGTGAAGTAGATTCTACTGCCCGCAACATAAACAAAATCCATTCCTCCCATTCTCCAGTTCGGTTGGTATGATTTAACAGCCCGTAATAATCCTGTTTATTTTCAATAATATACGAACTCAGATATAAAATCGGAATATCGATCAGGCGGTTAAGAATCAGAAATAAAATATTGAGAATTCTGCCAGTCCTGCCATTTCCGTCATAAAAAGGGTGAATGCTCTCAAATTGATAATGAAGAATTGCCATATTTATCAGTGGCGACAAGTCTGGTTCTTCCTTATTATAATGATCAATAAAATTGGTCAATAAATCCAGTATTTCCTGTTTGTCCTGTGGCGGGGTATAAACAATCTCCCCGGTTTTGTCATTCTTTAAAACAGTTCCCGGTGCGCTCCTGATACCAGCAGAATTTCCAACTAAACTCTGTTGAACATTTACTATATCATTCACCTTTAAGAATCCTTGATTTTTGACAAAATCAAATCCAAGGAAAATAGCCTTCCGATAATTGATAACTTCTTTTGTTGCCGGAGATACGTTCGTTTGGTTGATCGTTAGCGCTGTATATAATTCATCCTGAGTTGTTATAATGTTCTCAATCTCAGAACTGTCTTTTGCCTCCTGCAATACAATGGCATTTATGAGCATGGCCTGATTGGGAATTGTTTTAGCAATTCCTTTTAATTCGGCAAGAGCGGCAGTTGCTTTATTTGCTTGTCGTAAAATCGAAATTGTTTCAATACTTTCCCGTTTTGGAGGTAGTTTTTCAAGGGCCGGATATGGTGCATTTTGTCCCATGTTTTCTTTATTTGTACCAAAAATACATTTTTTGGTACAAATAACCAATAAGTGAGATAAAATCAGGTGTTTTCAAAATATCATCGTAAAGATAGCTCCTTCACCAGGTTTTGAAGTTACTTCCAGCCGGGCATTATGCAACATCATGATCTGTTGCGCCAAGCTCAATCCTATCCCTGAGTTATTTGGTTTTGTAGAATAGTATGGGAGAAAGATATGTTCCAGAACTTCATCACTTATACCTTTTCCATTGTCTGTTACGGATATATGAACCTGGTTCAGTTCACTTTTTTCTGCGACGAATGAAAGTCTGGCTGCCGGGATTTCTTCCATCGCCTCAATCGCATTCAGAATAAGGTTTATGATCACATTTTCAATAAGTTCCATATCTGCATCAACGGTAAGCTCAGGTGGGTTAATATGCTTTTCAAATTGAATTCCCTTCTCTTTAAACCTGGGCTGAAAAAGAATTATAATCCGGTCGAATAACTCCCCGATGCGTATTTGCCTGATGGTTGGTCTCGGAATATGAGTCAGACTTTTAGTGGAGGTAACAAAATTTATAAGAGCCCTGGTTCTCGATTCAATAATTTTTAGTCCATGATGAATATCCTCAATGGTCTCCCCATCTATTTTTGCGGGTTTCAGAACAGCACCCGACTCGTCTTCAAGCATCTGACTACCCATACCCGCCAGATTGGTAATGGGAATAGCTGAATTTAATATTTCATGCGAAATAATATTAACCAGCTTCTGCCAGGTACTTGTTTCTTTTTTTACAAGCTCATCTTTTTGACGTTCTATCTCGCTTTTCTGGTTGATCAATTCAAGGTTCTGTTTATCCAGCTCACGATTTTTTCGGTACAACTCATCTTCAAAACGGAAACTAAGCATCCGCAGGTAATATATACAGGCGTTGATGAATATAAACATCACAATTTGGGCAATTTTATAAAAGGGGTAGAAGGTATTTATTCTGTCAACTATTGGAAATTGGATTGTCTCAAAATGAACCATAAACCAATCAATAAATAGCACCATGACAAAATAATAGGCTATAGATAGCCAGAACAAAAACCTTTCATTTTTAGGATGAAGGAGCAACTGAGGAATGATAGAAGTGCAAATAAGTATATAAGGATAATAGGTATAACTTTCTTCTTCAACATAACCAATAAAGGTAGGTACAATCAGGAAAAGAACAGGTGGAATAAAAACGAGCAATAATCTGCTTATCATGGTCAATCCAAAGCCTGCAATTGCAAGGTTCAGAAAATTGAACCCAATCAGAATTGCAATTCTGAGGTTACCGTAGGAAATCGGTTTGTTGGTAAGAAGCATTGACGGAACGACATAGGTAAGAAGCAATACCATGGAGACCAGCATCACAAAGTTAAGCTTGTTGTTAAGCATAATTGTCCGTCGGGCCGACTCATTGTCATCCTCCCTGATGCCGAGATTTGAAATATAGTTCCATATCTTCTTCATAGACATTGTTTTTGAAATACTAAGATTCGAACTCAAACGATCAGTTTTGATGTAATGAATACTTTATTTCCAGAATTCCAATCCAAATTGAGAAATCTTCCTGTATAAAGTAGATCTTGCAACACCTAAATCATTTGCAGCCCTGGAGAGGTTTCCATTATTTTTGCTTAAAGCATTTATTATCGCTTTTCTTTCATAATCCTCCACGCTAACAATTGGTTCATCCATCAAAGGTGATGGTTGTACCTTAATTTTCAGGATAAAATCTTCAGGCTTCAGCGTACCGCTCTTATTGAGTATAACAGCTCTTTCAATTGCATGGGCAAGTTCCCTTATATTGCCTGGCCATTGATAATGTTCCAACTTCCCGAGGGTATCTGCCGTTATACTGATTCCCTGTTTTCCATACTGTTCAGAGTATTGTTTTATATAATAGTCCGCAATCAGGCTGATATCCTCCTTGCGTTCTCTGAGAGGAGGCAATATTATTTCAACAGTGTTAATGCGGTAAAGCAGATCCTGCCTGAATTCAAACGATTCGGCCATCTGATACAATGGCATATTGGTGGCTGAGATCAGCCTGATATTTATTGATACCGGTTGATTGGTGCCTATTTTAATAATCTCCCTGTGCTGAACTGCTGTAAGGATTTTTGCCTGCATGGACTTGTTCAGATTCCCGATCTCGTCAAGGAATAAGGTGCCACCTGAAGCTGCCTGAAATCTGCCGGTCCGGTCTTCTTTTGCATCTGTAAATGCACCACGTGTATGACCAAACAACTCAGCTTCAAAGAGGGTCTCAGGAATAGCGCCCAGGTCAACATGTACAAATGCATTGTTTTTCCTTAATGACTCGCTGTGCAGTGACCAGGCTGCAAGCTCTTTGCCTGTTCCGTTTTCACCCATGATCAGCACATTGGCATCTGTGGGTGCAACTGTTTTTATAGTCTCAAGAACTTGCATCATGCTTGCCGACTTGCTGAAAATTTGTGGGTATCTGCTGTTTAGGATATGATCTGAATCAGGACGATTGTATTTATGTTTCTTGTCAGCTTTATCAATCCGGTTTTGTGCAAAAACATTCCTAATGGATGCAAGCAGTTGATCTTTATTCCATGGTTTAATGATGAAATCAACTGCACCAAGCTTCATCGCCTGAACAGCCAGATCTATTTCACCGTATGCGGTAGTTGTTATTACCCTTGCTTCAGGATTAATCTCAAGAATCCGTACAAGCCATGCAAGCCCTTCTTTTCCTGAAGTATTGCCCCTGGCAAAATTCATGTCGAGCAGAATCAAATCATATTTGCAATCACGAAGACACTCAGGAATAAATTCAGGACTGATCAGATTAATGTAACCATTTAAATTTTAACATCATGAAAACAAAGGTAATTTTCATTCTGTGCATGATTTTAACAGTCATCACATTCGGACAAAATGGGAAATCAAACACGATGAAAGAAATAGAAGTTATCTCGCCAACATTTCCGGGAACAGAAACAATCTGGCAGGGAAAGAATGTGAAATCTATTGACGACTTTCTGGCTAATAATATTGAATTCCCACAGAAGTCGGTTAATGGCAGATTACAAGGAACCGAAGTTATTCAGTTTGTCGTCACCCCAAAAGGTGAGCTGATCGAATTTAATGTGATTAACAGCGTTTGTTCCGAGATTGACAAAGAAGTCATCCGGGTTTTGGAAGTTAGCAGCGGTATGTGGAAACCAGCCTCTGTTAATGGCGAACCGGTTGCCATGGTTAAAGAAGTCTCGTTAGTTTTTAAACTTCATAAAAGTAACGATTTCAGGTTAATGGCGAAAAACTGTTCAGATAAGGGGAATAAGATGCTCTTTATAAAGAAAGATCCCAAAAAGGCATTGAAATACTATGATATGGGAATAACGCTGTTACCCAATGAAGAAAGCCTGTTGGCAGCCAGAGGCTTGTGCAGATATGAACTCGGGGATGAAGAAGGAGCCCGCAGGGATTGGAGCAGGATTAAGACTTTATACGAAAACGGCAATATTCAATTTGAACCCGACTATCTGACTGATGATTTTCGTGAATTCAAGGGATTTGCTGAATTGATACAGATTTTGGGGAAATAGATGTTAATCTGATATTTTCAGGGAATGATGACCTGAAAAGTAAGTGGTTCTGATTGAAAAGAGAGGCTGTCTCCTGCGAGTACAGTCTCTCTTTTTTGTTCTAATATTAATGAGTATCCGCTTGCTTAGTAAACTATTCTTTGCCGTCTGCTTCAGCAGACGGATGATTGGGCGACTGAGGCTAATGGCTTTAGCCACAGTCCATTTGGGCTAAAGCCCGGTAGCATTATCTCCCTGCAACCGTTGACTAAAGTCAACGGCAAAGGATAATCGACCCATTTCTCCATTTTTTAGTTAAACGAATACTCATTTAAATTTTTTATAAGATAAAAAATGGCTCTTTGCACGAATAAAACTATCTGATCTCAATTAAATCATTAAAGATCAACCCAATTTGTTTTTTTAACGTATATCAACTATTGGCCGCAGACATCAATTTTTATATCAAAAAATTACCAATCAATGAATTAAACTATTCACCCCGTGCCGCTTAATTCATCAACAGAAGAGCAATTCCTGATAAAGCTTACTGAACTGACAGAAGCCAATTTAACCAACGGGCAGTTTGGAGTGTCGGAACTGGCGCGGGAAATGAATATGAGCCGCTCGAACCTCCATCGCAAAGTAATATCAATCACAAAAACCTCGGTTAGCCAGTTTATCCGCCAGCACCGGTTGAAACGGGCGATGGAAATGCTTCAGCAAACTGCTTTGACGGTTTCGGAAGTCGCTTTCCAGGTTGGTTTTGGAAGCGTTACTTATTTCACCAAATGTTTTCACGATTACTATGGTTTTCCTCTCTGGGAAGTTGGGAAGAGAAATTTAAAGGAATCCGGTTCCAGCGAACAAACTATTGATGTAAAGCAGGTCAAATCCCGGAAACGATTAAAAGTTGCCCTCCTCCTGACTACACTCATATTAGGGAGAGTATCCGCCATCCGTAACCGACAAGGTTTTATTGGTTGTTTATAATCCTATCCAAATCGAGTAGGAAGTAGGTGATTATTTCACCTACTGTCCTTTCACACCACCGTACGTGCCGTTCGGCATACGGCTTCCTTCAGATTCGCAGTCACCCACGACACCCTTGCCTTTGGCTAATGATTCCTACTACCAAGCTCATAACGGACTTACACCGTCAAGTTATTCGCCATGCACGGCGTACAACGAAAAACACCTACACAAATGAATGTGTAAGTGTTTGATATTTAATATGGGGCTAACTTATAAAGTAAGCAAGCCAAGATTAAATTAACCAAAGTGAACTTTAATATCCCGGATTCTGAGGGAATTTTGGCCCTTCGGTTACCAGGTCGATCTGAATTGTCACAGGTATCGGCCTTAAAACATGAAAATCTTTTATGTACGGAGTAGCTTCGGTATTCCATTTAGTTACCCTTGCAAGCAGTTGCCTGGTGCGAACCAGGTCCCACCAACGGAGTAATTCGCCATAAAACTCGCGGGTACGTTCATCCAGGATGAAATCGATAGTCACATCAGCCGGTTTAATTTCCATTGCAGTAGCTGCGGCCGTATTCTGAGCAGCAGAATTGGCGCTCCGGTAAGCTGCCCTGCGACGGATAATATTAATCATATCGGCAGCATCCTGAAGTTTATTCATTTTGAAGGCGGCTTCGGCAGCAATCATGTAAACCTCGGCAAACCTGAACAAAATATGCGGTCTGTCTGACGGGTCGTTCATGTGAGCCCTTGATGGATCATTAAATTTACTAAGGGCAGGAAAAAATACCGGTGTATATGCGGTTCCGCCGTTTTCGCCTTTTGGTGTTAAGAGAATACCCTTGAAAGCTGTTCGGCGCGCTGCTGAAACTTCATACGGAGGCATCCAGATGGCTGTGTCCCTTCCAACGACAAGTGTTCCCCTGGGAGTTGTTACATTGCTTGCGGTGTTGGCAATCCAAACCGTCTGGAATGATTTTTCATACCTCGAATCATTGGCTCTCTCAGCAAAGGCCTGATTGTATATATAATTGGGATTTGGCCTGGTCCTGATATACGGGCGACCATTAGCTATATCCCTTACCATAACACCGCTCCCTCCGGATGCCGGGAAATTGGCATTCATCGTCGGATAATTCGGACGGTAAAGACTTGCCATAAGGTTAACTTTCCCTCCTGATGCCTGCGAAGACCAATCACCAAATTTCGGATCAGCATTATGATCTACCACAAATAAGGCTTCCTTCCCATAATCATTCCCATCCTTGTTCACATCGGCATAATCCTGCCACAGGTCGATTCCGTAAGTAGCTTTATTGTCGATCAGGTCTTTTGCAGTTGAATAAGCCTTCTGGAAATCATCAGTTTGTGCAACTGATGACCAGCCTCTTGTCAGGTAAACCTTTGCCAGCAGATATTTTGCAGTAGCTTGTGTTGCTGCCTTGCCTGTAAACGGAGCGGTCGGGATTACAGGTAATTCGGCTACAGCCTCTGTCAGGTCCTTGATAACAGCATTATATACCTCAACAAGAGGTGCCCGGGAATCAGAGGATTTGGCATCGGTTACAAATTCAAGGTGCAATGGGACATCGCCAAAAGTTTGTACTAAATGAAAATAATAGAATCCTCTGAGGAATTTGGCCTGGGCAAGGTAACTTTTCCTGGTTGCATCATCCAGTTTTATTGTAGCTCCAAACTCAAGGACCCCGTTCAGGGTATTGATATCCTGGTAAGCAATCTGCCAAAACCCAGCCATCCCGTCGAGGTTAAGGCCGTTGTATGTGTAGAAAGTTTGTCCGCTTGCACTTCCACCCATAAGGTGGTCGTCTGTGCCGGCAACACAAGTGGCCCCAAAGCCTTCAGTGCCCCATAAATTACGCAAGTCGGAATAGACGCCGGCAATACCGCCTAATACACCGGCAGGCGTTTCAAAAAATGTAGGTGAAATGGAAGACTGCGGATGCTCTTCCAATAGTTTTTCGCAGCCAGGAGCAATTATTAAAGTTAAAACTGACAGGATACTGGCTATTCTGATATTTATATTTTTCATAAATCAAGTTTTTAAAGGTTAAAATTTCAGATTTAAACCAAAATTAACCTGCCGTGTCGATGGGGTATTTGCATTGACAGTGATTGCACGGCCAGGTATTGAAGTGCTTCCTCCGGCCAGTGGAGAAGTAACAGTTCCGCCATACCCGTTTCCTTCAGGATCAGGCCCGTATCCTTCTTTGACAAATGGTGAATACAGGACCAGCGGATTCAGAATATTTACAAAAACTTTCAATGAATTGATCCCTGATTTTGCAAAATATTTGGATGGAATGTTGTACGATAGGTCAATTGTTCTGATTTTTACAAACGATCCGTCAATATATCCCAGGGTGGAACCAAACATTGGATTGTCTTTGCTGGCATCAGGCCTTGGAAATTTATTAGTAGGATTGTTGGGCGTCCAGTAATCAACTTTCAACTGATTACGCCTGCTTTGCATAAACATGGGGTAACCTTGTGCGCCACCATCAGCAGTCACATAAGGAACGCCGACGAGCATACCTATTCTGGAATATAACACGGCTGAAAGTTCGATCCCTTTAAAAGAAAAGGTAGAAGTAAAACCACCAATCCACTTGGGTTCAAAGTTGCCAATGATCTGCCTGTCGTTTGCATCAATCTTAAAGTCCTTGTTCAAGTCCTCAATCCTGATTTGTCCGACAAACTGTTTGGGTGTAATTTGAGTTGCTAAAACTGTAGCATCAGCAGTTTGCCAGATGCCGATCTTTTTCAGGTCGTAAATAACGGTCAATGGTTGGCCAACAAACCATCCGTTTCCAACATCGGCCTTCAAAGTTGGATTTTGAAGTGCAGAAATTTCATTCCTGTTGATTGAAAAAGTAAAATCGGTTATCCACTTAAATCCATTATTCAGTTCAAAATTGATTGTAGATATATTGATTTCGATGCCCCGCCCTTTTGTTTTACCTGCATTGACTACCACCGAGCCAGCGCCATTGCTTCTTGGTAAACTCATACCCAGAAGAATATCCTCTGTCTTTTGATTATATACATCAATTGTTCCTGAAATCCGGTTTTTAAAGAATCCAAAATCGAGACCCAGGTTACTCTGCTCAGTTGATTCCCATTTCAGGGATTTGTTGGCTAAAGTTGAAACCAGGAATCCGGTTAATCCGGAAGTTCCGAAATTGTAGTTAACAGTACTGAGGGCACCCAAAGTTGAATAAGGGTTGATCCCGGCATTTGCAGTTTTACCCCAGCCTGCACGTAATTTTAAATTTGTAATGGCTGGTATGTTTTTAAAAAACTGTTCGTTGGAAATGTTCCATGCCAGGGCAATCGCGGGATAAGTAAAATACTGATGACCGGGGGATAATACAGAGGCGCCATCCCTTCTTAACGAAGCCGTCAGCAGGTACCGGTTGTCGTAGCCGTAATTGATGCGTGCCATGTAAGATATCAAACCCTTTTCGATCAGGAAATTGTTTGTATTTGGAGCCGTTAGTGTTGTGACAAAATACATGTTCGTGTTCTGTATGATATCATTAGGTATCCCAAGCCCGTCGAAATTGCTGCTTCTTGTATGATCCTTTTGAACACTATATAGTCCGGTGAAACCTACCTTGTGTTTGCCAAATGTTTTATCAAATAGCAACAGGTTTTCAATGGTGTATGAATAGAATTCATTATTGTTTACGTTTGCTCTTGCCTGCGCCAGGGTAGTCCCCGCATTGAACAGCGTATTGGGTCCGTAATATGAGCCACCTTGGGTTTGTGAGAAATCGAGCCCCAGATTTAATCTGTACTTCAAACTTTGCAGAATACTCCATTCGCCATACAAGCTGTTGAAAGATCTCATCCTTCTACTGCTGTTACTAATAGCATCTTTATTATCTATTGTTAGTGGATTCAGATAAACCATTTCGTCAATATGGCCTTTCATCGGGTACAGGTTGATGGTTCCATCAGTATTGTACGGTGCTGCCAATGGGCTTAAATTCAGGAGGTTTCCGACCGGATTTCCTGCAATGTTGGAAAAAGTCAGGGTATTCATCGAATTTAATCCGACTTTGAGCTTCCCGGAAATTTTGTGATCAATCGTAGATCTGAGATTGTATCTTTCAAACTTTTGGTGAGGAATTATCCCGGTTTCATTATAATACCCCATTCCCATTGAAAAGAGGGTAGATTCATTTCCTCCTGATACGTTCAATTGCTGATTGGAAGTAAAACCTTTCTGGAAGATTAACTTCTGCCAGTTGGTATTGGTCCCGCTGGCTAATCCGGCAGTTTCGGCAGTTGTCAGTCCATACGGATTGGTATTTGGATTGACCGTATTCCCAGAAGCGGCCTCAGCCTTAAATGCGGCTAATTCGTTCCCGGTAAATACCCGTAATTCATCCATAATACTTGAAACACCATAAGAGGAATCAAAAGTGAAAAGTGCTTTGCCCGCTTTGCCCCTTTTCGTTGTTACCATTAAAATACCGTTTGAACCTCTTGATCCGTAAACAGCAGTTGCCGAAGCATCTTTGAGGATATCGACGCTTACGATATCGTTAGGGTTCAGGTCGTTTATATTTCCACTATAAGGAATACCATCTACTACCAGCAGCGGATCATTGGTTCCGGTTAATGACCGTTCGCCTCTGATTCTAATTTGTCCACTGGCGCCAGGATTGGAACTGTTGCTGACGATGTCCACACCTGCAGTACGGCCTTTCATCTGACTGGTAAGGTTCGCAGTCTGGACCTGCTGTAACTTAGCCCCGCTGACAGAGGCAACTGATCCGGTTACGTCCTGCTTTCTTAAAGTTCCGTAACCAACCACAACAACTTCGTCAACACTCAAAATCTCCTGCTCCATTACGACCCTGACTGTTGATTTTCCGGCAATTGAAATCTCCTGCATTTTCATTCCAACGAATGACACTTCCAGAATTTGTGCATCCGTAGGGAGAGACAGGACAAATTTGCCATCGGAATTGGTAGTTGTTCCTATCGTAGTACCTTTTACAACAACAGTAACGCCGGGCAAGGGGGCCCCGCTGCTGTCACTTACAGTTCCGGAGACATCCCTTTTCTGGGGTTGCTGTTCAATCATATTTTTCACAACTTCAGGTAAATTTGTCTGTCCTGAAGGCAAGATTACAATCTGGCGGTCGATAATTTTATATTCAACAAAGGCCTGGTCCGCCATTTGGTCTAAAATCGATTCCAGCGCTTCATCCTCCGAATGGATGGTCACTTTCTGCCCTGTCCGGAATACGTGGTCCTGGTATAGGAAGTAATAATCCGTTTTGTCTTCAACTGTTTGAATGAATTCATTGATAGGAGTATTACTTAGGTTAAGTGTTAACCGTGTTTGAGAAAGGCTGGTTCCCCAACTGGTCATGAAAAGCAAAAATGAAAATAGTAGTGTCAGTTTCATTTTCCTTAAAGTTTGATTCATGCCCTTCCATTCGAAAAGGCACCTAATTCGTTTTTTTTTCATAAGTTTACAAAGTTTTTAATGCAACAATTAAAAATCTATTTTTAAAGCCGGGAAGAGGTCGGATTCTTTCCGGTTTTTTTATTTTAATCCAAAAGTTTTTTCGTTGATCTCAACTATTTCTGTCTGGGAAGTTGACGCCAGAACCTCCAAAACTTTTTTCATATCTTCTCTGAGGGCCAATTTTCCTGAAATGCGCCTCATGCCCAGCATTGGGTCGTCAAGAAAAATTTTGATATTGTAGTATCGTTCCAATTTGACGACGATCCGGTTAAGATCTGTGCTTTGGAAATTAAGATACCCATTGTGCCAGTCAACATAATTGGTTATTTCAACCTGTTTGGTTTTGGTCTCAAAAGTTTCACGGCTAAAGGAAGCAAGGTCGTTTGGTTTCAGTTCAAATTCCTTTGTCAGTATTTTAAATGAATTTACCCTGATAACTACTTTCCCTTCAACCAACACTGTTTCAATGATTTTTTCAGCCGGATAGGCCGAAACATTAAAGATTGTTCCTGTAGCTAAAATGCTGAGGTCGTTGGTATTAACAACAAAAGGTTTTTTCGGGTTTTTTGCAACTTCAAAATAACCCTCGCCCAAAAGGAATACCTCTCTGGTTTTACCCCGAAAGGCAGTTGGATACATTAATCGAGAACCTGCATTCAGGTATGCCAAAGTGCCGTCGGGCAATGTAATGGATGAATTTTTCCCATAAGGGATGATTAATTGATTCATTTCTGCTCCGGCAGTTTGCTTCTGGTCATCAATCGTATCTCTATGGTTGATAATTATTTTACCATTTTTCTCATAAACTATACTTGATTCAACTTCAGGCAAGGTGATTTTCTTCCCACTTGAAAGAATTAACCTGGCGTCATTATCGTTATGAATGGATTCATTTGATTGATTAAATGCAGCGAATTTATTTTCTTCGTATTGACGGACAACCAGGATTCCAAGGACAAAAAATATTATGGCGATCGCTGCATATCTCAGAAAATATCCGAATATATGCCTGTTCCCTTTTATTGTTACTTTCTCTTTGGGGGGCATATCGATGATCAGATTGGCAAACAATTCGGCCGCGTCACATGAAATGTTTTCTTCTTTTTTGCTTTTTAGTGATTGAAGCAGTAATATGGAAAATTCAATTTGTTTTTTTTCTTCGGGGTGGTTCCGGATGTATTGTTCCCAATAATGATTCAACTCATCATTTGGAATGAAGACCCAATTAATGAAACGGGTATCCTCAAAATATCTTAAAAAATCATCCATAGTTAAAAGACTTACTTTCTTATATGGTAAGAAAAGCCAATTAATGTGGACAACTTTCTTTATCTTTTTTAATAAATATTATTAACAGAATATATATCTTCTCATTACCAATGACATGCCTCAACGACAGAAGGGCGCGATAAAGTTGCTTTCTGGCTGATTCGGGAGTTATGCCCAGTACTTTTGAAATTTCCTGGTAGTTCAGTCCTTCTTCAAACCTCAGGTAAATGACTTCTTTCTGACCTGGAGAAAGATTTGTAATGGCCAGATTTAATCTTAAACTTGTCTCCTCCGAAATTTCATTATTTATCCATTGATCTTCAAAATTATATTCCACCTGAAACCTGTCAGGTATATTTTCAAGATTTGAATCGACTTCAAATTTATGGTTATGGATGAGTTTTTTTAGAATATTATTTCTTACAGCAATAAATAAATAGGCTTTTAGATTATCGATGTGAACAAACGGTTTCGAGCGTTTAATGTATAGATCCGTGAATACCTCCTGAATCGAATCGCCCAATAACTCTTTATCCTTCGTCAATTTCTTTCCGTATGATAAAAGAGAGTTGATAAAAGTATAGTAAATCCCGGCAAATGCTTTGTTATCGCCGTCTAAAAATGAATTCCAAAGTGCCTGCAAATCAATTTTTTCATCCATTCGCATGAAGAAGATACTAATTCCGTGTATTAACAAAAGTAGCAAAATTCTGTATAAGTTAAGTACTTTGAAAATATCAGTCTCCTTTGGCGAAGTTATGTTTGTATCCAGATCAAACGTTTTCTCTTCGGAGTGTTTCGCTCCTAAATTATATAAGCATCTGAACTAAAGAAAATAAAAAAAGCAGCGCACTTTCGTGTAACTGCTTGGTTTTTAAGTGGGTCCAACTGGGTTTGAACCAGTGATTCCCTGATTATGAGTCAGGTGCTCTAACCGACTGATGAGCCGGTTTCTGGTATTTTGGAACACGTTTTCGGATAAACTACATATGGAATTTGGAGCTTGAAATTTGAGCCTGCTCCGAAAAGTATTTTTCTGCCACAAAGGCACGAAAACACGAAGTTTCACAAAGTCTAAATTACTGAAATTCAAATCTTAGTGATTCTTTGAGCCTTTGAGTCTTAGTGGCATTCATATTTTTCAAGTCTTTTCGGAGTGGTCTCAAATTTGGAACTTCATTTACCGCTTCATCACCCCGTAGCAAAGTATCTTAACGATGTTGTCAACACTGTGTTCGAGGTTCACTTTGCTGTGATCGCCGGCTGCCAGTGGCATTTCCAATCCTTTGATGGCCGTGGTAATGCCGATTGCGGCAAGAGTCAGATCGTAAACTTCGAAGATATTTTTGCGGACTCCTTCAATCAGGATTCGCTTAATCATTCTGATTTCCTCCTGTTGATGCCGGGTTTTGATGTTTTCGATAAACTCAATAGCAGTTACGTCGTTTTCAAGTGCATTGTAAAAGTTAGCCATACTCCTGAAAGTAGTAAGCTTAGTGAGAATATAATCTCTCAGCTTATCAACCGGATCGGTATTGCGGTTTACCACAATTTCGAGTTCGCGGCGCAAAATGTCAACTTCTTTTTGAATAACTGCCTGAAAAAGATCTTCCTTGCTTGTAAAGTAGTAGTAAAGAGAGCTTTTCCCTTTCCTCACAGCATTGGCAATATCATCGAGTGTAGTTTTTTTGTATCCGTATTTGCTGAATATCTCTTGCGCAATTTTCAGGATACTTTCTCGGTTTGCATCTTTTTTGTTCGACCCGTTTTCAAAATTCATCGTCATAACCAAAGGTTTAATTTAGTCGGTTAACTAATATAATCTTAATTTCCAAAAATGAGGAATCCCTCACTTTACCACAAAGAAACTCTACATTTTGTAATTTTTATAATCTTCTCCCCTTTTTTTTATTTTCCGGACGAAAATACTGATTTTTTTCTTCACCGGACTTATCTTTTACGAGCCGGAAATCGAGTTGTTTCTTTTCCAGATTGGCTCTGGTAATTTCCACTTTTACCTCATCGCCCAACTGGTATTTCCGGTGAGTGTGCCTGCCAACCAGACAATAATTCTTTTCATCGAAAATGTAAAAATCGTCGTCAAGCGAATTGACCGAAACCATTCCTTCACACTTGTTTTCGAGCTCAACATAAATGCCCCAATCGGTCACTCCTGAAATAACGCCCATAAATTCCTCTCCGATTTTATCCTGCATAAACTCAACCTGCTTGTATTTTATGGATGATCTTTCAGCATTGGCCGCCTTATTTTCCATGTCGGAGGAGTGCTTGCACATGTCTTCATATTTCTGTGCATTTGCTGTTTTTCCGCCTTCCAGGTAGTGTTCGAGCAGGCGGTGGACCATTACATCGGGGTATCGCCGGATGGGTGAAGTGAAATGGGTATAATATTCGAACGAAAGTCCGTAATGACCAATATTCCGGGTTGAATATACCGCTTTGGCCATAGTGCGGATAGCCAGTGTTTCAATTACGTTCTGCTCATTTTTACCCCTGACATTAACCATCAGTTGATTCATTGATTTGGAAATCTGCCCGGGAGTTCCGAGTAATAAGCCATAGCCAAATTTATGGATGAAGTGGTTAAAGTTCATCAGCTTGTCCGGGTCTGGTTTATCATGAATACGGTAAACAAAGGTTGGGGGAGTTTTCTTATCGCCGGTTTTTCCGATATATTCTGCTACCCGTTTGTTGGCCAGTAACATAAATTCCTCGACGAGTTGATTACTTTCTTTTGCCTCCTTGAAATAGACCGAAAGCGGTTTGCCATTTTCGTCAATGTTAAATTTGACTTCGACCCTCTCAAAAGCGATCGAACCCCGCTTAAACCGGGCTTCACGAAGCTTTACTGCCAGCATCTGCAAAGTCAGCACTTCTTCTTTTAATTCACCTTCGCCGGTTTCGATTATGGCCTGCGCATCTTCGTAAGCAAACCGTTTGTTGGAATGGATCACCGTTCGCCCAAACCATTGTTTTTGAATTTCAGCATCATCGTTTAACTGGAATATCGCCGAAAAACAGAGTTTGTCTTCGTTGGGGCGGAGCGAGCAAACCCCGTTCGACAGTTTTTCCGGTAGCATCGGTACCACCCGATCGACGAGATAAACAGAGGTTGCCCGTTCGTATGCTTCATCGTCGAGAATAGTTCCCGGTTTCACGTAATGCGAAACGTCGGCGATATGAACGCCAACTTCCCAAAAACCATTTTCCAGTTTCCGGATCGAAAGGGCATCGTCAAAATCTTTGGCATCAAGCGGGTCAATGGTGATGGTGGTCACCCCGCGCATATCGCGCCGTTTCTGTATTTCTTCTTCAGAAATAAAATCAGGAATTTTTTCAGCAGCTTTCAGCACATTCTCCGGGAAACGGAGCGGCAGGTCATATTCGGCCAGAATGGCGTGCATTTCGGCATTGTTATCGCCCACATCGCCCAAGACTTCGATGATCTCGCCAAACGGATTTTTAGCATTGGCCGGCCATTCGGTAATTTTTGCGATGGCTTTTTGCCCGTCTTTTGCGCCGTTCAGCTTTTCGTTCGGGATAAACAAATCGAAAGCCGACTTTCCTGAAGGGATGAAAAAGGCAAAATTACGTGACTTGGAAATCGTTCCCACAAAAACTGACTTGGCACGTTCAACAATCTCAATCACTTCGCCTTCGGGTTGCTGCTTTTTGCGCATGGCATACAAACTCACCTTCACCTTATCGCCTTCCATAGCATGGTTCAGGTTTCGGGCAGAAACTAAAACCGGTTTTTCCAGCTCTTCAGAAACAATGTAGGCAAAACCCTGTTGTTGAATTTCAACTTTTCCGCAAATCGTACCACCACGCGATATCAGTTTATATTTTCCGCGCTGAACACTATGAAGGTTCTCGTTTTCGGTCAGTTCTTCAAGCACTACGAAAACCAGTTTGGTAATTTCGGGGTCTTTAATTTTGAGCTGTTCAGCAATTTGTTTGTAATTAAAGGTCCGCTCGGGCTGATCGTAAAAGATGGTCAGAATCGCATTTTTAAGCTTTGGCTTATTGAAGTTTTCAACCAATTGTGCTTTTTTATTTTTTTTATTTTTCGACATGTTCAGGTTATTTTAATTTCATTGTAAGGTAGTAAACAAATTCAGAAAGAAGGATTAAGAGATTCAAATATTTCACCAACCGGCCTAAAATCGTATATTCGTAAAAGTTCATGTTTTGTTGCATTAAATTCAGACAAGCTTTTAGTATGAAGAAATTATTCATTTTACTGCTGATTGGTGCATTCCACAACGTTGTGGCACAATCACCCGATCCGGATTTCAACGACAAAATGGCATTCAGCGAAGGCAGACTTCATCATAAATCGGCCACGTTTGTTGAATCTACCGGTTATGCAGAATATGACCTGACTTACCAGCGTTTAAACTTTACAGTTGATCCGGCAGTGAACTACATTTCGGGCTCGGTCATATCCATCTTGAAATTTCAGAAAGACGATGTTACACAGGTACGATTTGATTTGGTATCTGAAATGTTTGTTGACTCGGTACAATACAATCATAAGAAAGTGGTTTTTCAGCATTTGTCCAATGTAATCACTATCAATTTACCCATACCAGCGAAAAAAAACACCATTGGTTCTACAGAGGTTTTTTACCATGGAGTTCCATCTGCAACCGGCATGGGATCGTTTACAACCTCCAGGCACAACAATGTTCCGGTCATTTATACGTTATCGGAGCCGTATGGCGCCCGCGACTGGTGGCCCTGCAAACAAAGCCTGACCGATAAAATTGATTCGCTTGATGTTTACATTACCTGTCCCAGCCAATTCAAAGCTGCAAGTAACGGGAAACTGGTTTCAGACAAGGTTACAGGCGACAAACGAACTGCATACTGGCAACACCGTTACCCCATTGCCACTTACCTGGTTGCCATTGCTGTTACCAACTACGAAACGTATTCCGATTTTCTGGATTTACCAAATGGTAAAAAGATCGAAGTATTGAACTACATCTATCCGGAATATCTAAGCACGGCCAAATCCAAATCAGATGAGATTCTGAGTATTCTGCAATTTTACAATACTAAATTCATTACCTATCCTTTTGCTGACGAGAAATACGGCCATGCCCAATTTGGCTGGGGTGGCGGAATGGAGCACCAGACCATGAGTTTTATGACCACGCTCGATTATGAACTGGTGGCTCACGAAATGGCACATCAGTGGTTTGGCGACTACATCACGCTGGCCAGTTGGCACGACATCTGGCTGAACGAAGGATTCGCAACTTATCTGACCGGCCTGGTTTTCGAAAATCTTCAAAACGGGGTATGGTGGCCTATCTGGAAAAATAATGAGCTTACCAGAATTACTTCTTCGCCCGGAGGTTCGGTTTATGTAGCCGACACGACCGATATTCCCCGAATGTTTAACGGTCGTTTGTCGTACTCAAAGGGAGCTTATTTATTGCACATGTTGCGTTGGGAAATGGGCGACGAATTGTTTTTTCAGGGAATGAAAAACTACCTCAACGATAAATCTGTTGCCTTTGGATTTGCCAGTCAGGAAAAATTCGTAAAACACATGGAAACAGTTGCAGATACAAGCTTTACCGAATTTTTCAATGATTGGTATTACGGCGAAGGTTACCCAATTTTCCAACTGACGTATTTCCCGGATCCGGTAAATCCGGCCAGACAAAAACTTAGGGTAAGCCAAACTCCTTCGCACAGTTCGGTACCTTTTTTCGAAATGCATATTCCCATCCGGATTTGGAAGAACGGCAAAGCGACCGACATCAGGATTCATCTCACCCGACAAAACCAGGAATTTGCGATTTCTGACCAGCCTTTCGACAAACTTGAATTTGATCCTGATCAATGGCTGATCGCCAAATCCGACCAGGTTTTGCCAGCGCTAAATGTTTCTCAGATTAAAGAAATTCAGATTATTCCAGAATTTGCTACGAATCGGATACACGTGCTGCTACCTTTTTTTTCAGGAAAAGAAGTACTACGGATTTTTGATTTGAGTGGAAAAACTATCAGCGCCAAATTGTTACAGGCCGAGGATTCGTGGGTTGATATCCTAAACTTGCAAAAAGGCCTTTATCTGGCAGAAGTTCAAACAAAAACTCAAAATAAAACGGTGAAATTCGTTGTAGATTAGATATGTATCATTCCACGTAAATGCTGCAATACGGCAAAGGCCAAAATTCTATTGCATTCTATCGAAATTTTCGCGAACTTGTTTGCCTGAACAATTAATCCTAAACCGACCGAAATCATGACTAAACTAAACAAAAACAAAAAGGCAAAATGTAAAAGGCAAATAGTCCTTTCCTGCCTGATCACCTCTCTTCTTTCTTTTATCTTTTTTCTATTCCCTCTTTATCAGGCTGTCTCGCAAACTTTAACCGACAACACACTTCCAGTCCGTGGTTTTTGTATTGGCGCACCTGATTCCCGTGAAGTTGATGCCTTTGTCAGGTTTATTGACGAAGAACTTGCTCCACGGAAAGTTAACACATTGATACTTCGGGTTGATTACAATTACCAGTACGAAAGCCATCCCGAATTGCGCAATACATCGGCTCTCACTAAAGTTGAGATAAAAAAATTGGTCGAAGTTTGCCGTAAAAACCAAATCCGGATTATTCCACAGGTTAATCTGCTGGGCCATCAATCCTGGGCAAACGGCATTGGAAATTTACTAAAGGTATATCCGCAGTTTGACGAAACACCAGATGTAAAAATGCCCGAAAAATACAAATGGCCCAACGACGACGGATTGTATTGCAAAAGCTACTGTCCACTTCATCCTGACGTACATAAAATTGTCTTCGAAGTGGTTGATGAGATTTGTGATGCGTTCGAAACTGATGCTTTTCATGCAGGAATGGATGAGGTTTTCTATATCGGCGACGACAAATGCCCCCGCTGTTCAGGCCTCGACAAAGCCGAATTGTTTGCCGGAGAAGTGAACCGGATCCGCAATCATCTTGCCCTGAAAAACCGCCAGCTCTGGATTTGGGGTGACCGCCTGATTGACGGAAAAACTACCGGATTGGGCATGTGGGAAGCCAGCATGAACAACACCCATCGCGCCATCGATCTGGTTTCGAAAGATGTGATGATTTGCGACTGGCATTACGAGCGTCCCGACCAGACTGCCGTTTATTTTGCCACCAAAGGATTCAGCGTGGTGACCTGTCCCTGGCGGAATCCGGAGAATGCTGTGAAACAGACTCAGGACATGTTCCGCTATCGTGCATCTGTAACTCCCCAAATGAAAGACCGTTTTCAGGGAATGTTGCAAACCATCTGGTCTGGCGCCGGGCAATTTATGGACGAATATTACGGACGAAAGACTGACTCAAAAGAAGGTGTAAACACGCAGTCGAATTGTTTCAAGGCCATGTTCAGCGAGATTGAAGCCCAAACCAAGCCATAAAATGGTCATTTATTGTCATTTGTTTCATGTCATTCAATTGTAAAACCATCTTGTATGGCAACAATCAAAGACCATGAATGACTTATTGACCACTAATGACAATGTCCTCCCGGAACCCGAAACCCGAAACAATTTTTTATGCCAAACCGAATTTATACCATTGACATTTTCAGGGCAAATGGTCATTTATTGTCATTTGTTTCACGTCATTCAATTGTAAAACCTTCCAGTATGGCAACAATCAATGACCATGAATGACTTATTGACCACTAATGACAATGTCCTCCTGGAACCCGAACCCCGTAACCCGTAACAATTTTGAAATGCCAAACCGAATTTATACCATTGACATTTTCAGGGCAAATGGTCATTTATTGTCATTTGTTTCACGTCATTCAATTGTAAAACCATCTTGTATGGCAACATTCAATGACCATGAATGACTTATTGACCACTAATGACAATGTCCTCCCGGAACCCGAAACCCGAAACAATTTTTTATGCCAAACCGAATTTACACCATCGACATTTTCAGGGCAATCACCATGTTGCTGATGATTTTTGTGAACGATTTCTGGTCGTTAAAAGGAATTCCTGATTGGCTCCAACATGCTGAAGCCAAACAGGATTTTCTCGGATTTTCTGACATCATTTTCCCCTGTTTCCTTTTTATTGTGGGAATGTCGATTCCGTATGCCATCCGCAACCGGATTTCAAAAGGAGAAAATAACCTGAAGATTCTGTTCCACATTTTAATTCGCTCTGTTGCGTTGCTGGTGATGGGATTATTCACCGTCAATATTGATAACCTGAATGCCGCTGCTTCAGGTCTGACACGTGGCTGGTTTCAGATACTGTTGGTTACCGCATTTTTCCTGATCTGGAATGTTTATCCGAAATCGAAAGACTGGAAAAAGTATCTTTTTACCGGAATGCAATTGGCCGGAATCGCGCTTTTGATCTTGTTGTTCCTGATCTTTAAAGGCGGGAAAGATGGCGCCGGACACATGACCCCGCAATGGTGGGGAATTCTGGGACTCATTGGCTGGACATACCTGATTTCAGCCCCCATTTACCTGTTTGCCCGAAAACTGCCCTGGCTGTTGCTGGTTTTCTGGGGATTGTTCACCCTGCTGAACATTGCCCACCATGCCCATTGGCTGAAAACCCCTATTCCCGGAGGCGGGGCATATCAGGGTTTTGCTTTTGCCGGAATTGCAGCCAGCATTTTGCTCGACCGTGCCATTGACCCTGAAAAACGCAAAAGGCTTCCTTTATTTTATATCGGTGCTGGCTTTTTGTTGTTGTTTGCCGGATTGGCTTTACGCAACTTTTTCATCATTTCGAAAATTCAGGCCACGCCAACCTGGGTTTTTCTGTGCAACGCCGTTTCCTTCGGATTTTTAGCCCTCATTTATTTCGTAGTTGACCTAAAAGGAAAAGCCAGGTGGTTCGTCCTTATCAAACCAGCCGGAACCAGTACCCTAACCTGTTACCTCATTCCGTATGTATATTACAGCCTGGCCATTTATGCGTTTACACTGCCAGCCTTCCTGAAAACCGGCATCATCGGCCTTGGCAAATCGATGGTTTATGCCTTGATTATAATTGGCATCACAGCCTTGTTGGGAAAGGTGAAGGTGAAGTTGAAGATTTAGGGGTCGGGTGAACGTTTGGCGGTATGGCCAGTTAGGAATTGCGGGCTACGTAATTACGGGATTAAACCCTTAGCGAGCCACGGAACCCCCTGGCAGCATAGTAAGATTCTGCACCGTTGTGATACACGAAGACATGGTCGTAGCGATGATCACAAAAGAGAGCGCCGCCCAGTTTTCTAATCCCAGAAGGTGTTTTCACCCAGCTCGATGTTTTCGTATCGATATTTCTCCCGAGTACCCGGGACAATTCCCGATATTGTTCTTCAGTTAAAAGTTCAATGCCCATGGCAGCAGCCATATCAATTGCGTTATTTTCAGGTTTATATTCTTTCCTCGATTCCAGCGCTTCACGGTCGTAACAAACACTTCTGCGGCCTTTAGGACTTTCCGCTGAACAATCCTGAAAAATATATTCTCCCGTATTTTTATCATGACCAACAACATCCGGTTCTCCGCCAGTTCTTTCCATTTCATTGAGCGACCACAGTTTTTCTCCCGAAGACTCAAGATCCATCCCGAGTACTCGGGATTGTACTTTAGCCCATTCAAGACCATTATGGCGGTTCATGTTTTCCTCAAAACGGGCTTTTAATGTTCTGATTAGTTCTTCACGTTGGTCTGGTGACAACTCCTTATTATTTCCCATGGTCATATAGTGTTATTCTGGTTTGCTAATAATATCTTGCAAGTGGTTATGTGTCCTATCGGGCTGAGCGGCCGTGCACTTTTTGTCATTTAATTTTTTCTCTTTATCATCATGGTCGAACAAACTATCTTGTTTTCGAGAACTTCGTTTTCTTCTTCCTGTTTCTTTAAATAATCAAAGAAAATCTCTCTCTTATCAGGATATTTTTCAATTAATTCATTACATCTCATCTTGAGCTTAACAAAAATAAAATCATCTGAGACCTTAATATCATCTCGGTGGATTATCTCATCTTCTATCAACTGCATGCCAGCCATATCAATCATCTTATTGATTGTTTCCTTTTCAAGAATCAATGGATGGCTGTAATTACTATTATTTTCAATGTATCCATCATCAATTATGAAAATCCCGTCTTTATTGATGCATCTTGATAAAGATGTCAAGGTTGTGTAGTAATCACCAAAAACAGGTCCAATAGCTCCAAGTATTATAATATCATAACCGGACAAATCTTTTACTCTTTCTCTAATATCGCCAGTTTCAAATGTGCACAGATGTTCAACCTGGAATTCAAGAGCTTTTTGTTGTGCATATTCAATGAATTCAGAGACTGCGTCTATCCCATAACAATTGCATCTTAAGCTTTTTGACACTTTTACTGATACTGCTCCTTTTCCACAACCTAAATCAAGGACTTTTAAGCCGGCACAACTTGCAAAATGTTTGCTTATCAGTTTGATTAATGCGTCTGGGTCTGTTCCAATTTCCCATAGGTCTTGAAGTATATAAGGTAAATATGGAAAAAGTTCCTTATCAGAACCGTCCATCGCTGTCACAACGCTTTCTTCTATTGTTTTCATGTATTTTTTACAGTATTTCGTTAGTAGAGAGCCTGTCTTGCCTGACGCAAAACGTACGGAACTATATGCAGTTGGGGATTGCGGACTTCTTTCCTATCAAGCCGATAAAATGCCTGAGCGTAAAGAAACACCCCGAAAACCATCGTTGATGGTTTTGTATGTAAATGCAATTAATTATTCCAATTGTTTTAATCAATTGAATTGTACCAATTAATTCTTTCCTTAATAATCGTGCCAATTTGTTCCTGTGTCAAATTTACAATAGGCGTGAATTTGTGTCCCCTAATTAATTCGTATGATTTTTGACTCTTTAAATTCAATTTATGGGAATGTACAACCCCTATTAATTTCTTATTTTCCATTATCAAAGTAATTCTATCTCTTGGAGATATATCCTCAATAAGATTGTCATCAAAGTAATACCATTCTCCATTTGCATTAGGTTGATTTGCAGGGTTAAACTTTCTCAATTGAAAGGAATCAATAAGTCCCTTTAGATCATTAAAAAAAACCTCATTCCTTTTTTCTAAAATAATTTTAGTTAGAGCATTTTCAATTACTGATTCTGGTTTAATGTTTCCATTGAATGTGTAGCCTATAACGAAAGCTGTTTCTATACCATTATTTTCATCAGCTCTCCAGAGTCGGGTTTCATTTATCGCTATTCCAATTTTTTCGCCATTTATTCTAAACAATGTGTCGCCTTTGGCAAGCTTGAAATTCTTTATTTGCGTTGAGTTTACCCTGATATCCAGTCCAATGATATGCCAATTGTTTTTATCTTCAGTACATTCAACTAAGATGTTATCGTCCAATTCGAATAATACTTTTCCATTGATAGTATCTCTTATATTCGCAGGTCCATTTATTCTTTCTCCAAAAATTTTGTCAAGATTCACACTCTGTGCATTAGATTGACATATTAACAGAATGAACATTGAAATTGCAAAGCAAATTTTGCCAGTCATTGGTAGCACTTTTTTGTTTTATACTCGGGCATAATGTTTTATACCCCTCAAACAGCATTAATTTTATCAATATCCGCATTGATCTTTCATCGGATATGCCGTTTCTCAAATTTATGATATTCAATCCATTTATAAAATTATTACAGAATATTTAACATGAACTAACTGTAATTTTTCAATCTGAAACTGAAATATTTTTCGGTTGAGTCAAGGACTTCTGTCAATCGGTGGTTTTATATCCTATCTTTGCATCTAAATATCTAAATATATCACTATGTTTCACAATGTAGGAAAAATTGACCGGATCATCCGGGTAGTATTAGCTGTTATTTTGGCCACCCTTTATTTCACCAAAGTGGTTGAAGGTAGCTGGGGCACAGGAATCATTATTGCAGCAGTTGTTTTATTGATGACCAGTTTGCGGCAATGCTGTCCGATTTATGCACTGTTGGGTTTTGGAACCTGCGGCATTGATCCCGGCAAAACGGATAAAACCATCAAAACCGAAAAATTGAAACTGTAAACAAACGGTTGCTGATTGCTGGAAGTGTGCAAGTTTCACATTTGTGGTCATTAAGTCATTTATGGTCGTTCATTGTTTGCACTGAGTAAGGTATTACAACTGAATGACGTGAAACGAATGACTACGGATGACACTTTTGCTGACTTCTGATACCAATTTCACATAGCTTTCCACTCCCCTTTTTCACAACGCAACCTTTTTTCCTGTTTGGCCGTCTATGTGAATATCAATGTTCAATAAACTGCCCTATGATAAAACTTATACTTTTTACGCTGATGTTGTCAGGCCTGATAACCAGCGCACAAACCGGCATCATCGCAAACAATTGCAAGGCTCAGTTTAAATATGCTGTGAACGACAAACTAATGTCTCCAATTGCCGCAACTGCCATTAATTTCCACGACCGGTCGGAAGGCCTTGTCAAAGAATGGTATTGGGATTTTGGTGACGGAAATACCAGCCGCGAACAAAATCCAATGAATATTTTTATCCATCCTGTTCCAAGTCCAACGGCAAAGTATAGTCCTTACCGCACAGTAAGCCTTACTGTATTGACTTCCGACAATTGCAAAAGTTTTTATTCCGAAATCATCAACATCATGGAAGGAACTACTTACGTGGCTCCTATTTGCCAAGCCTGGTTCAAATATTATGAGACAGGATATGATTCGATTGGAGGTACTGCCTCTTTTCAATTGACCAACCTTTCGGAAGGCGATTCGCTAAAATACCTCTGGCAATTTGATAATGGCAAAACAAGCGCCGAAAAAGAGCCAGTTGTAACCTTCGATCTGAAACAAAAAGAACGCAAGGTTTGTCTCACGGTTTCAGGAAAAAACAATTGTACCGATACCTTCTGCGATGCTGTTTACATTACCGATCCCAATAACCCGGTTATCTATCCGGATGAATGTTACACAGGCTTTGGCTATTCCGTGAATCTCAATGTAAAAACACTGGTTCCCGCACTGGTATTGGATTTCTACTCGAAAGCGTCTCCAGAGGCTATAGAATGGAAATGGGATTTTGGCGATGGCTCGACCAGCGCTGAGGCCAATCCGTTGCACATTTTTAATCTTCCGTTGAATACCGGTCCGCTAACCGATCCAAATCCTTTCCGGAAAGTTTGTCTGACAGTTATGACCAAATCAGGATGTCAGGCATCTCATTGTGAGACGATTAATATTTACATGAATTCGACTCCACCAACCGATCTTATATCAAAATGTCATGCCTGGTTTAAATACTTCCGTCCTGCTGATGTGATTTCAATTCCTGAAGTGATTCCTTACAAACTGATAGATGTTTCGGAAGGGAAAGTTGTAAAACGCCTTTGGCAGTTTGAAAATGGAGAAACGAGCACCGAAGCCGAACCTATGGTTAGTTTCGATTTTCAAAAACCAACCCAAAAAGTTTGCCTGACGATTTACACCGCCGACAGTTGTTCAAGCTCCTGGTGCGAAGTCATATATATTACCGAGCCAAAAGTTGATACCGTTCATATAGGCAAACCGGTCTGGAAAAATACATATACCATGCGGTATAAATCAAGTTTTCCGCCACAAATGTCATCATGTGCCGGATATGCCATGGCTCAGGTTTACCTGAAAGATTCGCTTATTAAAGCCGACCATTACGTGTGGTCAACCGGCGCCGAAGGTCAGGAAGTCAAAGGACTTTGCCCGACGCAATCATACACAGTGAAAGCTTTAACTCCGGATGGTACCATTGTTTCAGGAACATTTATATTTAACTCCGATGGATCAGTTACCGAAGTCCCGATAAACTGGTACATAACCGGCGCCCGCGACAACTGGCACATTCAATACGACTTAATTGACGAAAACTATACGGTTGAATGGCGGCTTTGCGACGGAACCATTGTAAAAAGCGACAGTATTCCATTAAATTCGATCAACTGTGGTTCGAATATGTCTAACCTGATACTGAAAGATGCTTCCGGAAAAATTATATATATGGAAAATATTTCTTTAAGAACCCTGGCCACATTCCTTGATCCGGTGCAATCTGTATCTTCAGTAAAACTCTACCCGAATCCCGTAAATGATGTGCTGAATATCCGGTACACCGGAAACCCGTTGAAGGAAATGCAGGTTGAAATCTGTGATATTTCAGGAAAACGGATTTCAATCCAAAAATTATTCGGTGTTGAATCAGGTCAAAGTATCAGCATGAATGTAAATTCGCTCCGGAATGGAATTTATCTGTGCAAAATGATTTCAGAAAAGAAGCTAATTGCCATTGAAAAGTTCTGCAAATAAAAATCAGATCAATAGGACATCAAATATCAAAAAAT
>PNOH01000018.1 GCA_013824715.1 Odoribacter sp. | reverse complement strand
ATTACAATGTTATATAAATTATTCTACAAGACTCAAATCTCATGTTATTAAAACTCTTCTTATTGATTATGAAATGACATGTAAAACCTCAAGAGAATAACATCATAATAACGTAAACAAATAAGCCGCCTCCCTTTCAGAAAGCGGCTTTTGTATTTTGCGGGTAGAGACGTGAAAATTCCGGGGCAAACTGAACCACCATTCCGGGGCAAACTGAACCAAATGTTAAAAGATGGATTTGCAAATCAAATATAGCTTAATTGTTGATACTTTTCTTTCTTAATGGCTTCGAGTCACCCCGTGAATGATATGCAGTCTTATTCTTCGTGTGCAGCCAGCAGCACCTCCAGAATTTTCTTTCCGGCGGCAGCTACACTGGTGCCAGGACCGAAAATGGCAACCACACCGGCATCGTACAGGAATTGGTAATCCTGGGCATGAAAAAATCAGGAATAATTGTATCTGATAATTTCATATCTTTGATTTCAAATCGGATACATCATGGAACTTAGAATAGACCTCGAATTCAACCAACTATTAAAGTTGATACATCAGCTTCCTAAAAAGGATATTGAACGGTTGTCTGTTGTCCTGCAATCAGAAGTTTCTGCAAGCAAATCATCAAGCATATTGCAAAAAATGATCCTAGATGCTCCAACCTGGACTGTCGCTGAGCTTCAGGATTACAATGATGCCAGAACTCATCTGAATCAATCGAGAATTGCATGATTTTGCTGGATTCGTCCATATTGATTGAGCTGTTTCGTAAACAAGATAAAGCTAAAACCTTATTTTATTAGCTATCGCAAACATCTGACGATCTGTGCATTTCTTCTATTACCCATTATGAAATTGGAATTGGCAACCGAAAATCTCATGAAGAATACTGGGAATCATTGAGCGAGAACCTACGTGTTATTCCTTTTGATAAAGCCTGCTCAAATAGTGCAGTTGCGATTTATTCGGAATTATTGAAAACTAACAAAATGATTGATTTGGCAGATATTTTGATTGGCGCTACAGCGGTAACTCATTCCATTCCAATTGCTACCCTTAACGTTAAACATTTTGACCGGATCAAAGGATTGGAAATTATCAAATAACACCCAATATCTCACATACCAAAAAGCCGCATCCCTTTTCAGGAAAGCAGCTTTTGTTTTTCTCCTCCCCCTCGGGGAGGTCGGGAGGGGCTTCTATTCTTCGTGCGCGGCCAATAAAACCTCCAAAATTTTCTTTCCGGCAGCAGCAACGCTGGTACCAGGACCGAAAATGGCAACCACACCGGCATCGTACAGGAATTGGTAATCCTGGGCAGGAATTACACCACCGGCAATCACCATGATGTCTTCTCGTCCCAGTTTTTTCAATTCAGCAATAACCGAAGGTACAAGGGTTTTGTGTCCTGCTGCCAAAGAAGATATACCCATTACATGCACGTCGTTTTCAACGGCCTGTTTGGCGGCTTCTTCCGGAGTCTGGAACAATGGCCCCATGTCCACATCGAAACCTAAGTCGGCATAACCGGTTGCAACTACTTTTGCACCGCGGTCGTGTCCGTCCTGACCCATTTTGGCGATCATGATACGTGGCTGACGGCCTTCGAGCTTTGCAAATTTAGCGGCCAGCTCCTTAGCTTCCTTAAAGGTTGAATCGTTTTTACTTTCTGCTGAATACACGCCTGAAATAGTTCTGATGGTTGCTTTGTAACGTCCCACATGTTTTTCGCATGCGTATGAAATTTCGCCCAGTGAAGCGCGTTTTTGAGCTGCTACGATAGCCAGTTCCAGCAGGTTTCCCTGGCCGGTTTCAACACATTTGCCGAGGACTTCCAACGCGGCCTGACATTCGTCTTCGTTCCGTTCGGCACGCAATTTAGTCAAATGTTCGATCTGTGACAAGCGAACGGCAGTATTATCGATTTCGAGGATATCTATCGGATCTTCCTTTTCCAAACGGTATTTATTCACGCCCACAATGGTTTGGGTATGACTGTCGATACGGCCCTGTGTGCGGGCAGCAGCTTCTTCAATGCGCATTTTCGGCACACCGGTTTCAACAGCTTTCGACATTCCGCCGAGTTTCTCCACTTCCTCGATCAGCGCCCAGGCTTTTTGTGCCAGTTCGTTGGTCAAAGTCTCCACGTAATACGAACCTGCCCAGGGGTCAACCGCGCGGCAGATTTCAGTTTCCTGCTGAATGTAAAGCTGTGTGTTACGGGCGATTCGGGCCGAAAAGTCGGTGGGCAAAGCAATTGCTTCGTCCAGAGCATTGGTGTGCAGCGACTGGGTGTGGCCCAGCGCAGCAGCCATGGCTTCGATAGCCGTGCGGCCAATGTTGTTGTACGGATCCTGTTCAGTAAGCGACCATCCTGAAGTTTGGCAGTGCGTGCGCAAAGCCATTGATTTCGGGTTTTTCGGATTAAACTGTTTTACCATTTTCGCCCAGATCATACGTGCAGCGCGCAACTTGGCAATTTCCATAAAGTGGTTCATCCCGATGGCCCAGAAAAACGACAAACGCGGGGCAAAAGCATCGATATCAATTCCGGCTTTGATTCCGGTGCGCAGGTATTCCAACCCGTCGGCCAGCGTATAGGCCATTTCGATGTCGGCAGTAGCGCCGGCTTCCTGCATGTGGTAACCCGAAATGGAGATCGAGTTGAATTTTGGCATTTTCTGTGAAGTGAACTCGAAAATATCGGCAATGATCCGCATCGAAAATTCAGGCGGATATATATAGGTATTACGCACCATAAATTCTTTCAGAATATCGTTTTGGATAGTACCTGCAAGCTGATCCAGAGTAGCACCCTGTTCTAATGCGGTTACAATGTAGAAAGCCAGTACCGGAAGTACAGCGCCGTTCATAGTCATTGAAACCGACATTTTATCGAGTGGAATCTGGTCGAACAGGATTTTCATATCGAGGATCGAGTCGATGGCCACACCTGCATTTCCAACGTCGCTAACCACGCGGGGATGGTCGGAGTCGTATCCGCGGTGAGTAGCCAAATCGAATGCAACCGAAAGCCCTTTCTGACCGGCAGCCAGGTTACGGCGATAAAATGCGTTTGATTCTTCGGCAGTTGAAAAACCTGCATACTGACGGACAGTCCATGGTTGCATGGCATACATTACCGAGTAAGGTCCGCGCAGATAAGGAGCAACACCCGCAGCATAGTTCAGGTGTTCCATACCTTCGAGGTCCTCTTTGGTGTAAACCGGTTTCACCGGAATCTGTTCCGGAGTAATCCAGTTTTTTTCAATCTTATTGGAAGCATTCCACTCAGCGGCATTGGGCTGTGACGCTACGGTTTTGATGTTTATGTCTTTAAAATTTGGTCGCATAATTTGTAGATGATAGATTTGTAGATGATAGATATTAGACTAGGCGGTTCTGGAAGGAGATCATCATTTTGATAATTTCGGAGATGCTTTCGAATGCAGGATTTAAATCACTTTCAGTTATGTAATCAAGATCATTCGTCAGAATCAATAAAGTGTCCAGTTCAAAAAGTGAACCTCTTGAAATATCCAGAAAATGATGGAAATCGCGATCAGTCCCACGACCAGCACCTTCAGCAATATTGGCAGGAATTGAAACAACCGCACGTCTGATTTGTGAAGTCAATCCATAAAGTTCTTCTTTTGGAAGCTTCTTCGATATTTCATAAACAACTTTAACAAGCGTTCTGGCTTTTTGCCAGATTTTCATTTCCTTATAATTATGCATAGCGAGGGTTTTAGTCTAATATCTGTTATCTAATATCTGATGTCTTATAACAATTTACTTTGATACGCTTTCAACTCTTCCAACAGATTACTCTTTACGTTGATGTAATTGGCAATTCCCTTTGCTTTCAGTTCATCCATATTGGCAGGAGCGCCGGCAACTACGAAGATGGCTTTTCCGGCAACGGCCTCGAATGCAACTGGAGCAAATTCAGTATATTCGTCGTCTGAACTGCAGAGAACTACGATTTGAGCGCCAGCTTCCTGAGCGGCCTTCCAGCCTTCTTCAACGGTTTTGAACCCATTGTTGTCGAGCACATCGAAACCTGCGACAGCAAAGAAGTTGCAGGCAAATTGTGCACGGGCTTTGCGCATATTCAGGTTTCCGATTGGCATCATGAAAGCCAGCGGACGTTTGTTGGTACGGGCAAAAACATCGGTTTTATAACGAAGCGCTTCGAAAGCCTGGGCTCCACGGTAAGGTTTCAGCGTTTCGATTTCAGCTCCTTCTGAAGTCAAATCTACAGGAGCAAAAACGGCAGGGTTCATTTCCTGGTCCAATTTTTCATTGAAATTCGGAAATTGATTGGTTCCGAGCAGGCTTTCGCGACGGGTTGCAATATTCAGATCGCGTTTGCCGGCCATCTTTTTAATCTCAGCCTGAATGAATCCTTCGCGAAGTGCGGCAAGGAATCCACCTTTATCCTGAACTTCCAGAAATAGTTTCCAGGCCTGATCGGCAATTGCGGCAGTCAGTTCTTCAATGTAATAGGAACCGGCGCCTGGATCGGCAATTTTATCAAAGTTTGCTTCTTCTTTCAGGAGTAATTGCTGGTTACGTGCAATACGATCCGAAAACCAGGTGGAGTCTTCATAAATGGCATTAAAAGGAAGAACCGTGATTGAATCGGCGCCACCTAACGAAGCGCTCATGGCTTCAGTTTGAGTACGAAGCGCATTCACGTAAGGATCGTAAACGGTTTTGTTCCAGGTTCCGGTCTCGGCATGAACGATCATTTTGCATGAACATTCACATTCAGGATTGTAAGCTTTTACAATCTGGGCCCACAACAGGCGGCCAGCGCGCAGTTTGGCTATTTCGAGGAAATAGTTGGCACTGATTGACAGATTGAATTTCATTTTTTTTGCCACGGCATCAACAGTAAGTCCGGTTGGTGAGCTGGTTGATGAGCCTGTCGAATCAGTCGAACCGCCATCCGTCAATGCAGTCAGGTATTCAGCTCCTAAAGCCAGTGAGTAAGCCAATTCCTGAACGATGGTGGATCCGGCGTTTCCGAAGTTCTTGCCATTCACGGCAAGTGTCCTGAACTTCGACAGTTCGGTAGTTGACCGAATCATTTTGATCACATTTTCAATCGCATGGTCCTGACTTTTCCGGAATTTACCAGTCAGGGCATACTTTCCAAACGGATCGTACTCCACTGAAGCGCGGATTGTTTTCGGATCCCAACTGCCTTGTTTCACGAACTCAGTGAAAGCTTCAGCAACTTTGCGTGAACAACAATTTCCTGCAAAGTTCACTTCAACGGCTTCCAATTGAATGTCTTTCAGTAAAATGGCCAAATCGGCAAACGTTAATTCGCCGGATTCTTTAAATTCGAAAGCCAACGAATCTACCCCTTTCATCAGATAAGTCAGAGCTTTTTTGTTGGCTTCAGCAAGATCTATCACCGGAATACTCTGTCGTACCAGCCACCCGTTGTTGTTCTTTTTGTTTCCACGTACAAAAGGAAACTCACCCGGCAGACTGTTCAGGTAATCCAGTTTCTCCAGATTTTCTTCCCTGTAAAAAGGTTGAACGTCAATGCCTTCATTTGTTTTCCAGACCAACTTTTTGTTATAGTCGGCACCTTTCAGGTCAGCAGTAACCTTATCCATCCACTGCTGAGTACTGACAGGAGGAAATTCTTCAAATAGCCCGATATATTTTTCTGCCATAAAATGATTTGTTTTGAAAATCAGTGCGAAAATAGTGCTTTTAGTTCATGGCAGAACTTTTTCAGGAGAGATATTGGTGATTCGTAAAGTAACTTTAACCCAAAACTATCTGGAAACAACCAGATCAAATGAAGTTGAAAAGGCAATTGGCTGGGTGACCTGAGTGGAAATATCGAGAAGTTTGTAGTTTACGGTGTAGGTTCCTTCAGGTAATTTTCCGATCGGAATTGTATCGTTACGCTGCACACATGGCCATTTCATCATGCTGTTGAACTGCTTCTCAATGTCAATGATTTTACCAGTGCGTTTATTTTTGGAAAGTGTATTGTAAGTACAGTCGTCATAAATCACCAGCTTGATTTCTTCTTTGCTGGAGGGACTTTCAGGAATTATTTTAATATGGCTTTCGATCTGATTAATTGACAGATCATCTTTCACCTCTTTCTTGCAGGCAATTGAAAATAAAAGGAAAATGATATAAGCACAAACAGTAAGTTTCATGGATTCCTGAATTAAAGACTTAATACAGACTGATTATTTGCTCAAAAGGTTGCGTAAATAAAAAAGTAGAATTCTATGAGGGGAAATGGAACCTACAGGAAAAGTTGTTTAAATTATAGCTGATAACGTTTTCTGATTAGACTACAAACCGTCTCCACAAAGTCTTTCATACCATGGAACATTGCCGCAACATCCTCTTTCCCAAATACAATAAACGGTGCGTAATCACCATCAGACCTGTTCTTATATGCATCGCGCAGAATCCTACCATACTTCACATCAATCACTCCTGTTTTAATATAAGTCTGATTAAACCAACCCATTAATTGTAAATGCTTTGAAGATTGATATTCATCCTGAATAGCCAAAGCATTCAGACAATAAAACATTCCATAATAGATGCGGTTTACAGCGATATTCAACAAATCAAATTCAATCAGTTTTTCAACCTCCAGAATTGATTGCTCGGCCTGCGACACCCTGTATTCGACCAGAACTTGCCTGTCTGCATCGTACATCATGCGTGAAGTCCCTCCTTCATTGCCTTTTTGAAAATGGGATGTTTGCCTCTTAATCCATGGGCAAGTTCTTCTTCTGAAATGATTTGAGTATCAAGAAAGATGTTGTATTTTAGGTCGAAATCATAACAAAGATCATTGATCAACTTTCTGATGGAGCGTGAATCTTCTGTTTTCAAGATAATCAACACATCAAAATCGGAATCGGCTGTAGCAGTGCCTTCCATCTGTGAGCCAAATAATACTACATCCGTTATCACATTATCTAAATGAGTATTGAGGTGTTGCTTTATTTCTTTTGCTAAATGTTTCTTATCCATTGCTTTTGATTTTCTGAATCAAAGATATAAAATTAGCTTCCTGGAAAAAACAATAACCGCAAAAGAAAATCAAGCATTTAATTTAGATTTTGCCAACTGCCAAATGATGAGTGTTTTTAACCCTTTCCGCATATTTTTCTACTTCCCTGAAAACACGCAACAGATTGCCGCCCCAGATTTTCCGGATTTCTTTTTCGCTATATCCTCGCCTTACCAATTCCAAAGTGATATTAGGGAACTGGCTTACATCGGCACAATCGCGCAGGCCGCCACCTCCGTCGAAATCGCTCCCTATTCCGACATAATCAACCCCAACCAGATTTTTTACATGATCAATGTGATCAACCAATTCTTTCACGCCTGGCATGTTCTTCAAATCTTTTGCTTTTATTCCTTCCCATTCCTGAAACAAGGCTTCTTTTTCCTTGTCATTTAATTTGTCGGCATTGGCGCGGTAATATTTCCGTAATCGTTTTACGCCACGATACTGAATAGTGGTTGTATCGGGTTTCATGATGTACTCGTCGAGCAGGCAAATTTGGATCACACCGCCTTTTTCGGCAAGTTTTTTAATCATTTCATCCGACATATTCCGATCGTTTTCGGCAATAGTGCGCATCGAACTGTGTGAAGCGATAATTGGAGCCTTACTTTGTTTCATGGCATCGAAAAACGATTTGTCCGAAGCATGCGAAACATCAATCATCATTCCCAGCCGGTTCATCTCGGCGATAACCAGTTTACCAAAATCGCTCACTCCATGGTGTTCGGCAGGTTTGCTGTCGCTCGAAGAATCGCAGATATCGTTGTGATACGAATGGCAAAGCGTGATATAGCGAACGCCTCTTTTATAGAATTCTTCGACCCGTGATATATCTTTGGCCAGCGGAAACCCGTTTTCCATGCCAATGTAAATAGCCCGTTTCCCGGTTTCTTCAATTTTTGCAAGGTCTTCAGCTTTCAAGGCCAGAGTGGCCAGATCATTGTTTTTCCGGAGCATCGAATGAATGGAATCGAGCATCTGGTTAGCCAATTTATAGGTTTTGTTGTAATTTTCATCGTTGCGTGGTTTTTGCCCGGTATATACAGCAAAAAACATGGCATCCAGTCCACCTGTTTTCATTCGAGGCAAATCAACCTTGCTTTTTGGAGATACATGTTCTTCGCGAACGTTGAACCCTGGTTTGATCATGAGCATTGGGGTATCGCAATGGGTATCAACAGTTAAGCATTTGGCATGTATTCGCCGGGCTTTCTTTTCCTGCTTACTCAAATCCTTATCGGTAGTAAATCCCATCAATGCTCCTGAAATCAGGAAGAATGTCAATGCTTTAGTAATCATCGGTTTGGTTGATTTTCGATTTAAAAGTTTCAAATGTAATTAAAAACAGGAGAAATACGAGTTCAATCCTTCCCCATCGAAAAAACCGGGCAATTCATCGAAAAAAGTTTCCATCCGGTTTTATTCACTCTATCTTCGGTTCAGGAATTAAAACCAAAGATTATGAAACTACAAAAACTACTGATTATCTCCGGAATTTTACTGTTCATCTCAGGATGTTCCGATTTTATCATGATTTGTTCGCTGAACCCGTTCTATGTCGGTAATAACATCGCTCTTTCTCCTGAAATTGAGGGAAACTGGTCTGTTCACCCGATTCAGTCTAAAAAAGATTCGACTGAAAAAAACAGCAGCCACTGGGAAATGTCCGACACAACTTCTGTTTGGCAAATCAAACAATTCATTTCTGAAGAAAAGCAAAAGAATAAACAAGGTACAGATTCCCTGGTATTCAAGCCCCAGAATTATTATGTGGTGAAACTAACCGGAAGTAATCCCGATTCGGCGCAATATCAGTTTCATTTGACTCTTTTCAAAATAAATGGAGTTTTGTACGGCGATTTCTGTCCTCGTGAACTGACCGCTATCAAAGAAAGCAGGATGGCAAAGGAAAATTATTTTACCGTTCATACGTTGGCCAGAATTACGGTTCAGAACAACCAACTTAAAGTGTCATGGCTTGGCAACGAATACATGAAAAGTATGATTGAAGAGAAACGGGTAAGGATAAAATACCGTTGGGTTGAGGATGCAAAACGATTGCTGCTCACAGCATCTTCAAAAGATTTGACAGAAATGATTGAACGGTATGCCGACCAAAAAAGATTTATTGACTGGGACGACCAGCCTGCCATGCTGAAACTAAACCGAATAAATTAAGAGGCTATGAAGATCATTTACTTAAAAAAACAACTGATAACCGTTTTGCACCTGCTCTTCTGGTTTGTCTCGTTCAATTTCTGGAATGTTGTTTTCAATCCCGGCGTTGAGTCAACTTTTGCTGTTCAGGGCTTTGGCGTGGAATGGGATTTTATTCTGCTTGTTAATTTTCTTTTCCTGTTATACTGCACACTGCCGTTGATATGGTTGGTTAAAAAAGCCCGGCTTTGGATAAAAATACCAGTCAGCATTTTGTTTCTGGTTCCAATCGGATATGTTATCCTGCAATTGGTAAAACCTGACGGCAATAAAGATGATGTTGCGGGTTTTTTAGAATATTTTGTGAAGAATTTCCTTTACGTGGTCGTCTTTCATGCTACCATCGTTACGGCTGTTTATTTTAACCTGAAGGTTTTGATTGCCCGGTTCCTGAGCCGAAGCAGGTTTGGGGTGTACCTGCTTTATGCCTGCGGATTGTGCATTCTGACTTCATTCCTGAATTTTACTGTGTTCGACTTATTCATTGATAAAATCTTTCCAAGCCTCTATTATATTTCCTATTTCCGGATATGGGAGCTTATCCTGATCGTAGCGGCATACCTTATTTTTACCAGCATTTTGTTCCTGATTTGGCAGTACGCCCAAATGCTCATTGAAAAGCGCGATGCTGCCCGTAACGAACTCTCGGCCCTGAAAGCGCAAATCAATCCGCACTTTCTGTTCAACAACCTGAATACCATATATTCGATGGCTTCGAAAAACGACGAACGTACCGCAGATATAGTTTTGCAGCTTTCCGATTTTCTGAGGTATGTGCTGTACGATACATCCTGTGAAACCATACCCCTCGAAAAGGAAATTGAAACAATCAGAACCTACGTCGGTTTGCAGAAAGAACGCGTGAATCCTGACATCATAAAGGTTTTGCTTTCTGTGGAAGGTGATTTTACTGACATTCAGGTTGCTCCGTTGCTTCTGCTTCCATTGGCCGAAAATTGCTTCAAACATGGAACCGGAAAAAATCCTGGCAACATTCAGATATTTATAGGATTTGACGGTAAAAAACTGATTTTCAGAACAGAAAACGACATTGCACTGCGTGAAAAAACGGATGCTGAAGAGAATGGCGGCATCGGAATCAAAAATGTTGAAAAACGATTACATTTGATCTATCCTGACCGTCATTCGCTGAATTACAAGGAAATGGACGGGATTTTCAAACTTGAAATGAAACTTGATCTGAAACAATGATCCGGGTTGCGAGTTACGAGATACGTGTTACTAGAAGTCTCAATACTCAATACCCGAAACCCGTAACGTTTTTGCCATGAACTGCATCATCATTGAAGACGAGCCCGCTGCGCAATCCATTCTGGAGCATTACATCGAACTTTGCCTCGGTCTGACCCGTGCCGGTACTTTTCGGGATGTGTTTTTGGCGCAAGCATTTCTCGATAACAATGTAATCAATTTGATGTTTCTGGATATTAACCTGCCCGAAATGTCAGGAGTAAGTTTTTTACGTTCGCTGGTCCGTCCCCCTCTGGTAATTTTCACTACCGCATATCCGCAATACGCAGTTGATGGTTTCGACCTCGAAGCCGTTGATTTTCTGCTGAAACCCTTTTCTTTTGAACGGTTTTGCAAGGCGGTGAATAAGGCACGTGAAAAATTCAATGTTCGGGCACAACCAGTTTTGCCAAATAAATTGAGTGTCAAATCAGGGAAAAGAATTTACCAGATTTCGCCCGAAGATATCCTGTTTATTGAAACCTGTGGCGACTATGTGACCGTTTACTGCAGCGACAAAAAGCTGATGGTTCATGGAACTCTCAAGAGCTGGGAGGAAAAGCTGAAAGGTTCAAACTTCTTAAAAGTTCACCGAACTATCATGATCAATCTTTCAAAAATAGATCACCTCGAAGGCAATATGCTACGGATTGGCGATCACAAACTACCCGTTTCGGAACAGTTTAAAGAACAATTGCTGAAACAGATGGGCTGAAGAAATGAAGGGTAAAGATTTTCATCGCCCATACGGGTCTTCTTCTTCTTTTTCTTTATGTATGAAATCCCAACAATTTAACCTATCGGAATGGATTATTGAAAATTATTTGACCACTAATCAAAAATTTCTATTAATTCCGAAATTAACAAAAAGGTAACCCTCCTTCTATTTAAATTTAATCAATTTAACACATGTCATGAAACAGGTATTTGTAACAGCCTAATATTGAGCAACATAAAAGGGGGGCAAAATATATTTTTTTCTTCATAATTTATATCATAAATTAGCATAACAATCAGTCAGGTTTTTGCCGGAAACACAAAATCAGAGAGGGCGCCAGTTCGGGAAGAAGATTTTGCATAAAACGACTTGATTAGCTTTTTGATATCAAAATTTCCAAAACGTATAAGTTTGTTAATTTCCATAACACCTAACAAATACACTCAAATGATGAGCCACAATAAATTCGTGTAAAAGGCCGCACCGGGTTATTTATCCCTGCCAGAGTCTCGAAAACCAGCCGGGTACTGCCCGCCGGTGCGGCCAAGAGTTGGAGCCTTTCCTTCTTTCAAGAACGGGTCGGCCTTATGTGGTAATTATGCGCGATGCTGCATAAAGGTAAAATCGGGTTCGTGAAAATAGTCAAATGATTGATAAATCTTATTAAAATGACACAGATTAGAAAAATCAAATTAATCAAACTCTGCTTCGGTATTTTCTCTGTAATACCAGCAAGTATATCATTAATAATTTTAATGTTTTTCCTTCTGAATCTTAATTCAGTAGGACAGACAACATTGCCATTTCAGATACAAGCATCTTCGTATAGTGGCTATTGTTACTGGTATCCGGGAGGTACTTATACTAGTGATAATGCTATATGGGTTGGCTACAATCAACCAATTCCTACTGATTTTTATAGGTATAGACAAGCTCAAAGCTATGATGTAAGTAGTATCCCAACGTACGGAACAATAACAAGTGCAAGAATAGAATTTTATTCGGGGACTCCATATGGGACTCAAAAGGGAACTATTGCGCTCACAAATATCAGATCCGATTACCAGACCCAGACAGCTCAGGATGTTTTTAACTTAATTCGCAATGGTACTGCACTTGGGCAAGCCAGTATAGCATCTTACTCAAAATATACTATTTCATCAAGTGCTTTACAACAAGTTGTTCAAACAGCAATCCAGTCAGGCGATCATAAGATAGGAATTGGTGCATATAATACGTTGGAATATAGCAACGGGGGTACAGATTTATTTGATCCATTGATTATAGGTACCTATACTATCCCGACCCCTCCAAAACCAACTAATTTGCAAGGCACGTCTCCAACTACCGGAAGTTTCGTTTTAACCTGGACTCCACCAACTGGAACTGTAACCGGGTATAAAGTTTACAAAGATGGTGTTTATTATAACAGTACGGCTTCAACAAGTATGACTATTTGTGGACTTTTGCCTGGGTATTCGTATGTAATGACTGTTAGGGCTTATAATTCGTATGGGGATGGAACTCTTAGTGATCCTTGTACCCTTACCACACATTCTTCTGCGATTACAGGTGATTATCTTATTTGTACATCTAAAAGTTATTCAGTAAATGAGATTCCGCCTGGTGCAACAATTACATGGTCGACATCAAGTACAAATATTTCCGTAGTTTCAGGCACTGAACATTCAAATCCCTGTTCGTTTCAAAAAGTTTCAAATGGTAATGGAACAATAAATGCAACAGTATCTTCAGGTTGTGAAAATTATAGCTTGAGCTATCAAGTTCATTCGGGGCCATACAGTAGCTCTGATTATCCGATATCAGGACCTGGTTCAGCACCATGCAATTCATACGTTTATTATAATATACCCAGTTTGTCAGGTGTGACATCAATTAATTGGTCATGGCCTCTCGACTGGACGTATGTTTCCGGCCAAAATACCAGATATCTTGCTTTACGTACCGGAACTTCAGGCGGGATGGTTGCTGTTGGTGTAAATAACGAATGCGGTCAAAGCGGTAGTTATTCAACAATGTACACAAGTATATATGGGTGTTATTCTCTAACCGTTTCTCCAAATCCCGGTTCAAATGAAGTAACCGTAACCATTCAGGAACCTCAAACAGATGTGACTGGTTCAAGTGTGCTAAACGCTACAAATCTCAGTAATGAGCCTGTAACCTATTCTTTTATTGTAACTGACAATATGGGCGTGGTGTATAATACGTTTAAGAAAAAATCTAAATCTTTTAAACTTTCAGTTCAGAACCTTAAAAATGGAAATTATAATCTTACCGGAACTGATGGAGTAAACAAATTCTCCACTTCCCTAATAGTAATGCATTAAATCATAGTTATTGAAAGTATAAGGCTGTATAGAAACAGCCTTATACTTTTAACAAATCTACGGTCTTTTAAAAAATGAAGAAAATTTGCATCTTACTTTTTCTTTTCATAATAGTAAGTAATCTGGGTGCCCAACCCAAACAAAATCTTATTTTTTCTGAATCGGTACCAAATCATGATCATTCTGATTCTAATCTACAGGATGATATAGTAAATACACCTTTCGGGCCAGCCTTAAAATCAAACATTCATTATATTGATAAAAATCATCATTTGAATATAAAATGCGGGAAGGTTCAAATTGTAAAAACCAAATCAGGAAGTGTCGTTGACGTTTATGGTAATTTAAATAGAACAGAATCAACTCTTGAACACAATAAATATAAAGATGGATGGAATACATACGCTGTTTATTTAACATCTCAGGTAAATAAACCTCCAACTTATTTTAGTGCAAAATGGATTGTTCCACCGGCACCCAAAGAGAGTGATCAACTACTTTACTTTTTTAACGCAGTTATGAGTATTGATTTTTTGGAAAATGGGAATCATACTGACCACATTATTCAACCGGTATTACAATGGGGTCTCTCTCCCGCCGGAGGGGGCAAATATTGGGCTATATGCAATTGGTACGTCACTAATGAACTTGAATATTTTCATGATTCGCTTATTGTTGTTAAATCAGGAACACTTTTAGAGGGTGTTTTAAAACAAACTTCCACTTCAAACAATCGGTTCAGTTACAATTCATCTTTTAGTGGTTACCCAACAGGGCTTCAAGTTGATAATTTACCTCAAATTCTGTTGACATATATTGCATTGGAATCATATGGTGCAGAAAGATCCGATGAATATCCGACTAATCAGAAAATCAAATTTTTTGATATTCATTTAGAAACTGATACAAAGAATACGAAAATACCCTGGGATTTGTACAAGGATGAAAAATCGCCAAGTGTATTAGGTCAATTTACCAAGGTAATTAACACGAGCTCAGATAGGGGTGTGGTAGAAATTTATTTTCGTAAACCATATTCTATTGACGGTTTCGATGAGATTCAATTCTATCCCAATCCATTTATTGATTATTTACATATTTCACCGTACAGGATTAAAAATAGAGTGTCAGTATTTGCCGATATACCAATTACCGATTGTGAAATTGAAATATTTGATAGTTTCGGAAAATTACTAAAGAATTATTTTTATGCGAACTTGGATCATGAGTTTGACATTGATCTATCAAATTTGAACTCAGGCTTATACTTGATAAAGTTTAAATATGATAATAGAAGCCATACTTTTAAGATTATTAAGGCTGGATAAAACATAAACTTAACAGCCATAAAAAGACATCTATGATATTGATTATCTCTGATAAACAGCGTTTAAACTATCAAGGACGAATCATTTCATAACCTCTTTAGCAAAAAATCCTGATTAATGACCAGATAGTATCCAAAGGCAAATGAAAATTTGGTGGTCAGGAAATTATGACTGCCAAACAGATTGATATTGATATTGCAGAAGGTCAGAAAGATAGTTTAGTATATTTTTTTGTTAAACTTTATTAAAACACGAGATAATTTGATAAATATCAATACTTTAGCATAATCAAATTTTTTCTGCAATTCTAACTCAAAAGCAAAACCAATTTATGAGATATTCACCTCGAATAATTTTTCCCTTTCTGCTTCTTGCAGCTTTCTCACCAATATTTGCACAGCAAGTTGCAAGTTTGCATAGTATAAAAGCCGGAATACCGGGCATTACTTATAGTTATGAACATGATTTAGGCAAACAATTCACCATTAATATGGAAGCAGGTACAAACTGGGGTTGGCAATCTTCCAACAATAGTTTTAAGATACTTGCCAGACCCATTTTTCAAGTTGAACCAAGGATCTATTACAATGTCAAAAAACGGTACGATCGAGGCCATTTTCTAAATAATTCGGCGAGTTTCTTCAGCCTTAGTTCTGGTTTTACTTTCGGTACTTTCAGTTCCGTTTATAGATCGCATGCTTTCATTATTGCACCTAAATGGGGTTTTCGCAGGGCTATGGGTAAACATTTCATCTTCGAGGCTCAAATAGGTGGCGGGTTATGGTTCAATCGTAATTCGTCTCAATTTAATCCAGAGCTTGACATCAAATTTGGATACGTATTTTAATCTTTCCCGGATGATGCATAAAAAAAGATCCAGGCATGACAGCCATTTCAGGATACAGCATTATTTAGTCCTTCTTTTAATCCTGTTCGCGGGTAATGGTTTTTCTCAAAAAATCGCGGTTAGCGGTTATGTGAAAGACTCTTCTTCAGGCGAATTTTTACCTTATTCAAACGTCTGGTTTGTGCAACTGGCAACAGGAGTTGCAGCCAATCAATACGGGTATTTTAGCGGGATTGTCAAAAAAGGGAACATCGAAATGATAGTTTCATTTACGGGTTATAAATCCGAAATCGTAAAACTAAACCTGCAAAGTGATACCACGCTGAATATCTATTTAAAAGCGCCGTCACTTGGAGAGGTTACTATTTTGGGCAACCGGGCTTCGAATTTCGGAAGTGATTTAAACCGCGTATCCATACCTATGTCGCGCATTAAAGAGATGCCACCATTCCTGGGCGAATACGATCTCATTAAAGCCCTGGCATTAACCCCGGGCGTAAATAGTGGCGCCGATGGAAGCTCTAGTCTTTTTGTCAGGGGAGGTTCATCCGATCAAAACCTGATTTTACTCGATGGCGCAACCATTTACAGCAATTCGCACTTTTTTGGCTTTATTTCGGTGTTTAACCCTGAAGCTATTTCACATGCCGAGTTATTCAAGGGAAATTTCCCGGCACGGTATGGAGGAAGGCTGTCGTCGGTACTTAACATTACCATGAAGGAAGGAAATACACAAAATAACGAAACCAGTATGACTGTTGGCCCCATCAGCTCACAAATTACCAATCAGGGCCCGCTTATCAAAGGGAAAGCTTCCTATTTATTATCCGGAAGGGCGACCTACACATCATTAATAACTATGCCTCTTTACTTGATTATTGGCAAGAACGATGCCATGTTTAATTACCTGATGTACGACATTAACGCGAAAGTTAACTATACCTTTAACGAAAAGGAGAAGCTTTTTCTGAGCGTATATTCAGGTAACGATTTTTGGAACATAACAGATAAATATAACTTCAAGCGGACGAGTGTCGGGCTGAACTGGGGAAACACAACGGCAAGCCTTCGCTATACCAGACAGTTTCGTAACCGGCTGTTTTCAGCTTCACAACTGACATACAATCATTTCAATTTTAACTACAAAATAAGTGATAAGTCGCTCGCACAACCGGCCGAATACGAAACCTCATCGGCATCAACAGGCTCAAAAGTATCAGACTTAACAGCGAAACAACGCTTCGAAATTTCAACCGGTGTCAGAAATTCAATGGTCTTCGGTGTCGATTTGGCCAATCAGGTATTTTATCCTGATTATTACAAGCTTAAAAATATAAATCTCGGAACAAACCTTCCTGACAGCAGGAACAATCGTTACGCGTTTTACACGGTATCGGCCTATATCGAAGACAGGTATCAGTTAACCGGATGGCTTGGCGTGAATGGTGGCTTAAGGTACTCAAGCCAATTTTTAAAAGACATTACCTATCATTCGGTTGAGCCGCGTATTGAAGCCGAGGCGAAAACGACCGATGACATCAGCTTTAGTCTGGCCTACAGTCGCATGAGCCAGCCGGTTTTTCAACTCTCCAATACCGGGCAAGGCCTACCGATAGATGTTTGGGCGCCAATAACCAAAAACCTGCGACCTTCGAAGGCAGACCAGTGGTCGGCAGGCATAAAAAAAAATTTAAAGGCTCTTCCGGTTTCGGTACAGGCCGAAGTCTATTATAAACGATTGTCAGGATTAATCGATTACAACCAGGGAGTTTCGTTTGTGACCAATGTTTCGAAAAGCTGGGAACAAAATATCGTTCAAAACGGTATCGGGAAATCGTATGGCTTTGAATTGCTGGTGAGCAAAACCACCGGAAGGCTGAATGCATGGGTTGGTTATACACTGGCCCGCAATTACCGTAAATTTGAGAAAATTAATGACGGGCAATGGTACATCGCACGATTCGACCGGACCCACGATTTTGAAACCACGATGGCATATAAAATCAACAAAAAGTGGAAATGCTCGATGAATTTTGTTTACAACACCGGACAACCTGCTACATTGGCAACCACCGTGCATGAAGATCTGTCCGGCCACAGAATTCCGGTTTATACCAGCCGGAACAACCTTCGTATGCCCGACTACCACCGGATGGACGTCTCCTTTTCAAAAGAATTTCTGACCAGAAGGAAGAAACATCCGGCTACAATTTCTTTCGGAGCTTATAATTTATATAGTCGGGTTAACCCTTTCTACGTCACATTGGACAATTTTAAAAGCTTTGGGGAAAGGGATAATTCTGGCAATTCCCTTGGTTACGTTTCAAGATATAAATCGGGCACTCTGTTTGGCATCGTGCCGTTTATCAATTATTCAGTAAAATTTTAGTATGATCAGAAAATATATCCAGCTTTTGTTGTTTACAATCCTGCTCATTTCGTGTACGAAGTATATTGAATTTTCGCCACCTTATGAAGGGAATAAAATAGTGGTTAACGGCTATATTAGTTTAACTGAAGGCGCGAAAATCAAAATAACCCACTCCATCAATCCGGTTGGAAATTATTTGTGGGCCGATTCCTTGCTGGTAAAAGACGCTTTTGCAGCACTTTATGAAAACGGAGTAAAACTGATTGATTTGAAATATGCAGGGAAAGGCTATTACGGTCTCCCGGCTTCACCAGCAGCCAATCTCATTGCAGGTCATAGATACAAGTTGGTTGTTCAAACTGAACTTTATGGTAATGCCGAATCTGAAGAAATTACCCTTCCTGAACAACCCAAAATAAAAGATTTTAAATTCAGCATAATTGGAGAAGTCTATGGATCTGGTGCAGTAAATGGGCTGTTTTCTTTTTCAATTTCTGAACCCACTGAAAAAGAGTCCTGTTTTTCAATTCAGGTGGTTACAAAAAACAATGAACGTCAATATTTTCAGCACTACCCGAGAACTGAAGGCAGGAATTATTTCGAAAGCTGCGAAGCGTATGCTGGTGGCGTGAGTATTTACAGCAATGAATGTGGATATACAAACCAGTTACACCAATACTGCGTTGGATTAGGTTATGATGAAAACCGCCAGATTTCAAATTATTACAAACCTATGGTAATTAAGATTGGTTCTGTTAGCCGTGAGTTGTACGAATATGCAAAAAGTTACAGTCAGTTGGATGGTATGGAGTTCGGTTTTGCAGAACCACCCATCCTGAAATCGAATATAAAAGGTGGGTATGGATTGTTGTATGGATCGAACACAATCAGTTTCCCGATAAAACTTCCTTAATCACATTCGTATGCTGATTCTATGACTTTCATTTTCGCTTCTAAACAAAAATCCCCTGCCGGAATATTCAATTCCTACAGGGGATTTTCCTTTTTCCTACTTCCTTTTTCCTGATTGTCTATTTCACCAGTTTGGCATCTTCCATAATCAGTTCATAAAAATAACCATAGCCAAAATCTTTTTTCAGGCTGATGGTTCCTTCGAAAGTCACAATTTGGTCCATCATTACTTTGTCGAGCGTAGTAACAGTAAGGTCAAAGTTTTCACCATCTTTGGTTCCATCCTGAATGTGAATCCAGTTTTTGCCCATCACTTCTTCGTTGATTTTAACTACCTGGCCTTTTATTTTAATTTTCTTTCCCGAATAATCATTTCTGGAGGCAAATAATTGGGCAATTGTAACACCACCTTCAGCCGGAGACACTGAAATGCCCTCTTTCTGGGTTAATGCTGGCTTCACAGGCTTGTTGCCCATCTGGGTTTCAGGCGTTGCGGCGATTGGTTGTTTGCTGATACCCTGAACAAAATAGATGGTTTCGAAAGTGCGGTCGAGTTCTTTGCTTTTAAAGTTTTTCATTTCCAAAGCCTCTTCGTAATAATACGTTTCTCCAACAGCAGCCTCCTGACTGGTAACTGCAATCCAGTTTTCAGCGCCGCTATCACTTACCTTCAAATAGGTATATTGTGAGGTTTGGACAACTTCAACAACCTTAACTTCGTGCATGGCAGCATTGGCCATACTCTGTGCTGTTGGGACTTTGTTCTTTTTTACACAACCCGAAAAACCGACCAACAGGACAAGAATAACAAATAATGATCTCATAATTTATACATTTTTAGATTTTCTGAATGAATTTTTTGTTGAAACCGCTGAACACAAAAACTTTAGCTTTCAAACAAATTTCAAAATAATAAGTTGTAATTTTAGTTGATTTTTCAATACCTGAAGCATGAATGATATAAATCAACTAATACTAAAAAAACTATGATGGAAACCAATCCCGAAACCCGAAACCCTAAGACAGGCATCCAAACCAGTCGCCGCGATTTTTTAGCCAAAACTACTGCCCTGGCAGGCGTATCCATTCTTTTCACTTCCTTTTCCGCGCAATTATTTGCCGAAATCACAAAGGCTGATGACCCCAAACTGGTAATTGAAACCATCCGTTATAACGGAGCAAGCGGCCCAATGATTGCCTACCTGGCCCGGCCAAAAGGTAAAAAGAAACATCCGGCAGTCATTGTTATACACGAAAACCGCGGACTTCAGCCGCACATCAAAGACGTAACCCGCCGTTTTGCCCTCGAAGGTTTTGTGGCATTGGCTCCCGATGCGTTGTCGCCATTGGGCGGAACGCCTGAAAAACCGGAAGAAGCTGGCCCAATGTTTCAGAAACTGGACTATGAGAAAACTAAACAAGATTTTTCGGCCGCTGTCGCCTACCTGAAAACCAATCCCCAAACCAATGGGAAAGTAGGTTGTACCGGTTTTTGCTGGGGTGGAGCAATGACCAACCATGTTGCGGTAAATTCACCTGATTTGGATGCAGCCGTTCCGTATTATGGCGGACAACCCAAAGCTGAAGATGTGCCAAAGATTAAAGCGCCCATGCTGTTGCATTACGCCGGAAACGATGAACGGATAAACAAAGGCATTCCGGAGTTTGAAGCGGCTTTGAAAAATGCAAACATCGAATATCAGCTTTTCATGTACGAAGGCGCTGCACATGCTTTTAACAACGATTCAAATACGGAACGCTACAACAAGGAAGCCGCCGATCTGGCCTGGAAAAGGACAATTGAATTCTTTAAGAAAAAGCTGAAATAAAAAGTGTTCAGTCGCAGTGGTCAGTTGGCAGTTTTCGGAACTGAACACTGGTTACTGCGACTGATTACTTCCCCAAGCTTCAGCCACCTCCTCAACAAACGGCTTGCAGTAATTGAATTTATTGCTCAAGAGTTTTTTGTATTTTTGATCAACTTAATACCTGTCAGATGGATATTCAATCATTAAAAATAGAACTGGTTCAGAAAATACTCAAATCCAATAAAGCAGCTTTACTTCAGAAAGTTGAATAACTTTTTAATGCCGAAAACAATGATGACTGGTGGGAAGAACTGCCGATGGAAGTTCAGGAATCGATTTTGATGGGATTAAAAGAGGCTGATGAAGGACATGTCTTAACACATGAACAAGCTGCTGTCTGAAGGGAAGAGATATTTTAGGCATTGCCCCAACCGGCTCGGGCAAAACGGCCAGTTATGTGCTTCCCATTTTAAACAATCTGCAAGGCCAGTCGGTTACAAAAAACAGACATGCACGTATTTTGGTGCTGGTTCCAACCCGGGAACTGGCTGTACAGGTGCGCGATGTGTTCATTCAGTTTGGATCAGAACTTCCGGAACGCATTAAAACTATTGCTGTTTTTGGCGGAGTGTCAATTAATCCGCAAATGATAGGTTTGCAGGGTGTCCAGGTTTTGATTGCCACTCCCGGACGATTGCTTGAATTGGTTGAATCAAATGCAGTTCATTTATCAGAAATTGACACCTTGGTATTGGACGAGGCCGATAAAATGCTCAATCTTGGTTTTCAGGAAGAAATGAAACGCATCTTTTTACTTTTGCCCGAAAAGCGACAAAACCTATTGTTTTCGGCAACTCTGAGCGAAAAGCTTACCGATATTAATCAGATAATCCTTCACAATCCGGTGGTAATAAAGATAGAACCGGAACGGGAAACTCTGGATATGATCGAACAGACGGGCTATTTTGTTTCGCTGGAGAAGAAAGGTCCGCTACTTCGCTATATTATTAAGAAGAATAATTTGCAGCAGGTTCTTGTTTTCACTTCATCAACTTTTCAGGCCGATAATGTAGCTGATAAACTCTGCAAGAACGGAATCGATGCCGTTTCCATTCACAGCAAAAAAAGCCAGGGTGCCCGGTCGGAAACTCTGCGGGAATTTAAAACAGGTAAACTTCGGGTATTGGTAACCACCGATTTACTGGCCCGTGGCATCGACATTGAATTTTTACCTCATGTTATCAACTACGAATTACCACGTTCGCCCAAAGATTACATACATCGCATCGGACGTACCGGCCGCGCAAAAAAATCCTGGTGAAGCTATTTCTTTTGTTACTCCTGAAGATCAGCATCATTTTCGGATTATTCAGAAAAAAATGGGCAAATGGGTGACGATGATTGATAGTTCGAGCCTGAATTTAAAGAGCATTTAAAGCAAACTGATTCATACGGGGAATAAAAAATTCAACATAATTTGTTTGTCTGGATTCATCTTTGTAAATTAGGGAATGCTAATCTGTTAAATTCCCGATATGCTCATAAAAACCTTCGCAAGCGCAGTTCACGGTATTGATGCAACCTCAATAACTATCGAAACTGAAATTTCTCAGGGTATCAAATTTTACATGGTTGGCCTGCCCGACAGTGCCGTAAAGGAAAGCCAGCAACGTATCGAATCGGCCATGCGGCTCAATAACTTTAAATGGCCACGAAAGAAAGTGGTGATTAATATGGCCCCGGCAGATATCCGCAAAGAAGGTTCGGCTTACGATTTGCCACTGGCCATCGGTATTCTGGCTGCCAACGAACAGATAAAATCAGATAAGGTTTCCGGATTCCTGATGGTGGGCGAATTGTCGCTCGACGGCACCCTGCAGCCCGTGAAAGGCGCTTTGCCCATTGCCATTAAAGCCCGTGAAGAAGGATTTGAAGGATTTATTCTTCCAAAAGAAAATGCCCGTGAAGCGGCTGTTGTGGATACTTTAAAAGTTTACGGTGTTGACAGCCTCAGTGAAGTGATCGGTTTTTTTAATGACGAAGTGGAATTGGAACAAGTCATTGTTAATACCCGGGAAGAGTTTTTCTCGAAAGTGAACGAATGTGATGTGGACTTCTCCGACGTGAAAGGCCAGGAAAATGTCAAGCGCGCACTTGAAATTGCCGCGGCTGGCGGGCACAACATCATCATGATTGGCCCTCCGGGCGCCGGAAAGACTATGCTGGCAAAGCGAATTCCTACGATACTTCCACCTTTCACCCTGCGCGAAGCGCTGGAAACCACCAAAATCCATTCGGTGGTAGGAAAAATCGACCGCAATACTTCTTTGATGACACAGCGCCCTTTCCGCAGCCCGCACCATACCATCAGCGATGTTGCTTTGGTTGGAGGCGGTGCATTTCCTCAGCCAGGTGAAATTAGCCTGGCACACAACGGAGTGCTTTTTCTGGACGAACTTCCGGAGTTTAAACGGCAGGTGCTCGAAGTAATGCGCCAGCCCCTGGAAGACCGGACAATCACCATTTCACGGGCCAAATTTTCGGTCGAGTATCCGGCCAGTTTTATGCTGGTTACATCCATGAATCCGTGAAGTTGTGTTGACCATCTGTGGGGTTTAAAGAAGATGGGGGAATCAGATATTTTAAATTGATAATGATGTCTTCGTTATCAATGATTATTGAATCTGTTATTGATTCAATAATGTTTCTTTTTTCATCTCTTTGTAGAGTGTTCCACTTGTTGTATAGGTTTTGGGCTTCGGTGAATAGGTATTTACTACTTTCTTCATTTTGCTTCAATGCCAGCATTTCACCTTCAATGAGGGGTATTTGAGCTTGTATCTGCTGTAACTGCTCAAATGGGGGGTTGTAGTGGTGTTTAAAGCCTTCTGTAGGTAGTTCGTTACTCAAATGGAGTTCTATTAGATTATCAAGTTTTAATTGGATTTTCTGAGTTTCTTTCTGTAAGGTTTTTAACAGTTTTTCTTTTTTAGAGATAATGGTTTCACTAGCGGTTATGTAATGTTGGATGTTTTCTTTGGAAATAGTGTATTCAGTTAATTGCTGATGAAAAATATCTTCTAAATCATCTTGAAGAATTTTGTTTTTGCAATTTTGGCAAGTGTATTTTGGACTGTTTGATAGCAAATACATTTTATTGCCACAAGAACAAGTAACAAAGCCAGTGAATAGATGAGTTTTCTTATTCAGTGGTTGTTTTCTCTCTTTTGATTGTTCTGTCAAAATAGAATTTACTTTATTCCATTTTTCTTCAGTAATGATGGCGGGGGCTTCATTAAAAACCCATTCGGATTTGTTCTTTAACTTCCATTGTTTGTTATTACCTGTGCTTTCGGTATAGTTTGCCCTCCTTATCCCTTTAGCAATTGGGTCTTCTAATAATCGGGTGACTGTTGTATCTGAAAAATTTGAACCATTTCTTGTTCTGTAGCCTTTTTCGTTTAAAAGGTTAGCTACAGTTTTCCTTCTTTTGTGCTCTATGAATAAATCATAAATTAATCCTCTGACGGCTGCTTCTTCTTCATTAATGACCAGCTTTTTATCTTTCCATTCATAACCGTATGGAGCTTGACCTCCTAAGGATTTTCCTAATTGAGCTCTAATTGGTATAGAGGCAGAAACTCTTGAAGCAATTTCTTCTCTTTCCCATTGTGCCATAGCAGAAATGAGGGTATAGAAGAAACGTCCTGCGGGGGTTGAAGTATCAATGCTTTCTTGTAATGAAATCAGGTCGGCATTGTAATCTCTAAAAATATCTGCTATTTGGAGTAATTCTCTTGTATTTCTTGCTAGTCTGGCAATTTTGGAGAAGATAAGCCCTGTGATTTTGCCAGTGCTTATATCTTTTAGCATTCTTTCTGCTTCAGGGTGGTGTAATACAGTTTTACCGCTGACTGCTTCTAAATGATATACTTCTACAACTTCCCAGTCCTTTACCTGAGCATACATTTTAGCTCTTAACTCATGGTGTTCTGGGCTTTCGCCTTTGGCTTGGTCTTCAGTTGAAACTCGAATCCAGATGCCAACTTGCTTTTTCATATTCTTTGTATTCTGATATTTCAAAGATACGAAAAAGCAATGAAACTATGGTGTGTTTATTTGATTATTCTCTCAATTATTTGCGTTGCCTTTTCAAAATTCTTTGGTGGAAAGTTGTGCAAAAACATTGGCTGTATGCCATATTCTATTTTTCAGTTTGCGATTATCACAAGTCATGCCAAGAATCAATATTGTAAATCTTATAGTTTGCTGTTGGCGGTTCGTGCTTTTAATACTTAATGCAACTAGAACAAATCAAGTTGTGATGGTTTGTTTGGTTTTTTATTTTCTGCTATTCTGCTTTTTAATCTTTCTTCGACAAGATTTAATTTTTTAGCTAATTCATCTACAATAGCTGCTTGAGTTTCATTCAATTTTTGTTTACTTATTACAAAATCAAACCATTCTCCTTTATCTATTTCTGGAAACTCTTGTTGTTTGCCTGATTTAGGTGGCCATTCAATAGTGAATGTATTGCTTCTGATTTTTGATGTATCAAAATCGTGCTCAAGAGCAAAAGCATAAACTATTTTTCCACTGTTTTGTTTTACGGGAGTCATAGTTATAAAGTCACCAGATACTTGTTCTCCCATTTCTTCTTCAAATTCTCTTATTGCCGCATCCAATGGATTTTCATCATCATCAAACTCACCCTTTGGAATTGACCAAGCACCTAAATCTTTTTTAGCCCAAAATGGTCCACCTGGATGAACTATTAGCACTTCCAAAATCTTATTAGTCAATCGGTATAGAATTATACCTGCACTTTTTTTTGTCATGTTATTTGCGATTAAGATTTTTATTATTTATAACTCTTTTCTTTACTAATTGTTCCTTTGTATATGGTTTGGAATCTTGGAGAACTCTATTCCAAGCTACAAAATTATGCTTAAAGAAAGGGCTGTCTCTTGTTAGTTGAAAACCAAAACTTGCTGTTCGTGGGGCTTTGTATAATTTTGTTTCAACTTGTATCATTCCTCCTGTTGGTGTTGCATCTAGCATAACAACACTTCCCATTGGGAAACAGTCATGAACAAGAATTTTAAAACGAGATTTCTCTGATGGATTTAAACTTTCAAAACAGTCTAATAAGTCCTTAAGCATTTCTGTTATTTCATGTGATAACTTTTCTTTACTTATATTTAAAGTGTCAGCTACGACTTTCACTAATTCTTGATTATTTGGATTAATTAGTGATATTGAAATCATAAAACTTGAATTCGCAGAAAGTTTTCTTTTAAATAAATAAGATAGTTGCCCTTCATCATCTGTGATTTTTAACGATATGGAAACTATGGAGATACTTTGTGAGGCCGTGTCTATAAATGAAGCAAGTGTTCTACCATAGTCGTCTCTTGAAAAATGAAATTTTGTTAATCCTTGATTCAAAAATGTTTTTCCTAATCTAATTAATTCGGTATTTGCAGATGTTATCTTCCGTTTTTCCAAAACTTTTTTTCTATACCATTTAACGACAAATGTCACAATGGTTGCTGCAATAATACTACCAATAATGCCTATGATTAAACTAATTCCTATTTCCATATAGAGTCATTTGGTTTTTCTCTACTTATCTATTTCGTTAAAACATGAAATGTCGCTTATTAGATTGACCACCAACTTATAATTATATGCAAGTTTATGATACTTTCTAAATTTGATGATTAAAGTAAAAAAATCTACTGTTTAAAAACAAAATACTCACGGTATTTATTATACAGTATTTTTTAACATGTTCAAATTCAATCTTCAGCAATTCACAATACCTCTGTTAATATCTTATTCTTTTCGCTTACTTCAAAACTGGCGCATTAATTTCGTATTTTAATATTACCAAATCTAGTTCTATTTTAACACATTTAAATTTTTAAATACGAACTTATTAAGTGCCTATTGTACATTTTATCAAAGAACTGTTCTTCTGTCATTCCTTCGTCCTTTTTTATAGGGGGAGCCAAAATATGGTTATTTTATTTAAACTCACATTCAATGCAAGGCGAAGCCATGCCCAACTGAGGGCGTAAACATATGGGGTTAAAGTGTCGTTTGCAAGTACTACAACTTATTTATTCTTCAGTAATGATAAACAAAACCAGTACAAGTAGCGAAGCGTTCCTAAACACAAAATGGGGTTTTAATCATTCAAATAATGATGTGTAAGGACTAAAGCCATCGCATCAAATATTCCTTGGTAATAATTCTCTGGTTCCCAAGCTTTTCTTTTATCAGGCAGCTTGCTTTTCAATTGGGGGTAAGCCTCGGAAATTCTTTTTGATACCTCGTATTTGTTTCTTGCTCCAAAGACCTCAAATGTATTCCGGATTTGTTCCCTGGAATACTTAAAAAGTCTAATACTATCTTGCCCGTAATCACAAATATTTTTGATAAGTTTTCTAATTCTTTCGGATTTATTGGATTTCTTGTAATCCTCTAGGATTAGGATTTTGGGTTGATAATATAAGACTATCTCATGAATTCTATCTAAACATTTGTTATTGCTTACAGGACGGATTGAAACCATGCCATAATCAAGAATCTCTCCCTTATCATTTAAAACGACGTATCCAAAACCTAAAGTATTTGGATAGATGGAGATCATTTTTTCGTCATTCATATCTTTTTATCGATTAGCTCTTTTAATGAGTTTAGAAATGAGGTTCTGGCCTCGACCTTTCTGGTCATATCTTGCTTCTTCAACACTTCAATTAGGGGGTCAATATTTTGAGCAATCTTTCTGAAGGTATATTTCATTTCATTTTCAAAAAGTTTTTCGACAGAAACTTCAAAAAGGATATGATAGGTGAATATTATTTCAAGATTCGGTTTGCGGTAACCTCTCTCACATCTTGAAAGAGTTGAACTGTCCTGCATGTTTAGAAGGTGGGAAACATCTTCGATTGATAAATCTGTTTTCTTACGATACGTTCTTAGTAAATTTTGCATAATGATATAATGTGCAATTAGTTATATTAAAATTGCTTTAGTATCATTTTATAAAAAAATTGAAATAAAAACAGTATTGATATTTTGTCACGATGACAAAATGGGGATTCAAATAAAAGTTCGTTGTAGATTTATCGGAATTCTTAAAATTCCGATAAATCGTAATCAGACTTTTTATTTTGGGTTCCATTTTAATTTTATTTCATCAATTATTACTCCAATGTGTTTGTAGTCAGGTGGTTTTTCTTTTGATAAGTTTCTTTTGTTATAGTTTCTTTTGTTATGTATCACTTTTTGCATATGTTGATGTCGCTTTTTGCATATGTTGATGTCGTTATTTGCACTGGTTTTATTCAAGATATGTAATGATTGTAAGGGTTCTAATAGAGAGGAATAATAAATTCGATATTGACCCTTTCTTTCTCTGGCATTGTTTAAAGAATTTCCGGAGCTATCCATAATTTCAATCAATTTCTTTTCCACAAGAGACTTTATGGCTCCTGATATTATTCGTCTCGAAAGACCAGTTTTTAAAATAAACTGGCTGTAAGTAATTCGATCTTTTTCTTTTCTCCTTTTTGTCTTTTTATCAATCCAACCATTTGTTTGTCGAATGATGACTAAAAGGATTTTGAGTTCTGAGTTGTTTAATTCTTTGAGAAGTTGGTCAAATAATATATTGGGGGTTCTGGTGAAATTATCTCGCATCATTTGATTGATAGTAAAGTAAAAGATAGATTGTTGGAGTAATGAAAGTATGGTGATGAGGCAAGGAAGCTTTGCTTTTTGTTTTCTCCTGATTGATTAAAATCAGTTCATGATTTTAAAAGTTCCAAATGAATTAAATGATAAGCAAATTGAAGAGTATCAAAAGATTTATAAAGAGACGTACGGTGTTGATATTTCTAAAGATAAAGCAAACGAGCTTGGATTAAGTCTAATCCGGTTAATTGCTCTGGTTATTAGTAATCGTAGAAAAAAAATATGAGGTGTGGTATTATAATTAAGACACACATAGTTATTAATTTAAGCCCAAAAAGGGGTAACAGAAAACTATGTGTGTCACACTTAAGTTGCTCTGTTATCCCTTTTTGGTTTCTGCTATGAGAAATATTGATTTCAAATATTTTCTCTATGCCAGAAAATCTAGTGAGTCGGAGGACCGCCAAATGGCTTCCATCGAGGATCAGATTGCAGAAGCTAAGAAATTAGCTGAGAAATATAATATCAACGTAGTTGATGTTATAGAAGAATCAAAATCTGCAAAAGAACCAGGTCGAGTTGGATTTAATTCAATGCTAAAGAGAATTCATAAAGGAGAAGCCCAAGGGATTCTCACATGGAAACTCAATCGTTTAGCTAGAAATCCAATAGATGGAGGTCAGATAAGTTGGATGCTCCAACAGAATATTATCAAGCATATTCAGACCTTTGAAAGAGATTATAATCCAAGTGATAACGTGTTATTGATGCAGGTAGAATTTGGTATGGCCAATCAGTACGTAAAAGATTTGAGCCTTGATATTAAAAGAGGTTTGAGACAAAAAGCCGAAAGAGGCTGGTACCCAATATCAGGATTACCAATTGGTTATATACACAATCCAAAGTTTGCCTTAGGAATGGATGATGAAATAATTCCAAACGAACAACAATTCCACATACTTAAAAAGCTGTGGCAAATACTATTAACTGGAAAATATTCTATTGCAGACATTAAGAAAAAAGGTGATGTAATAGGATTGAGAAATAAGTTCAAAAAGACTTGTTCAAAAAACACATATTACTACATATTCACCAATGAATTTTATTGTGGATATTATAATTGGAGAGACAAGGATGAGAATATGATTCGCTACAAAGGAAGACATAAAGCTCTGGTTAGTATTGCAGAGTTTCAAAAGGCTCAGATTATTTTACACGGAAGACCTAACTCTGTTTTAAAGGACAGAAAGTATAATTTTCCATATCGTGGAATAATTAAATGTGGGGAATGTGGATGTACTGTAACACCAGATCACAAGCTACAGGCTATTTGTACGAATTGTAAGTATAAATATTCGATTAAAAATAGGACCGCTTGCCCAAGATGTAATACTCTATTCTCTATAATGAATAATCCAAGTATTATTGATATCTTGTACTATCATTGTAGTAAAAGCAAAGGAAAATGCTCACAAGGCTCTATTACAAGGGATATAATCGAAACCTCGATTGAAGGTGAATTGGAGAAAATATCAATTACTAAAGATTTTTATTCTTGGGGTATGAATACATTAAAACGAGGGAATGAGGAGAAAGAAGAAGGAGAAAAAATCATCAAGGGATTAAAGAAAAGAAAAACTGAACTTGAAAACCGAATTTCTGGACTAATAAATCTAAGAGCCGACGGTGAATTAAATTCGGAACAATTTAATTCGTCGATGTCAAAAGCCCAGAAGGAAATGTCCTCTATTGAATTTGAGATTGAGGAAACAAAAAGGCAAAATATTGAATGGCACGATGAAAAGGAGAAGGATTATAAATTCGCTTTAGAAGCCTTAGAACAATTCAAGAATGGTGACGATTCTTTAAAAACTGCGATAGTAAAGGAACTATCTTCGAACCTAACTTTATTGGATAAAAAGCTTGATATTACAACGAAAGAATCACTTTTGGAAGCGAAAAAGTCTTATTCGGTTTACGTATCAAAAAATGATGCTTCGAACCTACTTTTACCCTTATTAAATAAGGATAAAATATAGATTTTAGGACTAAAGTCCAATCAGGTGGAGACGACTGTACTTCTTTTGAACGGACCAAATTGACAATTTTCGCATTCAGCAATAAAATTTATTTGGATTTCTTGCTAAACGAATCCATTATTCTTTGATCTTGATCCTCAAAGAATAGATCATCTATTTGTTATTATTAATCGTTTTCATTAATTCACTAGATTGTTTGTGTAGAGAATTTAATATCAAAACTTCACCTTTTAAAATAGAAGGCCTATTGTTCTGTGATATCTCCATCTTTACTTATAACCAAAGCGATAAAACTGATTAAGTTTAGCCCTTCCTCTATGGCATCTTCCCTTGAAATATCTTCCCCGAATCTTTCCCTATAAATCCTCTGGAATTCTTCTGTTTGTTTGTCACTTAATTCTGTAGGTACTCTTAACTTCATAAATTATGCCTATTTACAACCTATTGACTTATTCTGCCCCATAGGTTTATAATATAAACGTGCTTGAGGGGCGTCAGCTCTATCTGGCCAAATTTCTGAGCTAGAGACAGGCACACTAAAGATCGTCACTATGGGTGGCGTTTTTTAGTATCTCTTCATCATTTTCATCCTTTAATCCCTTACCTGTAGAATTGTTTATCACTTTTAAATCCCGGTATTGCTTTGTAATCCATGCAGGGATAACACTATAGAATTCTGCCTTACTATTACCGACTTGCCTCACAACAACTTTAATTCGAAACTTGTCTATAATTGCTACAAATCCCCAATACTTAACTACCAAATTTATAGACTGATATTTACCATGTCTATTAACTCTGGTATATTCCATTTCTTCTTCAAACTCCTGATATGTAGTTGATCTTTCCAAAACGTCTTTGGCTCTTTCAAGTAAATCAAATCTTAATATCTGAGTCTTCTTATCCCTTTCCTTCTTGGCATTCTTGTATATAAGATGATTAAATCCATTGGATGTAAAATGGACATGTTGGCCTAAGGCCGGAGAAAAAACCTTGTTAAAGGTATCATATAGTTCTTTTGAGTTTTTTCTAATCTCTTGGTAGTTAGACAGTCTTTCTTCTATGGTTTTTCCATTCATGTGATTATTTTATCACAGAATCTGGAACTTTAAAATAGAATTTAGATGTTTTGAATAAAGAACGAACTGTATAAGATACAGAATGGCAAAAATGCACTACGGTGGAGCGGACTGGACTATCTTTGAACGGGATAAATTGACATTTTTTACATCCAATAATAAAATTTAATTGAATCCCTTTCGACCAAGGGCTATCTGATCTTCAACAATGTGTGTCATCTGTTAGTCATTATTAACGGTTTTCATTAACTCACTAGATTGTTTGCGTAGAGAATTAAATATCAAAGTTGAACCTTTTAAAATAGAAGGTTTTTGCTCTCGTGAATGATCATCTTTATCAATAATTAGTGCAATAGATCTGATTAAACTCAATCCTTCCTCTATCGCATCTTCTCTTGAGATATCCTTTCCAAATCTTTCTTTATAAATCCTCTGGAATTCTTCTATTTGTTTATCACTTAATTCTTTAGGTACTCTTAACTTCATAAATTACGCTTATTTATCTGCTATTGACTTATCCCTCCCCATAAGTCTATAATATACACGTGCTTGAGGGGCGTCAGCTCTATCTGGCCAAACTTCTGAGCTAGAAACAGGCACACTAAAGATCGTCACTAATTGGTGGCGTTTTTTAGTACCTCGTCATCATTTTCATACTTTAAACCTTTTCCAGTAGAATTGTTGATTATCTTCAAATCCCTGTATTGCTTGGTAATCCAAGCCGGTATAACACTATAAAACTCAGCCTTACTATTACCGACCTGTCTGACAACAACCTTGATACGAAACTTCTCTATGACAGCTACAAATCCCCAATACTTCACCACCAAATTCATTGACTGATATTTACCATGTCTATTAACCCTGGTATATTCCATATCTTCTTCAAATTCTTGATATGTAGTTGATCTTTCAAGAACAACCTTGGCTCTTTCAAGTAGATCAAACCTCAAAATCTGAGTGCTTTTTTCTCTTTCCTTTTTGGCATTCTTATAAATCAAATGATTGAATCCATTTGATGTAAAATGTATATGCTGGCCTAAAGCTGGCGAAAATACCTTATTGAAGGTGTCATATAATTCTTTCGAGTTTTTTCTTATCTCAAGATAATTTGGTAACCGCTCCTCTAAAGTTTTTCCATTCATGATGAGATTTTATCATAAATGAGGACACTTTAAAATACCAGATTATTTGACTGGTTATATAGATAACTGAACTATGCTGCTTAGACATATAGTAAATTGTAAGAAAAGACACAAAAACACCACTTATGGAGCAGACTGGACAATCTTTGAATGGTAGAAATTATCAATTTCTACCATAGGGAATAAAATCAAAATATTTTTTTATTGGAGACACTCACCCGGTTTTCTTCTTAGAAGAATACAAAAAGTCCTTGTAAGATGGTATTTTTTCTTTATAGGCAAAGTGTATGCGATACCCTTGACTTGTATTAAGTATAACTTATAATACATATATGTCTGAGATATGATAACTGTCGATCCCATTTTTTAGACATCTTCTAGCCTGAAAATTACTTACATTATGAATTTTAGATCATTTTGTAATACTATTTAGGATTAAAAAGTTATAGACTCGTATTAAATGATTGTATTACTATTTTGTTTGTCATTTTTATATTAACTTTATAACTAAATTATCAACTATAATAATACATTAAAAATGGAAAAGAAATTTAAATTCAAAATTGAAAACGATGTTTATGACCATGAAAGTCAATTTATTACTGGTGCTGAAGTAAGATCTGTGGGTCCTGGCATACCACAAAATATGGATTTGTTTGTCAAAGTACCTGGAAGTCCAGGAAGATTAGTAAAAAATGAAGATTCAATTGATTTAGGAGAACCAGGGATAGAAAAGTTTTATTCTCAGGAATCTAGATCTGAGGCAGGAATATAATGGGATTACTTTTTGATGATGATTACATAATACTTGAAGACTCTGGTTTGACAATTGAGGAAGATATTAATTCTAGATTTTTAGTAATAAAAAATTACCCACTAAAGGAAGGACTTTATCAGTCAAATGGGCAATCTCTAAAAGAAATCGAGGTGCTTCTAATTATACCCTCTAATTATAATACTAGTGGAGGGGATATGTTTTGGACATATCCCAAAATATCTAGAATCGATGGTGTTGAAATACCGGCTTATGGCGGTGACCCAAGAATTTATAATGAGAAAACTTATGATAGATGGTCAAGGCATTGGCAACCACAAACTTGGATTCCTAAAAAAGACAATATAGTAAAACTATTAAGTCGGGTGGAGTGGGCACTACAAAATCCAAATGCAAACAGATGAATAATACAAGAATAACTTTATTAGGAAGTCAAAATGAAGTTTTAAAGGAATGGTTGACAGGTGACCCAGATGGACATGAAAGAGGAGCAATAATTCTCTTTAGAAAGCTTTCCAGGCCTGTAAAGGATCTTCCAAAATCCATAAGGTTTTTAGCTGTCGAAATTATCAAAATGACAGATGATTGGATTATAGAAAGTTCAGCAAATCATATTTTGATAAATATGAGAATGTTTCCTGATGTCTATTGTAAATGTGAACAAGAAAATCTCGAGTTAGGATTTGTACATAGTCATCCAGACGGTGAATTAGAATTCTCAAATAAAGATGATATAAATGAACAAAATATTCTTCATGGATTATCTGGTAGCAATGGAGTTAATTCTTGTCTAATATCGTTAATTCTTTCAAATGATAAGTGGACTGGGAGGGTAAGTGATGGGAAAGCCATCGGAAGTTTCTCACCGATTCGGCATATTTTGATTATTTCCGATAAAATTGAGATTCATGGAATTAGAGAGATTCTAGAATTACCTGCGAGCCTCAAAAGACAAGAAGCTGCTTTTGGAAAACCATTTAATTTACAATTGCAGTCACTTCGCATCGCTGTTGTTGGTCTTGGTGGTACTGGTTCACCTCTCGCAACAATGCTAGCAAGATCTGGCATTGGAGAATTAATTTTGATTGATGGTGATCATGTGGATGACACAAACTTGAACAGAGTCAGAGGATATACAGCAGATGATATTAATAAAAACAAAGCAATTTCTTTAAAGCGATTTATTGACAAATTAGGGTTAAATACACTTACGGCAGCAATCCCAAATTATTTATATGATTCGCCAGAAGCTATTGATGCCTTATCTAGTTCTGATGTTATTTTTGGTTGTACGGATGATGTTATAGGTAGAGATATATTAAATCAATCTTTATATTATTATGCACAACCTTTAATTGATGTTGGATTAACAGGGTTTGTTGATAATGATAAGGATGGCGTCCCATACTTACGTGATCATAGAGGGCGAGTAAGTTGTATTCTGCCAGAGAGTGGGGCATGTCTCCGTTGTCAGGGTGTTGTTACGGATAAGAAAATTGAATTTGAACAAGCAATTAGAGATAATCCTGAATTGGCAAAATTAGATCCAGAAACATTAAAGCGCGAATATTACCTTATTGGTGGAGGAGAGCAAGCTCCGGGGGTTGGCCCTTTTACATCTATGACAGCAGATAATGGTGTTGCTACATTAATGAATCTTATAAGAAAGTTTAGAGATATTCCAACTGACCTAAGAGAAGATAACATTTGGATTGATTTTATTCATTTGACAATTCACAGCAATTTACCAAAAGATGATTCAGAATGCATTTACTGCAAATTACATGATGTCTTATTAAAGAAAGAGAAATACAGACTGGATATGCCTCAATTAGGAAAAATACCTGATTATGAATAATTGGTTTACAAAAGCTATATATAAATTTTATAAAATCATTGGTAAGAAATTACCTGTTGATGAAATTTACTTTAAAAATATAATTATCAAAGATAAGACTCCTAATAATAAAGATGTAAGGGATAGAGAATTCATAGAGATAGTTTATAAAGGAAAATCATATTGGGCTATTTTCAGATGCCCGTGTGGTTGTGAAAATATAATTTCTCTACCGTTACAGAATACCCATAATCCATTTTGGGAGATATCACATTCAATTGATAATAGACCAACCTTGTATCCATCTATTTGGCAAAATGAAGGTTGTTTGAGTCACTTTTGGATTGAGGCTGGTAAAATAAAATGGTGCAGTAATACAGGGACGGAACCTTGGAAATAAAGTTGAACGCCAAATTTTAACGAACTGAGTTGTCTTTGTATTTTGTAATTTAGTTCTTCATTTTAAGATTACCTATATTATCAAGTGTGATAGCAAAAAAGGGCGGATTCGCCCTTTTAATTGTTATTATTCATTCGTTAGATTCTGCTCCGGGATTTGCAATATATAATCAACGGCCTTTTGTGCTTGAACGGCAGCCATTACCAAGACTTTTGAATCGCTCTTAAATGTTCTAATCCAGCTTTTGATGTAGGCTACGTTGTTCTCAATGGTTTGTTGCTGTATATCTGTTAATCCACAGAGATAAGCGGCCCCCATCTCGGCAACCAGTTCCTCTTGACTGTAATCTTGTGATCCAAATTTATGATTCTTAATTCTTTCGTGACGCCCTAATCGTCTATTGTGACCAGTGCTATGAACGAGTTCATGGAACAGTGTGGAATAATATTGCTGATCATCAAAGAATGTTCGTGGTTCAGGAATGCAAACCATATCAAAATGAGGATCGTAATAGGCAGAATCACTACCTTGTTTTATCATTGGACAATCAGTCCACTTGGTAATAAGAGATTCTGCTTCTGCAACAGGATTAAAATCATGGTCAAAAGCTTCTGTAGGTGGAATTTTCTTTGCATCTATTCCCTCTGTTTGGGAAATATTGAAAACGTGGTAGTACCGAAGAAGAGGAGTAATCTTCTCTTCTAGGGCTTTGTCTTCATACTTCAGCAATTTCCAGAATACAACCATTGTTGATTTCTCGCCCTTGCGGATAGCCCCTCCTAATGATTTGGCTTGCTCGAAGGTTAGATAGAAAGGTAAGGAATCTTTTCGACAAAGTAATAACCAAAAGTTAATTCCATGATAGGGTCTTTGTGTTACTAGATTTCTAGGTATTCCATTTGCTGTTTTCCATGGAATTTTCCATGGTACGACATCAGATTCAAGAAGATCAATAATCTTTTGTGTAACAATCTCATAAATATCAAATTTATTCATTCTTAACGCCGCTGCCTTGCGGACTCTGTTTTGGCTACTGGCACGCCGGTAAATGACTTTCAGTAGCATTATCATTTAAAGAGAAAGTGTAGGCAAGTATGAATATTTTGCTTTTTTGAGGTTAAAATATTGAAATAGTGTTTTTTGCAGTGGAAACTACTTTTTGTCATATTCTCACTACTATCAGGTTGGTTCTTTCCGGAATAGGATAGTAAAATGAATTATTCAAGAAACAATCTGACCTACTTTGCAGAAGCAAATAGATATAGCCGGACGATTCTTTTTGGCATTAAACAAGAGGATCGACTTTTGCATACTTACATTATTGGTAAAACAGGAACTGGGAAAACAAATTTACTTCAAACTCATATCATTCAGGATATAAGTTTCGGAAGGGGTTTTTGTGTGATTGATATTCATGGGGATTTAATTAAAAAGATCTTCTCAAATATTCCAAAACGTAGAGAACAAGATGTCATTTACCTCGATATTACAAACCCAGACCACAACTTCAAATTCAATCCATTTATTAAAGTTCCGTATGAAAAAAGGCCGTTGATTGCTTCTGGAATACTGGATGTTTTTGAGAAATTATGGAAGTCAGCTTGGGGTTTAAAACTAGAGCATATTCTAAGATATATCCTTCTTACATTACTTGACCAAGAAGAAGCTAACATTTCCGATATTATCCGAATAATGGATGATGAAAAGTATAGGGAAGAATGTGCTAGAAATGTTATCAATGATGATATTAAAAGATTTTGGCAGAAAGAGTTTAAAGTCTATTCCAAAGGTGATCTTCTTCCGATATACAACAAAGTGGGAGCCTTTCTAATTTATCCTGCCATTAAAAGATTGTTAATTGATAATACTGATGAAATTTCTTTTAGGCATATCATGGACAACCGAAAGATTCTGCTAATAAATATTTCAAAAGGTGCTTTAGGAGAAAATGTATCCAGTATACTTGGGTCTTTAATTTTAAATTCAATTTCATTTTCGGCTTTCTCTCGGATTGATACTCATGAAATGAATAGAGTGCCTTTCTTTGTCTATTTAGATGAATTTCAGAATTATACTACGCTTTCGCTGGTCAATATGCTCTCAGAATTAAGAAAGTTTAAATTGGCTTTAATAATGGCTCACCAATATTTAGCTCAATTAAGTGATGAAATCAGGGATGCTGTCTTGGGTAATGTTGGAACGGTGATTTCCTTCCGTTTGGGTGTTTCTGATGCCTCATATTTTGCAAAAGAATATTATCCGGTCTTTGACATCGTTGATATTATTAACCTCTCGAATTATGACATTTACCTAAAACTCATGATTGATGGTACACCTTCAGAACCGTTTAGCGCGACAACAATAAAATGGTAAAAATGACAAATTATCCCTTCTACTTTTATCATCCACCATAGATTAAAATATCCCTGAACTTTAAAATTTAACGTTATGGGAAAACTAAATGAAATTCACGAAGTTGAGATTGTTTATAAAAGACCGACAATTGCATTAATGGAAACTGTAAAATGTGCAGATGATTCAATTGAGCTATTTCGGAAATTTATTCCAGAAGAAAAAATTGATTTTAAAGAGTTCTTTTTAGTTGCTTTATTAAGTCGGAATAATCATGTTCTTGGTGTTTCAACAATTAGTGTGGGGTCAACTAACGGAACATGTGTTAATGTGAAAGAAATATTTCAACTTGCCATTAAAACAAACTCGTCAAGCATTATCCTTTGCCACAATCATCCTAGTGGAAATCTAACTCCTTCGGAAAGTGATATCGCAATCACTAAAAAAATTAAAGCAGCATGTGGATTATGTGATATCGTTCTCTTAGATCATATTATTTTAACGAAGGAAGGACATAATTCGTTCATTGATGAAGTATGAAATTATGCAAAAGCTTCTTTTGAAAAAAGGAGGCTTTTTATTTAAAGTCAAACAAATCTTTTATTTCAACCCCAAGACCCTTAGCAATTTTTGCCAGTGTTTTTGTCGTTGGATTGATTTTTCCCTTTTCGATTCTCCTTAAAGAGCCATCGTCTATTTCACTATCAATTGCCAAATCTACTTGTCGAATCTCTTTTTCTTTTCTTAACTGCACGATTCTTTCACCAAGCTTAACTAGCAAATCATCATTTTTCATTGGCATTTTAAGATTTCAACGAGCAAGGTAACGGCTTGTAAAATATTTATTCAGGGCATATACGCCCTGTTTATAAAATTTTCATATATTTGCTATTGAGTACAGGGTATATATACCCTGTACTGATTCTACATTATTGATTCTCAAATCTTTTAAATTCTTTTTATGAAAAAATTATTACTTGTGATGCTCTTTGCAATTCCGTGCTATGCATTAAATGCTCAACCTCGCATTTCAATCTCAGGTGGTGTCAAATTAATCGATGCCCAAACAAGAACAATGACCCTGTTGTACGTTGACGAATCTCCTTCTAGGGACAATATTTATAAAGATATTGACCCAATCGGTAACATTGCCATTAATCTAAATGTAAGGTGGCAAGACGATACTCCTGATAAAGCATTACGACTTTTTGCAGAAGGTCAGGGTTATATTGGAAGTATAAGTGGATTAGCCTTTAATGTTGGTTATGCTTATAGTGGCACAAATCAAGGGAAGGTTAGGATTCAGCCTGAAATTGGAGCCGTCCTTGGATATTGCTCAAAAGGTATAGGAGCAATTCAAAATAATGATGTATATATCCAAGTTAATCAGACTCAATTTCAAGATTATACTGATGTATATGTGTCTTTAAGAAATGCCTATATCGGAATTAAACCAGGTTTGAGTTTTATTTTTAATACTGGAATGAATTCAGAAATTGGTTTAGGAGTAAACTATCAACTATCATACAAAGCTGGTTTTATTTCATTTAGAGGAACAGATAATAACGGGATTCAGGCCACTGAAATTGAATACTTAACAGCCAGAAATGTCGGTTTCTATGTTGACAACAACAGAACTGACAAAAATCCATATAACCCAGACGGTTTAGAATTTAAAGTGTTTTACAGCTTCTAATTACTATATGGAGGCCGGAAACCATTAAAAGCGGGGCGGAACTGAAAAGCCTTATGAGTAGGAAATTTTAATATTCTTGTTATGAAAAAAATTATTAATCTATTAATCCTGTTTGCCTTGTTGTTTTTGAATAGTTGTAGTTCAACAAAAAAAATGACGGCTGAAGTGCCAAGAGAACAAGCCAAGTTTGATTATACACCACAGTCACAGGCGGGAATTGGTTCATCAAAAATGTCAATCGTTTTAGTTAGACCTGTCTTTATTAGTGCAAACCCTGAATACTTGGTTTCTCCTTTTCCTGAAATGGCCTCTAGTATGGGGAATGACTTTGAAGAGTTATTAACGGCTAAAGGATTTACCATCAGAGGACCGTTTAATTCAAGAGATGAAATGGTTTTCAATGATAAAGTAAATTCCAGTTTTATTTTAGAAGTTCAGATTGATTTACGACCGCAATATAGTGTGGAATTATCAGCACATAACAATACATCAATAGTTGCTTCATTGTTATTTTCAGAACCAACGTTATATACTTACTCGACCAAAGGGGCTATTACATTTGGTGGTAATCTAATTTTAACGGCTTTATCTCCACAATACGGTGAAAAAATCTGGAAAAAGAGTATCGCTTTAAAAGAAACAACTTTCCCTTATGTCGGAACCAAAACTTATTTTTCAAGTCCAGATATGGCGAGTCAATTAAGAGAGGATAATCAGGTTTACAACACGGTATCAAAAGAATTGCAGAAGTTCTATAACTATTCCTTAGATATGGTCTCTAAACAAATTGACCCAGAGGAAATGAAGATTGTAACCAAGCAAGCCAAAGAAGCTGATAGTAAAGGAAATTAGGAGGAACGGAATATGAAAAAGATAGTCAGCATTCTAACGATTTATCTAATTTTTGCATCTGCACTTTTTACAAGTTGTCAGAATACAAAATTATCAAATGAGGAAGCCAAAGATATTGTCATTAAAACGCTATCTCTTCCTCAAAGATATTTTGAAGAAATCAACGCCAACAGCATGGACCCTCTTGGTGCAGGTAGCAAATGTCAAAAATTAGAAAGAGAAGGATTTGTTTATAAGACAGGTAATTGGATTTATGGTTATACTCTTAATGTAACCGACAAGGGTAAACCATACGTTATCGGACAAGGTAAAGATGCCATGTATGGCAAGAGTACCTTAAAGTTTCAAGCTTTTGATTTAGCTTTTGATCAAATTACGGGTATTGCTATTAATAATGAGCAAGAAACGGCAACAGTAAGGTTTACTTTAAAAGCGATCAATATTTCACCTATTAGTAGGGCTTTGGATAGCAATATTGATAATCCTAAAAATGGTCAATTTGTTTTTAAAAAGTTTAATAACGGCTGGCAATTAGAGGCAAATCAAGGTCAGACAAGCATTGAATTACTTAATATTATTTTGCATGGTGAGAGATAATGATGGGTGGATTTTAAATAGTTAACCGTACCTTAGGGATTCCTTTAGTGCGGTTAATTTTTTAGTACAAATTGGTAATATCAATTCCCTCCATGTTGCCAACACTTACCATTTGAGCTTTTTGTCATTCTTTTACATCGTGTCCCAGCTTTTGTTGTTGCAGAACATTGCACAGAAACAGACTGAGAAGTTGTATTTGTGGATTGATTGGTAGGGTTTTCAACTTCTGTTTTTGTTGATTTAGTATTTAGGGTAGCTGAACTTGATACTTTCGTTGGAGGTTTACATACACTACATGCTCCATAACCTTTGGCAATAGCATCAGTCAAATCAATAGATATTTTACTTTTACTTAAATATCTACATCCTTCACTGTGATACTTAGCTCCTGTTTTAGTAATATAAACGGTTTGAGAAAAAACATTAACGACAAAAAATGTTAGGAACAATGTTAGTAATACAATTTTTCTTTTCATGTCAGTTAGTTTATTTTGGTTTAAATAATCTGCAAATAAAAACCCCAGCCTTAACTGGGGTTTCACTTTCCACCTCAGTAACAAAAGTATGAAATCTAACTTTTTCTATGTCAGAATAAAAGTTAGTGAAAGTTAACGATCTTAATTATAAAAGTCAATACCTTTGATAAAATAAAATTACTGCCATGAGAAAGATGCTTCTGCTGTTTGTATTTATTCTTTCAATGTCCTGCAAGAGTGCGGATGGTATTCAACCAGATGAAAAAATCGGATTTGAACCAAAATCACTAGGTGAAATAGTAAAGCATACTTATTACACCTTGGCTTATTCTGAAGATAACGAGCAAGCGTATTGGGTGTATTATGTGCTTACTCCTGAACTTATCAATGGCAATCAATCAAGAACTGATGACTTCAGGGCTGATCCATTGGTAAGTACTGGTTCTGCTTCTTTGGGGGATTATAAAGGGTCGGGATATGACAGAGGACACCTTTGCCCGGCAGCGGATATGAAATTGAATAAGACTTCAATGTCTGAATCTTTTTTCTTGTCAAATATGTCTCCACAAGTTGCTGAATTTAATAGAGGAATTTGGAGTACTCTGGAAGCTCAGGTCAGGGAATGGGCTTTGAAATACTCAAAACTATATGTTGTAACTGGACCGATATTCAAGGATAATATTGGAGCTATTGGAGAGAATAAAGTAACTGTACCGGGACATTATTACAAAGTGCTGTTTGATGGGAATGATAAGATGATAGGGTTGATATTACCTAATGCAAAAAGTTCATCTCCCTTGGAATCATTTGTTGTCAGTGTTGATAGCATAGAAAATCTAACGGGGATAGATTTCTTCCCGGAATTAGATGATCAAATAGAGAATCAGCTTGAAGGGAGTAAAAATGTTAGTTTTTAGACCTTCTAATATAGGCAAATCTGTTATCTAATAGATGCAGAAACAATACAGTAATTTGATGCTGGATAATCATCTCCCTTTTTTCTATTATTCTGCCATTGTAAAGGTTGAAGATTTGAAAGTTCATCGCCACCACCTTTGGCAACAGGTTTTATGTGGTCAATCTCCCACCCAGAACCATTTTCATTTGTAACACCATATTGATTCCAATCAATCCAAGCTCCACAATGGTCTTTTCTTTTTATATTCGGGTCATTTCCATAGACTGTTTGGGCCTTATTCCATACAGCCAATTTTGTTTGGTCAGAAAAGGAACTACCATTTCTGTCTGAATTGTAATTTCTAGTCATAATCTTTGTTTTAAATGTCCTAAGATACAAAATAGTAATTTGTTTTATCTATTTTAAACATTCTTTATCTGATGTTTGAGTTAAAAATTTGAAATATTCTTTGTATCTTTTCACGATTACTTCTAATTCAAATTTATATGATACCAGCATTACTTTTTATCCTAGTTCTCCTAGTTATCATTAGTATTCTAAGAAAACCCAAAGAAGATTATCATTCCAACTGGGCTCAGTTGTTATCCGGTTTTAAATTCTCAACAAAGGAATTCTACAAGCTTGTTAAGGAAGAAATGCAAAGCCATGAGATAAAAGAAATATCTTTTGAAGAAGTTTCTTTGAAAATAGGTAGTGTATTCTCTTCCGAAAGGTTGTATTTGAGAGTTAGATGGAAAGAGTATTATTACGATTTATGCTTCGCTCCTTTTGGGGATGGATGTTTTGTCTCTTGGTGGCTGATATTTGAAACATCACCAGAAGAAGAATTTTTGACCAAAATCCCTTTTATTGGTGAGTGGATAAGGAGAGTATTTTTTCGAAAGACATATTACAAAATTGATACTGCCTCTATGTTTATGACCTACGCCCATCATTCTGTTTTGGCTGTCATTGATGAGATAACAAAGAGTACTGGGATAAGGTTAACTGAAGCAGAAAGAAAGCCAATCTTGAATGACATATTCCATCGATAATGAATTCTGAAAAGGCAGTTCTAAATTTCTATGATTGGGAAGTAAAAGGCAGAGGCTATTTATTATTCTCCTATCCTATCAGTTTAGAGCCAACATATCGGGAGTTCTACCATACATATAGCAATACTGAATATGTTGATGATGGTAAAGTTCCGACTTTGTTTGAAAGATTGTTTTCAAGCAAGGAGCCGGTTATAAAAGAAGAGGTTGAAGAAGAAAAGCCACCTAAGATATTTGAATACAGTCCATTCCTTAAACAGCTAAATATTTCTTTTGCCAGAATTCCTGATTTTGATGATTCTCTTTCTATTGAGTTTTTAAATATGCTCTCAGAGAGTGACGCTCAGATTTCTTTTGAAATAATTGGAAAGCATCATTCCATTGAAATACAGATTGTCAGTAGTATTGAAGACCACAGAAGAATACTCCATCTACTTAATGCCTATTTCTCTAACTCCATAATTACAGAAACAAATCTAAAACGTCTTCCATTTGATACAGATAGCAAAATCTTAATTGTTGATTTTGGCTACAATGAGGAATTTATGCGACCGATTAATTCTTCTATTGATGGATTAACAAGTATTATGGCGGTTTTGGATAATTTGGAAGTCAATGACACGGTTATGCTCCAGATGATATTTAAAGGGGTAAAGAATACATGGGCGAATAGCATTTTAAATTCGGTAGGTATTGGGAAAGATAGTTTCTTCCCTGATTCCCCGGAAATGGCTCTCTGTGCCAAAGAGAAAGTTTCATCTCCTTTATTTGCTGTTGTCTTTCGGCTGGCTGTTCAATCGTATAACTCAAAGGATGCCGAAAGACTGGCCAATGAATTAATCCTAAATATTAAGACTGCTTCAAGGTCGGAGTTTAATTCCTTAATTCCTCTGAGTAATTCTGGATATGAATACAAATCACATTTGGATAACTTAAAGGTTAGGGGGACGAACAGATTTGGTATGATAATGAATAGTGAAGAGATGTTTTCGTTTATTCATTTCCCGAATTCGCCTAAATTAATTAGTACTGATTCTAAAACAAAGGCTGTCCCTGATACTTTGGTTAATAATGATTACTTGATTGGAATAAATAGACATCTGGGAGTTGAAAAGAAAGTCACCTTGAACAATGCTCAAAGGTTAAGACATACTCATATTATTGGGGCAACCGGTACGGGAAAATCTACTTTAATTTCAAATCTGTTTCTGGAAGATGTTAAAAAAGGCAATGGCTGTGTAATCTTTGACCCGCACGGAGACACCATTGAAGAAATAATCCCACATATCCCGGAAGACAGATTAAATGATGTAATTCTAATTGACCCATCCGACAATGAATATTCATTTGGGTTTAATCTTCTTAGGGCTGATACAGAAGTTGAAAAGATTGTCTTATCATCTGATTTAGTTGAAGCCTTTAGAAGGCATTCTACCTCTTGGGGTGACCAAATGACCTCCGTTCTGTCAAATGCCATTAATACCTTTCTAAATTCAAGTAAAGGCGGTACTTTAATTGAATTGAAACGGTTCTTGCTTGAAAGTCTATACCGCAAGGAATTTTTAAAGACTGTGAATGATAGAAGTATTCATTATTACTGGAATAATGAATTTGTCTTATTGAAAAAAGTTAGCATTAGTCCACTATTGACCAGATTGGATACATTTCTAAGGCCAAAGACAATCCGGAATATCCTATCTCAAAAAGAAGGACTGGATTTTAATGAGGTTATAAATGAGAGAAAGATATTACTGGTGAAGTTATCTCAAGGATTAATTGGCCAAGAGAATAGCTATTTATTAGGAACTTTAATTTTATCCAAAATATACCAAGTTGCCCAAGCCAGACAATCATTAACTAAAGATGAACGTCACCCCTTCTATATCTACCTTGATGAATTTCAGAACTTTATCACTCCTTCAATTAATGCCATATTGTCAGGTGCCAGAAAATATGGAACTGGGTTAGTTTTAGCTCATCAGGAATTGAATCAAATTAAAGATACTGATATTGGAAATTCGGTTCTTTCCAATGCAAATATTCGTATCTGTTTTAGATTAGGTGATTTTGATGCTAAGAAATTAGAGTCCGGATTTTCGTCTTTTGATAGTAATGATTTACAGAATTTGAATATCGGTGAAGCCATAGCGAGAGTTGGGAAAAATACAGATGATTTTTCATTGAGAACCTTTCCACTTAAACAGATAGCAGAGAATGAGAATAGAAATACTATCGTTTCAAATTCGAGGGAGAAATACTCAAAAAGGATTTCGGAAATTGAAGAGAACCTAGACACCCTTTTGTCGGATATTAAAGAACAGAAGCCGGTTAAGAAAGAAGAGATATCAGAACCGAAAGTTGAAGTTGAAAAATCCGATATACAGGAGAAAGGCAAGGAATATCTGGAAAACGTTAAAGAGAAGGAAGAAGTCCGGGAGCATAGATATTTACAGACCTTCATTAAGAAAATAGCGGAACAAAGAGGATTTAAAGCAAGTATTGAAGAAGTTGTTGCGAATGGCCGAATTGATGTTGCTTTGATTAAGGATTCAGTTAAAATCGCCTGTGAAATAGCCGTGTCTAACTCCGTTGAATATGAAGTGAAAAATATCAATAAATGTCTAAATGTTGGTTATTCTTTGGTCTGTATTATTTCAAAAGATGAGAATCATTTGAGTAAGATAATGGAAAAGGCTATGGATGAAATTAAAGATCAAGATGGAATTCATTTTTTTACTCCGAATCAAATGACTGAATTTTTAGATTTTTTGATTGAAAATGAAAAAAAAGAAGAAAAAAGGATTAGAGGGTATCGGGTGAAAGTGAATTATGTATCCGCTGAAGAAAAATATTAGATTGAATTTCAATAATAATAGTCATAGATTCGGTAATCTAAAACGTGAATTTGACCATATCTCCTAACAATAAGGATTCTTGATTTATACACAAATACTTTCTTGCATGTACTTCACAGCAATTCCAAACCGTGCTATCATTATAATAATTAATGTAGTTCTTTGAAATAGTGTTTGTATAATTTTTGACTGTTTAAAGGGATCCTTCGATCTCTTTGAACAGTTAATAATAATTTATAAACCTTAAATATATAAGAATATGATAGTAGTGTAAACGGAATCTATTAAACTCTAACCACCATGACATTTACAAGTTGTACCAGCAAGTGAGACTCGATTTTTTTGTCTCTCAATATTAATTATCACTAAATGATTCCTTCTCGAATCATTCTGCCTTTTTGCAACTTCAAAGGGGTCAGCATCTGCCGGACTGTCACACAAAACATGTGCGAAAACCCGAAAAAAACTATGAATCTTTGGACACGATGGGGGTCAGCTTAGTCCGGATTATCCAGTAAACTTCCGAGATTGGCTTGTTTACTTCCTGAATAACATCCATAAATACGATAGCGATTACAGCAAGGATCTGGCAGAACTGCTTCCGCACAACTTCAAACTGCAAAACCAAAATTGTAACAGTTCCATCTCCTAAGCCTCTCAAAGTTCTCCGAACATTTTAGAGAAACTCTGAAAGTGGGATGCTGATTTTCTACGAAAACAAGACGGGGTTTAACGTATGCTTACCAACAAAGTCTATATGTTATGTGAAACATAAGGAGTCTCGCAATCACATTATTCCACATTGTATGTTACTTCTAATGACAATAGATTTCCTGAAGCTTTTCTTTCAGAGTGTTGATCAATTCCACTTATTCTCCAAATATCTATCATCTTTAAGGAAGACGCAACAAGGAAGCTTAGTAATGTAAAAGGTTTAGGACCGCATGGTGCAATAATGATTCTATAATCATCTTTCAATTTTAGACATAAATCGTATAAGATTGACTTCGTATAAAGCAAATCATTCAAATTATATTGTATGCAATTTGATTCTGGGATACTCAAAATCAAGTCATTATTTCTTTCTTGTACAATTGTTGTAAATTTATTATCAACAGTAAGGAATAAATACATTTCTTGTGCATCAAAATATTCTCTAAGACCATATGCTTTATTTTTTTCATATCCTAATGCTGTAATCAAAGCTGTAGGATTTGAAGGTATAGACAAATTGCAAAATCCATCTATAGGGCTGAAATTTAATATTTTTGATTCATCTGAAGAAGGAGGATAGAATTTTGCAGATGAATATACGTAATAAACATTAAGTGTTTTCTTTGTTTCATATTCATTAAGAAAATTAATAATAGCAGAATACCATACCCTTGTCATTGAAGAGTAGTCTATTAAAATTGATAGTTTTTCTATTGAGGATTTGATGATAAATTCATTTAATATATCAATTATCAAATTAGACTCATTTTCTTTACATTCGACTGGTTCGTAATTTAATTTTGAATACAATTCATCATTTTTTGTTCTTTCTTGAGTCTCTTTATAATTTTGAAACGATAATACAATTTTTTTACAATCTGTATTAATATTTAAAATACTAGCTAAATAACTTGCTCGCGACTCATAACCAGAAGCCATTATTACTATATCAAATTTTGATTGTAGCAAATCTTCTTTGTTGATTTGTCTTACCTGATTAATTACCATGGTGGAAATCTATTTCTATTTGATTGTTGTCGATATTCTTTCTGTTTTTATCAATAAGAGGTGCAATAATATTACTTAGACCAATAATTTTATAATCTCTTTGTGGTAACTTGTAAATTGGGTATAATGCATAAGATAACCTATATACACTCGTATTTTTCCGTACCCCCTTTATAGCAATTTCATCTTCAACGTTTAATATTGCACCAGACTCAAGTGCAATATCAATAAATGCTTTAAACTCTATAGGACAATTATTATCCATATAGAAAAATATTACAGGGTCAGCACTGAAACTTTCTAAAACTAATCTTTGAAAAAAATAATTGCCAATACAATTAACTATTTCAATTAAAGTGAAAATTTTGGATTTATAATTGATTATATTTCTCGGGTAATTTTCTATTCTTGGATAAAAGAAATCACTTGTAAATTTATCAATTATTCTAGCTTGTATGCTTATTTTAATTGGCAACTCTTGATTCGAGTCAATAACTTTTTCAAATGAATTAATCAATATTACGAACGCTCTAGGATTGCCATCAGCAATATCAAAAATAAAATCAAGTCCATGATTAAATAGATTTACATTTCTACTTCTCAATTTAATACTATTATCTTGAAGTGACTGTTCTGTAAAATAATATCTGTAATAAACAATCTGTTTGATTTTTCGATGTACACTATTTAATTGATTTCGATTAATAGGTATGGGATTACTTGGATCCATCTGTTTCCTTAAAAGAAATCGGTAAAAGCTTTTATCAAATTCTGCTAGTAGTTTCATTGCTTTCCATACAAGACCATCTTCATAAAATTGTGTGTCATTTTTGGTTTTACATGTTGCAAAAACATTTTCAGATTGTTTAAGTGCATCATCGAAGCTATGTATACCAAAAATACTTTTTAAATCTTTAATGGCTTTAGAGGATTTACTTAGGTGGCTTTTTACATACTTAGCACAGAATATATGCCAATCATTTTGAGATTTTTTATCGTGCACCCATAACTTATGTACATTAAAGTCTTCATATTTACTTGGACGCGTAATATCCGATTTATTTCTCAATTCATCTAATCCAGGTGTAGATGTCAATTTAAATAAGATTTTTTGATCTCTACTCCGTAAGTCTGAGTTTATTAGTTTATGTTTTAGCCATTCTGGAGCAATTTCAAGTTCATCAAAACACAATGCCCATTTATAATCCTTTTTAAAAAAATCAAGTTTTAATTTATTTGCTTGATTTTCAAAAATCATAATACCGATTGAAACTAGATTAATAAAATCACTATAACAAATATCTGGTAAATCAACTTCATATTTTTTTTTCCGAACAAAAATATTAAAGTTATTTACCATTGTAGTTAACTTTAATGTAATTGAAGCTAAGTTTGGTGAAACGGGTTTTGGGATATTCCAATTTTCAATCAGTTCAATTGATAGGTCAACTTCAAAATTTTGATCTAGTTTTAACATTTCTATCAAAGCACTGAAAGTACTGCATATTGCAACTAAAACATTTGCATTTACTACGCCACTAAATAAGTTATCACCAAATACGGAATTTTTAGTTAGCTGTTTTTTAATCACTTTAATTTGATAACTCCACTGAGCATCAGAAGGAATATATATTCCAATAAAAGGTATGCGATTTTTTACATCCTCTGCATCAATACCTTTCCAATTATATAATGCTTTGGGATGTAACATCTTTAATAACGTTGTTTTACCACAACCTCTAGAACCAGTTAGAATCGTATGATCATTACGGCAGATTTCATCAAAACCTTCAGGTTTAATAAATGAGCTTGCGACTTCCTCAAACGACATGTATCTGGCATTGAATGTTTTTGGTTGCATAATATCATTTTTCATCTTATCTGTTTTTTTAATGACTTGTAGCCAGAATAATTGATTTGAGAATATGCTAATGAATACATTTCAAATAAAATTTCTTCAAAACGTTTTTGCTGTGCAGGATATAAAAATTGTACATCAGGTATTTTTTCTATTATGGCATTATATTTTACTTCTAGATAATTGTCAATTTCATATTTAAAGTGAAAATATACTTGACTTGCCAACTCATTTATCTCTGTATCAGCACCAAACCCAGTATGAGTTGGGAAAAAACTATCCGGGTCTTTACTTTTTCGCCAACCATCTATTAAATTGTAATTCCAAGTCTCAATTATTCCCTTTGATTTTTCAAGACCCTCTTTTTCAAATATTTGTAAAAAATGAGCAGTGTTAGGTATACTGAATTTTTCAGTATTTTCAAGTGATGAAAAACTTCCAGCGCAAAAAATAGGTATTGAGTTAGAATAATTTAATCTCGCAATATGCTTGTGGCCATGTATATATAGATCAAAAGCTGACTTTTCCAATATGTCCATTAATCTGTCAGCCCTTTCGATCATATCTAATGACGTATAAAAGTCATCCATATCAGAATGTTGTATTGGATGATAATGTGAGATTGCAATTTTTATTTTTTTACTTTTTTTATATCCTTCTAATTCCTTTTCAATTTTATTTAAAAAGGCATCATCAATATTTGATATTTTTTTTTCATTTAACTCACCTCCTGAATTAATAATAAGTATTATGGTATTATTATCTTCAATTATACAGAATCCATTAGCCCAAAACTTATTTTCGAATTCCGTTGTGTTATCTTCTTTGAAATGAAAAGGATAGTCATCGGTATTTTGTAGCATATGGAAAGGTTCACGTTTTTCCTTTTTCCCGAATAACAAATCATGATTACCTACTGCATAAAGTAATTTTTCCGCATGAAGTGAATCAAATAATTCTTTAATTAGCTTAATTCCAAATATAAATCCTTCTTCATTAGCTTGATTGGTTACATCGCCTAAAACAAAAAAGTAATCAACTTTTTTACCCTCTGAATTTATTATAGATTTAAATGATTGAACTGGATGTTTATTGATTGGCTTGTCATACAATTTTGTATGCAACTTTGTTCTGATATTACCATTCTCATATTTTTGGCAATGTAGATCGCTAATTATCGCTATTGAAATAGACTTTTTTTCAGGCATATTAATAATTTGTAATTATTAATTCATTTATTTTCTTTCTCTTAGAGCTTATGCTAGACATTGTACTTGAAGTGTTTATATAGGAAATTTGAAAATCTTTATAAAAATTTTCTATCACTCCAGAATCATCATATGTATTTGAACAAGAGTTATTTAACATGAGTTTGACATTTTTTTCATTTAATTTTTTAAAGATTTCTGCTAGTCTAAATTGGTCATTATCAATAAAATTAGACATATGATAATTTGTAAATCGTGCACTTTTATTAATTGGTCTGTAAGGTGGATCTAAATAGACAAATGAATCCCGATCTTCAATTTTTTCACATATTTCTTGAAAGTCTGTACATAAAAGCGACACATTTTCTAATGTTTTACTAACTTTATAAAGATTATTTTTATCTACGATATTAGTTTTATAGTTTTTCCCAAATGGTACATTGAATTCACCTCTTAAATTTTGACGGAACAAACCATTGTAACAAGTTTTATTTAAGAACAGCATTTGTGCTGCTCGAGGGACGAACAAGTAAGAATAATCATTGAAATCAATATTAAAACGTTCAATGTTATAGGTATTTCTTATTTCGTAGTAAAACTTCTCTTTGTCGGAATCTGTTAAACGATCATAATTTGATTGATATTTTTCAACGAAAGACAAAAGTTTGTTTGGATCCTTTTTAACAACATTATAAAACAACATTAATTCTTCATTTACATCTGACAATACACAATTTTGAATATTGTAATTTTGAATTATATTAAAAAAAACAGCACCACCACCAAAAAAAGGTTCATAATAGTTCCTTATTTTACCATAGTGTAACTCAAAAGGAAATTTTGTTATTAGTTGTTTTAATACTTTTGTTTTACCACCTGCCCATTTTATTATTGGTGTTGCTCTTGAATTATCTATCATAAAAATATAATCATTAAACTAATATTTCTTTAAATAAATCTGTATTGCCCTTGCTTTATTTTAAATGTTACAATGTATAAATAACTTGTAAAAGAATAAGTGCTTTTTTGGGGAATTTCAAATATATTATTAATATTTTTAGCAAGATGCGACTCTGAATTTTCCTGTCAACGAAGCACCGAACCCCGACTTGCGGGTATTTTGCTGTTGTGCACGGGTATTCATTTATTCATCAGTATCTTCAACATTATCTAATTCTTCAAATTCGTCAGCTAAAACGCCTGGTTGTTGCTTGTCAATGTTTGAAGGAATAATCCTTTTATTTATTTCATCGCTTACAGCGAAAGCCCTTGCATCGAAGAATTTGTCGTAATCGTCGTTCCAAATCCCAAAACTATCTAGATCATTTATTAAATGTGATTTCATTGTTTCTCTTAATGACGAATTCTTGCCATTAAAATCTGTCATATAACGGGATGGAGGTTTTGCACCAATTTCTCTTTTATTAAGAAAATCATCAACTATTGTGATATTGAGAATATGATTTATATGAAACCAATCCTCACCTTGTTTATTTAAAAATGCTTTAGGGAAAAAATGATGATAATTTTTACTATTTGCTTGTTTTAGCCAATAATTACTAATATTTACTAAAGCGTTTGTACTAAATGATTTAGGTTGCTGATAAGCATAAATACATAAGATTGCTTTTATAAAGCTTCTCCCAGCACTAAACCACCCATTATTTTTGATAAATTCTGCATCTATACTCACTGCCCATTCATAAGTTGGTAATTGACCAGATAAAATATTATCAATTTTTTTTATGTCTTGGGCCAATTTACTCTCAACACTTGACGAATAGCGACCTGACAAGGAACAACGCCAGAAGAAATCCTGTAGAAATAAGTTTTTATCCCCAGTTGGATTGTCTTTGTGATGATAGAAGAAGTAAGCAAATGGAATAATTAAGGCATTATAAGGGAGTAATTGAGAAACCGGTATGCGATAAGTAAATTTAAAAAACTCTATTGCACTTTTTATTGCACTCGTTGTGTTTTCCCATTCATCAATAAATCTATTTTTATCTAATTTCAATATTTGTTTTCTTGTGCAATCCTTCTCTAAGATAATTGAGACGGTTTGCAAAACCGTTGCATCTGAAATCGTCTCGTAATTATGCGGTAACAAATCTCTTAAGAGCTGCTTGTATTTTTCAGATAAGTCAAAACTCTTATTTAAATCATATGTTTTTGCCACCATAATCTCAAAGAGAGTTAATGGCTTGCCTCCAACATTTATCCTTGTAAATACTTCGGTCGCAATATCAATGGATGCATCTTTTAAAAGTACTATTGAAAAATTATACGATTGTATTGTGTTTTTATATTGGTCTAATTTTTCATGATATTTTTCGTCATATTTTGCAAGCTTTTTTATAGTACCATTGAGTAAATCAGTAACTTTTATTAATGCTTCTTCGGGTTTATCGGTGATGTCAATAATTACGATTTGTTCATCTTCATTTGCATTTAGGTCAATGTATATTTCTGAATAATCATCTTCCTTACCACTTTCTCTATGAATTTTTAGTCCTTTTAATGCAGCAAAAAGACTTGTAATTCTTTGTTGACCATCAAGTACAAAGTTTACATAAACTCCATCTTTCGGCTCAGGGATTTTAAAATTACCAATGTCTCGAATTGAGCGTAATCTCTCATTTGTTCGCCAAAAAATAAATGTACCTATGGGGTAACCCTTGAAAATACTATCTAGCAAATTTGCCGACTTTGGTAAGTCCCAAACAAAATCTCTTTGAAATTGAGGGATTTTGACTTGTCCATTTTCAATTTCACTCAATAATGTCGAATAAGTTTGTGATAATGGTTCAGGTAATTTCATTTTTATATTTTTTAGTGTCAATGCTGATTCTGTGAGATTTTATACTTGTGCACAACTATGGAATAGCGGAGAATTTATAGTGCTTTCTCTTTTTTGACTTTTTAATTAAAATATTATAGTGATTAAATATCAGTAATTTATATTGAATTTTCGAAATATCTTTAATCATGTTCAAAATTAAGTAAAAACTTGAATATTATGAGTTGAATAGTAAACAAAGAGGTTCAACAAGGCCGATAGGTGGATTCTAATAATTCATTTAATCTCACTTTTATTTTATTACTAATTCTACTTCCTTCTGCTCTCTCAATTCTCGATAAGGTTGTCGGGTCAATTTCTAAGATTTTGGCTAATTCTTTCTGAGATATTCCTTTTTCAATTCTGTATTTCTTTATAGGGAGTTCATTCATTTCTGGTGTATATCCAAGAAATGAAATGATTTTGGGAACTTGAGATATGCTTGGTTCTGATCTATTTAATTCCCAGTTAGTAATTGAATCGGTTGTGACATTGATTATTTTAGCAACTTGGGGTTGGCTTAAGTTTAAATCAAGACGTTTGGTTCGAAGGTGGTCTCCGTAGGTTATGAGTTCTTTGGGATAGGCTTTGTTTATTGGTTTCTTTGCTTTTAATTGGATATTGCAGATGGGCAACGAAACTATGTCCGTGCGGCTATTACAACCACCCGACCAAGGAATGTGTTTGCGGGCCCGGTGTGGTCGCCAAGTACCTCAATAAAATTTCAGGTCCGTTGCTCGACCGTATAGATATCCATTTGGAAGTTGTGCCCGTGCCCTTCAAAAAATTGTCGGAACAAGTCGCTACCGAACCAAGCACAGACATTCGCGAACGGGTAATTAAGGCCCGGGAAATTCAGTCGCACCGGTTTGCTAAGAGTGATGGAGTTTTTTGCAATGCCCAGATGTCTTCGAAAATGATCCGTCAACATGTTGATTTAGATGAAGCCAGCAGTAGTTTGCTGAAGAATGCCATGGAAAAACTCGGGTTATCGGCCCGTGCCTACGACCGTATTTTAAAAGTTTCGCGAACCATTGCCGATCTGGAAGGTAATGATCGGGTTGAAAGCCACCACTTGTCTGAAGCTATTCAGTACCGAAGTTTGGACAGGGAAAATTGGGGCGGGTGATGGGGAATCCTGAAGGTTGTAGTCTTGAATATTAGAATAAGTTATGCAACTAAAAGTAAATTACCATGAGCGACCAAATAGAAAGTATTGCCATCCCCGATGAGGTATTAATGAATAAAATATACTTGATCCGAGGTCAGAAAGTAATGCTTGACAGTGATTTAGCAGGGCTTTTTGATGTCAAGGCTATCCGCTTGTGGGAACAGGTAAAAAGAATTATAGAAAAGTTTCCTGTGCATTTTATGTTCCGATTAACAAGCGAAGAAGCTGAAATCATGGTATCGCAAAATGCGATACCTTCCAAACAGCATCTTGGCGGTTCTCTGCCTTATGTATTTACTGAACATGGGGTGTGTTGCATTTGGCAAATGTTTTAAAGAGTGGAAGGGCAGTGCAGATTAGCATTAATTGTCATCAACCTTAAATAATATTAAAATGAATGAGATAATTAAAAGACTGGAGTCCCCTGAGGAATGTATGAAGTTCGTGGATATATATACTGAACTTGCAAACCAAGCTCGTCTTCGAGCTATTGAATTGCGTGCAAAATCACATCCCAGTAATACTTATGTGGAAACAGAATTATACAAAGTTCTATATGCTTATGAAGACGTTCTGTCGAAAAAGAATGGTAAAAAGACACGTGCCAGTAGAACTTGGCAAATGGTGAGAAAATATGGAATTATTGGTGCAGCAGAAAGAGCGGTAAATAGGGATGTTGATCCTCAGGGATATAAAATACTTGTTGAAATGAGACTTGAAAAGTTGACCTTTGAACAAGTTATAGTTGATTACCCGAATGCTTTTGGAAACGATGTTGTAAATCGTGCAAAAGAGCGTCTCAATAAATTAAATGACTTGCACTAGTACTCGTTTGTGCAAATCGGCAATAAGGGCTTATCTGTTTTGCGTTTATAACGCACCCAACACCCAAATCTACCTTCCATATTTTGAACAAATACAATAGCCAGGAGTTATACTAATTTATTTGGATACAAATTAATTGTCATGGAAAAACTAAATCTAAACCGAAGGAAATTTCTTACTGCTCTTTCGCTTGGAACAGCACACGTTTTATTTTCGAATCCACTCTATGCAGGTTTAATTCAAAGTACTTCTTTAAATCCATTACAAAAAATCAAACTTGGAAATTCAGGGATTGAAACTACTTTGCTGGGTGTTGGAACGGGTGTTCATGCTACCAACCGTGGTTCATTTCTCACCAAACAGGAAAAAGATAAAAGCCTGGCATTGTTAAGGTATGCGTACGATAAAGGATTTCGTAATTTCGATTGTGCCGACACATACGGAACACATTGGATGATGGCTGAGGTTTTGCCTCACATGAACCGTGAGGAGCTTACCATCACTTCAAAAATCTGGGTTAGGAGCGGAGGAATTCCTGATAAGGAACGACCAGATGCCAATATCGTTGTTGACCGTTTCCGGAAAGAATTGAATACTGATTATATAGATTTGGTCCAAATACATTGTATGGTAGATGCAGATTGGACAGATTCCCAGAAAAGGCAAATGGATATTCTGGATAATTTGAAATCAAAGGGAATTATCAGGGCGCATGGCGTTTCTGTTCATTCGCTGGAAGCCATGAAAGCTGCGGTTAAAAGTCCGTGGGTAGATGTCATTCATGTTCGGATCAATCCGTATGGAATTGCCATGGACAAGCCGGAGCCTGAAGAAGTTGTTCAGGTTATTCAGCAATTGCATGATTCGGGAAAAGGTGTGATAGGAATGAAAGTAATTGGGAATGGCGAATTGAGCAATGAGAGTGAAAAAATAGATAACACTTTGCGCTTTGTATTAGGTTTGGGAACCGTAAATATGATGATCGTCGGATTTGAAAATATAGAGCAAATTGACAATTACCTTGGACGTGTTGAGAAAGCGCTTGGCGAATTGAAACAAGGGTAAATCTGGATTTAACTGGTCTGTCACTGATATGAGCGATAGCGGCAACAATGGTTTGTTTGTTTGCCTTTGTAACGCAGGGTTCCAATTAGAAACCTCTTAATAGAAATCATAATCACCACCGGATTCAACCTTATTAATACCTGTAGGTTAATAAGCTAATAAGGTTAATGCTTCTTTCTCCTTCTATTCCTACTAAGATGCTTTAATAAATAAGGTTTTTTCTTATCGGACGGAATAGCGCTGGCCTACAAAAAAAGCCTTTGTATCACCGTTACGCGGCTTATTTTTGATTTGCTGTTCCTCTGCTACCATACTTTCAGTGCTACGCACTTCATATTAAGCAGTTAATAGCCGCGTAGCGGTGAAATTATGGTAGAGATATTTACAAAAGAACATTCGGAAAGCCGCATAGCGGCGACACATGAAAAATGATTGACGGTAATAAAAATAACTGACAAAAAAATATGCAATAATTAATGTTGGTAAAAACCATCAATAATGCAATAAATGGTATTTAATGATGGAAAAAGCCGACAAAATAGTAGAAATTAATTTGAATTATTTTTTACTTCAAAAATAAATACTATATTTGTTGGAAAAAACCATCAGTAACAATTAAAAGCTAAGATAATGATGGAAAAAGCCAACAGTGTATGGAGTGAATCAAGCGATGTAGCTTTGCAGGCTATGATTGGCCAATTCATTCAACAATCACGTATCCGGCAAAACAAAAACCAGCAACTGGTGGCTGATGCAGCCGGGATCAACCGGAGTACGCTAAGTCAGATAGAAAACGGACGTGGTGGTACGCTGCTGTCGTTGATCCAGATTTTGAGGGTGCTTGATCAGATATCCTTTCTTAAAGTTTTTCAGGTTGAAGAAAAGGCAAGCCCATTGTACCTTGCTAAGATGGAGATGAAAAAACGCAAGCGTAGCAGAAAAACAAACGATCCAAAATCTTATCCTTTACCCGACTGGTGATGATCGAAAACGCGTACATAAACATCTGGGACAAGCGGGTGGGCGCCATTCACTGGAATAAGGACTCGGGCATTGCCGATTTTGAGTTCGATCCCGCATTTCTTCAGCAGAAGCTCGATGTGGCGCCGTTAAAAATGCCTGTTGGTACAGCCAGAGGAAAGATATTTTCGTTCCCGGAACTGGCCGGAAGTTCCACGTATAAAGGCTTGCCCGGATTACTTGCCGATGTTTTGCCCGACCGCTACGGAAATGCGCTGATTAATGCCTGGCTGGCCCGTGTTGGACGGCCTTCAGGAAGTATGAACCCGGTTGAGATGCTTTGTTTTACAGGAAAACGCGGGATGGGGGCGCTTGAGTTTGAGCCGGTAGTTCCGAAATCAGCCAATCAGGCAACGAAGGTGGAGATTGGTAGTCTGGCGGAGGTGGCTCAGCAAATTCTTTCAGGACGACAGTTTTTCCAGACCGATCTTTCACATGATGAACAAAAAGCGCTCTCTGATATCCTGAAAATCGGGACTTCGGCTGGTGGGGCAAGGGCGAAGGCGGTAATTGCCTATAATCCTGAAACCGGCGAAGTCCGGTCGGGTCAGGCTGATGCCCCCAAGGGTTTTTCGCAGTGGTTGCTGAAGTTTGACGGTGTGGATGACAGCCAGTTCGGAACGACTTCAGGGTATGGAAGGGTAGAAATGGCTTATTACCTGATGGCTGTTGGTTGCGGAATTGAAATGATGGAATGCCGCTTATTTGAAGAACACGGAAGGGCGCATTTCCTGACCTGCAGGTTTGATCGTTTGCACGACAACGAAAAGCTGCATGTGCAAACGTTTTGCGCCATGATGCACTACGACTTTAACGACATTTACTCGTACAGTTACGAGCAACTGTTTCAAACCATGCGCATGTTGCGGTTGACGTATCCGGAGGCTGAGCAGATGTATCGCCGGATGGTTTTCAATGTGATGGCACAAAATTGTGACGACCATACCAAAAATTTTGCTTTTACGATGAACCAATCTGGCGAATGGAAACTGGCTCCGGCTTACGACATGTGCCACGCTTATCGCCCCGGAAGTGCATGGGTGAGCCAGCATGCGCTGAGCATCAACGGGAAACGGCAGGGAATTACGCGTGACGATTTGCTTGAAGTTGGCCGTCAGATGAATGTCAAAAAGGCTCCGGCTATTATCAGACAGGTTTCGGAAGTAGTTGGTAATTGGAACGAATTTGCCGGACATACTGAAGTTGATTCCCAACTTCGGGATGCCATAGGAAAAACATTACTGATTATTTAGCTATCATCAAGTGACGGGGTGACTAAAAAATCACCCCGTCACTTAAATATAACTGCCTATGCCCCGAAACAATTATTTCCAGTTTAAACAATTCCGGATTATTCAGGAAAAATCGGCCATGAAGGTTGGGATGGATGGTGTCTTGATTGGGGCATGGACAGATGTTTCAAATGCTGAACGAATTCTGGACATCGGCACCGGCACCGGGCTGATTGCACTGATGATGGCACAAAAAAACAGTCTGGCGCAAATTGATGCTATCGAAATTGATCCGGAAGCCTTTGCAGAGGCTGTTCAGAATATTCAGCAATCTCAGTGGTTTGAACGGATTCATGTTGAGTTAGGGTTGTTTCAGGAATTTACACAACAGACCAGTCGGAAATATGATCTTATTGTGAGTAATCCTCCGTTTTTTTCGAATGGGATTAAAGCTCCGCTCGAAATACGCGCTCAGGCCCGTCATTCCGATTCGTTACCCTTGGAAGTTTTGATTTCAGGAGCAGCGAATATGCTGTCCGAAAAAGGAAGAATAGCCCTCGTTCTAGCGATTGAATGCCTTCCGGAGATCGAAGAACTGGCCGTTTTGAACAAGCTTTTTATTTCGCGGTTATGCCGGGTAAAACCCAACCCACTGAAACCTGATTTCAGGATATTGATTGAATTGGCCTGGGAGGAATGCATGATTCAGGAAGAAACCCTGATGATTGAATTTGAAAAGCATCACGATTATACCCCGGCGTATAAGGAATTGACCAGAGAGTTTTACCTGAAATTCTAATCAGACCAGAAACATAAACGGATGGTAGGTTTTCTCCATCCGGACTGCAAACCGGTCTATAATTTCAGAATCAAGACTTGAAACATGTTCACGAACAAGGGCGATTTTTTTGACCAAAATCCTTTTTACGATATTCATTTCGTCCAGATTGATCTTTCCGCTGAAAATAGCTTCAGTTTTGGCCATTTGGTGCAGTTCTTCAGGGAATGCGTTTTCGATGGCTTCACGTGCTATTTCGGGTTCGTGCGAACAGCAAATAAACAAACCTATCTCTTTTGTCCTGAAAACGTGCATGTGTGTCAGGCAAAAATAGTTGATTCGTTGTTGAATTTTTCCGCTGTGTATTGATCCCCCGATAATAATACGGTTATATTCCTCCAGCGGTGGAGAGTGATGATGCATCAGGTCAATAGTCTCAACTTCTCCTGAAAGTTTTTGCGATAACTCCTTAACCGCTCTTTCTGTGCAACCGTTTGATGAGGTGTAAATAATGATGGTCTTCATGTTTCTGTTTTTTGGCTTTCATTCAAAATTACGGAATCATGACGATTAAATTGTCCGGTTTTGTCATAATATTTACATTTTTTTCTTATTTTTTGTTAAAAAAATCAAACAAAACCTGTTGACATAGGTTTCTTAACTAAAGCTTTAAAATAAAAGACAGTTGTGTCTGAATATTAAATTAATGATTATTTTTGCAGTCCCAAATTTATGTAGCCATGATGAGTCTAATTAAGTACGATATAAAGATTGACGAAAGTTTTTACAAAGTTGAAGAGATCAGACAACTTACCGGGGAAACATTTTCGCTGATATTACCAAAAGCACGCTTTGCCTTTAAAGCCGGCCAGCACATTTCGTTGGGCATATACGGTGATTACCAAAGCAGGGAGTACTCGATTTACAGCGGAATTAACGACGATCATCTGGAAGTGCTGGTTAAAGAAGTAAATAATGGCTATTTCACTCCCAAACTCAGAAAGCTGAAAGTTGGTGACCTGGTTGAGATTCATGGTCCATTCGGGAATTTTGGGATAGACGCTAAAGTTGCCGAAACCGGAAAGTTTGTATTTATTGCCAGTGGTACGGGCATTGCACCGTTCCGCAGTTTAGCCCGTACCTATCCTGAAATTGATTATACCTTGATTCACGGTGTTCGCTATACAACTGAAGCTTACGACCGAAATGAATATCCCGGCGACCGTTATATACTTTGCTCAAGCCGCGACACGAAAGGAACTTATCACGGGCGGTTAACGGGGTACCTGAAAAATTGTACATTTGCAGCCGAAACGCAGTTCTACCTTTGCGGTAACAGCGATATGATTTTTGATGCACTGGAAATCCTGAAGGAGATGGGTTTTGAACGTGATCAGATTCACTGCGAAGTTTATTTTTAGCCAGCGGCCAGCCGCTAGCTGCAAACATCTGGCAGAATGCAAAAAGGTGAATAAATCATCATTCATCAATTATCAATCAATAATAGAAAAATGAAATACCACCTGATAACATTGGGTTGCCAAATGAACCTTTCCGACAGCGAGCGGGTTAGTTCCGTGCTCGAAAGTATGGGCTATATGCATACTGAACATGAGGAAGAAGCCAATTTGCTTGGTATGCTGGCTTGTTCTGTCAGGCAAAAACCCATCGACAAGGTTTATAATAAAATTGCCAAATGGAACAGATGGAAAAACAACCGAAACCTTGTGACTTTTGTTTCAGGTTGTATTTTACCAGCCGATAAGGAAAAATTCCTGAAATCGTTTGACCTGATTTTTCAGATGAGTGAATTGTCCCAATTCCCGGATATGATTCGCGAATACGGAGTAGTGACACCTGCCGGACTGAAAACTCCTCAAACAGTGATGCCAAAAAACGAACATATTTCCGAAATGTGGCATATTAAGCCCAAATATCAGTCAACCTACGAAGCCTTTGTGCCGATCCAGAATGGCTGTAACAAGTTTTGCACCTTCTGTGCAGTTCCCTATACCCGTGGACGGGAAGTTTCACGGCCTTCAGGGGAAATTGTTGAGGAAGTTCGCGACTTGGTGAATCAGGGCTACAAATCAATCACTCTTTTAGGACAAAATGTAAATTCATACGGACTCGATAAAAACGGCGAGGAAATCAATTTTTCTGAATTACTGCGGCAGATTGGCGAGTTTGGAAAATCTTCAGGAGAAGAATTTTGGGTATATTTCACCTCGCCGCACCCGCAGGATATGAACCGCGAAGTAATTGAAGTGATTGCCGAGTACGATTGCCTGGCCAAACAAATTCACCTGCCCATGCAGAGCGGTGACGAGCATGTGCTGATCAAGATGAACCGGCGCCACTCAATGGACAAATACCGTCGGATTGTGGAAGACATTCGTGAACTGATCCCTCAGGCCACTTTATTTACTGATATTATTGTTGGTTTTTCGGGCGAAGGCGAAGCCGAATTTCGGAATACCGTAGCCGCGATGAACGAATTCAGGTTTAACATGGCCTACATAGCCATGTATTCACCACGGCCGGGAGCTGCCAGTTTCCGCTGGGAAAACGAAGTTGCACCCGATGATAAGAAAGATCGTTTGCATCGTTCCTCTGAAGTATTGAAAATTCACTCACGCGAATACAATGAAACTTTGGTTGGCAAGACTATGCGTGTTCTGATTAACGGAACCGACCGCAAAACAGGCTTTTCTTCCGGACTTACCGAGGGAAAACTAATTGTCCGGCTCGATCGCCATGATGATTCGCTGATGGGGAAAATCGTTGATGTGAAAATCACCTCAGCGGCTGACTTTTCGATGAGCGGGGAACCTCAAAAAGTGTTCAGTGTTCAGTCTCAGTAATCAGTTTTTTTTTCTTCCAAAGTTCATGGATGGGATTCACTCAAATTTAAACTGAAACATCTGATTAACGCGATATCCTTTGCCGTCACATTCATGTGACGGATATGAAATATTAAATTGACAAAATGGGAAATCCAAATATAAACGAGCAACTAACCTTGCCCCCCTCCTGTGGAGGGGTTGGGGGAGGCCGTCGTGTCGCTTTTAAAACCCTCGGCTGCCGGCTCAATCAGTACGAAACCGACGCGTTGGTAACCGATTTTGATAAGGCCGGATACCAACTTGTCAATTTCGATGAATCGCCGGACGTGGTTGTCGTAAATACATGTACTGTAACTAACCAGAGCGACCAAAAATCACGGACGGTGATTAGTCAGGCTGCCCGCAAAAATAAAGATGCCGTGGTGGTGGTGACTGGCTGTATGGCCAATAATTTTAAGGAAAAACTCGAAAGCCAGGATAACATCACCTTTGTGGTCGAAAACAACAGGAAGAGTTCGGTTTTATCACTTGTGGAAGCTCATTTTTCTGGTGAAATTCTTCACCCTGAGCAATTACCACAAGACGTATTTCGGTATGAACCTGTTCAGAAAAGCCTGCATACCCGCAGTGCGGTGAAAATTCAGGATGGTTGCGACAATTTCTGTACATTTTGCATCATCCCAATGGTTCGCGGGAGGGCTGTTTCACGTCCGGTTGCCGATGTGCTTGAAAGTGTTCGCAAAACCATCGAAAACGGATTTAAGGAAATTGTGATTACCGGTGTAAACATTGGGCGTTACGAAGACGGCGAAACGCGTTTTGAAGATCTTCTGGCGAAAATTCTCGATGTCCCTGGCGATTTCAGGGTTCGGATTTCGTCGCTCGAACCTGATGGTTTTGGCGATCGGTTTGTCGAATTGTTTCAGCATCCGAAGTTGATGCCACACCTGCATTTGTGCCTGCAGAGTGGTTCCGAGAAAACATTGTTGAGGATGCGCCGGATGTACGATGTAGGGCAATTTCGCAAAACAATCAATCAATTCCGGTTGGTTGATCCTGATTTTAATTTTACCACCGATATCATTGTTGGTTTCCCGGGCGAAACGGAAGAAGAATTTCAGCAAACCATTGAAGCAGTAAAGGAATTTAACTTTAGCCATGTTCATACCTTCAAATACTCGGTTAGGAAAGGAACACGCGCCGAACGGCTCGAAAATCACGTTCCGGAGAAAATCAAAACCGCCCGTTCGTTGCAGATCAGGGAACTTTCAGAAGAAAATAAAAACCTGTATTACCGAAGCCTGATCGGAAAAACCCAGCAAGTTTTGGTCGAGAAAGTTAGCAAAAACAAAGCTACCGGTTACGGCGATTTATATGTTCCGGTCGAATTTCAGGCCAAAGACATTCAGAAAAATACCGTCCATACCGTAAAACTAACCGGTTTATCAGGCGAAGGTGAAAGGTTAGTTTTGGTAGGAGAATTGGTTGAAATTTGTGTCTAAATGAAATTGAATCCCGGAATGGGGTTCTTTTTTGTTCTCATCGTTTCCGATTCCGTAGGTTTCACTTACGGCTTTGTTGTCGAATCCCTTCGGGATTTTGGTTGTGCTTTCCGCAGGTTTTTTAATTTTAGTCTTCCAAAAGGCGCTTCAAGATAACAGTTAATGCCTTAGTCGCTCAATTATTTCGATTTCATTTTGTCAGATCGGTTCGACAAAATGGAAACTTATTTGTCAGATGCATTCGACAAAATTTAAACATATTGCGGGATTGATCTGGCAATAATATATTTAAATCTCCTTGGATCGCAGTAAAAACCCATTCAGACCATAAAAACTTTCATTTCCGGTGAACCAACATTGCCTGTTATTGTCTTATAACTGGCAATATTATCTTTTATTAAATAAATGACCGATATAACTCACACGCACAGGTTGACAGAAACAAAAACAGTTAAAAATCAAGCCTCCGAATATCAACGGGTTCTTGCTGAATATCGCGATAAACTGGCTTTTGTCAGCTCTCACGGATCAATAGCAGCGGTCGAAAAGCACCGCTCCCGTGGGAAACTGCTTGCCCGAGAACGGATTAATTTATTGGTCGATCAAAATACGCCGTTCCTCGAACTTTCATCGTTTGCCGCCTACAACCAATACGACAACGCTTTTCCTTCCGCCGGAATTATTACCGGAATCGGAGTGGTTCATGGCCGTGAGTGCCTGATTATAGCCAACGATGCCACCGTGAAAGGCGGAACTTACATCCGCGAAACCATCAAAAAACATGTTCGGGCGCAGGAAATTGCACGTCAAAATAGGTTAGTTTGCATTTATCTGGTCGATTCGGGAGGAATTTATTTGCCTGAGCAAGCCCATGTTTTCCCCGACCGTTTTGATTTTGGGCGGGTTTTTTACAATCAGGCCAGAATGTCTGCTGAAGGAATTCCCCAGATTTCGGTGGTGATGGGTTCCTGCACAGCCGGTGGCGCGTACGTTCCGGCCATGAGCGACGAAACCATTATGGTTCGAAATCAGGGAACCATTTTTATTGGTGGTCCGCCGTTGGTAAAAGCTGCAACCGGCGAAGAGGTCACTCCGGAAGAACTGGGCGGTGCAGAGGTTCATACTTCAGTTTCGGGAGTGGCCGATCATTTGGCCGAAGATGATGTGGATGCACTCCGGATTTGCCGCGAAATTGTGGCCGGATTGCCCATTCCGGAGAAACAAAAGATGGAAATTCAACCTGTAAAAGAACCACTTCATCCTTCGGAAGAACTGTATGGTTTGTTGCCAACCGATCTGAAAAAACCGATCAATGCGCATGCGATTATTGAGCGCCTGGTTGATGGCAGCGAGTTTCAGGAATTTAAGGCCAACTATGGAAAAACACTCGTGACAGGCTTTGCCCGAATCTGGGGATTTCCAGTTGGAATTATTGCCAACCAAAGTTTTCTGACTTCAGAAAGTTCGCTGAAAGGCGCTCATTTTATTCAGTTGTGTGTGCAACGTAAAATTCCGCTGCTCTTTTTGCAGAATATTACCGGCTTCATCGTTGGCAAAAAATACGAACATCAGGGTATTGCCCGTGATGGAGCCAAGCTCATTAATGCCGTTGCCAATGCTTCTGTTCCAAAGTTTACGGTGGTCATTGGCGGTTCGTTTGGCGCCGGAAATTACGCCATGTCAGGTCGTGCATTCGATCCGCATTTTCTGTTCATGTGGCCGCATTCGCGAATTTCGGTGATGGGCGGCGAGCAGGCTGCCGGAGTTCTGAAAAGTATTGGCAGTAACGGTTCAGCCGACTTAATGTTGAAACAGTTTAATGAGGAAAGTTCGGCTTATTACAGTTCTTCGCGTTTGTGGGACGATGGCATCATTGACCCGGCTGATACGCGAAAAGTTCTGGCAATAACGATATCTGTTTCGCTCAATCGTCCGTTTGGAGAGCCTGGATACGGGGTTTTCAGGATGTGAAATGAGTTACGGGTTTCGGGTTACGAGTCATGTTCGGAGTATCCTTTGCCGTCACATTGATTTGACGGACATGATGGTGTAATAAAATAAGGCGCACCCATAATTCAGGTTTGGAAAATAATGTTGTATGCGCCGCAAGAAAAAATTTAGTTTGAAAGGAAAAATATATAAACGTGAAAAACGACTTTCGTTATATTGAAATTCATTTAGATGGACCGCTTGCCAGGATTAACCTGGACCGTCCGGAGCAGAACAATGCACTAACCCTGGATATGATTGCAGAATTGGATAAAGCGTTGGATGAAATTTCAGAAATGGAAGAATTATTATTCGTGGTTCTCTCCGGAAATGGCCGCTCTTTTTGCGCCGGAGTTGATCTAAACTGGTTTTCAGGAGCAGAAGAACGTTCACTTGAAGAGAATGCAGCCCAATACAAACAGTTGGCCGATGTATTGCTCAAGTTATTTCAATTGCCACAAATTACGATTGCCAATGTGCATGGAAACGTCTTCGGTGGTGGAATCGGTTTAATGGCTGCCTGTGATTTTGTTTTGGCTGAAGCAAATGCCCGTTTCATGTTTAGCGAAGTGAAACTGGGGCTTTTGCCCGCAATAATTTTGCCTTTTGTTGCCAAACGATTATCAGTTCAAAACCTTCGGAAGTGGATTTTGACTGGAAGCTTGTTTCATACACAGGAAGCTGGTCGGGCTGGATTGGTTGATGTTGTTTGCAGTGATGGTCAACCGGAAAACACACTATTGGAATTTATAGCATCATTTGATATGGCTGCGCCTTCAGCAGTGAAAATGACAAAAAAAATGATTAATCAGGTAGCTAACGGAAAAGTTGGGTTGACTGATACTGAACTGACTGCCACTATTTTGGCTGAAGCTGTTTTATCTCACAACGGACAGATTGGAATTCATGCGTTCCTCGAAAAGAGAAAAAAGCCCCTCTCCAACCTGTCCCCGAAGGGGAAAGGCCTAGGCAATACAGATTCTGAAAATCTGAACATCTAGGAACATGCCAAAATTCTTTCAACCCGAAAATGTACGAATCCCGGTATCTTTCTCCCTTCCTTCGGAGGGGTCGGGGGAGGCTTCTTTACTCATAGCCAACCGGGGCGAAATTGCTGTCCGGATTATTCGGGCGGCCAAAAAGAACGGCATTCGTTCGGTGGCAATTTATGCTGTTGATGATGCTGATTCGCTGCATGTATCCCTTGCCGATGAGGCAGTTTTGCTCTCAGGAGGAACTTTAGCCGAAACTTATCTGAATCAGGAAAAGATTATTCAAATCGCTTTGGAATCAAAAGCTGATGCCATTCATCCCGGATATGGATTTCTTTCTGAGAATTTCGGTTTTGCACAAAAAGTGGCCGATGCCGGATTGATTTTTATCGGTCCTTCTCCTGAAAATATACGGCTGATGGGCGAAAAGAATCAGGCGCTTGACTATGTCCGGTCTCTGGGAATTCCTGTGTTGAAATCATTTCGGGGAACCATTGACGAAATACTTCAGCATGCTCCAGAAATGGAATTTCCGGTCATGGTAAAAGCTTCGGGAGGAGGCGGTGGCAAGGGAATGGTGATTTGCAATTCGGCTGAAGAATTAATTCCGGCGCTTGAAAAGGCAGAGAGGCAGGCTGTCAGTTATTTTGGCAATGGCGAGTTGTTTGTTGAAAAATATTTGCCCCATGCCCGGCACATCGAAGTACAGTTGATAGCCGATCACCAGGGGAAAGTGCTCCATTTTCATGAACGCGAATGTTCGGTACAAAGGCGTTTTCAGAAAATAATCGAGGAAGCGCCTTCGCCTTCAGTAAATGAAAAACTTCGGAAAAAAATGACTTCGGCAGCAGTTCAGATCGCCCGCTCGATGAATTACCGCAATGCCGGGACCATCGAGTTTTTGCTGGATGAGCATGGAAATTTCTATTTTCTGGAGATGAATACCCGGATTCAGGTAGAGCATCCGGTTACCGAAATGATTACCAATATGGATTTGGTTTCGATGCAATTGCTGGTTGCTGCCGGAAATCCATTACCGGTTGATCAGAAAGATATTCAGATTTCGGGACATGCCATCGAGGTTCGGCTTTGTGCCGAAGATGCTGAAAATAATTTTAAGCCTTCATCCGGAAGACTTTCGCTTTGGCAATTTTCTGAAAACGAACATTTGAGGCTTGAAACATTTGTAAAGGTAGGTGGTTTTGTATCCCCAAATTACGATTCTCTGTTGGCAAAACTGATTGTTTGGGGCGAAAGCCGATCTCTCGCACTGGTAAAAATGCAGCATATTTTGGCAAAAACTGGTATCTCTGGAGTCCACACCAATCTTGCCTTTTTATCCGGATTGATTGAAAGTGAAGTTTTTCAGGAGAACCAGATTTACACCCGATATGTGGATGAAAATCTGGATTTGATCAATGCCCAAATTCAGGCGAAAAAACTGAGATTGAACAAGCATAAATTGGTAATTGCTTACCTGATTTTTCATTTTCAGCAAAAAAAACATTCCGGAAATTCAGTTTGGAATCAGATTGGATTTTGGCGAATAATGCCTTTTGTTGAGGTTTTTGTCGTTGACGAAAAATACGAAAGCAGTATCAAATTGAATTCAGGCGATCTGCTTTTCAGGATTAACGGCGGGGAATATCAGGTTTCGGTTATCCGGTTGAACGGTAATTTGCTCGAACTGGAAATCAATCAACAACATGAGACTTTTTATTGTCTGGAAGACGAAAAGCAAACACAAATTACTTACCACGGATTTTCTTTTGAATTGCGAAGTAATTTGCTGATGAAAGAGGTATTGCTTAATCGTAAAAACAGCATGTCGGAAAAGATTTTTCAGAACCTTATTTGCGCCGATTTGTTTGGAAAGGTGTTGAAAATACATATTAGTGAAGGCGACGTTGTTCAATCCGGTCAGATTTTACTGACATTGGAGTCAATGAAAACCGAAGTTCATGTGCTTTGTCCGGTTGGGGCAAAGGTGAAAAAGGTTCATGTTAAGGAAGGAAATGCAGTTGTTGAAAAGCAGTTGCTGGTGGAACTGGATGAAAACTGATACGGGTTTCGTGTTACGAGTTTCGACAACCCGTAACACGAAACCTGTAACACGAAACAATTGAAATTGTAACTTGGAACGATATAGAATGAATGCACTATTGCTAGAAAAACATCATCAGATCAGGGCGAAAGTGAGGCAATTTGCGGAACAGGTTGTCAAACCCGTGATCGATGATTTTGATGAGAAAGAGATTTTTCCGGTCGAACTGGTTCGCGAAATGGGCAAAACCGGAGTGTTGGGAATGACTGCTCCCGTGGAGTTTGGAGGACAGAGCAGCGATTACCTTTCGTACATTATTGCCATCGAAGAGATGGCCCGGGTTGACAGTTCGATGGCCGCAACCCTAGCGGCGCATAACTCGTTGGGTATTGGGCCGATTGTAGAATTTGGGACACAGAAACAAAAGGAAACTTTTCTTCCTGCATTTTGCACAGGCGAAAAGCTCTGGGCATTCGGACTTACCGAAGAAAATGCCGGATCCGATGCACAAGGAGTAGAAACTACTGCTCAAATTTCAGGTAATGACTTTGTTGTGAATGGCTCCAAAAAGTACATTACCAACGGAACTTCCGAAATTTCGGCTGGCATGACCACTTTGGCGCTCACCGGAGAAAAGGATGGCCGCAAAGAATTTACCGCTATCCTGATTGAAAAGGAACGTGAAGGTTTTATCCGCGAAACCATGAAAGGCAAGCTGGTTTGGCGGGCAGCCGACAATGGAATGCTGTATTTCAATAATTGCCGTGTTCCTCTTGAAAATCAGTTGGGCGCGTGTGGCTACGGCTTTAAAATCATGCTGAAAACACTGGATTCAGGTCGTTTGTCAATCGCTGCCATTGGGCTTGGATTGGCTCAGGGAGCCTACGAAATGGCCAAAGCATACGCCAAACACCGCAAGCAGTTCGGAAAATCGTTGAGCGAATTTCAGGTCATCGCCTTTAAACTGGCTGACATGGCCATGAAAATCGAAAATGCCAGAAATACTTTATACAATGCTTGTTGGTTGAAAGACAACCATCATCCGTTTGCGCAACAAGCTGCGATGTCGAAACTGTATTGTTCTGAAATTGCCCGTGAAGTGGCCGATGAAGCCGTTCAAATATTGGGTGGCGCAGGCTTGTTCAAAAACCGCGAATGGCCGATCGAACGCTTTTACCGCGACCAGCGGTTGCTTCAGATTGGTGAAGGGACTTCCGAAATTCTAAGAATGGTGATTTCAAGGAATATTTTGAAGGAATAGGAGATTATACAATTTCATAGGACTCCATTACATTTCGTCCTATGCTTTTACATGCCGGGGCTTTGCCCCTTACCGAATTACAACATGTTAGATTTCAGTCCTGAAAGGACGACCTGTAAAAGCAAAGGGTGGAGTGAAACGTAACCCTTTGAATTGATGTTTAAAATATGATCATTCGTTTATGAAAAAGCATTAATTTTCCGGAAGTTTCATCATTCATCATTTATCATTCATCATTCATCATTCAAAATTCAACATTTACAATGGCTTCCGACCGCAAACTTGAACACATCAAACTCGCACTTGAATCTCAGACCAGATTGGCCGAACAGGATCTTCGTTTTAACTACGAACCCATGCTTTCGCCCCATCCTGAAAACCCGGATTTGAGTATCCGGTTTCTGGGAAAAACTATGAAAACTCCCATCTGGGTTTCGAGCATGACTGGCGGAACTGGTGTGGCCCAAACGATCAACGGAAATATTGCCCGCGCCTGTCGTGAATTTGGTATGGGCATGGGTTTGGGTTCTTGCCGCAAAATTCTGTTCGATAAAACACATTGGACCGACTTTGATTTTCGTGATGAAATTGGCGACCAGCCCTTTTGGGCCAATTTGGGAATCGCTCAGGTCGAAGAACTTCTTTCATCAAAAAATATTCAGGCTGTCATTGATTTGGTTGGTGAATTGCGCGCCGATGGTCTCATCGTTCATGTTAATCCGCTACAGGAATGGTTTCAGCCTGAAGGAAACCGGTTGAAACAATCGCCACTTCAAACAATCAAAGAATTACTCGAACAGGTTCAGGTAAAAATAATAGTGAAAGAAGTGGGACAGGGATTTGGCCCTGAAAGTTTACGCCAATTGCTTGCACTTCCGATTGAAGCCATCGAATTTGGCGCTTACGGCGGAACCAATTTCTCCAAACTGGAAATGCTGCGTGGCGATCAGCGGAAACTCGAAGCCAGTTTGCCGTTCGCGTTTGTAGGGCAGTCTTCCAGCCAAATGGTCGGTTCGGTCAATCAAATCCTGAAGGAAAATCCAAATCCGGCATGTCGGCAGTTGATCATTTCCGGGGGAATTCAAAATGCACTGGATGGTTATTACCTGACTTCAAAATCCCAGTTGCCTTCTGTATTCGGTATGGCTTCTGCTGTTTTGAAACACGCATCGGAAAGCTACGAATCGTTAGCTGGGTTTCTTGAAAATCAGGTTCAGGTACTCAGTCTGGCTAAAGCCTATTTAAAAATTAATCACGATTATCATGGATGATTCCATTATTCAAGGATTTTCGAAGTTCAACAAACAAGAGCGCATTGACGCGCTGATCCGAAAATATGGTTTTCAGGAAGACCTGGACAAATGGCTGGCAACCTTTGAAAACTCTGATGTCTCTATCCAAAAACTCATTGAAGATATGAGCGAAAATCCTGTTTCCAGTTTTCATCTTCCTTTTACAATTGCTCCCAATTTTGTGGTGAACGGTAAAAATCTGTTTTTTCCGTTGGTTTCCGAAGAGAGTTCGGTCGTGGCTGCATTGGCAAATGCTGCTGGATATTGGGCTCGACGCGGAGGCCTTCATGCCGAAGTTCTGGGCACTGAAAAGAAAGGGCAGGTCCATTTCATCTGGAACGGAAATCCCGAATATTTGCGATCGCTTTTTCCTGAAATCCGGTCAAAGCTATTGGCTGAAAGTGATTTTCTAACAACCAAAATGAAGCAGCGTGGCGGTGGAATTACAGGGATTGAACTGAAATCATTACCACAGATACTACCAAACTATTTTCAATTGGATGTGGGTTTTGAAACCTGTGACGCGATGGGCGCAAACTTTATCAATTCGTGCCTGGAACAGTTCGGTAAAAGCCTTCAGGAATATTTCAGGACCAGCGGAAAAGTCTCGGTGAACAATCGTGAATGCGAAATCATCATGGCTATTTTATCTAATTATACTCCTGAAAGTCGGGTTCGTGCCTGGGTTGAATGTCGGGTGACTAATTTACTTGATGGAAAACTGCCTCAGGAATGTGAGTTGTTTGCCCGGAAATTTGAGCAGGCCATCCGAATTTCTCAGGTTGATGTTTCGAGGGCAGTGACTCATAATAAAGGCATTTTCAACGGTATTGATGCATTGGCAATAGCCACAGGAAATGATTTTCGTGCGATTGAAGCCTGCGGACACGCTTTTGCTGCGCGGAATGGTCTTTATGCCGGATTGACTGATATTCAGCTTCAGGATGGGAAGTTCAGGTTCAGCATCGAACTGGCTTTGGCTGTTGGTGTGGTTGGCGGTGTGACTGCGGTTCATCCAATGGCAAAACTGGCCATGAAAATTCTGGATAATCCTTCAGCCAAAGAACTGATGATGTACCTGGCTGTGGCCGGACTGGCATCGAATTTTGGGGCGGTCAAAGCCCTGGTTTCGGTTGGTATCCAGCAGGGCCACATGAAAATGCACCTGAGCAACATCATGAACCAGTTGCAAATTCCGGAGGTGAACCGGGCTGAAATACAACAGTATTTTCAGGATAAAACCGTGTCCTATTCAGCCGTCGAAGAATATTGGTTAACAATTAACTAAGTAAAATACTTCTCTGTGTAACTCTGTGAAAACTCCGTTAACTCTGTGGTTTATTTTTTTTACCACAGAGTACACAGAGAAATACCGCAGAGTTTCACGGAGTAAAAAAATGTAACTATTGTCTTTTTCTACAACATATCGCGCCAACGGCAAGTTGCTTTTAACCGGAGAATATCTGGTTCTTCACGGGGCAAAGGCGATTGCTTTGCCGCTGAAAGTTGGTCAGCAAATGGTGGTTTCGGAAGTCGACAATCCACAAACAATTCTTTGGCAGGCCAATTTTCAGGATAATATTTGGTTTAAATGTGTTCTGAATCCTGATGATTTTAGAGTTTTGGAAACAAGCGATCAGGAAAAATCGGATGTTCTCAGGCAACTGTTTAAAACCATCAAAACTCTTGATCCACGATTTGTGCTTAAAGCCGGAACGAAATTCGAAACCATGCTGGAATCCAATCCGGAGTGGGGTTTTGGCAGCAGCAGTACGCTGATCAGTTTGCTTTCGCAGTGGGCCGGAGTTGATCCTTATATATTGAATGAACTGATTTTTAATGGTTCTGGATTCGATATTGCCTGTGCAACGGCTAACGGACCGATTATCTATGGCAGGAATAAGGCTGTTTTACCCGTTACTTTGAATTATCCATTTGCCGATCAATTATTTCTTGTTTATTCCGGGCTAAAGAAAAAAACATCTGCAGAAGTCGGCGCTTTCCTGAAAGAAAAAAAAGTTTCAGAACAGTTAATTGCCGGAATGTCGGCGCTTTCTGTAGAATTTGCAGTTTGCCGGGAACAGGAAGAATTTAACCAATTAATCGTTCAGCACGAGAAGCTGATTGGCAGCCTTATCGGACAATCGCCAATAAAATCAGCTTGTTTCCCCGATTTTGACGGTGAAATTAAATCACTCGGTGCCTGGGGTGGCGATTTCTATTTGGTCTCGACTGAACTTCCTTTTTCAGGAGTAAAAAAATACTTTGCAAACAAAGGATTAAGCACTATGTTTAGATGGCACGATCTGATTTTAAAACGGAAATAAGCATGAGCGGAAAAGCCAAACATCAGTATTTGAGCAAGTGGCGGTGTCCATCGAATATAGCATTGGTAAAATACTGGGGCAAACACGATTTTCAGAAACCGATGAACCCGTCATTGAGTTTTGTACTTCAGAATGCTTTTACCGAAACATCGGTTGAGTTGCATAAAGATGGCAACCAAAAACTAGAGTTTTATTTTGAAGGAGTAGTGGGTTCGTTTGGTGATCGAATCGAAAAATACCTTGATCATGTTTCGGCAGAATTGCCCTGGTTGAATAAATACAATATTCGGATTCACAGTCGCAATAGTTTTCCTCATTCGGCTGGAATTGCTTCGTCGGCTTCTTCGTTTGGGGCGCTGGCTTTGTGTTTGACTGAACTCGATTTTGCCTTTTCAGGAAAAGAAATGGATAGTCCTGAATTTTGGCAAAAGGCTTCGATATTGGCGCGCATGGGCAGCGGGAGCGCCTGCCGGTCGGTGTATCCGGTATTTTCTATTTGGGGAAAAACCAAGTTGTTTGAATCGTCAAGCGACGAATATGCGATTCCGGTTACAGAAGGAATCTCTCCGGTATTTTCAGGTCTTCGGGATGCCATTCTGTTGGTTGATTCGGGAACAAAAGAGGTGGCAAGTTCAGTTGGACATCGCCTGATGGAAGGGCACATTTATCAGCGTTCGCGCATTGCACAGGCGCACGAAAATATCAATGAACTTTATCTCGCTTTTCTCTCAGGCGATCAGGAAAAATTTATCACGGTGGTTGAAAATGAGGCACTGAGTTTACACGCCTTAATGATGACTTCCTATCCTTCGTTTATTTTACTAAAACCGAATAGTCTGGAATTGATCAGCAGGATTCGCAGGTTTAGGGATAAATCAGGTATTCCGGTGTGTTTTACCATCGATGCCGGACCAAATATTCATCTGCTGTATTTCGAGGAGAACGAATTGGATGTGAAGGCTTTTATCGAAGAAGAGTTGCTTGTTTTCTGCGAAAACGGAAAGTGGATTGATGACCGGATTGGAGAAGCCTCCCCCAACCCCTCCAAAAGAGGGGTGAAAGAATCGGTATTTGTAGATGATTGCATTTTTGAAAAACTCATTTCATGAAAAACTTACCCGAATCTTCAAGTCCAAACTCCCTTCCCCTTTGGGGAAGGGTTGGGGAAGGGGCTATTCTCCCTTTTGGGGAGAGGTTGGAGAGGGGCTCTTCTTTTAACTCGAAGCTTCTCCTCTTTGGCGAATATGGGCTGATGTACGATGCAATGGCATTATCGGTTCCGTTCCCAAGGTTTTCGGGTTTTCTGGATTTTGATCCGGATCATTCTCATTTGGAAAGCACTGCCGAAATCCGGAAGTTTTATGAGTATCTGAAATCGGGCAATTCAATCCAAAAGCTGCATTTTTCTTTCGATCTGGAAAGCCTGAAAAATGATCTGGATAGCGGATTGTTTTTCAATTCCACCATACCACAGCAATATGGAGTGGGCAGTTCGGGAGCATTGGTAGCGGCGCTTTTCAACAAGTTCGCGGTTGTTCCCAATCCTGAAAATGAACCATCTCATGAAATTCTGAAAGCCGACTTTGCGGTACTCGAAAGTTTTTTTCATGGCAGGAGTTCGGGCCTCGACCCGCTGATTTCCTATTTGAATCGACCAATTTTAATAGACTCTGAAAAACAGATTGTTCCCCTTGAGTTTGACCTGAATCAAACTGGCATTGCTGTGGCTTTAATTGATACCCAAACTACAGGCGAAACCGGGCCATTGGTTCAGCATTTTTTTGACCGGTTTAAAGTTCCGGAGTTTGAAATGGCGTTCGAAAGACAATTTATTCCTGCCAACAATGGTTGTATCAAATCCTTACTGAATGGTAATCGTCAATACTTTTTTCTTTATCTGGAGCAGTTGATTTACTTTCAAGTGCAGTATTTCAGACGAATGATCCCTGAAAATTTCCATATTGTTATTTCAGAGGCTCTTGTCGAAAAGGTTTTTATTAAACTCCTGGGTTCGGGTGGTGGCGGTTTTTTGATTGCTTTCGCTGAAACAGCCGATCGGTTAAAAAAATGGACTGAAAAGGAAGGGATTCAACCGGAGTGGGTGACGAAAGAAGCCAATGAGTGATTATTCGTTACATACAGTCTGAATATCTGCTATTTATATGGAAAGTATTTCGTAACTTTAGATAGCTCATAAAAAGGAAAGGTATGAAGGCAAAATATCTTTTTCAGAAATCAAATTCATGGATCGAGCAGTTGGTCAACTACCCTGGCTGCGACCCAAAAACGCTGAATACCCGGAAAACAATGTGGATAGGCACTGTATTTGGAATTATCCATGTAATTGTACACACATTGGCTTTTCTAATTTTTTTCCCGCAGGCGCTTAATTTGTTAATTAATTATGGATATATCTTAATGATTATCCTAGTGTTGGCGCTATTTGTTTCGCCAAAACTTATTGATGGGTTTAACCTGTATTTTGTTTTACATCTGACCGCGTTATTATTGCTAACGTTTTATTTCATTTTAAAATTGGGAGGAATTGCTACTTCGGCCGGATTAATCTTTGCCTGTCTTGCATTTGTGCTTTCATCTGTTCCACTTCAAAACACGAAGATTACCGTTTTTTTGTTTTCTCTCTTTACTATTATTGTAATTCTCGCTGGTCTGTTAGTTCCCTGGTTAACAGTTCCGAAGGAAATTACTCCAAGAATCAATGCCATAGTATTCCTGATGAATACATTGTCAATGTCGCTATTTATCTTTTATCTCACCATCATCTTTTTTTCACAGCAATCGCATATCGAAAATCTGGAGGCCGGCAAACTATTGGAAGTGAACGAAGCCAAGAATAAGCTGTTCACCAACATTACCCACGAATTTCGCACTCCGTTAACCATTATTCAGGGAATGACTAATCTGATTAAAACCAATCCGGAGGAATGGATAGAAAAAGGTACTGGAAAGATTGAGAATCAGACCCGGAATTTACTGGCTTTAGTGAATCAGATTCTTGATTTATCAAAACTTGAAGCAGGTGCAATGCCAGTTCATCATATTCAGTCTGATATTGTCAATTATCTGAAATATTTGTCCGATTCGTTTACCTCGCTCGCCCACAGCAAGAAAATACAATTGAAATTCATTCCTGAAAACAGGCATTTCGTGATGGATTTTGATCAGGAAAAAATCATGTATATAGTTTCAAACCTGCTGTCGAATGCCCTGAAATACACTCCCATCGACGGAACGGTGGAACTGTGGGCAGGTCAATTGAAAGACCAGAATGGATTTTGTGTCAAAGTCAGCGACAATGGGCCGGGAATCCCGCCAGAGCATTTGCCTTATATTTTCGACCGTTTTTTCCGTATAGAAGACGAGCAGGAAATCAGGGAAGCCGGCACCGGGCTTGGGTTGGCCTTGGTTAAAGAACTGGTGGTGTTCTTTGGCGGATCAATTAATGTCACCAGTACCCCACTTTCAGGAACAACCTTTACGGTTATTTTACCGGTTACAAATAATGCCCCTGAAAAGGAAATCATCCCTGGTGAAAATTTTATTGTGGAAAATATTATTCAATCTAATTATTCAGAATATAATCAGAAAGAATTATTCGGGACAGAAATTTCAGGCAGCGAATTGCCCATATTACTGGTGGTTGAAGACAGTGGTGACCTGAAACTTTATTTAAAGGCGCTACTGCAAAAATTTTATCGTTTGGAATTTGCTCCAAACGGTGAGCTTGGGCTGCAAAAAGCATTCGAACTTATTCCTGATATCATAGTTTCCGATGTCATGATGCCGGTCATGGATGGTATCAGAATGTTGGATATTTTGAAAAATGATATCCGGACCAGCCATATTCCGGTGGTGATGCTCACTGCCAAAGCCGATATTGATTCACGGCTGGCAGGTCTGGATAAGGGCGCCGACGATTACATAGCCAAGCCATTTAATGAAAATGAATTGCTCATCCGGTTAAGAAAACTGATCGAATTACGCCATATTTTACATGATCGTTATGCCGCCGGAGAGCAGGTAATTACTGACAACCTGCCTGAAACCCTGGAAGACTCATTTATTCAAAAGATCAGGTCGGTCATGGAGGAGAATCTGGGCGACGACAACTTCGATGTGCATAAGCTTAGCCGGGTACTTGGAATGAGCCGTTCTCAACTGTACCGCAAATTCAAATCACTCACCAATAAATCGGTTATCGATTACTTCTGGACTTTACGGTTATACAAGGCCCAAAACCTGCTGCAAACAACGGTCATGAATGTTTCAGAAGTAGCCTGGGCCGTTGGGTTTAAAAATCTCTCACATTTTAGCCGGGCTTTTAAAGATCAGTTCGGAGTGAACCCAAGCGCGGTCGGGAAATAAGCTCCTCCTTTTTGTTTTTGAGACCCTCGGCAAAATTGTGAGACGAAGGACACATATATCGTTAATTAACTTCCTTTTTAAACTAAAATTTAGGACAAATCTCCAGGTATTAACTTTGGAACATCCTAATATTGAGATTTAAGGCAAATAATTTGAGATGCCTGGGAAAAGCAGTTCAGGTACATGACTTTAAATTTGTTCAGGTATAAACTCAAAAACGATGAACAATTTAAAAACGAAAGTCATGAAAACAATTTTAAAAGTAACCCTGGTGTTTGCCTTTGCAGCATTTGCCAACACCTTATTCGCTGCAGGAAACCTGAGTGTAAACATTCTTTCCGCCTCAGCAAAAAAAGCGATAATTGCAGTATCAACGTGCTGCAACAGTAATTTCAGTATTTCAGTTGCAAATGAAGAAGGTAGGATTTTTTATTCCAAAGAAAACCTTGAACCAACCGAAGATTACCTTACTGAATTTGATCTTTCAGCACTTGAAGATGGCAAATATACGCTTAAAGCGGTGAGTCAGGATATAACAACCGAACGCACATTCCGAAAGACTGACGAAGGGATTAAGGTTGGAAAGGAAAAAACCAAGCTAAAACCTTTTTTCGGTTATCAGGACGGAATTCTGAGATGTACTTACCTGAATTTCCCCAAAGAAAACCTGACCCTGTATTTTCTGAAAAAGAATCAGTTGTTATACTCCAAAGAACTTGGTAAAACTTTCAGTGTAACAGAAGGTATTAACCTTTCCCGACTTGAAAAGGGAAACTACGAAGTTATTCTTTCGGCCGGAGATCAGGAATATTCATTCCGGGTTGATAAAGAATAATCCGACCTGCTTCCAGTCATAAATTGAATCATAAAATCCAACTTGGAACGCACAGCAAAAAAATAGAAATGCAGGGCAAAACCTGAAACCTTGATTTGTCGGAAATTTGGGTAAAAATCTGAGTTATTAACCTAAAAATTTCGGATTATGAAAACACTGATTTCCTTTTGTATGGTTTTGATGATGATGCTTGTTGCCTGTAACAAAGACCAGTTTGTTCAGGAAGAAGATTTAATGCTGAAAAAAGCCAAAGTGCCGGTTCCGATGAAAGCTGACTTTTGCGCCACTCCTGACTTGACTTCAACTCCAATGCTCATTCCTATTCCCGGACTTGACCCGAATGATCCTAATAGCTGGTTACCCAGTAAAATGTTTGTTAGCGGACAAGCTACTCACATGGGTAATGTAATTACAGAAAAGAGTATATGTGAAGTTAAAACGCTTGAGTTGGTGATAGAAGGGACCAGTCCTGAAAACTTTAAGTATTTCCTTTTACAGAAAGGAATTGGAATTATGACTGCCGCCAACGGAGATAACTATCCAATTACCTGGTGGGGAAAAACTTCGTTAGCCGATTGGACTTATATCGGTGAAGTTACCATGTTTTCAGGAACCGGAAAATTTAAAGGGGCGAGTGGTGTCGTTAATATGATTGGAGCCGTTGACCGTGTTGCCGGAACAAATTGCTGGAAAGCTGATGGGTATATGGAATATCTACGTTAACTGTTTATTTACAAATTGATTGAATTGTTTTTGCGAATAATTCCTTGTTCCGGCTTCATGGATTATACCTGTGTGGCCGGAACTTATTTAAAATCAGTTGCGTATGATTGATGGTTTTGAAAATGAATTTTAGAATTTACCTTTGATCCTCCATCTCATGAAAAACTTACTCTTTCTTTTTTTCGGGTTCATTACTTGCCCGGCATTTTCACAAGATCCAATTGCTAAATTCTGCAATTCCATTACTTCTGAAGAACTTCGAACTACGGTTGAAAAATTGGCATCGCCCGAGTTTGAAGGCCGTGAATTTAGTACCAGTGGCGAAAAAATTGCCGCTAATTATATTTCAACCCGGTTGAACGAGCTTCAGCTAAAAAAGACCACTGCCAATTACCAGGTTGATTTATCTATTCCTTTTGATAGCCTTTCAAAATTTGAGTTTTCGAATCCGAATGCGACCTTGAAATATTGGGACGATTTCGGTGGCCCATATTGGTTTCACTTTTCAAACGGCCAAAAAATTTCGATCATTTATGCAGGATTTGGCATCGATCATCCGAACTATTCCGATTATGCAGGAATTGATGTGAAAGGCAAAACGGTTGTTATCAGTGGTGGTCAACCGGTAAACGATCAGGGGATTAACCTGGTCACAGTAGATTCAGCAAAAATTGATTCACTGGAAGCCTTGCCTTATAAAACAAGGATTGCAAAAGCGCATGGAGCTTCAGGAATAATTTTTCTGCAAAACCAGAAGCAATTTGATGATGGAGCAAAATGGGTTAAAGCAAACATCAAACGTCCGAATTCCGTTGCTGCTGGAATAATAAATTCGGAGTATGCCTATCCACAAGATTCAATGTTGTTTACCTTTTTCAACGAAAATAAACTTGCGAAACTGTTTTTTACTAACCCGCAGGATTTCACTGATTTGATTAAAAACAGCATTAATCAGGGAAAATCACCGGCAGGCATTTTTGAAGGGACATTGAACTGTACCTTTCAAACTTTCCGATTCTTCCGGAAAACTCAAAATGTACTTGGTTTTATCGAAGGCCGGAAAAAGGATGAAGTAATTATTCTGGGAGCACACTACGACCATTCCGGGAAGACTGACAGCACTTATTTACCGGGCGCCGACGACGACGCGTCAGGAGTTTCAGCCTTGCTCGAAATTGCTGAAGCCTTTAAACAAGCCGAAAAAGAAAGGTATATTCCTGAAAAGAACATTCTGTTCGCTTTTTGGGGAGGAGAAGAATGGGGAACGCTCGGTTCACAAAAATACGTTCAAAATCCGGCTTATAGAATAAGCAGCACTTCGCTTTACCTCAATCTCGATATGATTGGAAGGTGTGACAGCCTTCATCTCGAAGAAAAAGCATTTGTTTATGTTTTACCGATTGATAAGAAGGCAGAACAATTTAAGAATGTAATTTCAGACCTGGCCAATCGCTATTCTCCATCTCTAAGTATTGCGTTCGACTATCCTTTCAAACAGGAAAGAATGCTGAAAAGGGGAGACTATTATCATTTCAGCGAAGCCGGAATCCCATCACTTGGCTTCTTTACCGGTCTGCATCCTGATTATCATACACCAAGCGATACTCCTGAAAAGTTGAACTACGCCAACATGGCCAACATTGCCCGGCTTGGCTTCGCGTTGGTTTGGAAAGAAGCGGGAATGGGGAAAAGATAAGATTGGAAATCTTTTCCATCCAGTTTTTCGTTTTTCCGGATAAGTGTTTGATGTACATTTACCGTCTAATGGTTATATTTGTACAAGATATGATCAAACTAAAACCTCCAATCATGAAAAATCTTTCCCTGCTTTTTTTGCTCCTGACATATACCGGAACCCTTTCTGCGCAACCTCCCAAAATGGAAAATGTACTGTATGGTGCAGCTTATTACCACGAATACATGCCATCCGACCGCCTTGCTGACGACCTGAAACTGATGAAGGAATCGGGCATGTCGGTGGTTCGGGTAGGAGAATCGACCTGGAGTTTGTTCGAACCGCGCGAAGGCGAATTCGATTTTGCATGGATGGACCGGATCATTGATGGGCTTCATGCCAACGGTATTAAGGTTATTTTGGGAACTCCAACCTATTCGATGCCGGCCTGGCTGTGGCACAAACATCCGGAGGTATTGGTTGACTATGAAAAAGGTACACAAGCCTACTACGGAATCCGACAAAACATGGACATCACCAACCCGACTTTCCTGTTTTATTCGGAGCGGGTTATCCGGAAAATGATGGAACATTACGCCAAACATCCGGCTATTATTGGGTTTCAGGTTGATAATGAAACCACTTCGTATGGAGTAAACAACTACGATTTCCATATCAGTTTTGTGAATTACCTGAAAAAGAAATTCGGAACAACCGAAAACCTCAACAAACTTTGGGGCCTGAATTACTGGGGAATGACCATGAACGACTGGGACGAATTTCCGGTAAAAGACGGGGTTACAAACACCGCTTACAAACTGGAGTGGGAACGTTTCAAACGAAAAGCTGTGGCCGGTTACCTGAGCTGGCAGTCTGAAATTGTTGCCGGGTACCGCCGGCCTGACCAATTTATCACCCACTGTTTTATGCCTTCGGTTCAGGATATTGACCAGATTGAGAGTACCAAAAAAATGGATGTGATTGCCGTGAATGTGTATCATGGTTCGCAAGACAACCTGACTGGCGATGAAATCGCGTTTGCAGGCGATTTTTTCCGCTCTGTGAAAATGAAGAATTACCTGATCACCGAAACCAACGCGCAAACCATTGGCTGGGATTCGCGTGGGCAGTATCCGCCTTACGACGGGCAACTCCGCCAAAATGTGTATGCGCACATGGGTTCGGGCGCCAACATGGTCGAATACTGGCACTGGCATTCGATTCATTACGGGCAGGAAACATATTGGAAAGGTATCCTGTCGCACGATTTGCAGCCCAACCGCACTTACGCCGAATATTCGAAAACGGCCCATGAGTTGCAAAAATTCGGCAAAAAGCTGGTTAACCTGAAGATCACCAACAAAGTGGCCATCTTGTTCAGTCACGATGCCAATGCCGCATTGAACGCGATGCCTTTCAAAAACGCGAAAACCGACATGTGGGGTGGATCGTCCAATGTTTACCGAAACGAGTTGGTTGGTCAGTTTCACCGGGTATTGTACCGTAACAATGTGGGAGTTGATTTTATCTTTCCTGAAAATGCCAGGTTCGAAAATTACGACCTGGTAATTATTCCGGCCTTATATATTGCGGGCGACGAGCTGCTGAACAAGATCAGTAAGTATGTCGAAAATGGTGGTCATGTCATCATGCAGTTCAAAAGTGGCTTCTGCGACGAAAACTCCATGGTGCGACCGATGCTGGCTCCGGGGCCGCTTCGTAAAGCCTGTGGTTTTTATTATCAGGAATTTACCAATTTCAAAGAACAGGCTCTGAAAGACAATCCGTTTAAAGTTGAAGAAGCCTCGAATAAAGTATTCGATTGGGGCGAATACCTGATTCCGGAAACAGCCCGGTCACTGGCTTATTACGATCATCCTCACCTTGGGAAATACCCGGCTATTACCATCAACAACTTCGGAAAAGGCACTTTACTTTACGAGGGAACCGGTGTTTCGGATGGCATTCAGGAGAAACTGATCCTTCAGGAAATGGAACGGGCAGGAATCAAAACCGTTGACCAAAACCTGCATTGGCCGCTTATTACCAAAAGCGGGGTGAACGATGCTGGTAAAAAAGTTCATTATTATTACAATTACAGTTCGCAAAAATCGAGCTTGGTTTATCCGCACAAAGCAGGAACCGAGTTAGTTGCCGGGAAAGCTGTTTCTTCAGGTGCATCGCTCGAAATTGGGCCGTGGGATGTGCTGATTGTTGAAGAAAATTAGGAAGAAACAAAGAATAAGAAATTAGAAAAATCAAAGTACCGGTTTCTTATTTCTTGTTCCTCGTTCCTTGTTCGATATTGACAAAATGCTTTTAATGCCAAAGGCATGGTATTATTATAGCCTGTAATGTTTAGAAAGGTTTAAATACCGAAGGTATGGCAGGATTATGCCACCACTCGTGGTTGACGAAAGCTTTCTGCAATCGGTTCTATAATAATGGCAACCATTCTGGTTTAAAGAAAAACAAATCATAAATAAAACTTCGGGTATGAAACGACGCAAATTTATCTTTCTATCAGCCACCGGCTTAGGCGTTTTATCAGTATTACCTTCAAGGCTAACTGCCAGTACAATTGCTCAATCAAAAGTCCGTTTGGGGGGCCCAGTATTTGAAAAATTTGAAACTCCTGAAGCGTGGATCATTGCACTCAAAAAGTTGGGATATCGGGCAGCTTATTGTCCGGTTTCAATTGGCGCTTCTTCTGAATTGATAAAGGCGTACAGAGAGATTGCAGCTAAGAATGATATTGTTATTTCCGAAGTTGGCGCCTGGAGCAACCCGATTGATCCGGATAAGGAAAAGGCAGGAAAAGCCATTCAGAAATGTATTGAATCACTTGTTCTGGCCGATCAGATTGGCGCCAGTTGTTGTGTCAATGTCAGCGGTTCAAGAAATCCGAACCACTGGGCGGGCCCGCACAAGGATAACCTGACCGATGCCACATTCGACCTGATTGTGGAAACCACCCGAAAGATCGTTGATGCAGTGAAGCCAACGCGTACTTGGTTTACACTCGAAGCCATGCCCTGGGCTTACCCCGACACGGCTGATTCGTATCTCAGGCTGATCAAGGCCATCAACCGCGATAGGTTTGGCGTTCATCTCGATCCGATGAACCTGGTTACCAGTCCGCAGATTTATTACCGGAATGGGGAAATGATCCGCGATTGCTTCCGGAAACTTGGGCCGCAAATCCGTAGTTGCCACGCCAAAGATATCACGCTGCGGGAAGACAATGCCGTTCCGCAGCTTGATGAAATCCTTGCCGGTAAAGGAAATCTGGATTATCCGGTATTTCTGAAGGAATTAGCAAAACTGAGAGATGTTCCCCTGATGATGGAGCATTTAAACACAGCAGAAGAATACAATCAGGCGGCAACATACATCCGGTCGGTAGGGAAAACTGTGAATATTGAGATGTGAGCTTTATATTACCCTTGTTTATAAATGTCCTGAATCACCAGTCCGGCCAAGGTAAAGCCAAAGATGGCTGTAATGTGCGCAACGGTTCCATTAATCACAGCTTTCTGGGTACACCATTCATGATCGGCCAAATCCGGATCACCAGCAGCATTCTTTGACTTCGGGCACAAACATTTTTCAGTTCCGCACGATGAACCTGAACCTTTGTTTTCGAGCAATTCCTCGCTGTAAACACACAAAAACTCATGGGCAGGCAAATCTCCTTTTCTTATTTTTTTCCTGACGATGTGTCCCAACGGGCAGCCTTTAACTTTCCAGAATTCGGCAACCCTGATTTTGGTCGGATCAAGTTTCAACGATGCGCCCATCGACGAAAAGAATACTGCACGTGTGCGCGTGGCTATGCGGATCAGGTCGATTTTATTGCTCAGGCTGTCGATGGCATCGATGATATAATCATAAGAATCCAAATCAAACGATTCTGAAGTGGCAGGTTCATAAATTCTTTGAATAGTCTTTATATGTGCAGCCGGATTAATTTCGAGCAACCGTTTTTTCAACCCTTCAGTTTTAACTTCTCCAACAGTTAGTGTAGTAGCTTGCGACTGCCGGTTAATATTGGTGATGCAAATCAAGTCGGAGTCAACAATGGTCAGTTGCCGGATGCCGGTACGGATAAGACTTTCGGCACACCAGCTACCAACTCCCCCAATACCGAAAATAATCACTCGCTTTTCGGCAATTTTATTCATCTTCTCAGTTCCAAACAACAACTCCGTACGTTGAAATATTCCTTTTTCAGCACCCATTAGTTTTAAAATTCTTAGATGTTTTTATTTGTGAAATGAGGATGCAAATGTATTAAAAAAGTGAGTTTGACGATACTTGGTTCTTATCAGAGAGCAAATGCCGGAGGTGGATAAATAGAAAAGGCTGTCCTCTGACAGCCTTTTCACCCGTTACGACGGGAAACTAACCTAAACCAACTAAACCTAATAAACCATGAGCTATCCAAAGCAATTACTTTGCAGAAGCTACCTAAGTAACCGTTAAAGTAGCGCTTTGGTTTGCCAAGTGTATTATATTTTTGAAAATATTTTCTGAATGAATGGTTCAGCTTTCTGAACGCGGCAAAGGTATTAAAAAATGGAATCTACACAAATGGTATGTGAATCAAAAAAATATTTTTGCAATAAACTTAGATAAAAACATCGTTTTTAGCCAAAATCACGTAAATTACAGAGATAATTAAAAATCCGGATTTTGTCTCCTGACTGCCTTGATAACGAAAGCAAAAATCAGTAAAGTGAAAAGTGATTACACTCTAAAAAACCTGTTATGAAAGGAAATGTTGATTGTTTTTTTGTTTTTACTGATGAAGAAGCCAGCCAAAAACTGGTCAATCAGTTCAACGAATCTGATCTGATTCGTCAGGTTTATGTGCTGACCAAAATACCACTGTATCTTGAAAATTGCGAACAAATACTGGCAGAAGAGTTTGCTTCCTGTTCAACCATCAGGCAGATAGCTAAATTGGTCCGTTCTGATTATGCCTTACTGGCGCTGGGCGATTCGATGTTTGAACCGGGCCAGGGGGCAATAGAGCGGCTTGTTCAGGTGGCTGAAAATACAGATGCCCCAATGGTTTACGCTGACTATTTCGAGATCAAAGACGGAGTGCTTTCTCCGCATCCGGTGGTTGATTATCAGTTGGGCAGTCTGCGCGATGATTTTAATTTCGGACCGGTACGCTTTTACAGATCCGAAGTTTTAAAAGCCTTCAGGTACGAATATTATGAAATGCTGAAATATGCAGGTTGTTATGCTCTCAGGCTTCGGGCCAGCAGGATGGGCGAATTGGTACATATTCCTGAATGTTTATTTACCATGACTGAAACCGATACCCGAACTTCAGGAGAAAAACAGTTTGATTATGTGAAAGCTTCGGCCCGTGAGCGACAAGTGGAGATGGAACAGGTTTGCACGGCTCACCTGCGCGATATAGGAGCCTTGCTTTTAGAGCCTTTTCCTGAAACCATACTGACAGAACCATTCGAAGTTGAAGCGTCGGTGATTATCCCTGTTCGAAACCGGGAAAAAACCATTCGCGACGCGATTGTGTCGGTACTTATTCAAAAAACAACTTTTAATTTTAACCTGATTGTTGTAGATAATTACTCAACCGACGGAACTACAGAAATTTTGAAAGAATATGCTTCATGGGGCAAACTGATTCATATTATTCCTGAACGAAAAGACCTAGGGATTGGTGGCTGCTGGAATGAGGCCGTTTTTCATCCTGACTGCGGAAAATTCGCTGTTCAACTGGATAGCGACGATTTGTATTCCGATGAAAATACCCTTCAGATTATCGTTGATAAGTTTTATGAAGAAAATTGTGCGATGGTGATTGGCAGTTACCGGATGACTAATTTTAATCTGCAGGAAATACCGCCCGGTGTGATTGATCATCGCGAATGGACCGACGAAAATGGCCCCAACAACGCCTTGCGCATCAATGGTCTTGGGGCTCCGCGGGCATTTTATACTCCGGTGATTCGTGAAATCAGGGTACCGAATGTAAGCTATGGTGAAGATTATGCGCTCGGTTTGGCTATTTCAGGAAAATACAAGATCGGACGAATTTACCAACCAATTTATCTTTGTCGGCGCTGGGATGATAACACCGACGCTTCGCTTGATGTAGCCAAACAAAATGTTCACAATTTGTACAAAGACCGTATCCGCACTTTTGAACTTCAATCACGCATTCAGAGGAACAAACGGGTTGACCCTGACAAACCCTGGTTGGACAAAAATTAATGTATTAGCGAAATTTACTTTCTTTTTTGTTCAGTTCAGAAGCTACCTCAGTCAGTAACCTGTCGAAATCGTTTTGGGTAATGTTTCTGTCTTTTCGTTCAGGAAACATTTTTCGGAACGGAAATTTGTAGTTCAACCTGAATTCGAGTTGATAATAGTCATTCAGTTTTTCTCCAATTGATGAAAATTCAGGCACCAATAATTCAATGGGGTCCTGATCTGTACTTGCCCAGCCGGGAACCAGCCAGGGCTGCAAACATGGATATACCTGAAGTTGCCGTTGCAACAACACTCGGCTGCTTGGCAGTTTTTTTTCTCGGGTCCACCAGATATCCCTGACTGATTCCATGGCCAGATAGGTTTCAGCCTCGCTGGTTACCACATCCATACTTTTCAGGGTTTCTGCAATAATCCTCGTCACAGCCTCTTCGAAGGGCAATTCGCTTTGCAATGCTTTAATCCCGATGGTAACTCCTACTAAATTGGAAAAGGCATCTTCAATCGAAAAGCTGGAATAGCGTTCGGGCACAAATGGAATGGTCGAAGCGCCAAACCAGGTTGCAATTTCGTGCCAGACCGAAAGATCATAAGTAATTTTCCCGGCCAACAGAACCAGGTCATTATCTGTCAGGCTGGTTGGAATCGTAACACTCAAAGTCTTCTCACCTCCTTCGTGGCCCAATACCAATTCAAGATGCTCTGCCGGTTTGTTTTCGGTAAGTTGTTTGTAAAGATAGGCTGTCCAGTCAACCTGGTCGCGCAGGTGCCCCATGTCAATAAATCCGCCCCGGCGCGTATAAACGATTCCGTTTTCTTCACTCTGGTCGCCCAGATAATGATGAGACCCGATTTTGTCCAGACTTGTAATCTCTGTAAGTTTTATTCCGGGAAGGGCAACCATTTGCATTTCGGTGCCAAACGAACAGCAGGTACGGATGATCCGATGTGGTTTTGTATCGGGTTTATTGGCCGGAAATACAGGAGCAATCCCATATAGGTTTGCAAATGCCGAACACAAAATTATAAGTATAAGTATTTTAAAAGTTGTCATTCAATTGGATGAATTTTAAGCAAATATACCAGAATTTAATTACCGTCACGAATGAATGAACCAGTCATGGATTTGAAACCGGGACGGTGAAACTGAATTTATTCCCTTTTCCATGATGACTTTCGACCGTCATTGAGCCGCCATTTTTATCAACAAATTCTTTGCATAAAATAAGTCCTAATCCAGTTCCTTTTTCTCCACTTGTGACTTTTTTCGTGTTGTTCTTTTCAGGGCTGAACAAAGTGTCAACCTGGTTTTTAGTCATTCCTTTTCCTGAGTCAGTAACTGAGATATCAATGAATTGGTGGTTTCCACTGGCCTCAACAAGAATGGTCCCTTCGTCTGAAGTGAACTTGATCGCGTTATTTATTAAATTCCGGAGGACCGTTTTCAACAGATCAATATCAGCATAAGCAATCAGCCCGTCAGGAATCTGATGTTCAAAACTGATTCCTTTTATTTCGGCGATGGTTTGGTAAAAATTATATTCTTTGAGTATCATTTCGCTCAGGTCAAACCGGACAGGCCTGTAATGAATGCTACCAGTCTGAATTCTGGCCCAGTCGAGCAGGTTCTCGACCAAAACATAAACCTTATTGGATGCCGATTGAACTTGTTGGATCATTCTTTTGCGTTCAGTGTCCGAATATTCTTCATAGTTTCTGGCAAGCAAGCGGTGAAATCCCAGAATGGTATTAAACGGACTACGGAGATCGTGTGAAATAATTGAAAAAAGCTTGTCTTTGGTCGAGTTTAAATTATTTAGCAGTTCATTTTTACGTTGAATTTCGTTGGTTCGCTCAACAACTAAGATCTCCAGTTCTTCTTTCTGATGGCGTAACCGTTTAATTCTAAAAAAAACCAATGCAAATGCTGAAGTCAGAACTATCAATCCCATCAGGATTTTAAACCAGGTTGTCATCCACCAGGCAGGAATGATGATTAATTCAATCGAAGTATTTTTTTCGTTCCAATCGCCATTCTCGAATTTGGCTTTTACCCTGAATGTATATTTGCCGGGATTCAGATTGGTATAATTGGCTTCTCTCAGTTTTTCCACATAATTCCAATCCCGATCGAATCCATCCAGTTTGTAGGCATAATTAATATTCAAAGCTTCAGTAAGGTTAACAGCCTGGTATAGAAAAGTAAAGGCGTTGTCATCATAATTCAAAACAATTTTTCTGGCATAACTGATATGACGGTTAATTTTATTGCTGTCAGTTTTATAGGTAATGCTTTTGTTGAATATCTTAAAATCGGTTAAAACCACCTGGGGATTTCTGGTTTCCGGATTCAGGCTGTCGGGGTTAAACGTATCAACACCTTCCGAACCCCCAAAAAACAATTCGTTCTCATTGTCTTTGCAGCAGGACCGGTCAATGAATTGTTTCGAAAGAAGCCCATAGTTCTGGTCATAATTGGTAAACTGCAAGGTGGTTTGATCGAATTTTGAAATACCGGAATAGGTACCTACCCAAATGTTATTCTTATTATCGCTTATAATACTGCCAACATGGTTGTTTTTTAGTCCGGCTGAATAGCGCGAAAATGTTTGGGATTCATAATTAAATTTGTTCAGGCCTTCACTGGTTCCAACCCAAATGTTATTCAGTTTGTCTTCGTAAACGGTACGTGTTTCACTACTGTTAAGCGTGGAATTATCTTTTCCATCTATGAAATATTTGAAGAGATGCTCCCCTTTTTTTAAAAAACTAAGTCCCCAGGCAGTAACTACCCATAAATTATCCCTGGAGTCGTTAAGTACCTGAAACGCAAAATCATTACTCAAATGATTGTTTAATTTATTGTAATGATGGAAGGTATTTGTTTTGAGATCAAAACGATCAACTCCTTTCCCTTGAAAAGCCAACCATAGATTGCCGTCACGATCTTCAGAAACTGACACAACATTATCACTGCCAATTGAAAGAGTGTCTTTCGGATTATGCTTGTATGTATCAAAATTATTGTGTTCAGGGTTGTATTTCTGAAGGCCACCGCTATTACACACCCACATTTGATGCTTTGAATCCTTAAAAATGGAAGAAATGGTTCCACCATTAAGACTTTTAGGGTCTTTCATGTCATGTATTAGACTGATTTTTATCTGTTGTTTCCAGTCGAAAATATCGATGCCATTGTGAAAATTACCGATCCATAAACGTCCGGCCCCATCGTAGGTAAGTGCAGTTATGATTTTTTCTGAAGTTCTCCAAAAAGCCTCCACATTGGGCACAATATTTCTGAATTTTATGTTGTTCCGGGCTACTCTTATCTCGCCAATCGACTGAATTGTCCAGTAATTTCCTGAACGGTCTTCATAGAAACCATTTAAAGCTTTGCCAACCGAGTTCGGATTATTAACGGTATTGAAATAATTGTAAAAATAATCGCCAGCCGGGTTGAATAACTTTAAACTGGCATAAGTGCAAATCCAAACCTCCTTTTTTCTGCTGATGAAAATAGAATTTGCGAAGTTTTCTAAATTCTTTGACGAAGTATAATGTTTAAACGATTTGTTATTCAGGTTATAAGCATCAATACCTCCTCCAATGGTAGCAATCCAAAGCGTTTCGCCAGATATGGCAATGTCATTTATTTCGTTAATTGATATGGATTGCTTGTTGTTGGGGTCGTGCAGGTAAGGAGTAATTTGTTTTTTCACCTGATCAAAACAGAACAAGCCTCCGCTCATCGAGGCTGCTATCCACATATTATTCTGTTCATCGAAAATCAAATCATTAATTTTACCTTGATCAAGTTCCAGTACTTTTGAAAATTGATTTTCCGTTTGCATGTATTTATAAATCGTTTTTTCATAAACAACAAAAAGTTGACCGGATTTGTCAAAAGCAATTACCCGAATGTTTTTGTTTGCAAATTCCTTTAAATCAGATCGATCCGGAAGTTGTGTGAAACTATCAAATTCTGGGACGTACATGCAAATTCCTGCATGGGTACATATCCAGAGATTATCTTCACTATCAATAATTAAATTAGTGATTCCGCTTGAAGGTAACGAATTAGGATCGTTTACATCCTGAAAATAGGAAAAAACATTTTGTCCGTCAAACCGGAATAAGCCATCTTCAGTTCCAATCCAAAGATATCCGATTGAGTCTTCGATAATTGCAGTGGTCTTGCTGTTTGAGATGCCGGACAGAACATTTAAAGCGCCAAATTTAAAATTAGGTTGCTGCGCAAACCCATCGTTAGTTTGGGTCAAAAAAAGTAGGAATAGTATAACTTTCAGCGTTGAGAAACCTAATCCTTTCATTTTGTTGAATTATTTAGGGGGTGTTAATGAAA